>NZ_CP051180.1:2755422-3444277 GCF_012295575.1 Ferrimonas lipolytica | reverse complement strand
AGTTGCTCATGACAGTTGGGCACCTTGGGCGAACCACTCTTTACGAGCGTTTAATACGTCCGCAGCGGCCATCGCTTTCTTGTTAGGGATTTGGATTGATTCAAGCAACAGAGCGCCGTTACCACAGGCAACGACGATACCTTGTTTATCGGCTCTAAGGATGGTGCCAGCCACGCTGTCGTGGGCTTCATTCAATGGTTGGCATTGCCATAATTTAATGGTGTTGCCAGCGCACTGGAAATGACTTACTGGCCATGGGTTGAATGCTCGTACTTCGCGCCACAATACCACCGCTGATTTACTCCAATCTATCGCCGCTTCCTCTTTCGAAAGCTTGTCGGCATAGTTAGCTAGCGCGTCGTCTTGTACTTCCGCTACGGCAGTGCCATTGGCCAGTTGTGCTAGTGCCTCAATCAACCCTTGTGGACCAAGCTTGGCCAGCTTGTTATATAAGCTGGCGGAGGTGTCGGTAGCCTCAATTGAACAACTGACTTTGTGCAGCATTGCGCCGGTATCCAGACCAACATCCATCTGCATAATGGTTACACCGGTTTCGGCATCACCGGCCCAGATCGATCGCTGAATCGGGGCTGCACCACGCCAGCGCGGTAACAGTGAACCGTGCACGTTAATGCAGCCTAGGCGCGGCATATCGAGTACAACTTTTGGTAAAATCAGGCCGTAAGCGACCACCACCATAATGTCGAAGTCGATCGTATCCAGCTCTTGCTGGGCTTCTTCGGCACGCAAACTCTTTGGCTGATAAACTGGTAACTGGTGCTGCAGAGCTAACTCTTTTACTGGGCTAGCAGTCAGTTTTTTGCCGCGACCAGCAGGACGATCTGGTTGGGTATAAACACCAACTACGTCGTGTTTGCTATCGAGCAGGGCTTGTAGGTGATCCGCTGCAAAGGCCGGAGTACCGGCAAAAACGATTTTCAATTGAGACACTGTCACTCCTAGCCGTGCTTCGCATCAAGGCGAGCGGCTTTTTCTAGCTTTTGTTTGATGCGCTGACGCTTGAGTGGCGACAGGTAATCAACAAACAGCTTACCTTGTAGGTGATCCATTTCATGCTGGATGCAGATGGACAACAGTTCGTCTGCTTCAACGGTGAAGGTTTTACCGTTGCGATCAAGAGCTTCTGCAGTTACTTTTTCGGCACGTTCGACCTTGGCGTAGATCCCTGGAACGGACAAACAGCCTTCATCGTTGATGAAATGACCGCTTTGTTCGAGTATCTTTGGGTTAATAAATACACGAGGTTCGCTTTTATCTTCAGTCAGATCCATCACAATCAATTGGATGTGTTGGTCAATCTGTGAGGCAGCTAGGCCAACGCCACGTTCTTCGTACATGGTTTCGAACATATCATCGATCAGCAGCTGAAGATCAGCGCCAAAATCGGTAACTGGTTGGGCTACGGTGCGTAAACGTTCGTCGGGGAAACGGAGTACTTCTCTGATGGCCATTGCGTATCTCGTTAATTGTTAATTGGAAATTAGTAGCTGCAAGGGTTAAGTTTGACAGCTGATGGGTAATTTTAACCCGTTGCTGGTGGTAATGACAAAATGACCTGCAACAACCTTATACACAAGGAAGTGGTATGAACAAATTGGTGGTTTTTCTCGCGGCCGCAATAACGTGCTGCGCATGGGCAGACACGCTAACGCTGAAGCCGGGCCATCCCGACGCCTACGTTGTGAAAAAAGGCGACACGTTGTGGGATATCTCAGCCATGTTTTTGGACGATCCTTGGCGCTGGCCAACATTGTGGGGGGCAAACCCACAAATTGCCAACCCCCATTTGATCTATCCCGGCGATGAACTGACCTTAGTCTTCATCGATGGCGTGCCACGCTTGGTCCGCAAGGGCGGCAAAGCTAAGGTTCGCTTGAGCCCTGGGATGAACACTACCGCCAAAGGCGGCCCAGTACCACCAGTGCCATTGTCGTTGATCGAACCCTACCTGTCTTTCCAACAAGTTATCTCTCCTGAGCAGCTTGAAGGGATCCCGCGGGTTATGGGCGGCGAACGCGACGCAGTTGGCTACGTTAAGAATGATGTGGTGTTTGTTCATGAAGAGCTTGAGATTGGCGCACGCTACGGCTTATATAAGAAAGGCCGTCCGTTAGTCGATATCGACGGTAAAACCCTATTGGGGTTGGAAGTTGAACTGGCTGCGACCGGTCAGGTTATTGAGAGTGGTGAAATCTCTAAGGTGAAGCTATTGAACTCACGCCAAGAGATAGTTGCCGGTGAGTATGTGATGCCGATTACCGATGCATCGCTATTGCCATCTTACTTCTTACCGCATCCTGCACCGGATGAGATTCACGGCAATATCATTGCTTCGAATTCCAAGAACACTGAGATCGGGGTTTCCCAAGTCGCGATTGTTAATAAAGGCAGTGTTGATGGGGTTAAAGAGGGACAGGTTTACGCCATTCATCGCCAAGGTGACCAGATTGCCATTGATAAGAATAACGAAAATCGCCCTTACCGTGAAAAAGAGGATCTGCGAGCTTATGACAAGGTGGTAACCCTTTTGGGTGATGGTCGCAGCGTCGTATTGCCAAAGGTCTACAGCGGAGAGTTGATGGTATTTAAAGCGTACGACAAAGTTAGCTTAGCGCTAATTGTTAATGGTCGCCGTCCAGCCCGCCTAGGCAATGAAATCATGGCGCCAGTGCCAATGGTGCTTGGCACTAAGCGTGACTGAATTAAGTCACTGGTTGAGCTTCGCGCTATGGCGTGGGCTCAACCGGCGCGATAAGCGCAGGCTGTTACAACACGCCGACGTAAGCGCCATTATCGACCAACTAGAAGCCGGGGATCGCCCCGGCTTTTCTATGAGCAATTGTGAACAAATGTATCAACCACAGCCTCGTCTGGTTGAGGCTGCCCTATCTTGGTTACAGGATGGGGCCGAGCGACATATTATTCCCATCACTGCTAACTCATATCCTGAATCGCTCCTTAATATTGATGACGCGCCGTTGTTATTGTTTGCTCAGGGCAACATCGATTGCATAGCTCAGCCTAGTATTGCCATGGTGGGGGCACGTAATGCCTCCGCCGCTGGGCGAGAGCTAGCATATAGTTGGGCCAATCAGTTGGCCGGTGCCGGTTGGGGGGTAACATCGGGGTTGGCACTTGGTATCGATGGCGCTTGTCACCAAGGCGCACTGGATAGTGGTGGTAGTACCATTGCGGTACTTGGTAGTGGCCTTAGCAATATATACCCGAAACGGCATCAAGCGTTGGCTCAACGTATTATTGATCAGGGCGTGCTGCTTTCTGAGTATTGGCCTGCTCAGGGGCCGCTAAAGCATCATTTTCCCCAACGTAATCGTATTGTCAGCGGCTTAAGCTATGGTTTGGTGGTGGTCGAGGCAGGTTTGAAAAGTGGTTCATTGATTAGCGCTCGTTTGGCTGCAGAGCAAGGCCGTGAGGTGTTTGCTGTTCCTGGTAGTGTGCATGACAATGGACGCCATGGTTGCCATTGGTTGATCCAACAGGGTGCTAAATTGGTGACTGATCCGGTCGATATTATTGAGGAGCTAGCGCCACAGTGGCGCTTTCAACCTTCGTTACTGGCAACACAGTTGCCACCATCCACTTTGTTGGATAGTGTGGGTTATGAAGTCACACCGGTTGATATTGTGGTACAGCGCAGTGAATTACCGGTTGAGGTTGTGATAACACAACTGATAGAGATGGAACTGGATGGTTTGGTGGTAGCTGTACCCGGTGGCTATGTAAGGCGAAAGGGAGGCTGATTATGTTCGATATTCTGATGTATCTGTTTGAAACATATGTGCAGAGCGAGGTCGAGTTACTGTTTGACCGTGAAGAGTTAACGGACGAATTAAATCGTGCTGGTTTTCGTTCTGAAGATATTGGTAAAGCGTTAATTTGGATTGAAAAGTTAGCTGAACTGCAAGGTTCTGATCGCAAACCTTACCTAAATGGCGCTAAACCCAACAGTGTCCGTATCTACCATGCTACGGAACTGCAGCGCTTGGATACTGAATCACGCGGATTCCTGCTATTTTTGGAGAATATCCAAGTATTAACGGCCGCAACACGAGAAATGGTGATCGACCGTATCATGGAGCTCGACGGTGAGCCGTTATCGCTCGATGACCTGAAGTGGGTGGTGTTAATGGTACTGTTCAATGTACCTGGAAATGAGCACGCTTATAGCCAGATGGAAGATCTGGTGTTTGAACAACCCGAAGGGCTGCTTCATTAGGAGCCACTCCAACAGGCGCTACGGCGCCTTTTGGGGACTGTGTACCAATTAAGTGTTGTTCTTTCCAATGCTGTTAAAGCACCGGCTAGGCGAGTTTTAATACAAGGGGAAGGCACTACCGCCGTTGAGTTTCTGCCGCATTGGAGCAGTCCGGCGAAGCGTTTTGGACTGCGACTTAAGGCAAGGGGGATTCCAAAGGGGGCGGAGCTCCACTTTGGGTGCCGTCGCCACCGCGACATCCTCCCCGAAAGCACCAAATCGGTGAAGCCGAAGGCTTAAGATAAACTTCAACAGCTAACTACGACACAGCCCTTTTTGTTGCCTATTGCCTTCACAATCAGTTGCCATCTACGGCAACTTACCTGATAAAATTGATCTAATTACCTTTTTGGCGGACGGGCCATGTCTAAGATTGATCAGCAACTATTTACTACCCATGAGCACGCACTCGAACGTGATCAGGGAGACTGCCCGAACTGTGGCAAACCGTTGCAACTTAAACATGGTAAACACGGCGCCTTTATTGGCTGCAGTGATTATCCTCAGTGTGAATATCATCGCCCTTTGGTGGAGAAGGCCCAAAGCGAAGATGAGATCATGGAAGGTACCCAATGCCCTAAATGCAGTCGACCATTGGCGCTCAAATCGGGTCGTTATGGCTTTTATATCGGTTGTAGTGGTTACCCTGAATGCGACCATATTGTCCGTCAGGATGAAACGGAAGTCACTGAATTACTACCTGTTTGTCCCCAATGTAAAAAAGCAGAATTGACTGCCCGAACCAACCGCTTTGGTAAAAAGTTCTATGCGTGTAGCGATTATCCGAGCTGCAAATATCTATTGAATGAAAAACCAGTTGCTGAGACCTGCCCAGATTGTGGTTGGGGGGTGCTAGTGGAAAAAAAAGTGCGCGGTAAGAGGACGCTGTGTTGTCCCCAGCGTACCTGCAAACATCAACAAGAACGGATATAATCCGATCCGCAAAATAACAATAAATATCCCTACTTAACAAAAGGAATTACCTCAATGACCACCCCATTTGTTGCGGTATTGATGGGCTCAGACTCAGATCTGCCTATCATGCAAGCCACTCTAGATGTTCTAAGAAAGCTTGAGATCCGCTTTGAAGCCAAAGTAACTTCTGCTCACCGTACCCCAGCTGCAACCCACGCTTACGTTACCGATGCTGAAGCGCGCGGTTGTAAGGTGTTTATCTGTGCTGCAGGACTAGCGGCTCACCTTGCTGGTGCTGTTGCTGGTATCACCACTCGTCCAGTGATTGGTGTGCCTATCGATAATGGTCCACTGCAAGGTCATGATGCACTGTTATCCACGGTGATGATGCCTGGTGGTGTTCCGGTTGCGACCGTTGCTATTGGCAGCGCAGGCGCGAAAAACGCAGGTTACTTGGCTGCACAGATGCTGGCTGTAGGTGATGACGACCTAGCGTTAAAAGTAAAACAAGAGCGTCAACAAGCGGCTGAAGCGGTTCAAGCTAAAGACGCAAAACTGCAAGCTAAGCTGGCGGAGTAAGCCAATGAGTCGCTTCATTACCGTAGCCGAAGCGGGAGAGATCATCGGCCAGGGTGGGGTAGTCGCCTATCCCACTGAGGCTGTTTATGGCCTTGGCTGTGCTCCCATGAATCAAGCGGCAGTGGAGCGACTACTGCAGATCAAACAGCGCCCTGTCGATAAAGGACTTATCTTGGTAGCGGCCAGCTATGGTCAGCTATTACCCTTTGTTGACGATGAGGCGCTGACTCGTGCCCAGCGCGATAACATACTTGCTCGCTGGCCTGGACCCTATACATGGGTGATGCCGGCGCGCAGCTCAGTGCCTAAATGGCTTACTGGCAAGTTTGGCACCATCGCCGTGCGTGTGTCTGCTCACCCAGTGGTACAGGATCTTTGTACCGCCGCAGGGATGCCGGTGGTTTCCACCAGTGCTAACCTTTCTGGTCAACCGTCATTAACTCAAGGGCACGACGTTACGGAACAACTTGGTGAGCACCTTGATGGTGTGGTGATGGGGCTGGTCGGCGGCAACGTCACCCCATCAACCATACTTGACGCTCTAAGTGGCAACGTACTTCGCAGTTAATCTCTTCCTATATAGAAAGGAATCTATGCCAATCCAATACGATGCGGTAAGAGCCTACCTAACCGCTTTGCAAGATCAGATCTGCCACCGTTTAGAGCAGCTCGACGGCCAAGCACAATTCGTGGTCGACAGTTGGCAGCGCCCAGAGGGCGGCGGCGGTCAAAGTCGTGTGCTCACTAAGGGACGGGTATTTGAGCAGGCGGGCGTTAACTTTTCTGAAGTTGCCGGTAGCCAATTACCAGCGTCTGCAACAGCCCATCGGCCAGAATTAGCTGGGCGCCATTGGCGTGCGATGGGCGTTTCTTTGGTTATCCACCCCAATAACCCGTACGTCCCAACCAGCCACGCGAATGTGCGCTTCTTTGTTGCTGAAAAAGAGGGAGAGCAACCGGTTTGGTGGTTTGGCGGTGGCTTTGATCTTACCCCGTTTTACCCATTCGATGATGATGTCCGGCATTGGCATCAGGTTGCATCCGATCTCTGTGCCTCATTTGGGCCAGATCACTACAATAAGTACAAAGCATGGTGCGATGACTACTTCCTCCTGAAGCACCGTAATGAAACTCGTGGAGTCGGAGGATTGTTTTTCGATGATCTCAATGATGCGGGTTTTGAACAGAGCTTTGCCTTTATGCAAGCGGTAGGCAATGGTTTTATTGATGCCTACGCACCGATTGTCGAACGTCGTCATGACACGCCTTATGGCGAGCGAGAACGGCAGTTCCAGCTGTACCGTCGCGGCCGTTATGTCGAATTTAACCTGGTGTTCGATCGTGGCACCCTATTCGGGCTGCAATCTGGTGGTCGAACCGAGTCGATCTTGATGTCGATGCCGCCATTAGCGCGGTGGGAATACCAATACCAACCGGAGCAGAACAGCGCCGAAGCGAAGTTAACCGATTACCTACGCCCGCGAGACTGGCTGCAAGAGTTGGATTAATTTGCCGCGCGATAGTCAGTAATTTGCGTCGATATTGGGTACCAGCGTATAACACTGGTACCCTTTTTTAGGCTGTGTCGCGGTGGCGACGGCACCCAAAGGGGAGCTTCGCCCCCTTTGCCTTAGGTCGCAGTCCAACTTCGCTGAACTGCTCCAATGCGGTAGAAGCTCAACGACGGCAGTGCTTAACCCTTTGTATCGGGGCTCGCCTAGCCGGTGCTTTAACTGTATTACAAAGAACAACAACACTTAATTGGTACACAGCCCTTTTTTATTGGAACCAACGTATGGATCGTTATACTGTTTTTGGTAACCCTATTAGCCAAAGCAAGTCCCCTTTTATCCACCAACGTTTTGCTGAGCAAACGTCGCAGCGTCTTGTCTACGATACGCAGTTGGCGCCAATCGATGGGTTTGTTGAAGCGGTATCTGCGTTTCGTCGTGCTGGCGGCTGTGGCGCCAATATTACGGTTCCCTTTAAGCAGCAAGCTGCTGCGCTATGCGATCAATTGAGCGAGCGTGCCAAACGTGCTGGTGCCGTTAATACCTTACACTGGCTCGAAGATGGGCAATTGCTCGGGGATAATACCGACGGCGCTGGGCTAGTGGCCGATCTCTATCGACTGGGGATTACTCTGGCAGGCAAGCGGATACTTATACTTGGTGCCGGTGGGGCAGTTCGCGGAGTTCTGGCTCCACTTCTGTCTGAATCGCCACAAGAGATAGTTATTGCCAACCGCACTGCCGCAAAGGCGGCACAATTGGCGCTAGCGTTTCATGATATGGGCACCATCAGTGGTGGTGGCTTCGAGCAGATCCACGGTAACTTTGATCTGATTATCAATGGTACTTCAGCCTCACTTACAGGTGAAATGCCACCTCTACCTTCTATAGAGGTTAACCAAGGATGTGCCAGCTACGACATGGTATATGGTATCGACCAAACCGTGTTTCAAAAATGGGGACAATCCATTGGTATCAACGATAATTACAGTGGCGTTGGTATGCTAGTACAGCAGGCGGCGGTTAGCTTTGGCTTGTGGCGTGGGGTTGAGCCCAATGTTGAGTCGGTATTGTCTGCATTGATAGAAGAAACTGGGGTAGCACCATGAATCAACAGATCCTATTTAACGACCTGCTCGATATCAAATGGCAACAAGGTACTGTTGCATTTTCAGCGCAGTGGGGCGGAAGTTCGGTCTTGTGCCTTATTGGAATAGATCAGCTGGCTAAGCGCAGCGGTCAAACCATCGGTAACGCCGAACAAGCCGGAGTGGTGTTTGAGCAGCTGCGGTTTGAGCTGGAAGAGGAGGCTGAAATCCTCATTGAGGATGAAGCGTTTGATGCCCAAGGGCGAATCTGGCTTGGGCATCCAGCCTGTTAATCTTGTTGGGCGAGGTAAGCGTCTTTCAATTTAACGTAGTTTTGGGCCGATTCTGTTAAGAAAGCCAATTCAGCAGGCTTAAGTGGTCGTGCCTGCTTTACCGGGCTACCTATATAGAGGAAGCCTGACTCCAACCGCTTGCCCGGTGGTACCAAACTTCCAGCACCGATCATCACATCGTGTTCGACGACAGCACCATCTAAAACAATGGCCCCCATACCAACCAGTACACGGTCGCCGATCTGACAGCCATGCAGTAATGCTTTGTGACCAACGGTAACGTCATCGCCAATCAATAGCGGGAAACCATCGGGCTGAGCGTCATGTTTACGAGTAACGTGTAACACGCTGCCATCCTGAATGTTGGAGCGTTTACCTATACGAATGTAATTAACGTCGCCCCGAGCAGCAACCAATGGCCACACGTTGGCATCTTCCGCTAATTCAATATCGCCATAAAGCACCGCACTTTCTTCGACATAGCAACGTTCACCAAGTACTGGAGAGTGTTGTTTGAATGCTTTTGTTGTCATTGTTTGCTCCTTAAATTACGGCAATTGACCTAATGCTAAGCGGATCGTTGTTATATTGAGCGTACAGTTGCCAACTAGCAAGGTAATGCTTGTGTCACTCCGACTTATGTCTATAATGCGCTTCCTGTCGACGAGGCAACACAGCAATGCTGATGTAGCAACGATTGATATAGCGTCAGTCACCACGTTAACTTCTCATATAAGTCCTTGACTTGATAAGTTAACTGGTTAAAATGACGCTCTGCTTCGAACCTTAAGCTGAAACGCTTAAAACACGAAGTTTGGCTTCAAAAAGAAATTCAAATTTCTGCTTGACGGCCGCTGAGGAAAGCGTATTATACGCACCTCGCTTCGGTAACGAAGCAACGCTCTTTAACAATTTGTCAGACAATCTGTGTGGGCACTCACGTAGAATTGAGAAATCATCATTTTCTCGATATTTACTGAGTGACTATACGAAATTCAGTATTCATTGAGTGTCTAGCTCTTAGGAGTTGGACAAAAAATCAAATCTTTAATTGAAGAGTTTGATCATGGCTCAGATTGAACGCTGGCGGCAGGCCTAACACATGCAAGTCGAGCGGAAACGATGATGATGAACCTTCGGGGGATTCATTAGGCGTCGAGCGGCGGACGGGTGAGTAATGCTTAGGAATTTGCCCAGTCGAGGGGGACAACAGTTGGAAACGACTGCTAATACCGCATACGCCCTACGGGGGAAAGGAGGGGACGCTTCGGCACCTTCCGCGATTGGATAAGCCTAAGTGAGATTAGCTAGTTGGTGAGGTAAGAGCTCACCAAGGCGACGATCTCTAGCTGGTTTGAGAGGATGATCAGCCACACTGGGACTGAGACACGGCCCAGACTCCTACGGGAGGCAGCAGTGGGGAATATTGCACAATGGGCGAAAGCCTGATGCAGCCATGCCGCGTGTGTGAAGAAGGCCTTCGGGTTGTAAAGCACTTTCAGCGAGGAGGAAAGGTCAACGGTTAATACCCGTTGGCTGTGACGTTACTCGCAGAAGAAGCACCGGCTAACTTCGTGCCAGCAGCCGCGGTAATACGAGGGGTGCAAGCGTTAATCGGAATTACTGGGCGTAAAGCGCATGCAGGTGGTTTGGTCAGTCAGATGTGAAAGCCCCGGGCTCAACCTGGGAACTGCATTTGATACTGCCAAACTAGAGTCCTTGAGAGGGGGGTAGAATTTCGGGTGTAGCGGTGAAATGCGTAGAGATCCGAAGGAATACCAGTGGCGAAGGCGGCCCCCTGGCAAGAGACTGACACTCAGATGCGAAAGCGTGGGGAGCAAACAGGATTAGATACCCTGGTAGTCCACGCCGTAAACGATGTCTATTAGGAGGTTGTTCCCTTGAGGAGTGGCTTCCAAAGCTAACGCATTAAATAGACCGCCTGGGGAGTACGGCCGCAAGGTTAAAACTCAAATGAATTGACGGGGGCCCGCACAAGCGGTGGAGCATGTGGTTTAATTCGATGCAACGCGAAGAACCTTACCTACTCTTGACATCCAGAGAAGCGACCAGAGATGGACGTGTGCCTTCGGGAACTCTGAGACAGGTGCTGCATGGCTGTCGTCAGCTCGTGTTGTGAAATGTTGGGTTAAGTCCCGCAACGAGCGCAACCCTTGTCCTATGTTGCCAGCACGTAATGGTGGGAACTCATGGGAGACTGCCGGTGATAAACCGGAGGAAGGTGGGGACGACGTCAAGTCATCATGGCCCTTACGAGTAGGGCTACACACGTGCTACAATGGTCAGTACAAAGGGTTGCCAACTAGCAATAGTGCGCTAATCCCATAAAGCTGGTCGTAGTCCGGATTGGGGTCTGCAACTCGACCCCATGAAGTCGGAATCGCTAGTAATCGTAGATCAGAATGCTACGGTGAATACGTTCCCGGGCCTTGTACACACCGCCCGTCACACCATGGGAGTGGGCTGCAAAAGAAGTGGGTAGTTTAACCTTTCGGGGAGGACGCTCACCACTTTGTGGTTCATGACTGGGGTGAAGTCGTAACAAGGTAGCCCTAGGGGAACCTGGGGCTGGATCACCTCCTTAAACGACATGATTACTTGTTTTGCGCTGAGTGTTCACACAGATTGTCTGATGAAATGTAAAGAGTGATTGAGAACCCATTCTCAATCAACGGTGACGGGTCTGTAGCTCAGCTGGTTAGAGCGCTCGCCTGATAAGCGGGAGGTCGGTGGTTCAAGTCCACTCAGACCCACCAACTTCTTTGAAGTTGTCACCAGGAAAAACTCGATGGGGCTATAGCTCAGCTGGGAGAGCGCCTGCCTTGCACGCAGGAGGTCTGCGGTTCGATCCCGCATAGCTCCACCATCTTCCTCCCCTAGTTTGGGGATGAGAAGCCAAAGCTAATTGCTTCTAGATAATAGAACAATTTACCTTTGGCTTTTTTTAGGCCTAGGCCTAATGAAAACCTTGCTCTTTAAAAATTTGGAAAGCTGATAAAATTTTCTCGAGAAACTGTAAGAGTTTCTAAATAAACAATCTTACAAGTGTCTAAAGATATCCGGCGTTACACCTCCTACCCGGAGCGTGTAACTAACGAAAACATTTGGTTGCGGCATATTACGATGCTGAGTTTGCATACTCAGAAGCGTATTGCGCAGGTATTTGGTTCTCAATCGCGGAGAAACGAGAGTGAGCGAGGAAGTTAGCTTTTGCTAATGACCGAAGTGAACGAACGGTTCAACAAAGAGTGAGATTCAAAGACCAAGCAAGACCCCTTGGGGTTGTATGGTTAAGTGACTAAGCGTACACGGTGGATGCCTTGGCAGTCAGAGGCGATGAAGGACGTAGTAACTTGCGATAAGCGTAGATTAGGTAGTAACAACCGTTGAGTCTACGATTTCCGAATGGGGAAACCCACTTGCATAAGCAAGTATCATTAACTGAATACATAGGTTAATGAGGCGAACCTGGGGAACTGAAACATCTAAGTACCCAGAGGAAAAGAAATCAACCGAGATCCCCCTAGTAGCGGCGAGCGAACGGGGGTTAGCCCTTAAGCATTTTAGAAGTTAGTGGAACAAGCTGGAAAGCTTGGCGATACAGGGTGATAGCCCCGTACACGAAAACGACTTTAGTGTGAAATCGAGTAGGACGGGACACGTGATATCCTGTCTGAACATGGGGGGACCATCCTCCAAGGCTAAATACTCCTGACTGACCGATAGTGAACCAGTACCGTGAGGGAAAGGCGAAAAGAACCCCTGTGAGGGGAGTGAAATAGAACCTGAAACCGTGTACGTACAAGCAGTAGGAGCCCACTTGTTGGGTGACTGCGTACCTTTTGTATAATGGGTCAGCGACTTACATTCTGTAGCGAGGTTAACCGAATAGGGGAGCCGTAGCGAAAGCGAGTCTTAACTGGGCGTCGTAGTTGCAGGGTGTAGACCCGAAACCCGGTGATCTAGCCATGGGCAGGTTGAAGGTGCCGTAACAGGTACTGGAGGACCGAACTCACTAATGTTGCAAAATTAGGAGATGACCTGTGGTTAGGGGTGAAAGGCCAATCAAACCGGGAGATAGCTGGTTCTCCTCGAAAGCTATTTAGGTAGCGCCTCGTGTCTTACCATTGGGGGTAGAGCACTGTTTGGACTAGGGGGTCATCCCGACTTACCAACTCCATGCAAACTCCGAATACCAATGAGTACAATCACGGGAGACACACGGCGGGTGCTAACGTCCGTCGTGGAGAGGGAAACAACCCAGATCGCCAGCTAAGGTCCCAAAGTACTAGCTAAGTGGGAAACGATGTGGAAAGGCTTAGACAGCCAGGATGTTGGCTTAGAAGCAGCCATCATTTAAAGAAAGCGTAATAGCTCACTGGTCGAGTCGGTCTGCGCGGAAGATGTAACGGGGCTAAGCTAGTCACCGAAGCTGCGAATGCTTATTTATAAGCATGGTAGAGGAGCGTTCTGTAAGCCGTTGAAGGTGGATTGAGAAGTCTGCTGGAGGTATCAGAAGTGCGAATGCTGACATGAGTAACGTTAAAGGGAGTGAAAAACTCCCTCGCCGGAAGACCAAGGGTTCCTGTCCAACGTTAATCGGGCAGGGTGAGTCGACCCCTAAGGCGAGGCCGAAAGGCGTAGTCGATGGGAAACGGGTTAATATTCCCGTACCGCTAATTACTGCGATGGAGAGACGGAGAAGGCTAGGCTAGCGCGGCGATGGTTGTCCGCGTTTAAGGTAGTAGGCTGTTCACTTAGGCAAATCCGGGTGAACGTTAGGCTGAGAGCCGATGACGAGGTGCTACGGCACTGAAGTAGTTGATGCCATGCTTCCAGGAAAATCTTCTAAGCTTCAGGTAATTAGAGATCGTACCCCAAACCAACACTGGTGGTCAGGTAGAGAATACCAAGGCGCTTGAGAGAACTCGGGTGAAGGAACTAGGCAAAATGGTACCGTAACTTCGGGAGAAGGTACGCCGCTGACGGTGATGGAACTTGCTTCCTAAGCTATTGGCGGTCGCAGATACCAGGTGGCTGCAACTGTTTATCAAAAACACAGCACTGTGCAAACTCGTAAGAGGACGTATACGGTGTGACGCCTGCCCGGTGCCGGAAGGTTAATTGATGGGGTTAGACTTCGGTCGAAGCTCTTGATCGAAGCCCCGGTAAACGGCGGCCGTAACTATAACGGTCCTAAGGTAGCGAAATTCCTTGTCGGGTAAGTTCCGACCTGCACGAATGGCGTAATGATGGCCACGCTGTCTCCACCCGAGACTCAGTGAAATTGAAATCGCAGTGAAGATGCTGTGTACCCGCGGCTAGACGGAAAGACCCCGTGAACCTTTACTACAGCTTGGCACTGAACATTGAACCTACATGTGTAGGATAGGTGGGAGACTATGAAACTTTGACGCTAGTTGAAGTGGAGTCAATCTTGAAATACCACCCTTGTACGTTTGATGTTCTAACGTAGGTCCCTTATCGGGATTGCGGACAGTGCCTGGTGGGTAGTTTGACTGGGGCGGTCTCCTCCCAAAGAGTAACGGAGGAGCACGAAGGTTGGCTAATCACGGTTGGACATCGTGAGGTTAGTGCAAAGGCAGAAGCCAGCTTAACTGCGAGACAGACACGTCGAGCAGGTACGAAAGTAGGTCTTAGTGATCCGGTGGTTCTGAATGGAAGGGCCATCGCTCAACGGATAAAAGGTACTCCGGGGATAACAGGCTGATACCGCCCAAGAGTTCATATCGACGGCGGTGTTTGGCACCTCGATGTCGGCTCATCACATCCTGGGGCTGAAGTCGGTCCCAAGGGTATGGCTGTTCGCCATTTAAAGTGGTACGCGAGCTGGGTTCAGAACGTCGTGAGACAGTTCGGTCCCTATCTGCCGTGGGCGTTTGAGAATTGAGAGGGGCTGCTCCTAGTACGAGAGGACCGGAGTGGACGAACCTCTGGTGTTCCGGTTGTATCGCCAGATGCATTGCCGGGTAGCTAAGTTCGGAATCGATAACCGCTGAAAGCATCTAAGCGGGAAGCGAGCCTCGAGATGAGTTCTCACTGGAACTATAAGTTCCCTAAAGGGCCGTCGAAGACTACGACGTTGATAGGCAGGGTGTGTAAGCGTTGTGAGGCGTTGAGCTAACCTGTACTAATGACCCGTGAGGCTTAACCATACAACACCCAAGTGGTTTTGCGGATATCGCAGAGCTTGTGAGATTGTAGAGAAAGTCAGCTTACCAAATTTACGTTTTTTGTCTGATGACAATAGCGCTGTGGCCCCACCTGATCCCATGCCGAACTCAGTAGTGAAACGCAGTTGCGCCGATGGTAGTGTGGGAGTTCCCATGTGAGAGTAGGTCATCGTCAGACTCCAATTTAGATTAAAGCTCGTCTCTTTGAGACGAGCTTTTTTCATTCAAATTAGTGCTGATATAGCTCAGTTGGTAGAGCGCACCCTTGGTAAGGGTGAGGTCCCCAGTTCGACTCTGGGTATTAGCACCATTATTTCGATTAAGCCCTGTCCTTTGGACAGGGCTTTTTTCGTTTCTGGCGTGTGTAAGTGATGGGGCGAGATAGTAACAATGGAAGCGCTGTTGTTGCGCTTCCCTGCGCATCGAACCCAGTTACATTAATAATGCCTTGAGTCTGCTACTGATGTTGTTGAGCATAACGGATAAGCGCTTGGCGATTTACCTTGATGCCATTACTGCTATGGTCGCTAGGCCATGCTAAGAAGCGGCGGGGGCGCATAAACCGTGCAAGCTTCTTATTAAGACGTTTCTCGACTGTGGCTTGATCGTAGTCGCCTTTAATTATAGCGACTGGTAGTTGGCCAAACTCACTGTCATCCACCGGCGCTACGATTACCTGTTCTACCCCTTCGCAACGACTGATAACTGCTTCAATCGCTTCAGGTTGAACGTTTTCACCGCCGCTGATAAACATATTATCGGCACGGCCAAGGATCTTAAGTTGCTCGCTGATCCATTGACCTCTATCTCGTGTGGCAAACCAGCCTTCTGCATCCGTCGCAGCTTCGATTTTACCGTTTAGGTAGTAACCCATAAACAAGCATTCACCCTTTACGTGGATGATGCCGTCAATGATCTCAATCTGGCGGCCAGCCAATGGGAAGCCGGCTAAGCCCTGAATGTTCGCTGGACCGGTGGTGATCTGGGAACCCATCTCAGTCATACCATAGCTAGTCAAAGCCCGAAGCGGAAACTGCGCTAATTGTTCTGCCAAACGAGTTGGGATAGCCCCGCCACCGAGTAAAATGACTTTAACCGTTCCTAGTATGCTCGTTGCATCATCTTTGGCAATCAGCCGTTGCGCCTGAGTCGCGACCATAGACACATGGGTTATCTGTTGGGGTTGCAGACATGCTTCAGCCGCTTTGTTGTCTGGCAGAACTGCAGTTGCTCCGCTGAGTAGGCAGCGGAATAGGATAGCCAAGCCACCTATATGGTACATCGGCAATGATAGCAACCAGCGGTCGCCTGCAACCAACGGAGTTTGGTCGAAGCTGCCTTCTGCTGCAGCAAGTTGCTGCAGCAAACTGTGGACTGCTGCTTTAGGTGTGCCACTAGAGCCAGAGGTTAATACCATGGTTGCTGGCAGGTCGGTATCCAGCTGCCACAGACGTTCACCTTCATTCTCTAAGATGGTTAGTGGTTTAACGTTGTTAAAGGTCGAGTGGTCAGCAAAGATGAATTTAATGTTCAGCTGGTCGATTAACTGTTGCTGCTGCTCCGGCGGAAAGCGAGTTGATAGGGGAATAAACACCGCTCCGAGACGAAAACAGGCATACATCAACACGATTGCTTCTATCTGGTTAGCACCGCAGTAACCTACGTGGTCACCATTTTGTACCTGCTGCTTACGCAGATCGTTGCACAGGCCTGTTACTCGGCTATCAAGTTGAGCGTAATTGAGTTGCTGTGCTTGGCCATCGATTGCGATGGCTTCACCCCAACGACGGGCAGCGCTTTGCAGCGGGCATAAGATCATTGCCATAGTGGCTCCAATTGGGATTCGGTTAACAGTGGCCGCTTTGGCAGCCACGGGTTCGGTTGGCACAGATCGTAGGTAAGTGGACTCAATGTATCCAGGCCGGGTGTTTCGGCTGGAGTCAGTTGTTGCGCTAGGGTGGCTAGCGCCAATAGGCCCAGATTGCTTTCGAAGCTAGAGGATAGCACACAGGCTACACCATCCTTATGGGCAGCGGAGATGAGATGCTGTAGACGGTCGATGCTACCGATGATTGTTGGTTTGAGTACCAGCGCAACTACACCGGAATGTAATTGATATTGGTAGTTAGGTGCTTGAGTGCTTTCGTCGAGTGCTAACGGCAAACCGGTTTGTTGGTGGACAGCTAAGCTATCGCTGAGGTGAAGGCATGGTTCTTCTACATAATCGATACGTTTAACGTCGATCTGCTTGGCAAATTGCATCGCTTGGCTGCGTTGCCAGCCTTGATTTGCATCAATCCTAAGGCGCAGATCTGGCCGTGCTTGTTGCAACTGTTGAACCAATGAAATCTCGTCAGTAAGCGCGTTTCTAGCTAGCTTAAGTTTCATGGTGGTGTTAGCACTCACTAGCGCTTGCCTTAACATTTGCTCAACGTTCCCAACCAATAACGGCACTGTTTTTGTGACTTGTTTTGACTGCTGGTTTCGAGCCATAAAGCGACCAGAGCTGATTGCAAATTGGGCTGCAGGGGGAAGCTTATCAATTGCTTGTTGTTGACAACACCAAGCTAACAACGCCTGTTGGTTTTGCTCAATAGTATCGTTGGAAAATCCTGGTAGTGGCGCGCAATCGCCCCAACTTATCTGACGTTTATGTTCAAATTTGAGCAGTAAACCGTGACGATATCGGAGCTGTTTGCCGGCAAAGCGCAGTGGGGTCTGAAGCGGGTTTCGATATCGGTAGAGCGCGGTCGCGACAATCACAAGGCGCTGGTTTGTTCTAGCTGATAGAGATCATCGTGAAGATCAGCGAGTCGTTGCTCCGCTAATTTATGGCAGTGCTCGAGGGCGTGGTTGTAGATCTCCGGTTCGACCTGCTTCACCACAAACTGCAGCAGAAATTCCGCTTCAAATTGACCAAGGTCTACATCGAATTCATCACTGCAGTATCGTTGCACCTTGAGGGCCAGCGCCTCCTCCTGTTCACGGCTGAATTTAACTATAGGCATGGATATCGTCCTTGAATGTCGCAACTAACTGAGCTGGCCGAGCAGCGTAGCAATAAATTCAGCGGGTTGGCTGGCGTGAATGTTATGGCCCGCGTGCTCAATCAAGCGATGGTCGAGTTGAGTTGATGGCCATTGCTTGGCCATTTCGGTGTATTTACTGTCCCGATCGCCGGTCATTAGTACGGTTGGAACTGCTAAGTCGGCCATATCCTGTTGGTGGCCCATGCTGGTGCCAAGGAACATAGCAGCGAGGGCTTTGGGATCATTACCGAGCCTCTGAACTATCATGGTTTGCCGGCGCTCTTCGCTCATCTCTGCAAATACAGGCTGGCGATACCACTTGTTGAGGAAGGCGCGCATTCCTTGCTGCTCCATCAGCTGTTGCCAACTTGCATCATCCTTCAGCCGGACGGTTTTACCCAATTCAGTTAGGATGCCGCGATTGGCGGACTCAAGGGTCAAGCTGAGTATTCTGTGGGGGTATCGTTTTGCGATGTGCATTGCGATGCGTCCACCTAGGGAGTAGCCAAACAGGTTAAAACGCTCGGCCGGGACTTGCGTCAAGATGAGATCCATTACTTCATCAAAGGCGGGTATGGTCTCGACTTGGACTTTATCGCTCTTGCCATGACCAGGGAGATCAAAGGCTAAGCAATGGCAGCGTTTACCCAAGGACTCAGCAAATGGCATCCATTCTAAGCTGCTGCCCATAAAGCCATGCAGCAGTACCAGCGTTGGTTTGGTTTTATCGCCCCATTGGCGGCAGTGCAGTTGTTTATCCACGGATCTGCTTCGCTGTGGCCACAATCAGATCGGCAGATTCACCGGCAGGAACCACGACTTCAACGAGGGTGGTGCCGTTGCGTGATAATGCTTGCGCCATCTGAGTTTGCAGCTCAGTTAGGGTGGTCGGTTGCTTATATTCTAACTCAAATTGGGCGGCGATATGTTTAAAGTTTAACCCATGGCCAAGCCGATAGTAGTTCTCGCGTAGCTGCTCATTTGGCACCGGTAGCATATTGAAGATACTGCCACCGTCGTTATTGAGTGCCATGATTACAATCGGTTGCTGAGTCTGGCGCGCTAATGCCAATGAGTTGAGGTCATGCAGCGCTGAGATATCGCCAATGGCCATCAATGTGGCTTTGCCATTGCCCCGCGCGACGCCACAGCAGGTAGCAAACAAGCCATCAATACCTGAGGCGCCACGATTGGTGAACACTGCTGCTGGCTGTGCCTGTGGTTTTGCCAGCATATCGAACAAACGAATTGGCAGGCTGTTACCGATAAACAGGTTGTTATTGGCATTGGCGAGCGCAGATAGCGAGCGTATTGCTGATAGCTCAGTTAGTTTGCCGTATTCATGTTCAGCAAACTGTTGTTCCAGTTGTTGATTAAAGCGAGCCAATGGCTTGGCCCAATTCGCTTGGGTTGAGGTTGGCCATGGCAGTTGACAGAAGCTATTGATGCTACCAACAAAGCTGCTCTTACGCAGATGGCTAGGATCGAGATTTCGACGTACCGGTAAACAGTGCCATAACGCTTGCCACTGGTGGTTGTCGATAAAGTTAATGAGCCGTTTTGACAGTAAGCGGCCACCAAACCACAGCAAGGTGTCTGCCTGTTGCAGCAGCAGCTTAGCATCGTCGTGGTGGAACAGTTGGTCAATGTGGTTGATAGCGTCTGGGTGCTGGCGCAACTGTGATTGCGCATCCGCTAGGATTGGCCAACCGAGCCGTTTGGCTAATGCCAAGATCTGCTCTGGTTGTTGCTCTGGGCCTATGGTTGCAGCAACGATAACGCCCTTGCCTTGGGCTAATTGTTCAATCTCAACGGTGGTTGGCAATGCTTGCTGCTGCATGGCTGGCAGTGATAACCACGGAGTTGTCTCTTGTCGCCATGATTTTATTGGCGCTAGGTAGTGGCTGAAGTCAGTGCGGCTGCCATCCGGATACAACGGCTCACGGAACATGCAGTTGATGTGCAGTGGGTGCTGTAGATCTGCCATGGCATGATCAAGTTGAGCCAGTAAGGCCTGTGGTTGAATGTTGAGATCCGCAGCCGGTAAATCGAGTCGCTTAGCGTAGTCCGCAAAAATTGCTGGTTGCACTATCGCTTGGTTAGCACCGCAATCGATCAGCTCTGGCGGTCGATCTCCAGACAACACGATTAGCGGTACATTGGTTTGGGCTGCTTCCACTAGCGCAGGATAAAGGTTGGCTACCGCAGTGCCAGAGGTGGTAATGATGGCCACTGGCGAATCAGTGGATTTGGCTAACCCCAATGCCATAAAGGCGAGGCCACGTTCATCAAAGTGGGTGTGGCGCTGGAGGCTTGGGTGGTCGGCGGCTGCCAGTGTTAATGGGGTAGAGCGAGAACCGGGGGCGAGGCAGATATGCTGTACACCTAAGCGGTGTAACTCTTCAACAATCAGCCGCGCCCAAGTTAGATTTAGATCGGCGCTGTGGGTCATAGTCCGTTGAGGATCCCAAGTACGGTAGTTAATTTGTTATTCAGCTCTTGCCACTCGTCGTCGGCAATGGAATCGCTAACGATACCTGCTCCAGCGAAAAGGGTGACTTGACCCGGCTGAAAGCGGGCGCTGCGAATGGCGACCGAAAATTCTGTGTCGTTGGCACCTAAGTAACCACAAGCACCAGCGTACCAGCCGCGTTCAAACCCTTCCCGCTGGCGAATGAAATTCATTGCCGCTGCCCGTGGTAATCCACCGACGGCAGGAGTTGGGTGTAGTGCTTGCAGCAGTTGCAGATCGTTAACCCCAGCCTTCAATTCGGCCCGAATGTTGCGGTGCAGGTGCTGGATATGATTAAGCTTGAGAATACTTGGTGATTCTTCTGCTCCAACGTATTCGGATAACGGTGAAAGCTGCTGTTCGATATGTTCACGCACCAGCTGATTTTCGTGGCTATTCTTACCGTCGTTGAGTAGCGCCTGTGCTAATGCGTCATCTTCGCTGTCGGTAAAGCCACGTATGGTAGTCCCGGCCAGCGCTTCCGTTGATAGCTCACGCCCTAACCGCTGGTACAATCGCTCAGGGGAACAGCTAATAAAGGTTTGTTCTGGACTGAACTGGAAGCCATATTGATAGCTGGTTGGGTTGAGTAATCCCCAGCTGTGCAACACTGTCCATGGGTTAGGCAGGGTGTTGCTGTGCAGTTGGGTTTCTCGAGCCAATACCACCTTAGGGGTGTTGGCAATAAAATTAGGGTTGGTTACCTGCTCAATCAGATCCTGCCAGCGACCTCGACTTGGCAGTTCGCTGCGGTTGATTACATGGGCTGGGGCCAAAGGTGGCAATGGTTTGGCTGGAAGTAGTGTAGCCAGCGTTGCACGTGCCGCTGCTAAGTCATCATTCCAGTCGTCGGCTGTGACTGACAGTATCAGTCGGCTTTGCTCACCTATCTGACGGATCTCTACTCGTGGTAATACGAACCGTGCTTGGCCATAGCCTTGCCAAGCGGGTTGTTCTGGATCGAACGATACGCCGCCATACAGACGCATGAGGCTGTCAGGTGTGGCGCGCAGATAGTTGTTGTAGAGTTGATCCAGCTTTTCGGTAGCAGGGATCTCTTCCAGCAGATAATCTTTGGCGGCGCCAATGGCAGCCACCTGCTCGCCGTCTCGACGACCTCGCCAATAGATTTTGGGGTAAGCCGTTTGATTCGCTAGCCAAGCCAGCAATGGCAACTCCTCTAGGTTCTCCACAAGCTGAACGCAACGTTCAGGTGGATTACCAAGAGCCAATTGCTCCAGTCTGAGCTGTAAGCGCGCAATGGCACTGCTCAAATTGTTCTGTTGTGTCACTAGTGACCCACCCTAAAATCCGAAAATTAACCTAACCGGCTGAAATTAAGAGTCTGTTCTTATACCGTCAAGTCTAGACTGTCAGCCTGTGACCGACTCAGCATCCTTAAAAGTTGATACTAAGTTGGCGGTTTACATTGCCCAGGTTGTTCCGTCAATCGGTGGCGTATCCGGCAAAAAATCAATTTTATCTCAGCTTTACGGTACGGAATGCGAGATAGCTCAATCTTTGTGCACATGTTAACGGTGATGACGGCACTGGCCAACGGCTTGCTGCCAACCTTGTTGTAGTTGCTGTTGCTGATCGCTATCCATCTTAGGTAGAAACTGCTGCTGTGGTGGGTTAAGACCGGCTAGAGCTTCTCTATTTGGCCAGAAACCCACTTGCAGGCCAGCTAAGTAAGCCGCACCAGCGGCGGTGGTCTCATTATTACTTGGACGCGTAACAGGGGTTGCGCTGATGTCGGCTTGAAACTGCATTAAGAAGTCGTTGGCCACGGCGCCACCATCGACCTTCAGCTCGGTAAGTGTCATCTGTGCGTCTTGTTGCATTGCATCCAGCAGGTCATGGCTTTGATAGGCGATGGCTTCGAGTGCGGCACGGGCAATGTGGTTGCGGTTGCAGCCACGGGTTAATCCAACCAGTGCGCCGCGTGCGTCAGGATCCCAATAGGGGGCACCTAAACCCGTGAACGCCGGTACCAAGTAAGCGCCGCCATTGTCCTCGACTGATTCTGCCATTGCTTGGGTTTCACTGGCGTCTCGAATTAGTCCCAATTCATCCCGCAGCCATTGGATACAGGCACCGCCCATAAACACCGAACCTTCTAAGGCATAAGGGGTTTCATTCTTGTCGCTGCAGGCGAGGGTGGTGATTAAGCCATGTGTTGAGGCTACTGGCTTGGTGCCCGTATGCATCAATAAAAAACAGCCAGTGCCATAGGTGTTTTTGGCCATACCTGGGCGAATACATTGTTGGCCGAATAATGCGGCCTGTTGATCTCCGGCCATTCCCGCAATCGGCACCTGAGTCGGCCCTAATTGAGCGTGGCCAAATAGTGACTGACTTGGCTTAACTTGCGGTAACAGGCTGGCTGGAATATCTAAAGCCTCAAGTAGCTTCACATCCCAGCAGCGATTATGAATGTCATACAGCATGGTACGAGCCGCATTGGTATGGTCAGTGGCATGCACCCGTCCTTCGGTTAGGTTCCATAGGAGCCAGCAGTCGATGGTACCAAAGCGTAATTCGCCTCGCTCAGCCCGCTCTCGTGCGCCCTCTACATGCTCTAACAACCAAGCTATCTTAGTGGCTGAAAAATAGGGATCAATTACTAGTCCGGTAGTTTGTTGAATATACTCTTCCAAACCTTGCTGTTTGAGCTGCTGGCACTGCTTACTGGTGCGGCGACATTGCCACACGATAGCGTTGTGAATTGGCTCGCCGCTAATGGCATCCCAGATCACTGTGGTTTCGCGCTGATTGGTGATGCCAATGGCAGTCACTTGCTCATGTTTTACTTTACTGCGCGCCAAAACTTCGGTCATCACAGCCCGCTGTCCAGCCCAGATCTCCATCGCATCATGCTCAACCCAACCCGCTTCTGGGTAATGTTGACCAAACTCCCGTTGGGCGGTACCAACAATTTTTCCATTGACGTTAAATAACACCGCGCGGCTGGATGTAGTGCCTTGGTCTAAAGCGAGAATATATTGGTCTGTCATAGTCGGTTGAGTCTGTGTTTTGTAACGTTATCTTATGGTTATAGCACTATGTTAATCCAGCCTCGAGAACACTTACGTGCGAGTAGATGATTAAGTGTGTCAAATTGATCGGCTAATCTATTCATAGTAAAGGGATTAGCGAGGTATTGATGATGCGCGCAGTGTTATGGATAGCGGTGGCAACGGTAGTCGGTATACTGCTTGGGTGGCTGTTATTTCGCTCACCAGAGTGCCCCACTTGTCCGCCGCAGCAACATAACAATTCTGAGGAGTTGGCAATGTTGCGGATGGAAAATAAGATGCTGGTGGCAATGGTACGGGCTGGACTATCTGGTGATATATCTAGTCATATCAAAAGTTTTCAATCGATGAATCGGCTGCCCAACAGCACCTCAGAAGTGCAGTCGCAACAAGCAGTCACCACGCTTCAACCTGAATCATTTGCCAATCGGGAGCATGCCAATCAACTGTTTGCTCGGCTTGATCGTGCCGACAAAAAATTGCAGAAACAGGCTCTGGCTGAAGGCTGGGCCAGCGGCGAGCGTTTGGTACGCGAACGGCAAATCCTGTGGCAACAAGCACGGCGACAGCTATCGCCCTTTGATTACATGGCTGCGCTACACCAAGCTGGCCGGCCCAACATTTTGATTATTGACTCGTTGGGCGGCCAATCTGCGGCGATAAAACAGGGCATGCAGCCCGGTGACATTATTTGGCGTATTGATGGCGAACGAGTGCTGACACGACAGGAATACCGCGCGCAACTGGGCTCGATGGCGGATGATGTCGAGCGGGTGTTTGAGTTACGCCGGGGAGATCAAACTGTCACTGTTACGGTGGCTAATCCGAATAAAACGGTTGCTGTTATTGCACAAACGGTGGAAGCGTTTGAGTAGCGCCTTGATCAGGTACCGGCTGCGACTTCAACTGCACCAGAAGCGGTTAATACACTAGCCTAAATTCGGCTGAGTCGAGCTACTCAGCAAAGTGATATTCGGTTGAAAACTTTACTGTGCGCATGCAGACCGCGGTGTGAAATTTTCGAATATTGAAATCGCTACGTAGTGAACGCTCAACAAAGGTTTCGTAAGTCTGAATATCGGCCACACAGACAATCAGCATAAAGTCGTACGACCCTGAAATCTGATAGCACTGGGTTACTTCCGGTGTCTGCATTACCGATTTACGAAATTGCTGATAGATATCGCCACGGTCGCGATCCATCTCTACCGATACAATCAAGGTAAGCTTGTTGCCGATTAACTCCGGATTGAGTAGTGACTTGTCACCAACTATTACCCCTTCATCCCGCAACCGCTTCACCCGCTTTAGACAGGCTGGTGGCGACAGCCCTACCTCTGCCGCCAAATCAATGTTGGCGATGCGATTATTGTGTTGCAGCTTAATTAAGATACGGCGATCAATTCTATCTAATTGCATGTTGATTCTAAAACTTTTCAATATTTCTTGCTGAGAGAATATACGAAATTATTGGTTGGTACACGGCCAATAACAGCAAATAAATTTCGTCTTCGTTGTTTAGTATTTGTCTCTCATTTTTACCCCCCTACCTTTGTCGTTTTTTGGAGCCGAGCTTGGCCGCGTTAGTCCACTTTTTTAAACAACTGTTCATCGATGTTTTCACCGTTTGTCGCAACCTTTTTCGGGTGATGATCCCGATCTTAATCATCATCAAAGTGGCAACCGAGTTCGGCGCAATTGAGCTGTTTGCTGAGGCGATTTCGCCATTAATGGGCAGCATCGGCTTACCCGGTGAGATGGGCTTAGTGTGGGCAACAACACTATTAACCAATATGTATGGCGGTATGGTGGTATTGGTTACGGCCGAGGCGCAGTTAACCGTAGCGCAGATGACCACCCTATTTGCTCTGTCGTTGGTGGCCCATGGTTTACCAATTGAAGGAGCGATTGCCCGTCAAGCGGGAATGCGTTGGGGCATGATCTTGCTCAGCCGCATCGGTGGAGGATTTTTGTTAGCGTGGTTTACCATGCATTACTACCAAAGCATGGGCATCGGTCAAGAGGTAGCTCAATTGATGTGGCATGCCACGCCGCCACCAGCCACCCTGATGGAATGGGCGCAACAGCAGATAGAAAACCTAGCGATGATAGCGGTGATCATCTTTGTCTTGCTGTTAGCATTGCGGGTATTGAGCCTGCTTGGCGTTGATCTGCTTATGGCTAAGTTTCTTAGTCCAATGCTGCGCCTAATGGGGATCAGCAAGCAGGCTACCAATCTGGCGATGATCGGTATTACCGTCGGCTTGGCTTATGGTGGTGCACTGCTGGTGCAAGATGCGCGTTCTGGCAAGGTAAGTAAACGTGACCTGTTTTCAGTAGTACTGTTGCTTAATCTGATGCACGGCATCATCGAAGATCTGCTGCTAGTGGCAGTAACCGGTGCTGATGTTGGTTATCTGTTCTGGTCGCGATTGATTATGGCGATGACCATTACCGGCGTAGTGAGCCATTCATTACGGCTTACCAGTGAAAGCTTTCGTAATCGCTGGTTGTATCGCGATGTGGGTGCCACGTAACGTGGCTTGATGTGGGTTAACTGCGAAAACAAAGGATGGCTGCGGCCATCCTTTGTTGTATTCAGCGCTGTGTTTTTGAGGCTGTGAGGGCTAGTTTATGTCGGCTTTTACCGAGTCGATCAACTCCTGCCATTGCGGGTATTTAGCCAAACTTTGTTGCAGATCGCCCCAAGGCGCCATGATGGTCAGATCATCTTCGCCATGCTCAGTCAGTTGGTACAGATACACAAAGGCGGAAGCGCGATAGTTCGCTTGGCAATGTACCAAAACATCAGCGGCGTTATGTTGCTTCATTATCTGCCGAAATTGCTCAAAGTTAGCCTTGGTTGGGTTGTTCCAATCAACCTCAATCTGGTAATAGTTTTTGTCTGCTTGGTGCACTAGTTGCGCTTCGTTCTCAAGGCCATTGGCTACAGGAATCAGATCAATAACCACATCAACACCGGCTGCAATGAGTTGTGGGATCTCCGCCGCTTGCGGTAAGCCTGCACTCAGTAGCGAAGCATTGTGTTGTTGTAACGCTTTGACCGGTGGCAGTTGGGTGCTGTCGATGGCGGCTGAGGCGGTAAAGCTAAACGCTACCAGTGCTAGCGGGATTAGGAGTTTCATCTAAGATGTTCCTTAGTTATTGAGCCATTTTGTTTTGGTAAAAGGTGGATAGCCTGAGAATAAGTTAGTTCATTTTGTATTGTCGTCACGGTGGTTAGATCACACTCGTGGCAACGTAAAACGCCCGCAATGGCGGGCGTTAATGATTTTAAGTTTAGCGATGTGGTGATTACTTAAAACGTTCTTCGTTTTCGCCGTATGGTTTTAAGCTCATTGCGGCTTTACGCAAGCGGTTAACTCGCTCGAATGCGTCTTCGGCGGGGCGGAGATATTTCACATCGTCCTTCCAATAGTATTTAAAGCCATCAAAGTGAGCGTTTTTCGGGTACCAATACATCACTCCAAAGCCTTCATCTTCGGTGATTGGGGTGTTGTGAATGGTATGGCCAGGGATGTAGAAGTAGCTGCCTGTCTCCATCCATTTGTACTCGCCATCGGCCAAGGTACGTGCACGGCCAGAAACCGCGTAGTAACACTCAGGTTGACCGTGGAAATGAGGATTGTGATCGGACTTGCCACCGTTGGTAATGCCGATAACCACTGGCGAGTCAGACAACTCTTTCCACAGGTAACCTACCGGCGCGTTTTCTAGTTTACAGTCGGTTGCTTCAACAATGTTGCCGGCATCATCCATCGACTTACAAAAGCGCTGATCGACAGCGATGCTGTCGTTGGCTTGAATGCTGTTGAAGTCGATCTTACCCGCTTCCCAGTCAGCGATGTATTGCTCTACTAGTGGATCTCGACACTGCTCTGGCATGGTGTCTTGAGGCGAGAACGGTGATGCATCGAATGGGATGATGGTGGCTTGCTGGTAAGGTAGTTGAACGTGCTCTAAATGGGCGTTGGCTTGAGCGCCCGCAGACATGAGCAGCGCAACAGTGAAGGCAATCTTTTTCATAACTTTAATCCACAACTCACCACACTCACTGAGTTATTAGGATTGGCTCACGAGCGCAGCGCAAAAATTGATTTATACAAAGGGGAAAGTAAGAGGAGGCCGGCTAGCGACCTCCTATTAAGCATTACATCTCATCAAACCAAGTGCGGTGGCACTCAGAGCAAACCGGTTTTTTGGTTTGGTGCTCGGCGTGACAAGCTAGGCAGCTTGCGCCTTGATTGTAGTGCACGCTCTTATGCGGATTCGCCTCTGGCATTACCAGCTTTTCGGTATCAAGCTCAATCTCGTTGATCTCGCCGTGACAAGCAATACAAGAGCTGTCATCAACGAACTTCTTGGCATCGCCGGTGTGGCAAGCTTCACAATCGTCGGCGTACAACATTTCGTGGTTCATGCGGCCTTGCATGCCTTTATCTACATCTACCAGTTCGCCAGCGTACGCGGAGGTGGACAGGGCCATAGCCAAAATCAGTGCTAATTTTTTCATGATTAGGGTTCCCTTAAGCGTCAGCTTTGATCGATTTAGGAAGGATGAAGCCCATTGCTAGGCCTTCAAGACAAGCACAAGAGCTCAAGCGAGCGTGGCCGTGTACGCCACCAATAACTTCGCCAGCAGCGTAAAGGCTCTTGATTGGTTTCATGGTGCGAGCATTAACAACGCGACCATCGATATCGGTTTTTAAACCGCCCATGCAGTAGTGCACTTTTGGCCACACACGGGAAACCACAAAAGGGGCTTTGAGCTTAACGGCGGTATCCATTTTACGGTTGAAGTCAGGATCTTCGCTCTTCGCTACATAGTCGTTCCACTGTTTAACGGTGGCTTTTAACTGCGCCAGAGGCACATTGAACTTGTCTGCCATCTGTTCCAGAGAATCCATCTCCCATGCCATTTCATCACGTACCGCGCGAGTGACGCGGGCATCGCCTAGGTGGTCATTCTTATTGAAGAATACCAATGGGTAAGCTGGCGAACCGTCTTTATGGCGACAGGCCATGATCGCGGTAGAACACGTTAAGCGGTCAGCACGCTCATCCATGATGCGGGTACCGGTAGTTGGGTTAACTGCGATACCTTTGTGCCAGCCAATAGACAGCAAAGCGTTAGACCAACCAAAACCGCCTTCATCTGGTGAACCCCAGTGACCGGTTTGGATCATGTTCATATGAACTGGTAAAGCACCGTGGGCCATCGCCGTTAGCGTGGCTTCGCCGGTAGCACCTAAGTGGTTGGTGCAATCCAATGACGGATCCAGTGACGGGTCAACTGCTGCGCGCAGCTCCATGTTGCGAGTGAAGCCACCTGTCGCCAGCACCACACCTTTGTTGGCGCGGATATTGATAAGTTCACCGGTGCTTTCATCTGGGAAGCGGTAACCACGACGAACCACAACGCCTTCGATCTCGTTGCCATTCATGATGAAATCTTCCACCTTGTACTGCAGGCGGTAATCAACCCCTTCACGTACACCCGCTTCGTAAAGCTTGGTAACGATGTCGCCACCGGTACCGTGCTCTACACGAACCGCACGCGCTTTGTTGTGGCCACCAACCTGAATGTTAAAGTCTTTCTTAAACTTTACACCGGCATCAAGACACATGTTGTAAGCGTTCAGCGCTTCATTAGCGATCTTGGTGAGCATCTGTTCGTTGCCCATACCACGAGCGGCGATCATCTGATCTTTTACCAATTCTGCAGGGCTATCGTCGTTAATGCCTTGAGCTAACTGAACGGGGTTCTTTGGTACCGCGAACCAACCGCCGTTGATGGCGGAGTTACCACCAATTACCTGCATCTTTTCCAGAACTAGTACTTTACCCAAGCCTTCACGGTTGGCATTTACTGCAACCGATTGACCCGCAAAGCCAGAACCGATAACGAGAAGATCAACCTCTTCGTGCCACTTGATGTCGGCAACGCATTCAGAGGCGTTAGCGGTGGATGATAGGCCAGCGGCTAAACCACCTGCGGCGAGGCCAGCAGATAGCTTTAGAAATGAACGTCTGTTAGACATAACGGTACCCTGCAATTTATTTTGAGTTCGAAATCAAGGTTACGCGTTAGCGCTGAGGGCAACAGTGACCACCACGAAGAACAAATTTTCTGGTATAGCCTCGGGATTGAGGGTGAATGTGGGTCAGAGAGCTAAAACAATCGGCAATGGCAGCGTAAGTCGCGATCAAGATCGCAGTTGTTGTGGTGATTGCGATCCATTCGGGCGTGATCAGCTGCAAGATAAATTATCTTGCAGCTGATCGATTGTCGTCTTTTTTGCAGGGGAAGTCGTGGTGTCTCACAAAAGCTTGCAGAATAACTAAAGCGCTAATTGATTCAGGCATAATGTCGATTCACTCCTAGGCGGTTATATCTCAAATGCATTGTCCTCAAACGTCTTGCCAGCTGACTCGCTGTAATCACCTGCTTGATACTGCAGAACGATTAATTGAAACCCAAGGGATTGTGTCGTTTAAGTTTTCGCAGGTAGCCAAAGAAGCCGAAGTAGCCAATGCTTCTTTCTATAAGCTATTTGAAAGCAAAGAAGATCTGCTGGTTTGCAGTTTTTTGCGTAACGCCACCTCCAACCATATTGGTGGCTTCTTGCAGGAATACCCCAATTTAAATGCCCTAGAAAAGGTGCTACTGCCGATAATCTTCACCTTTGAAACCATCCATTTTGCGCCAACTTTTTTTATGGTGCGGCAGGTGGCGGTAAATCCTATGGTGTGGTCGTTGGCCAGCCCAGAGAAAATCACCGTATTTAAACAGCGCATCAATCAATACTGGGGCTGGATAACCCAGTTTTTGGAAGAGTCGGTAACCGGTGGCGACTTAATCGCAACCGAGCAAGAGGTACTAGAGCTGACACAAGGGATCACCTTCTACCTCAGTGGTGCCTTATCTGCGTTACAAAGCCAATTGATTGAGAAAAACTATCTGCGTGAGGCGCGGGTGATGTTGTTTCGTCAATTAGAGCTGTTGTTCTCGCGTTATCAATGGCAAACGCCATTAACGCTGAGTACGTTTGAACGTATCGGCATGCGGGTGCACCTGTACTATAAGCAAAATCGAGCCCGCCACAACAGCTGCCAAGGCTGTATCGAGCAACAACAGGCCTAATGCTTAGCATGTAAGTGGTCGCTGATGGCTCCAGCCTGAAGAATCGCATTTGTGATCTGGGTGTTTTTTCTGCACTATCGATTTAAACAAATGTTTGAATTGATAGTGCAGATGCAGTTACATACGGTAAAAGGCTATATCCAATCGATCTACATCGCAGAGTACGCTCAAGGGGTGATGTTGCTTGATGGTTGCTGCCGAGCTGATGTTGGTACAGTGCTGCGTTTTGTTCGCGATGAGCTGAAGCGCCCCGTTACCGATCTTCGACTGGTGATGGTGACTCATATGCACCCAGATCATGCTGGCGGCGCTCATCGATTACGCCAACTTACTGGTTGTGTCGTGGCTACCGGTTATACCGAGCGTAGCTGGTATCAGGGGGTTGATGGCTGGCTGATGCACCTAAGTGACATATTCTTAGGGCTGTGGATGGCCAATCGAATGGGGCGTCCATTAAAGAACATCTGGTACGAGCGCACGCTACGGCCTGATCTGGTTGTCGCTGATGGCGACAACTTGCCGCAATTTCCTGAGTGGAGTGTGGTTGCTACTCCAGGGCACACCAATGGCGATATTTCGTTGTGGCATCAGCCGAGCCATCGTATCTATGTGGCCGATCTTATTATTAAGGTGCGTGATGACTATCGTACCCCATGGCCCATCTTCTATCCCAATCGCTACCGCGATTCCGTGGCCAAAGTGGAACAGATGCAACCGGCCGCGGTACTGCTAGCCCATGGCGGTGAAATCGCTACTGAACCCCATCATCGCTGCTTTGCTGTTGAAACGCCCAAGGTGCCTAAAACTCATTGGCGAGCAATCAAGTTAAAGTTTCAGAACTCCCTAAGTCGCAGTGAACACGCTGAGCACAAATAGCACAACACCCTCAGTTGACGGTGCCTGCCGGGGCTTGGAAGGTTACTACTTAAAAATCAGGTGGTAATGAGCCAGTGCCATTATCACACCGACGCTGCCACCACTGAACAGTAAGTAACGACGTTTAACCGCAATCGTGCCCTCTTTGGGCCACTTTTTGTATAACAGATACATCACTGATGTGAGGTGGATAGCAACCACTTGTGACGTTAGCAAGATAATCATCTGTGAGCTTTGTGACGTAAAGGCGTGAGCTGCTGCGGCCATCGGACTTTCAATGGCAGATACAATTATAGAAACGGCCAAGCGAGAGGTATAGATAGTGACCATCATCATGCCTGTTAAACAGCACAGCCCTTGAGCCAATTTTACGCCGTTCCAGGTTTCGCCCAGTCGGGAGGCATGATTGCCGTTCTTTTGTAGAAAGTGCCAGATCACCGGAGCCTTTACCCAACAGTGATGGATTAAAAATAGAATAACTGCAGCCGCTAACGTCCATGCGGCGGCAACACTTTGGACTGGTTCACCAAGAATACTCTCGCCAGCAAATGCCATTGATAATGTATTTGGACCAATTACAACACCATCAACAATGCGCACCGCGAATGTCCAATAGGTCATAAACGCGAGCGAAGTGATGATAGACAGAGTTCTTTTTATTTTATTAACTTGCATTGATCTATTTTTAATTATGTTTGGAGATAACGTAAGTGCTTAGAGAAATAATCTTCACTCAAAAATGAACTTAGAACAGTGAGTGTCATCTCAGTTCTGCGGCTGTTACCTAAATGTTGCCTACCTGTTGTGCGAAACTGTGACCGTCATCCGCATGTTAAATAATGCGCGATCGAAAGTATTTCACTGGCGGTTAAAACCCCCGTTTAGTTATTTCCAAGTAAGCTTTGTTCATGCTTAAAATAGTCTGTTATTAGGCTCGATTCATTGTATTTAATTCAGTTTCGAAGCGATTTTTGATGACATTTGATTAAATGGTTTTATTACTATCAATAGCCATTGTATTTGCTGCAACGTTAATTCGCTTGCCGTTGTTGCAACGGCACCATGTTAAAGTAGTCATCAGTGGTTGCATGTGTTGTAACGAATGATTAACTCACATGCTTTGCATGACGGTCGCTTTTGGGGCTACCGAATGCGGTTAAATTTGTAGACTTGTCTAGGTAAATTAGACCGTTGTGTAGTCTTTTAACCAAACTTAGTCTGCGCAAAATGCATGGGTTTAAGCTGCTATAGGGAAACCCAAAGCCAAGATTATCTGTGTTCACAAACGGCAGTTGCAGCGGCACCCTTAATCATTGTTGATGCCGGACTGACAGTTAACGAACTAGTGCCACCAGCATGGTAAACACCAAGTTAATTTAGCACTGCTGTGGGCGCAGGCTGACGGCATGGCTGTTGGCCAAGACCTTGATGATATCTCGCTGCCACTGCTCTAACTCTGGGGCTAAACGATAGAAGATTTTTTGACCCTGACGGCGGTCAATAACCACCTTTTGTTGCTTCAATTGCGCTAAGCAGCGGGAGATTTTGGGTTGTACCTGTTGCAGCGCATTGACGAAATCGCTGACACATAGTTCTTCTTGCTGGTGCAGCATCAATACACAGCTAAGGCGCAATGCTTCCCCTAGGGTTTTTTGGAAGCGAACGACCGTTTGCAGATCTTTGGCTTGGTAGCAGTGGATCTGACAAAAGCGTTGTACACGTTGTTCAATCTCAGTGAGTGCTTGCTCAAACAGGGCAATACCGGGCTGATCTTTAGGGTCTGCTAGGTTCCACGCTAAGGTTTGTTCCGCATTAGGAAAACTGCCGCATTCAGCGCTAGCCTGCTCACACAAGGTAATAACGAAATCGAATGTTCGATCAGCAAATTGGTCGATGTGTTTCGCGTTTAAGCCGCTGCTGTCGTAACCCGCATTAGCCAACACTTCGAGGGTTCTTGAATCGACCGACTCAGGCCGAGTACCAGCACTGGCGATATCAAATTTGCTGCCTAACTTTTGTCGAGCCACGGCTTCCGCCAATTGTGAACGGGCAGAGTTTCCGGTACATAAAAATAGAATGCTTTGGCTCATGAGCTTGGGTACTTGATTGCTATCGATAAGGTGAAATAGTGCAAACCTAAAGGCTAACCTGACGAGGTTTTATCATCTCTCACGTGGTCAAATTGGGGTAGGAGTGCTGTTATCTAGATGATTGTAACACGAAATAAAAAGTCCAAGCGCTAGCAGGCAGCTCGGACTTATCTGACCGTTGCTTTAGACAACCAGATACCAATGGTATGGCATCTGATTGTATCGTTCCGCGCGGTTAAGCGTTGCGTACACCGAAGCTACGAATGTAATACACGTTCGGTTTGGTACCCGCTTCTGGTTGCAATACCTTAGCGTTGTGCAACTTAATCAAGCGGTTTACTTCGCTGTTTGGATCGTTCAAATCACCAATAATGCGGGCGCCCGATGGGCATGCATCAACACAAGCTGGGTTGAGCCCAACCGCTTGGCGGTGATCACAACCGGTGCACTTTTCCACAGTACGACGACGTCGCTGTACTGGGTAGGTGTCACCCCGCTCAGGGTTGGCGTGCGGCGAAGACTTGGCGCCGGTTTGTCGCAGAACTTCGTATGGTGACGAGGTTCCTTTGGCGATTAATGCCGAGTCATCTTGCCAATTGCGGTGGGGTTTGCTCTTGTTAAAGCTTATCACCCCATAAGGACACGCTTTCATACAGCGCTTACAGCCGATGCATTTGTCAGCGTCATGTAATGTTAGGCCATTATCTGCCTTGTACATCGCTTGCTTGGGGCAGACCTCAACACAGGCGGCGTTGTCACAGTGGTTGCACAACGTAGGGGTGTAGTTGTAACTCACGTTCGGAAAAGTGCCGACGGTTTCGCTGCTGTGATGCGACCATTGTATTCCATCGGGCGTATTGTTCTCGGTTTTACAACCTAGATTACAGCCGCCGCAACCCACGCATTTCTGTAGGTCGATTACCATGCCAAATTTCATAATAGTTATACCTTCTCAACGCGGATGCGGATGTGACCGTAGAATGCGGATGCGCCACTGAAGCGATCGAAACGGGTCGGGATAATGGTGTTGTTGTTGCCACCGCGGGCGGTTTTACCAAACTCTTTGGATGCGGTGCGACCGTAAGCCCAGTGACCTTGGCCGAAACATTTAGCAACAGAGCCTGGGCGAATGCCCTCCCACAGGGCGATGGTGCATTCGATGCTGCCAACGGTAGAGGTAATACGAACGCGATCGCCGGTTTTCAAGCCAAGTTTCTTGCCATCAATTGGGTTGATCTTAGCGGTGTCTTCACCTGCGATGTCGCCAGGGTCAACGTCCTTAAATTCGTAGTACCACGACGAGTTGGCCGAGCGACCTTCGTGGTTTAAGCGAGACTTTTGATCAACAAACAGCAGTGGGAACTCTTTAGCGCTACCGTCACGGATAGGTGCTTGATAGTTCGGTACAAAGGCAACTTTATCGTAGCCGCTGTATTCACAGGCATCGACCACCGTGTTTACATCGACATGGTGTTTTTTAGCGTGTTTGGTTAGTGCTTTTTCAAAGCTCTTAGAGTAAAACTCGAACTTATGAGTTTCGGTCTTGAACTTGCTCCAACGGGACTTGAGCTGGTATTCGTGGGTGTTCCAAACGCCTTTCTCTTTTAGTTCGTCCCAACCAGAAAGTTGCTCACCGTATTTATGGCCATCTTCGCCCCAGATAGGCGCAGTAACGTACTTGGCCAGTAACTCTGGGAATTCATCAATGCTCTTAGCCGGCTTGCCCGTTTCTGGATCAAGCAGCTGTTCGTTGATGTAGCGCCATGGCAGATCGAAACCCTTTTCAGCCAATTTCTGCGCCAGCAGGTAAGGCACCTCACTTTCGTCTTGACGAGTGTCGTACATACGCTTGATAGATGGTTTCTGCAGCGAAACATGGCTAACGCCATTGCCGGCAGCGTTCAGTACGCCCCATTTTTCAAACATATGGTGAGTGGACGGCAACAGCAAATCAGCGAACCAGCTGAACTCACTGATGTTAGTGGTGATATGCGCCATAAAGTTGATGTTTGATAGCGCCTTCTCCCATTGCTTGCTCTCTGGTGAAGAGAACGCGAAGTTGTTGAAATAGGCCAACATCACTTCAATGTTATACGGATCAGCGGCGTTTAGGGCAGTAGCCACGTTGCCGGTTACTACGCCTTTACCGGATTTGCCTTTCTTCAGCGCCGGTAGTTCCAAACGGCCACGTTGATCGATCTTCTCGTGCTTCTTACCCTTCTTGGCAATCGCATCCATGTACGCGTCTGGGTCAGGAAAGTTCTTGTTTAGTGGAGCCTTGTTGTACGGGAACACACCGCCTTCGTTATCGATGGAGCCGAAGATGCCGTTCAGGGCGTGACATGCCATTGAGGTGTAAGTACCGCGGGTTTGCATTACTGCGCCGCGCGCGTTCCATACTTGGACGTTAGGTGCGACGGCCCCCATCTCTTCGGCGATGGTGCGAATATCAGCGGCTGCGATACCAGCGGTCTGCTCAGCCCATTCTGGGGTGTAGTCTTTAAGCGCCAGATTCCACCATTTTACGATGCCGTAGGTGTGGGTTTCACTGAAGCTGCTGTCATCAACCTCTTGGCCAGCAACAAAGCGATTTTTACCGTCATTAAAGTCGCCAACGAATGGCTTGTGCCATAGACCTTTAACCAAGGCATGGTGAGCAATGGCTAGTGCTAAAGCACTGTCTTGGCCGGTCTCAATTGGGATCCATTTGTGTGCTTTAGCGGCAGAAGCAGACAGGCGTGGATCGACAATTACAACCTTGGCCTGATCTAAGGTGTTACCCCATTCGCTGGAGTAGAAGCTTACCTGACGGTTAGACGCGATGGGGTCAGCACCGAAGCTCAAGATGTACTTGGTGTTCTTCACGTCGTACTGCATGTAGCCCCAGTTCCCATCCATGTAGTAGTGCCCCATTTTATGGGCTTCGGCACAGATAGAGGAGTGAGATATGTTATTTGGCGAGCCGATCATTGCGGTCATCTTGCTGTACAGCAAGTCATTACACAGGGAGTAACGGCCACGCATCAGTGCGTATTTATGGGTTTCGTTTTTCTCACGCAGCGCCATGATCTTGTCGGCTAATAGATCCATCGCCTTATCCCAGCTGATCGGCTGAAACATCGGATCTTCGTCGCGTCCCTTGTTCGGGTTTGTACGGATCATTGGCGATTGCAGACGATCTGGATCGTATACTTGCTGTAAGCCTAAGAATTGGCGCGGACAACTCGAGGTGTCGTGGATCTTTGAGTGTGGGTTGCCGCGCACTTTAATTGCCCGACCGTCCATGATGTAGACCTGTTTGGCACACCAAGAAGTACAGCCCTGACAAGTCGTAGGCACCCACTGGCCAGTGCCAGTACGCAGGTCTACTTTAGGTAGATCGGCCGCCATGGCCTCGAGCATTGGGTTGAAGGCAAAGCCACCGGTCAAACCCAGTAAAGTCGTCCCACCAAGGGAGCGCTTTAACAGCTGGCGTCGGCTGGCGTTAAATTGGTCACTGTTATTCATATTATCCACTCAGATATGCGGTTAAAGACATATGTCTAAAAATACATATATCACTTTATGGATAGTAAAGGAGCAACCACATTCCGTATGTGACATTGATCAATCAGCCCTGACTAATGTTTCATTTTTATTAACTGGACATAAAGAATGCCGAAAGTGAGCTCTGAGTAGTGATTTATTGCGATTTGTATTACTCGATCACGCTAATTGTTGTTGCGGCGGTAAGTTTTTTGACGCTGGTGTTTGCTTGGTGTGAGTCACTTTGCAAATTGTAGCTAGAGAGCCTAATGACCTAGTCGCACTGATTGCGGCCTGAGCATTGGACTGTGGTCAAATTTTTAATTTTGGCGGGTGAGTGGTGTGCTGTGAGCAAATTCGGTTAGGTCTTGTGCATTATTGAATTGTTCGGTTTTGCCTCTGGTCGAGACAAGCAGCTCTACTATGCTAGATCTTTACAGTGGCGATTTCGGCGCGATGATTTCTTGCCAATTTCCTGTTAACCAACGAAAGGGTGCATCGATATGAAAGCGTTCAAGTTATTTTTGTTTCTTACGGCGTTGATGGCGCCAACTGCGTTTGCCGTCGAATTAGCTCAGGAAACACGAATGCTCGACGGGGTAAGCATCACTTATAAATACACTAATGACCGCGCATACAACGTTCGGTTTGAACCGCAAGGGCTGAGTTATCGCTACCTAACTGGTTCTAAGCCGGATAAGTGGTGGGGGCCTTTTCCCTATACGGCATTTGAAGTAGAGCCGAACCAATATTTGGCTTCGTGGTTTGAGAAGGACTATGGCGATTACGTCACTTTGTTGATCAACTTTGACAATAATCTGCTCTATGGCAGCGCCATCATTGCTGGTGCAGAGGTTCACTTCCATGGAGCTAAAATTAGCCAAATTATCGGCCGCTAGTTTTTGTGTTTGAGCTGGCAGTGCATCGATACGAGGTTGCTTTAAGATCAGCAAAAGGCCGAGCAGTGCTCGGCCTTACAATTCATACTGCTAACAACTCATGCTTCAGCGCATAGTTACAAACTCTTCTGCCGAAGTTGGGTGCAATGCTACGGTGGCGTCAAAGTCGGCTTTGGTGGCGCCCATCTTCATGGCTACCGCAAAACCTTGCAGGATCTCATCCATACCTAGGCCAATACCGTGCAAACCAACCACCTTCTCGTCTGGCCCAGCGCAGACCAGCTTCATCTTCGTGGCTTGGCGGTGGGCGGTTACGGCAGTGTACATAGCGCCGAAGCTAGAGGTGTATACCTTGATATTGTCGTCGCCGTACTGTTCCCGTGCCTGTGGCTCAGTTAAGCCGATGGTACCGATGGCTGGGTGGCTGAATACTACAGTTGGTACCAGTGAGTAATCCATCTTGGCTTGTGGTTGGCCACCGAATAGACGCTCAGACAGAGCTCGACCAGCTTTTACTGCCACAGGCGTCAGCTCAATACCGCCTTCCATAATGTCGCCGACGGTGTAGATCCCGGCCACATTGGTATTTTGGTATTCGTCCACTGGGATAAAACCGCGTTCGTTGACCTTAACACCGGCCGCTTCAATGTTGATCTTATCGGTGCTTGGCTCGCGACCAATAGCCCAGATCAAGCAATCGACCTCAACGCTGTGGCCGTTTTCCAGTTTCAGGGTCAGACTGCCGTCGGCGTTCTTTACCAATTGTTTTGGAGTTGAGTGGGTGTGCAGGGTTGGGCCGTCTTCGGCCATCAACTCAACTAAGGTTTCGGTCATCAATGGATCGAAGTTACGCAGTGGTGCGTGTTTACGTACTAATAGATGGGTTTCACTACCCAGTGAGTGCAAAACGCCAGCTAGTTCAACCGCAATGTAACCAGCACCGACTACCGCAACGCGCTTAGGTTGCTCCTGTAAGGCAAAGAAACCGTTGGAATCGATGCCGTATTCTGCACCTGGAATCGCAGGAATGGTGGGGCGACCGCCAGTGGCGATAAGGATGTTTTCAGCGAAGTACTGTTCGCCATTTACCTCAACGGTGTTTTTGTCGACGAATTTACCGAAACCACGCACCAAGGTAACGCCGTTCGACGCTAGGCCGCGGTTGTAACCACCATGAATACGCTCGATGTAGGCTTCTCGGCTGGCAACCAACTTGCTCCATTCGAATTTTTTCAGTTCTACATCAAAGCCGTAATCTTCGCTGTAAAGATTAATGGCTTCGGCCACTTGAGCACCAAACCACATCACCTTCTTTGGCACACAGCCAACGTTTACACAGGTGCCGCCCAGGTGTTGCGCTTCAATTAGCAACACCTTGGCGCCACGCATAGCGGCACGGTTAGCGGAAGCAATGCCGCCAGAGCCGGCGCCTAGAACGATGTAGTCATACTGTTGTGCCATGGGAATTCCTTAATTAGTGACCGCGACGCGTTCGCACGAGTGGCTATGTTGTAAACCGATGTGGGGTCAAGCTCAACCTAAAACAAGAGATAGCGCTAATCGATTGCACCTAATAGCGGTGATTTGAACCATGTAAATGCCGGTTTTGTGTGATCGTGGTGGCAATTACTTTTGTCGCTAATTGTTTGTTATCAAATAGTTGATGTAGATCAGTTCTTCTAGTGACAATAGAAACAATAATGAGTCGCAATTAGGTTTTGACAAGAGTACTCAGCATGAATAAGCGTAATATATTGGCGTTGTCGTTAGTAACTGCAGCGATTTTTTCCGGTTCAGTCATGGCTGCTGAGATCGAAGGCTATCTGAGTTATGACAGCGATTATGTGTCTGAGGGGCGTTCCAACCTTGATGGCGCTGGCATCACTTGGGCCGGTGCGGCAGTTGGTTTTGATAACGGTATCGCCCTTGCGGTCGATTACGGTTACTCCGATGAAAAAGCAGATTATGACGAACTTGGATTAACCCTAGAATATGGCGTTAGTGTAGCTGATTTTGCTATCTCAGCGGCTTATACCCGTCTCGAGATGTTCGAAGACGACGAGCACGATAACGAGATCGCGGTCGCTGTTGCATACGAAGGCCTCGAATACCTTATCCCTAGCGTTGATGCCGTCTATAGCACCGAAGCCAATGGCCAGTTTGTTGAGTTCGGCTTAACCGCACCTTACGACATCAACGAGCGCCTATCGGTGGAAGCTTACGCTGTAGCCGCTTTTGACTTTGGTTACGCCACTGCCGCAAACGATGGTTACAACCACACCACCTTGGGCGTTGCGGCCAGCTACGCCATCAACGACCAGTTCGCGTTGGGTCTGGGCTACAGCTACCACATCGCTGGCAGCGACATTGACGATGAGATGGCCGCCGAAGGCGAAAGTGCCGACAACGAATCACTGCTCAGCGTAGGGATCTCTGTGGCGTTCTAAGTCGCTCCTTGTTCATGCCGTTAAAACCGCAGCTTAGCTGCGGTTTTTTGTTTTTAGCGCAGAGATTACTCAGCGTGGTTGAAGTTGCCTTGACGCGCCCCCACGTCTTTACTCAGATAAACGCCATCCATACCGTAGTGTCAGGAGCTGTTATGCCAAACCCATTGCTGGAACCTCAAGCGCTTCCAGAGTTTTCTAAGATCCGCGCTGAACACATTCAACCAGCGGTTGAGGCCGCGTTGCAGCACTGCCGTGATACTGTTGAGCATACCTTAGCGCAAGGTGGCCCATGGACATGGGAAAAGCTGGAAACCCCACTAGAAGAAGCGGAAGACAAACTGTCGCGATTATGGTCACCAGTTGGACATATGAATTCGGTGGTCAGCACTGATGAGTGGCGTGCTGCCCATGATGCTTGCTTACCTATGTTATCCGAATACAGTACCTGGCTGGGCCAGCACAAAGGCTTATACCAAGCCTATAAAGAGCTGGCGGAAGGCGAACAGTTTGCTGAGCTGACCCAAGCGCAACAAAAAGTTATCTCTAATGCCTTGCGTGATTTCGAACTGTCAGGCATCGGTTTGGACGACGATAAGCAGAAGCGCTACGGCGAGATTGTTAGCCGTCTGTCCGATCTCTCGAGCCAATATTCCAACAACGTATTGGATGCGACTAACGCATGGACTAAGCAGATTGATGATGTCGCGGTACTGCAAGGGTTGCCGGAATACGCCATCGCCGCAGCCAAACAAGCGGCCGAGCTGCGCGAACAGCAAGGTTATATGCTGACGTTGGAGTTTCCATCCTACTTAGCGGTAATGACTTACGCTGACGACGCTGAGCTGCGTCGAGAGGCCTACACCGCTTTTACTACTCGCGCCTCTGATCAAGGCCCGAATGCAGGCGAGTTCGATAACAGCCAACTGATGACCGAAACCCTCGCACTGCGTCATGAGCTCGCTAACCTGCTTGGCTTTGACAGCTACGCCGATAAATCGCTGGCCACCAAGATGGCACAGACACCGGATCAGGTAATCAGCTTTTTGAACGAATTGGCATTGGCGTCGAAGGCACAAGGCGAGCAAGAGTTTAAAACCTTGGCGAAATACGCGGCTGACAAATATAGCCACGCTGATTTGCAGCCATGGGACGTGACCTACTTTGCGGAGAAGCAGAAGCAAGATCTGTATCAGATCTCCGATGAGGCGCTGAAGCCCTACTTCCCAGAAGACAAAGTCCTGTCTGGTTTGTTCTATACCGTCGAGCGTTTGTTTGGCGTTAAGGTGCAAGAGCGCAGTGAGTTCGATAGTTGGCACGACGATGTACGCTTCTTCGATATCCTCGAAGCCGATGGCAGCGTTCGCGGTAGCTTCTTCTTAGATATGTACGCCCGTCAGCACAAACGTGGTGGCGCTTGGATGGACGACTGCCAAGGTCGTCGCATCAAAGCGAACGGTGAACTGCAACAGCCCGTGGCTTACCTCACGTGTAACTTCACCGCGCCGGTAGGCGATCAACCCGCCCTATTTACCCACGATGAAGTGGTTACCCTGTTCCATGAATTTGGCCATGGTATTCACCATATGCTTACCCGCGTTGATGCCAGCGGTGTTGCCGGTATCAATGGTGTGCCTTGGGATGCGGTTGAGTTACCAAGTCAGTTTCTAGAGAACTGGTGTTGGGAAGAGCAAGCGCTGGCGCAGATCTCTGGCCATTTCGAAACCGCTGAGCCTTTGCCAAAAGCGATGCTGGATAAGATGCTGGCGGCCAAGAACTACCAAAGCGCGATGATGATGCTGCGTCAGCTGGAATTCTCATTATTCGATTTCCGTATGCACCTTGAGTTTGATGCCGACAAAGCCGATTGGGTCCAAACCATTCTCAATGAAGTGCGTGGCCAAGTTGCCGTAGTGCCTGTGGTTGAGTTCAACCGTTTCCAGCACGGCTTTAGTCATATTTTTGCTGGTGGCTATGCGGCGGGTTACTACAGCTACAAGTGGGCCGAAGTATTGTCCGCTGATGCGTTTAGCCGTTTCGAAGAGGAGGGCATCTTCTCGGAGCAAGCCGGTGCTGATTTCGCTCAAAATGTGCTTGAGCGTGGTGGCAGTGATGAGCCAATGAATCTGTTTGTGGCATTCCGCGGACGCGAACCAAGTACTGATGCATTGCTGAGACATAGTGGCATCCGAGTGTGATTAAGGTGTTTTAAGTAAGTCTTTACCATGTCAATAGCGCCCATGTTACCACATGGGCGTTTTTGTAATATTTTTTCGAGTTATGTTTGCGACTTGTTTAAATTTAGTGCAGGGAAATGGTAAAACAGCACTTAGAACATGGTTTTTACATGCAACATACTGTTATTAAAAGATAAAAGTGCATTGTTGTGTGATCGCTATCTCAGATAGAACCGGCTGAATCTGATTTTATGGAGTTTGTAACGATGACTTCGCTCAATCGCGAGGATCACCGATTGTTTGAGTCTGAGGGAGTAAACGCAATGAACAAATCGGAACTGTTCAAATCACGAGAACGTCGAATTCTGGCTGCGGCATTAAGTACTGCGCGCAGCAAGGGAGCATTGGATTTTCGCATGGCAGATGTTGCCCGCGTTGCAGAATGTTCCGTTGGTACTCTGTATGGTCACTTCCTCAGCAAAGAGGACATGATGGCTGCTTTGGTTCAGCTGGCCGTACAACGTCGTACCGAATGGTTTGAGTTAGTGCAGTTGATGCCAATCAGTTCGGCTGAAAAATTCATTGTATTGTTGCTGTCTGATCGCCGCCGCTTAGTGCAGGATGATGTGCTGGCGCAATTAGAAGTACTGGTGAATAACACTGAGCTATGGTGTCGTGCCGCTGATCAACGCCAAATTGCACTGCGTAATACCAACCGTGAGTTATCTGAGGTGCTGCAAAGCGTACTGAAGACAGCTGTGGAAGTGGGTGAAGTACAACTGGATGTGGTTGAAGTTGAGCGCACTGCTGAATTAGGTCGCGCACTGATGCTTGGTGTGCAACTGCAAGCTTCTCGCCAAACCTTAGGGCCGGTGAAGTTGCTACAAGACGAAGCTATTATGATGGATGCATTATTGGTGCTGCTGGAAAAAGCGGGCTTGAATGCACCTGTGGGCAACTGGCATGAGCGTTGCTTTGAAGTATTAAGCCAAAACCAACAGCAGCTGGAAGGCTTGGTATTGAGCGAAGTGGGCGTCGCATAAGCTTAATTAGCAATTTATTGCTACTAAGGCTTTGCTAAACAAGAGTCGGCTTCGGTCGGCTCTTGCTGATCTAGGCGCTATCTTTTACTCTGCCGAGCAGATTTTTTAGAGTTCTTGTCACGCCATGATCGCCATCTACCTAGATTTTACTCGAGAGCAACCTCAGCAGCTGCAAACCATTGCCGCACGTTGGGACTTAGTGCATTCCGAACAAGCGCCATTTTTGCTGTGTTTTGAACAAGACCGACTGCGCCTGTATCTGCGGGATGAACCCAAACTCGGCGCCATTGAGGTCGATCTGGTGAGTGGGGCGGTGGCGCATCGACGCAAGTTTGGCGGTGGCCGTGGTCAGGCGATTGCCAAAGCCGTGGGCTTAAAGGGTGGGGTAATGCCAACTGTGGTTGATGGCACCGCTGGATTGGGGCGTGATGCGTTTGTGTTGGCCACGTTAGGTTGCACCGTCACTATGGTTGAGCGTCATCCCGTTGTGGCCGCGCTACTGGACGATGGCTTGCGCCGTGCCTATCAAGACAGCGAGATTGGCTCTTGGGTACAACAACGTTTGCATCTGCACCACGGCAACAGCGTCGAGCAGCTCAGTGAGCTGACACTCAAACCTGACGTGGTTTACCTTGATCCGATGTACCCCCACCGAGCGAAGTCTGCTTTAGTTAAAAAGGAGATGCGGGTATTCCAGCAATTGGTTGGTGCCGATATCGATGCCGATGGCTTGTTTGCCCCAGCATACGCCTTGGCTACTAAGCGCGTGGTGGTAAAGCGCCCTGATTACGCTGAGGATTTGGCTGGGCAAAAGCCGAGCACAGTGATTGCCACTAAGAAGAATCGCTTTGACGTCTACGTGAAGGCGGCTATGGCCTGATTAGGGCAACGACATGACCCCGCAGTGGTTAACTTCCATTCAAACGCCGTTGGCTAGCGCGTTTTACAAACGTTGTGGCAGTAAAGAAAAAGCTAAGGCAGACGAACGGGTAGCGGTGATCCGCGATAACAGTCAACAGATTGTGGCGTCATTACGGTTGCGCCGTATTGGTGGCCATTGGTTGTTAAGAGCGCTGTTGGTTGATCCGCAGCGGCGTCAGCAAGGTATAGCATTACAGTTGCTGCAGTTTGTCGGGGCGCAGAATCCTGAACCCATTTGGTGTTTTCCCTATCCACATCTGCAGTCGCTTTATCATCAAGCCGATTACCAACTCGTTGCAGAGGCGCCAGAGCCAATCTTAACCGCCTACAACGTTTATCTTAATCGGCAACCTTTGCTGTTGATGTGTTGCAACCGCTAGAGAGCCGTAGCAACATAGCGGACAGTAGAGGCTTTTAAACAAGGAGTTTATTTATGCTGGCCGAAGCGATGACCGCACGACTCAACGAACAGATTAATTTGGAATTTTTCTCCTCTAATCTGTATCTACAGATGAGCGCGTGGTGCGAAGATAAAGGATTTGAGGGCGCGGCAGTATTCCTGCGGGCTCACGCGGATGAGGAGATGGAGCATATGCGCCGTTTGTTCACCTATGTGTCAGAGGCCGGTGGTATGCCACTGTTGGGGGCAATCGATGCTCCGGATTCACAGTTCGAGTCGTTAAAAGATGTGTTTGTGAAGACCTTTGAACACGAACAGCTGATCACTCAAAAGATCAACGATCTGGCCCATACCGCATTTGCTAACCAAGACTACTCTACCTTTAATTTCCTGCAGTGGTACGTGGCTGAGCAACATGAAGAAGAGAAGCTATTCAAAGGCATTCTCGACCGCATCGATCTAGTTGGTAACGATGGCGCTAGCCTGTACCTTATCGACAAGGAGCTGGGGCAACTGGCTACGGAAGAGAGTGGCAGCGTGATGAAAGAAAGCAGCGCCGAATAACGCCATACCATTTTTGCCAAAAGCAGTGTCCTAAGGCACTGCTTTTTTGTTGCTTAACTTTATATCGGGATACTCGGTTTCTGCGCATGAAACGTTTCTCTACTTTGCAGCTGATAGCTTTCAGCTTAATTAACATGCCGTTGTCGATGTTAATGTCGCCGACCGCCTCGATATTACCCAACTATTATCTGGAATATACAGCCGTTACTGCCGCGGCATTGGCCAGCGTGACCCTAATTGCACGAATGTTCGATGCGCTAACCGATCCCCTAATTGGTTATCTGAGCGATCGCTCCGGCAAGCGCAAACCGTGGATGTTGTTGGGGGTGTTGTTATTGATGGCATCGACATACCCGCTCTATCAACCGCCTGCGCACGCTGACATCACTTACCTACTGGGGTGGTATATGTTGGTGACGTTAGGCTGGACCCTAATCGAAATTCCCCACAGTACACTTACTGCGTCACTCTCTGATGATTATCAAGAACGTAACCGAGTGGTGTTGTGGCGCCAGCTGCTTGGCTTTGGCGGTGGGGTGTTGTTTATGGCGATGCCTTTGCTGTTATTAGGGAAAAACGACTTTTCTCCGGATGTATTTCACGCCATTGCGTTGTTTATCCTGATCTCTTTGCCACTGACCTTACTCGTCATGTGGCGGACGGTGCCAGAATTTGAGCCACAACAACAACGACCTCGTTTCGCTGATCTTTGGCGATTGTGGGGGCAACTGCCCATACTGCGATATTTTATCGTGACACAAGTTTTGTTTGGCTTAGCGATCGGTGGGATCTCCGGCATGTTTGTTATCTATGCCCGTTATTACTTACAGCTGGGCGATAAGATTGTACAGGTGGCAATGCCAATGACGCTGATGATGGTGCTATCGATACCAGGCTGGGCGCAGCTTCTTAAGCGAGTTGAAAAGCATCGAGCCTGGGCCGCATCGGCGCTGCTGTTAATAGCGCTATTGTTGTGGATAGCAACGATAGCTCCTGGTGATTCGGCACTAATGCAGATGCAGATTGCTATGGGCGGGGTTGGTCTGTGTGTCGGCTTGGTAGCGATTGTGTTGCCGTCGATGATGGCCGATATCGTTGATTACGACCGTTGGCGTAACCGCCGCGATCGGGCCGCCACCCTGTTTTCGATTCAGGCGTTTGCGGTCAAGCTCAATCAGGGCTTTGGCAGCGCATTAGCGCTGGGTATTGCTGCCTTCTTTGGCTTTTCTGGCAAAGGTGAGTTAAGTGAATCGGCGAGCGTTGGCTTGAAGCTTGGTTTTATTGTTTGGCCGTCGTTGTTATTGCTGCCGATGTTATGGCTGGTGTGGCATTACCGACTGGGTAAAACCAGTCAACGTGCGCTGCAGCGTCGTTTGGCCAGCCGAATCGCCAGCGTTGCGGACAAATAAAAAGACTGTGTCGTAGTTAGCTGTTGAAGTTTATCTTAAGCCTGCGGCTGTATCGGTTGCAGTACTCTTAAGGGGTTATGTCGCGGTAGCGACGGCACATTCTTGTATGCATTAGGGGGGGGGGAGCTCTGCCCCCTTTGGAATTCCCCTTTGTATCAGGACGTGCCTAGCCGGTGCTTTAACCGTATTCAGCCTTAAAAGCCGCACCAATCGATTGATGCGACCTGTGAATAAACGCCATTGGGTTTAGTTAAAGCCGAACTTGCCGTTATCGTTGGCCCATTTCGAAGTCGCTGGAATCACCTCAACGGTATCCCAGTGCTCAACAATCATGCCGTTATCGAGGCGGAATAGATCATAGATGGCCACCGGCTTGCTGTTGAATGAACCTTCGCTGATGGCTAACACAAAGTTACCTTCACCCAAAATTTTGTGATTGGTTTGGTAGCTTGGGGCGGTGCCGTCGGCAGTAACAGCAGCAATAACCGCAACGGCACCATCGGCCATGCTTGGGTTGTGTTGTAGATAATCAGCCGCCGCGGTACCGATAAATTGGTTGATGTTATCGACATCACGGCCGATGAGCACCGTGGTGACGAAGTCGCTTACCAGCGCTTTGTTAGCGTCGGTTTTATCCAGATCGGTGATGGCGGCAATACCATCTGTTTGGCTGCGACCGCTGGCGTTGTTGCCCTGTCGCTTTTGGAAGTTATCCCAATGTTCTACCGCTTTGCCTTCTTCAAAGCGGAACACTTCGAAGCCAACCTTAGGGCCGAGGTAGTTGTACTCGCCGTGCGTTATTACGAAGTCATCATCCTGAATTACTCGGGTAACACTGGCCTTAGTTGTATCTGCCGGCAGCATGTGCCAGGTGGTACCAAAACCAACCAGTCCATCTTCAATCGCGGGATTATGTTGAATGAACTGACGACGGTTGATGTGTTTAATGGCTGCGGAGTCACGAGTTTCGATACTGGTGACGATAGCTTCGGCTTTCTCTTTGATGGACAGCGTATTCGCCTGTGCGAAAGTGCTAGTAGAGTAAAGCGCCATAGCTAGAGCACCGGTTGATAGCAACGTTTTGGTCACCGTGCTGATCAGCGTTTGCGTCGTCATGAAGGTTTGTCCCTGTGAGCAAATTAAATGATTGGTGAAACGTACCTCGAGGCTAGCCTGCGTCATTTTCGCAGTACAGTAATCCATCGGTATTGGCAGAGATTTCAATGTGGTTGTAATCATAGCAAAGCGAATTATGGTGTTGGTGAGCACAGCAATAGAGTCAGATATAGGTCACTACTTAAGCGGCTTAACTGTGAACTAACAATAGAAAAATCAGCACTAAGACAACCTTCGCGGCCTTGTTATTGGTCGCTACTGGTTATTTTTACTTTGCGCTATCAACATCATGCTTTGCTGGGTTATTCCGGTGGTATGATGAAAAATAGTGTTTTTGATTATGGTATATCAGCAATATGAACGATCTAGAGCTAGTTCGACGGCTCAACCGCGAGTTGATTGACGACTATCAGCTGGCCCGGAATTACTGTCTTGATGTACCGACCTATGCGCTGGTGCACCTGCGTAGCGTTGCTCATCGGTTGGTTGAGCAGATAGCGGCACTGAAACAGATCGAGTTTCGCTCTAAAAACCTCTACGACCGCATTGATCAGCTGGGCAAAACTCGGCTTATTGATATGCGCCTTACCCGTAAGTTGCATAAACTTCGTAATGACGGCAACAAAGGTGCTCACCCAGAGAAATACCAATTATCGCAACAGCAGCTGGTTCTGCTGGCAACCAAAAGCGTTAAGGATTGCGCCAACCTCTGTGCTGATCTCTATCCGCTCCTCGCAGAGACCGATGAGGTGCCTGAATGGCAGTTTGCTCCGGTTGATGCTGAGGCCGGTCGAGAGCTGTGTTATCGAGCGGTAATGGACGACGACGCCGAGGCGCAATATTTGGTTGGGCTGTCACTGAAAGCCCGAGCAGCGGCACGACATGAGCAAGAGCTGTCGTTCGCTGAAGCTAACGAAACGCAGCTGCAAAGTGACTCCAGTGACGAACTGACTCAAGCGGCTTATTGGTTTGAACGTGCCGCTTTGCGTCACGCTGGTGCTCGCTTTGAGCACGGCGTGGCGCTGTTGCACGGCTACGGCGGTGAGATGGATGAAGCACTGGCGTTAGAGCTTATCCAAGCCGCGGCGGAGGAAAAAAACGCCGATGCACAGGCATTGGTGGGCTACTTTCACCTCACCGGCAGTCATGGCTTTAGTGCCGATCCACAATTGGCCGAGCACTATTTATTGGCAGGGGCGGAGCAAGAGCAGCCAGAGGCGTTAGCCAATCTCGCTGTGCTGTATTACAAGGGGCTACTTGGCCAAGCGGATTACCAGCAGGCGCGTCGCTGTGCCGAACAAGGTGCGCAAGCGGGTTATCCCCACGCGCAATACCAGCTAGCGGTTATGCTGTTTGCTGGTGAGGGCGGCACCGTCGATGCGTTATCTGGCATGCAGTGGCTGCAAAGTGCTGCCGAACAGCACTACCCTGAAGCGCTGGCGGATTTGGCTCAGCGTCGATTGGATGGCGATGGTATCGAGGCCAATGCCGCGGCAGCGGAAGCGCTATATCAGCAAGCCATTGAGTATGGTGCCTTGCCACGGGCGATGTTTGAGCTGGCATTGGCCCACTTTGAGCAAGAGCTGCCGCAGCCAGATTTAAACCTTGGTGCGCAACTGTTGTGGCAGGCCTATCAACGAGTATTGCCGCAATCTGAGCTAGGCTTGGCTATTCATCAGCTGGCACCAGAGCTGGTCGCGCAGTTAGACAGCGCCATTGAGGCTGGCAATAGTGAACTGCAGGCAGTGCGTAGGCGTTTTAGTGTGGATGGCTATCCACAATCAGAATCCTAAGGAGGGATAGATGCCCGGATTAGAGGTTGCACGTTCAAGTACATTGTCGCTGCATCAGTTTGACGACAGCGATGCCGCTGCATTTAAACTGATGAACGATCAGCCAAAGGTGCTTGAATTTACCGGCGATAAGCCCTTTGCTTCTGAGGCTGAAGCGGCACTATTTCTGCGCAATTACGACCACTATCAACAGCATGGTTTTGGCCGGTGGAGCATCTATCTGCACGATGGTCGCTACGGCGGATTTTGCGGCCTTCGGCAAACCATTAACAGCGGAGGTAGCTCAGAAATTGACTTGGGTTATCGCGTGCCATTAGAGCTGTGGGGTAGAGGCATCGCCACCGATGCGGGGCGGTTGGCACTGCAGCTTGGCTTCGAGCAATTCAAACTGCCGCAGATTGTGGCGCATGCTATGCCAGCTAACCCAGGCTCAGTGCAGGTGTTGCGAAAGCTCGGTATGCACCCCATCAGCGAATTTTCCGATGAGCACGGCCATTGGCAAACTTTTTGCCTAACCCATGCACAGTGGAGCAGTCGCTAAGTAACAAACTCTGACATATCTTTTGCGCAATGCCCTTGTTCGTAATCTGGCCTAGGGCCAAACTTAGGTCACTGTTTCTACAAGGATCTAAGGAGACCAAGATGGCAATGCGTAGCCTCTGGATTGGGCTGCTGCTTTCTACAACTGGATTGGCACAAGCCACCACCGTTGAAGATGTGCAGAGCTTCACCCTCGACAATGGCATGAAGATAATGGTGATGGAAGACAACACCATCCCTAATGCCAACATGTACCTATTCTGGAAAGTCGGCTCTCGTAATGAGGTGCCAGGCATTACCGGTTTATCCCACTTTTTCGAACATATGATGTTTAACGGCTCGGAACATTACGCGCCGAAGATGTTCGATCGCACGATGGAAGCTGCTGGCGGCGCCAACAACGCATACACCACCGAAGATCTCACGGTTTACACCGATTGGTTCCCAGCGGAAGCGATGGAGGTGATCTTCTCACTGGAAGCGGATCGCATCAGTTCACTAACCATCGATCCAAAAATGGTTGATAGCGAACGTGGGGTCGTTTCCTCTGAGCGTCGCACCGGTTTGGAAAACTCCAACTGGCGCATGCTCAGCGAAGAAGTAAAAGGCGCAGCTTTTCGCGCTCACCCGTACAGCTGGTCGGTTATTGGCCATGAGTCAGACATTAATGCGTGGACCTTGGATGATCTCAAGCAGTATCACAAAACCTATTACGCGCCGAATAATGCGGTGGTAGTGATCTCCGGTGCCGTTAAGTTTGCTGAAGTTAAGCAGATGGCAGAGCAATACTTTGGGGTAATTCCTGCTCAACCTACGCCAGCAGTAGTTCGTACCATTGAGCCGGAGCAGAAGGGTGAAAAACGGGTATACGTACAGAAACCGTCGGTCTCCAGCACCAACTTAATGGTCGCTTATAAAATTCCAGCCAGTAGCGATGCCGACTTCTATGCATTGGACCTGTTGTCCGATCTGTTGTTAAAAGGGAAATCCAGCCGTCTCAACCGTGCATTAGTGGACGAACAGTTGGCGTTAGCGGTTGATGGCTACCTACCCAAAAGCTTTGACCCTAACCTGTTCTATCTATACGCGATTGCTAATCCGCAGGGGGATCCTTCCAAGCTGGAACACACCCTTATTCAGGAAGTAAATCGTCTGAGCACTGAGTTAGTTTCACAGGCTGAACTGGATAAGGTGAAGAACCATAAGTTGATGGAGTTCTATAAACAGATGCAAACCATCAACGGCCGCTCCAACACCGTTGGCACTTACGAGCTCTATTTTGGTGATTACAGCAAGCTGTTCAATGCGCCAGAGGCTTACCAAGCGGTTACCCCCGCAGATATTCAACGTGTAGCACAAACCTACCTTACCAAAGCGCGTCGTACCGTAGGTGTGCTGGCGGCCGAGGAGGATAAGGACCTATGAAAAAGCTAATACTTGCCTTAGCCGTAGCTAGTCTCAGTGGTTGTATGAGTACTACGCCCACGCTAGAAGGGAATCCATCGACTACCAATGCCGTGGCGCCTACACCTTTTGTGGTGCCAACCGTGGCCAAATCTGGTGCCAAGTTTACTTTGCCTGCATACGAGCAGATGGAACTGGATAATGGTCTAACCGTTTATTTGCTGCAGCGAGATACGGTACCGCTGATCACCGTCAATGCTGTTGTCCGCGCTGGTGCCGTGAACGATGCCGAGCCGGGCACCGCTAAGCTAACTAGCCAAGCGATGCTGCTGGGGACCAGCTCGTTGAGCAAAAACAAGCTTGAAAGTACGGTTGAAAACCTTGGTGCTAGCCTCAATGCCTCTGCGGGCAAAGAGGGCACTTCCCTCCACAGCCAGTTTCAGAGTAAAGATCTGCAGGTGATGTTACCGCTGATTGCCGAGGTCTTAACCAAACCAAGCTTTCCGGCGGACGAAGTGATGAAAGCGCGCGACCGCTATGTGGCGCAGTTATCGCAGCAAAAAGAGAGTCCACGTCAGGTCATCAATAACTACTTTGATCGGTTGTTGTACGGCAATCACCCCTACGGCAATGCTGCAGTAGGTAACGCCGATGCAATTGCTCAACTGGATGAGTTTGACCTGAAAATCTTTCATGGTAGCTGGTATCAGCCGCGCAACACGGCGTTAGTGATTGCTGGGGACTTCAATCGTGCCGACGTCTTGGCTCTGGTGAAGCAACAATTTGGCCAGTGGGCGGATCGCAAAACCCCAACGCCACCGAACTTAGAGGTTGCAGTAGCGCAACCTAGCAGTGCTAGAGTGTTGTTGGTGGATAAGGCCGATGCCCGCGAAACCACCTTTTTAATTGGTGGCCCAGGTGTCGCGCGGGATAACCCTGATTACGTTGGTCTGCAGGTATTAAACACCATCTTAGGTGGTCGTTTTACCTCATGGTTGAACGATGAATTGCGAGTGAATGCAGGATTAACCTATGGTGCGCGCTCCCACTTCAATGCTTTGGGTGAACATGGTGGCTTTACTATCAGCACCTTTACCGCAACGGAAACCACCGCAGCAGCGATGGATTTAGCCCTGAAAACCTACACTCGTCTGTGGGAACAAGGGATAGACCAAGCCACTTTAGACAGTGCCAAAGCATATGTGAAAGGGCAGTTCCCGCCGAAGTATGAAACCGCTGATCAGCTTGCCGGTTTGCTGGGGCAGATGCATCTTATGAAGATGGATCCGAAGCAGTTGGATAACTTTAGCCAACAAGTGGACAAGTTAACGGTAGCGGATGCTCAGCAGCTGGTTGCCAAGCACTTCCCTAAGGACAACCTACAGTTTGTTTTGGTCGGTAAAGCGGATGATATCCGTGGCCTTGCTGCTAACTATGGTGATGTGACTGAAGTAAGTATCAATCAAGCTGGCTTTCGCTTCTAAGCGGAGCAACTAACGCTAAATCAACGGCCAATCATTGCGGTGATTGGCCGTTTTTATTGGTTTGTCACAGTTAAGTGTTGAGGTTTATATCAAGCCTTCGGCTCTATCGGTTGCAGTAATCTTAAGGGGTTATGTCGCGGTGGCGACGGCACATTCTTGTGTGCATTAGGGGGGAGTTCCGCCCCCTTTGGAGTCCCCTTTTGCCTTAGGTCGCAGTCCAAAACGCTTCGCTGGAGTGCTCCAATGCGGCAGAAGATCAACGGCGGCGGTGCTTTCCCCTTGTACCAAAACTCGCCTAGCCGGTGCTTTAACAGCATTGGAAACAACAACACTTAATTGGTACACAGCCATTTAATCGAGTCTTGGTAAAGGGGAGTTTGCTAGACCTAAGCTGAAAGCAGGTGTTACTGCGCTGGCGGGGTAGAGCTCCACTGTCGAATGTTCTCAACGAGTTCGTCGATAAGCAGACGTACTCTGGGCAGTTGATAGCGACGAGACGAATAGATGATGTATAGATCGTTGATATCGAGAATTTCGCCATTAAATAGCAGTTGAAACTGGTCTTGTGGCAGCTCGGCCAGCACCATTTCAGGCAAACAAGCGATGCCTTTATCTGCCAGCATCATCTGCGCCAAGACTGCGGGAGAATCTGATGAGGCATAGCTTGTTATCGGCACTTGGCCGCTTTTGCCTTTACCGTTGTTCCAATGCAGCTCCCCTTTGGCCAAATTAGAGTGAGCCAGTGATAGAAATGGGTAAAGATTCAATTGCTCTGGGCTGGTTGGTTCCCCAAAAGTGGCGATAAAACGTTTGCTGGCACAGAAGTAGCGTTTCACCTTACAGATAGGGCTGGCAATCAATGATTGGTCACGGGGTTGGTTGGGGCTTATGGCAAAGTCACAGTCGAGCAACTCGTCCAATTGACGCCCTTGAGTCGACTGAATCGACAGTTGGATTTGTGGGTAACGCTGTTGAAATGGAATAAAGAAGCTTGTCGTTAATATTGACGCTAAGCTTGGTGGCGTGGCGATTCGGATCTCACCCGTAATGGAATCATCATGGCAGCTGATCTCTTGTTTGATCTGCGCTATTTCTGCGGTAATGACTTCTGCGCGCTGCAATAACAGCTCACCTTGGTGGGTTAAGGTGATGCGCTTACCGCCACGGTGAAATAACTCTGCTCCCAGCTCTTGCTCTAATGCACGGATCTTACGGCTGATCGACGAAGTCGGAATGTCTAACACTTCTGCCGCTCTGGATATGCTTAGAAGATTTGCAACGCTCTGGAAAACTGTTACCGCTTCGAGGTTCATATACGCACTGCCTATGAGGAAACGGTAGTTACATTAACCAGCCCTGAAATAAAATAGTAACCGTAAGACCAAATATGGAAGGAGGGGGGCGAACCTCAGTCGAAAAAAGTATCGAGCACTTGAGAGCAAGTTGTATGGTGATCACAGTCTTCAATTAAGCCGTGATTGGCATAAAGATAATGGTGTCACAAACTGCAATGCCGCATCCCATTATGTTGAGAGTTAAATTATTTTTTTCACGATAGCCTTTATTCACTAACACAAATAAAGGCTTTGATGATGAAAACCAACTCGTTACTAAAAATGTCTCTGTTGAGCTTCTGCGTGTGCAGTGGTGTTCATGCTGGCGCGTTTCCTCCAGCTCCTGCCGTTGGTGAATTGGGCTCGGTAATTATGGACCCCTATCGGATGTCACCGCTAACTGCAGTTATTGGACTTGATACCCATACTGTCAGCGATATTAGTGTGCTGGTTCATGGTAAAGGTAAGAATGGGGTAGACATTAAGTACAAGGTTAGTGATACCGCGATGAATTCTCACGATGGTATTCCAGTATTTGGTCTCTACGCTGATTACAAAAATACGGTGACGGTAAAATTTACTAAAAACGGCAAGGCACACGAGGAACAATATAAAATCATTACCGGTGCTATCACCAACGATTACATCGATAGTCGTAACTTAACAGCACTGCCGCAAATCAAGGTAAAACAAGTAAGTAAAGGCTTCGAAGATCGCCTCTATTTTGTTAACTCCAATACCTATAACCCCAATGGTGCCAACCTAAACTGGGCAACTCCGAAAGCAGTGGGGGCAGCCAAAACCGATCCTGCCCCTGGCGGTGGTGCGATGCCATTTGATGAAGTACCGATGAACTATGTAGTCGATACGCAGGGAGAGATCCGCTGGTGGATGGATCCAAATAAGGTTTATGACGGCTTTGATATTGATGCCAATAAGCGTGGCGTATTCATGGGCTTAAACCCAACCGATCACGGCACCTACACTTGGTTGCAGGGGCAGCACTATGGAGAGTTCGATCTTATCGGTCGTATGACCGACTTTAAACTTCCTCGTGGTTATGTTGATGCTTCGCACGAGATTAACCAAACCAGCAGTGGTAATTACCTCATTCGAGTTGGTAAGCAAAATTATCGTCGCGCTGATGGCAGCTACGTAAATACCGTCCGTGACCATATTATTGAAGTTACCCCAACCGGCAACCTCGTTGAGGTGTGGGACTTGAATAAAATCCTTGAGAACTCACGAGAAGAAGTGTTGTTGGCGTTGGATGCGGGGGCGGTATGCATGAACGTTGACGTTGATCATCAAGGAGAGACTGTTGAGATTGAGCAAGATGCACCATTTGGAGACATTGTTGGGGTTGGTGCTGGCCGTAACTGGGCTCACGTTAACTCTATTGAATACGATCCAAGTGATGACTCACTGATCCTGTCGGTACGACATCAAGGTGTGGTGAAAGTGGGGCGCGATAAAGAGGTTAAGTGGGTACTGGCACCAAATGTTGGTTGGAACAAACTCAAAGACAAAGTGCTTACACCGGTTGATAGCAAAGGCCGTAAGTTGGACTGCCACAATGCCAGTTGCAATAACACCGATTTTGATTGGCCGTTCTCACAACACGACGCCAAGCTGACAGGCAAAGGCACCATTACCGTTTATGACAACGGCGGCACTCGTAATTACGAGCAACCAGCAATGCCAACCATGAAGTACAGTCGCTTCGTTGAATACAAGATCAACGAAGACAAAGGCACCGTTGAGCAGGTATGGGAATACGGTAAAGACCGCGGATACGATTGGTTCTCTACCGTTACGTCAAATACTGAATACCGTGGTGATCGCAACACCATGTTTGGTTTTGGTGGTTCAGCCAATATGTTTTCTAAAGATGGCGTTATCGGACGTATCAACGAAATCGACTACAAAACCAAAGATATTAAAGTGGAAATTGACGTAACCAGCGATAAACCACACGCACCACATTACCGCGCTTTGATTCTTGATCTAACCCAAATGTTTAACTACTAAAAAATAAGTAGGAGGCCTAAATTAATTGGGCCTCCTACACTAGGAGTTGTTATGAAAAAAATTGCATTGGCGCTTGCTGTTCTAGCTCCATTTTCAATTGCACAAGCCGAAATAATAAAACAAACAAATAGTGTCGGCGTTGGTTATCGTGCGCACTTAGGTGATGATGCCGATAAATCCAATAAAAATGATTACGTGGTGTTAACCGCTAAACATAAAACTATTACTGATTGGGGATTAGTTAGTCTGGCCGCAAGGTATGAAAACCCATTCACACTCGAAGCAGACAAACCTAATGGTAAATCGGCGGTTGAAACGTTTAAAACCTTTGCTGATGTTTATTATAAGTTAGGTGATGGTAGTACGCAGTTATGGTGGGATTGGTATTCATCAGCAAACCAAAACATTACTGAAGTTACCAATACACTTGGCCTTGCTTATAGTGCAAAAATTGGCAAATTAAAACTTAAAGCAGGAGCGGGTTTGCCTTACTCAGTCGGGCACTCACCACTTCGCTCCTATGATGTAATGCTGGGGGCAGCAATTACTCGTTTTGAGTTCGCTTATCCATTGGCAGCTAATGCCACTGTATTTGGTTTAGCTGATTCTCGATGGGACCGCGATGAGGACTTTAAGGAGACCTTTAACCATAGTGAAGATAACGGCCATCACATATTGTTGGGTGGTAAATACCAAATAAACAAATCCATAAACATCGCCATGGTATATCACGATTACAGTGATTGGGGTGGTTATGCTAAAGATGGGCAAGCTATAGAAACTTCAGTAAATTTTGTTTTCTAAATATTTACAGTTACGAAGAGTCGTATTTATCCTGTTTACTAATTTAATTTAAGAATGACAAAATGAAAAAATTACTATCAGTATTAGCCCTAACTCTTTCTTTTGGTGCAGCGGCCTACGATGAAGGTAAGCATTACATCGACCTAAAAGACGGTGGTTTCGAGGCTCCAAATCAAGTGGTAAAGGTTTATTCCACTAACTGCCCGTTCTGCTACAAGTATGAAAAAGCGGTTATCCCTAATTACGTTAAAAACTTGCCTGATGGCATCAGTTACGATGCCTACCATATAACCACCAAGCCACCATTTGGACTAGAAAAAGCCACTGCGGTTGCAGTGGGTAAAGTGTTGGGCGATAAGCAGTACAAGAAAGTGAAGATGGCCTACTACAAGCAAATTCACGATCTGAAGAAGAAGTTCAGCTCAAGCGAAGAAGCGACTCAGTTCGGTATCGATCAATTGGGGATCTCCAAAGCAGAGTTCGATAAGCGTGCAGCCTCAGCAGAAGTTGCCAAGTTGCTGAAGAAGTGGGACCAAGGCTTAGAAGTAGCCAAGATTAAAGGTATTCCAGCCATCGTGGTTAACGGCAAATACCTGATCATCACCCAAAGCGTGACCAGCATGAAGATGCTGGACGAGTTAACTGCTGAACTGCTGGCTAAGTAGGGGTATCTGATGAATCCAATTACAGCGGGCTTTAGTTCACTGAAAAGTGCCCCAGCCCAAACCTTATCTGAGTGGCAAAACCAACGCTGGCTATGGTTGGTGATGAGCGGAGCGGCACTATTTCTGATTCTATCTGCGATGGGTTACTTCCAGTGGTTCCTCGAGATGGACCCTTGTGAGAAGTGCGTTTACATCCGTTACAGCCAGTTTTGTATCCTGTTTGCAGGACTGATTATTGCCATAAAGCCGAGCAATAATGTCTTGAAAGTGATTGGTCTATTGTTGGCTTGGTATGGCGTTGTGCAAGGCATGGCTTGGTCGATTCAATTAAACGATATCCACCACGCCGCACATGAATTGGATGATGTGTTATCCAGCGGTGGTGATCTGTTTGCTGCTGGTGGTGGTGCCGGCTCTTGCTCTACCGATCCGAAGTTCCCACTGGGCTTGCCACTGCATGAGTGGTTTCCGTATGAGTTCCAGCCCTCTGGTATTTGTGGTGAAGACGATTGGTCACTGCTGGGCTTAAATATGGCCGAGTACTGCATCATTGCTTACAGCATTTTTGGTATCTGTTTGGGAGCGGCAACCTTTGGTTGGGTATCAAAGCTATTGAAAAAGTAATATTAAAGTAATAAGAAACGGGCTCTTTTGAGCCCATTTTTTTATGGATAGAAATTTATATTGATGTTTGACATTGAAATCAACAATATTAAGTCACAAACTATATTATTTTAATTAAATTTAATCTTGTTGATTGGGTAAATAATACTCCATTTTTTGAGTTGTATATCTTAATAATTTTTATTCGAGTAATATGCTAAAACTTTTTATATTTATCTGAGATACCTAATTTTTATAATGCTATGGTAAATATGACATAGCTTATAAATTAATTATATTATCAATAAGCATCTGTAGGGCGGGGAGATAGCACGTGTATTCAGTTTTAATCGAGCTCGTTGAGACCCGCAAAATCACCTGTTCTAAGTAACCTATATTAATTGCTGCTCGCTTCTGTTTTCAGGGCATACTGGCCTTTTTACTGGTTTCTATACGCAACATGTTAAGTGCCATAGAGCGGACTCTGGCCAGTATCTCGGCGGCATTGCCTCGGTAAATTTGGCATGCGTCTTCATTCATAGTGACATCGAACACCCAACGCCCCCGAACCGCATCGGCAAATCGTTCGGGAGTTAGTTCTGCTGAGCTGATGTAATAGCGATAGTCCAGCGATTCTCTGCCATCCGAATCCAACGGATAGCCAATGGCGACACCAATCGTTTTTGCCCTTTCCAAGCTGACAATTCGGCTGCAATATCATTAGTAGGCAAGCATGGTATTCGCGGGCTTCGACACGCCCATGGCCTCGCTCGATAGTGCTTGTATGGATCTGCTTTGTTACCGATTTAAAAGCCTTTTTAACTGCCTTAGCGCCCTTAACAGCCAATAGGTAGTTCGTCCTCTAGGTCGATAATCTGACTGCTTGCACTCACTTTATACAACAGTCCTGAACCAGTGGTGATTGACCTCAGTCCTTAACTAGAGCGATGGTAAAACACCAAAAAACCGTCATTACCAAGGTAATGACGGCTTTTACTGTGTTTAAGGTTACAGGCTTAAGCGGTGGTAGTTTAACGCCGGACAGCCTTCAACCTTACTGCCGTTTCAGTGCATTCTTCTCGGGAAAAGAAAGCTCAATCTCAACCCGGCGATTCTGCGCATGGTGTGCTTCGCTATCGCCTGATACCTTGAGTTCACTTTCTCCCTTGGCCTGTACATCTAACTGTTCCGGTAACAGCTGGTAATGCTCGACCAAAATGGTTTTCACTGCTTCAGCTCGACGTTCAGACAACTCCTGATTGTAGGCACGGCCTGCAGGTGAAGAGCTATGGCCGCTGATGGGCACATGTTGCAAGTTGTGCGCTGTAATTATTTCAGCTGCCTCTGCTAAAGCCGGATCATATTCAGCGGCAACGACGTCACTGTCGTTGGCAAACAAGATCTGTAACTTCAGCTTGGTCGAAGTTTTTTGCCAACGAGTACAGCCGAACTCATCCACCGCATCAGTAACCGGTGTTTGCGCACATTGGTCCATTCGATCCTGCACGCCATCACCATCACCATCACCATCTGCCACAACTACAGGCTTTGCTGTGATCGGTTTAGTCACGGTAGATGCCGGTTGCTTTGCTGCACCAAAGTGGTAAGCCAGATTCAGGCCAATCATATGGGTTGGGTAGTTATCAAACTCAATCCGCTGCGCTTGCATTGAAGCCACCCAGTTATCAGCAAATCGATAATCAGCACTGATGCCATAAAGCAGATCGGTGCCGCTCGGTGCATCCGAGCCCCTACCGTTTCCTGATAGTGAGAAGCTATCGTAGTCCCCTTGCCAGAAGAAGGCCCCGACTTTGCCGCTCAACGAGAATTGCGGCGAAAGCTGATAGCGATAACCCAATTGCGCGTATGGACCACTGCCTGATTCTGGGTAGATGTGTTCAACCGTATCGAAAAACTGCTCGGTATCATCGAAGATCCCTTGCAGGGTGAGCTCTACCTCGCCGGTATCCAGGTAACCCGCCTCAACGAACCAGTTATCGGTTACGAAGTAGCCCAGCCCTAATCCCCAACCCAGGCGTGCTTCATCCAGCGACAGCACCGAGGCATTGATGCCTGCATCGGTAAAGTCTCCGTTAAGATCTGACTCATCCACCTGGCTGGCCGCCCAGTTCAACTGGCCGCTGACGAACCAAGACTTAAGCGCCTTGGACTCCTTACCCTCTGGCCCGGCCGCATTGGCTGCCGAGCTCATCAGGGCGATGGCAGCCAGCACGGCCGCTCCCATCCGCTGCTGTGACAAGCGACGCCACGCCGCCGCGAACATCAGCAGTACTATCCAACCATGGCTCATACTACCGCCACTGCCTCCTTCAGTTTTAACAACTTGATTCGCTGTGACCGTTACGATGACCGTTGCAGTAGCAAGGCCTCCGGCCCCATCCGATACGCTATATTCAATCACCACATTACCCACAAAGCCTTCTGGCGCCTCAAAGCGCAGCTTGCCATCGTCAATAATGCTGACACTCCCAGCTGATGCGGTTACATCGACGATGCGAAGCACATCATCATCGGCGTCGCTGTCGTTCGCTAACACTGGTAAATCGATCTGTTCGCCGTCGAACATCTGTGCAGTATCATCTTCGGCCACAGGTGCACGGTTAACGTACACCGTAACCGCTACCTCGGCATAGGCACTGCCACCTTGGCCATCACTGATGCCGTAACGGATGTTGTCGCTGCCCAGATAGTTTTCCGGAGCCAGATAGCTGACGGAACCATCGTCATTAATGGTTACCTCACCAAAAGACGCGGAAGCGGATACCACGGTCAATGCGTCACCATCGGCATCGCTGTCGTTGTCCAGCACCCAGATCTCGGTCTGCTCACCGGCACGCAGGGTAATGCTGTCATCGAGTGCCACCGGAATAGTGTTATCACTCAGCAGCACCGCAACGCCCCCCGGATCGACCACAGTACCGTTAACCATACCGTCGGCATCGTAACGACCACCATCCACCAAGGTCAGCTGCACACACCAGTGTCCTTCGGTTAGCCCTGGCGTCCATACATCTCCACCTGGTGGGGGACAGAAGCCCGGCTCCCCTGGTGCAGAGTGAACTAGGTTAAACAGATCCTCTACCAGAGTTATCCAGCCTTCGTTCGGCAGGAACTTGCGGTACACCGCATCAGCTGGAATGGCCAAGCGTTGTGGCATCACCACCTGCAACTGCTGACCAGACTCCGGTAGGTTGTAGGCGATAAAGTCGAAGATGCCGCCGATGTTCTGCGCCTCGGTATCAACACCCAGCTCATCACCCTCGACAGCAATATCCTCATCGACGATCTGAGCACCACCGGTTACGCCTTGAGCACTGTAAGCCCCAGTTCGAAGACATACCGCTGGATCACCTTCAACGATGTAACCGTCCCAGTTATCAACTGTTTCCGGCAAGACATTGCATTCGTCGGTCATCTGGTCCAAGTAATCAGGAATACCGTCGTAGTCACTATCGACATAGCCCTCTTGCGCATCTGGGATCAGATCGCCATCGCTGTCTTGGTTTGGCATCAGCGCCACAGCACTGCTACGCACCTCGATATAGAGAGCAGAGGTATCTGACAGGCCACCGTTATCAGTTACAGTCAGCGACAATGGGTACAAGCCGACTTCCATCTTGCTCGGCTCGAAACTAACGCGGTAGTCGTCGGCATCAAGATCGACGACGGCATCATCCAACTGCCATACCAACTGATGACTGTCGCCGAGATTCGGATCAACCAGTTGCGCCTCAACCTCCATCATCCCTTGCTGTTGGAATGCGATTAGCCGAGGCTCACCGGCCTGATAGGCTGCCAAGGTAAGCTCTGGCGCTAGGTTGGACTCAGAGATCACAATCTCATGGTTGTGCTTGTTACCTCGGTTGATGCCTTCTGCTAACTCAATAAGCAGGGTTTCGTCACCTTCAAGCAGTTCATCTTGAACAACGCGGAAACGGATCGAAGCTGAGGAGCCGGACTCGATTATCACTTCACCCGCTTGCAGATCATGGTCGGCATTATCTGCATCGCCAGACACAGTAAATGGAACGGTAACCGGGTACTCGAAGTGTGCTCCGTTCATCACCACTGCCACCTCTACCTCGTCGCCTTCAAGCACCACCTGATCCTTGGCGATGGAGATCAGCGGTCGTACATACACCTTTTGCGGTGCGGTGGCACAGCGGCCCTCGTCATCGCAGGCTTGCCAGAAGGCGGTGTTGTCTCCAGGTTGGAAGAACGGCAGGCCGTCAATCAGGCTTACCGGCAACGGATTGCCGTAACGATCCTCTGCGGTTGCGGTTCCTAGGTTTACCTTGGTAAAGAGGCCACTGGCATCAACGTAAGCGGAATCAGGTACGGTGATCACCGGCTTGAGTGCGTCTTCGTCGATAACCGTAACCACGGCGGAATCTTCGCCGCCAAAGCCGTCACTGATGCGGTAGCTGATGCTAGCGAAGCCACTGAAGTTATCGCCTGTCACGAAGCGCAATTGATTGCTGGCAATGGTTACCGAGCCTTCACTGGCCGCCGCGCCAATCAAGGCTAAGCTATCGCCATCAGCATCGATGTCGTTAACCAGTACGTCGATCTGCGCTTCAGTCTGACCACTGGCCAGTACCAACTCGTCGTCGTTGGCTACCGGTGGAGCATTGTTGCTCACCACGGTAACGGTAACTAAGGCGTTAGCCAGGCCACCGTTACCATCACTGATCTGATAGGAGATCGGCATTTCACCGAGCACCTCAGGATCTGGTTGATAACTCAGGGTCTGATCTGGATTGATGAGCACCTGCCCCACAGCCACTTCAGCACTCACCAGCGTTAGGGTGTCGCCATCTGCGTCGCTGTCGTTGGCTAACACATCTACCATCACCCCAGTGCGGTTGTCGGTCACGGCGCTGTCGTCCATCGCGACTGGCGCATCATTGACGCCGCCGATGGTAATGGCGACCTTGGCATTGGCAATGCCACCGTTACCGTCGTTGATCTGATAGTTAAAGCTATCGCCACCGTTGAGGTTTGGCCAAGGCTGGTACAGCACCGAGCCGGAATCCAGCACCGTAGCTTGTCCCAGGGTTGGTTGACTCAGCAAGGTTACGCTCAGGGCGTCGCCATCGGCATCGCTGTCATTTGCTAACACCATGATGGTTACAGGCAGTTCTTCCAGAGTGGTTTGGCTGTCATCGTTGGCCAACGGCGCGTCGTTAACATTGCTGATCGTCAGGCTAACGTTGGCATTATCAGACACCGCTTCACCGTCGCTGACGCGATAGCTGAAGCTGTCACTGCGCTGCTCGCTGCCGTCGTGCTGGTAGCTGAAGCTACCGTCGCTGTTTAGGATCAGCTCACCGTAGCTCGGCTTGGTAACCAGCTCCGCAGTTATGGGGTCTGCATCGGCGTCACTGTCATTCAGCAGTACACCATCGTTGATGCTGAGCAACTCGCCTTCCGCCAAGGTGTAGCTGTCATCTTTGGCAACGGGTATGCCATTATTGGATATCACGGTAATCGCCACCTGAGCGATGTTCGACAGTTCACCGATTTCATCAGCGATCTGGTAGCTAAATTTATCCGCGCCGTAGTAGTCTGGCTGCGGGGTATAACGAATGCTACCGTCAGCATTAAGCTCAACCTCACCATGGCTCGGCGCTGCCATCACGGTTACGCTTTGTGGCATCAACTCACCATCGGTATCGAAGTCATTGGTCAATACCGCAATGATAACGCTGTCGCTCTCAATTACCGTTGCCACATCATCGACCGCCTCGGGAGCGTCATTGACCGCAGCGATATTGAGCTCAACCACCGCAGTGTTAGACCACGCCCCAAGGTCATCCTGAACTCGGTAGACAAAGCTGTCACTGCCATAGTGGTTGGCTGCAGCTTGATAACGAACCAAGCCGGAAGTCCTATCGAGGGTCACTTCGCCATATTGCGGTGCAGTGACGATATCGATACTCGATAGCACCAATTCACCATCGACGTCGCTGTCGTTACCCAGAACGTTGATACTGACATCACCATCCTCCAACAATTGGGCACTGTCATCCTGCGCTATTGGCGCATCGTTGACAGCCAGCACCTCGACGGTCACCGTGGCAGGTTGAGAGGCCAGTTCATTGTCATCGATCAGCAAGTACTGGAACTCGAAGTTGCCATTGACATGCGTCTCTGAGAGGAATTGCCAGTTGCCCGCCTCATCCTGCGACACGCTGGCGTTGTCAGGCTGAGTCAGGATACGCACCGATTCATTGCCAAGCACGCTGTCGACATCTTCGTCGTTAGCTAGCAGCGTGAGAACAAGCGGTGTATCTTCATCAATTTCAAAGCTGTCGTCGCGAGCAACTGGGGCGTCATTCAGGCCGCTAATTGCCACAACCACTAAGGCTGCTTCGGAGTAAAGGCCAAAGCTATCAGCCACTCGATAACTCAGCTGGGCAGCTGCGGTTTGGTTTAGCGCTGGGGTATACCACAATTTACCATCGACAATAGCCACCGTACCGTGGTTCGGCTCGGTGACGATCTCCAAGCTGGATGCATCAATGCTGTCTTCGCTATCAATCTCACTGTCGTTGGCCAACACGTCGACTTCAACTGCAACATCCTCTTCTGTCATGGCTGAGTCATTCACCACCAGCGGTGCATCGTTAAGCTCACGAATGGTCAGTGATACGGTTGCAATGTTTGACTGGGCACCATCAGCATCGGTAAAGCGATATTGGAAGCTGTCAGAACCGGCGTAGTTGGCGTCTGGCTGATAGTTAATGCTGCCATTGTTGACGTTAACCTCGACACTGCCATTCTCAGGCTTAGTCGTTACCATCACGCTAGCTGGATCGATGCTGTGTTCGGCGTCGATATCATTACTCAGCACCTCGATAACAGTCAGCGCATCCTCGTCCAACTCTGAGGAGTCGTCTACCGCTAACGGTTCATCATTGATGCCAGTAACCGTAATATTGATATGGGTTGCGCTGTCGTCATTTAGGGCAACAACAAAGCCATCAAGCTCCTGTTGATCTTGTCCCAGCACCTCGGCACGCTCATCAAGCTGATACTCCCAGTTACCATCGGCGTTAACCACTAGGTCGCCAAAGGTGCCCTCAAACTCAGCGGCGATAAAGCTCAGCTCAGGGTTATCAGCATCGGTGGCAGTCAATTGGCCTGACGCTTGGATTTGGGTATTCTCCACCACAGATCCGACACCCTCGGAGATCACTGGAACATCATCAATACCGCTAATAGCGATGGTCACCTTGGTGGCTTCACCACTGGTCAGGTTAACGGTAAACACCTTGGTCAGCGACTGTCCCTCAGTGAGGGCATCGGCTCGTTCGTCCAGCTGGTAAGTCCAACTGCCGTCAACGGCAATTGTGAAGCTGCCATAATCCCCGAGAATAACGGCGGCAACTGGCTTTAGGGTTGGATCATCGGCATCAAAGGCGACCAAGGTGCCGGAAGTCGTAGGCTTAGAGTCCTCCACCACGCTGCCGCTGCCCTCTTCAATCACAGGCTTATCATCGGTGCCAGTGATGCTGATGGTTACCGTGGTAGTGGATTGGTTATCATTTAGGGTTAAGGTCAACTGGTCAGTGGCCGCCTGATCTTGAGCCAGCGCATCGGCGCGCTCGTCCAAGAGGTAGCCCCAGCTGCCGTCCGCGCTCACGGTAAGCTTGCCATAGCTGCCGTTCAGCTCAGCAGCCTTGAAGGCCAACGATGGACTATCTACATCGGTGGCGACCAATAGGCCAGAAGTCGCAGGTTGGCTGTCCTCGACAACAGCGCCAACACCAGCGCTGATCTCAGCTGGGTCATCGGTGCCATGGATCACGATCTTCAACTCAGAGGTGGAACCGTCACTCAACTCAACCGGATAAGTCTCTGTTTCTGAGTCACCCTTTGCGAAATGATTGACTTTGTCATTATCAAGCAAGTAGTTCCAACGCCCATCCTCTTCGAGGTTGACCTCGCCATAGGCACTGGTCTTACTGAAAGTATCGAAGGTTGGCAACGGGCTATCTGGGTCGCTGACCCTGAATTGGCCACTGGCTTGCAATCGAGTATCTTCATAAACGTATTGCAACTCCGAGTATATAACTGCGGGATCATCGCTACCCATCACATCAATGGTCACCTTGGTAGTCATTGCGTTGCTTAGCGTTGCGGTAAACAGCTCCTGTATCGTTTCATCCTGAGCTAACGGGTTCGCCAGTTGCTCATCTAGGTTATAGGACCAGCTGCCATCTAACTTAATAAAGAAGGTGCCATAGCTACCTTTCAAAACTTGTTCAGTAAAGCTGAGCTTAGGACCGTCAACATCGGTCACTATCAGGGTACCTGACGTCCTTGGCTGAGTATCTTCAACCACGCTGCCCTGGCCCTCAGATACTTCCGGTGCATCATCAACACCGGTAATGTAGATCACTACTGTGGTGGTGCGGCCGTCGGCCAGACTCACCGTTAGCAGATCGGAGTCTTTTTCACCCTCACCAAGAGGGTTAGCCTTGTCGTTATCAAGGGTGTATTCCCAGCTACCATCGCTGTCTATCGACAAGCTACCAAAATCGCCGTTAACGATTTCAGTCTTGAACTCAACTGCATCGATGTTGTTATCAGGGTCGGTCACCGTCAACTGGCCAGAGCTTGTCAATTGGGTATCCTCCACCACACTACCCTGACCACGGCTTATCTTGGAGGGGTCATCGGTACCAGTGATGTTGATGGTGACGGTGGTAGTATAATCATCGCTTAATAGGATGGTGAATTGTTCGACAACTTGTTCGTCCTGCTGCAGAGGATCGGCTTTGTCCGAGTCAAGTCTATAGTTCCACGTACCGCTATAGCCGCTACCATTGCTAACCGTCAAGGCTCCATAGGTACCTTGATAAACCTTGTCGATGAACTGTGGATGACCATCATCTAAATCTTTGGCGGTCAGCGAACCTGAGGCATAGGTGCGTTCATCCTCGATTACACTCCCCTCTCCGGTGGTAATCTCCGGTGGGGTATCAACCCCGACGATGTCGATGATGATCTGAGATGGCCAACCCGAGGCAAGCTTAGCCTGAAACTGCAAGGTTTTCGTCTCACCCTCTTTTAGCGAGGCTGCAGTGGAACTATTGAGCAAAAACTGCCATTTGCCGTCTTCGAAAAGTTCAAAATACCCATAGTAATAAGGTGCTTGCTGAGGAACATACAACTGCGGGCCAGTTTCTTCATCGAAGGCATTCACCTGGCCGGAGGCCACGGTGTCCACCGACTCGACCATTCTAGCGTAGTCATCGGTTAACACCGGGTCGTCATCAACGGCAGCAATGGTAATAAGCAGCTCACCTTCATCAGTACTGTTGCTCATGTCTTGCTGGTCATCTACCAAATAGGCAAAGCGGGTCGAAGCGCTGTTCTCGCTCAGGACCGTAGGTGCCTGATAACGCAGCGCAGTGAACTCCTGCTCACTGATTACCTGCCCCAACTGCACTGCGATACCATTAAGGGTTACCGAACCCAGATCAGGAACGGAGAATACGGTAATCAGCAGACTGTCATTATCGGCATCAGTCGGTGTTTCAAGCCCTGGAACAACGTCGACATCGTCTTCGTCGACATAGATGGAGGCACTGTCGGCTTTAGGGGCGTCGTTAATGGGCAACACCTGAATATCTAGGACCCCAATGGCCTCAGTAAAACCATCGTTTACCGCATAACTAAGCTGGCCCGGGTTCTGCTCATGCAAGTAATCTTCAGGCGCATCGTACTTGAGTTGCGCAAAGGCCTCTGCGCTCAAGTTTTGGTTGATAACCAAAGGAGTGCCAGTACCGTCAACGATGGTGCCCATCAACGGCAACTCGCGGATATTCATCTCCAGTGGGTCACCGTCAACATCAGAAACCGCTAGGCTAACTGGAGTGCCTAGCGACTCCTCAGCTACCACCAAGGTGCGACTCTCAGCCAGCGGCGGAGTGTTATCAACAACCTCGATATTGAGCTTGCCCGCCTTTAGGCCAAAGTTGAAGTGCTGTGGAGTGACGAAGAAAGCTCTCTCCCCTGGGGTCGGGTTAGCACTGGTGTTGATGTAGCGGATGTCCTCAATTAAATCCTCCATTTCATCTGGATGAAGGCGACGATTGTCCGGAATATGACCGTTCATCTCCACGGTCTTATAAATGTCGATGAGGACCATGTTATCCATCGGGTCATAAAAAGTGACATCAACTCGATCCGAACCTGCGCGAACCGAGTTCTGGTTTTCACCGTCGACTAAACTAAATTCATGTTCCCCAACACGCAGTTTCTCGGCGCTACCATCAAGAATTTGCCTCGCATCGTAGCTGAGCCAAAGGTGGTAATAACCGTCGTAGAGCTCACTGTAGGAATCACCGACGATGCCAAAGTTCTTGACCAGTTCACCATCGGCAATCAGCGGCACCTCAGCATCATCGACTCGCACCGCTCGGGCGTTATCTGTGCTGCCATCCAAGCTGCCATCCAAGCTGAATGTCAGCGAACTCACATCCAACTCTACGGCATCGTATGGAGCACCATTGGGTCCGATGTACCAATCCTGATAACCACCGAAACGAATTAACGAATAGTCGCTAATAGCGTATGCCGAATTTATGGACATGCTAAAGGTGGATAGGTTGTCGTAGAACAGTGCATATCGCCCATTAGTGCCACCTTTTCCCCTAAAACGAGTAAATCCAGTGGCAATGTGGTACTCATCAACTACAGGACTAGTAGACGTAGCGTTGTCATACCGAGAAATCCATAGGCGATCGAACCCGGTAAAATCCATGTAGTCCCCAAATCCTGATCCACGAGTGGTTGCTTGCACATTTTGCAGGTTCACCGGCTCCCAAGTCATACTATCGAGGTCAAAACTGCCACCGAGGATAAAATGGATGTCATACTGAATATCACCAATATAAACCGGACAAAAATCTCCATCATCATCGGAGCTCGCTTCCACGTCATAGTCGGCTTGTTTCGTAGGATTATGCTCTCCAAAGCTCGTGCGTAGCATCACCGCGTCGACCTGCACCCCATCGATGGTGATCACGTTCTCATATAGGTGGACAATATCGTCAACCCAGATAGCATCCTCAACTGACTCTGGATTCGGACAATCGAAACTCGGGCCATTCTGACAAACACTCCAGTCACGATACCGCTCAGTGACTTCCAGTTTAGAGGGAAACTGGGTAATGGTTACGCCTTCGCCACCAATGTTGATGCGCTGGAAGTTGACGTCCAAATTCAATAGCGGCTCTGATGCTGATACCGATACCGAAACTATCATCATCGACGTTAATAACCATAACTTCGCTAATGAAGCCAACTTTAGCCTACTGCTCATCCATTAATCCTTTATGTTTTGCAAACTATCCCGAATGCCTATTTAAGCTGACAATTAGGATCAGATAATTGACACTCTATTTGTTAGAAACAGGCAACTAATCGTTACCATCGAGAGCAATCATCATTGTGAGTTTCGAACGGTAAAAATTACGCTTACCTTTACCGAAACTGAATGGGTGAGAAAGTACTATAGTGTGATTTTCATTTCTATGATGTATGAGTTAAAGGTTCTATTTTTCAACGCTTTATTGTTATTTCTGCATTGGTTGATCAACTTTCAAACAAAGTAGTGTTTATTTTTCTATGTGAACCCAATGAGACTTATAGTCTTGAGTGATTGCGTCGGGCTTAAATATATTATTGCCTAACAATTTGGCAAAGGTATGCTTCTAACTTATCTACTTTACTTAACAAGTATCTTTATTAATTAGTCGGGAATGACACAACCTGCCGCTAGTGAATATGTTTGCCGGTTAATTAAAAAGCCTTTAACAAAGAGCGGCGGCGGTTATAGCTACTCACCTGAGTAGCACGATTGTCAGCCAGGGCGATAGCACGTGTATTCAGTTTTAATCGAGCTCGTTGATACCCGCAAAATCACCTGTTCCAAGTAACTTATATTAATTGCTGCTCGCTTCTGTTTTCGGGGGCATACTGGCCTTTTTCTATACGCAACATGTTAAGTGCCATAGATCGGACTCTGGCCAGTATCTCGGCGGCATTGCCTCGGTAAATTTGGCATGCGTCTTCATTCATAATGACATCGAACATCCAATGCAGTCGGTTTCGATCTGCCAATGCCCATTCCATAAAATCAACGTAAATTAAGTTGTACTAGTCGCTCTATTAATTGGTGAGGGCCCCAGCGATAAACCCTATCTTGGCTTGCAATAGTTAGACTTCTAACCTCGATAATTGCGTGTAATCTCAATTGCTGCTCTTAACTATTTGCTTACTTTAAGGAACAGTCTATCGCGACTTGTCTCTCTAATCAGCGCAGTCGATTCTTTGTAAAGTGAATGCAGTTCTCCCCAATTGAACGAGACTGATATCTGCCCCCTCTTAACGACTGGTGGGTTAGTGGTCGATTTTTAGTGATTTTTGTATGCATTGCGGCCGTTGCTGTCATGTGGGACTATTTTGTTGCTGATAGTTTGCTGTTATTAATTGGTTTGGGGGGACAGTAGAACAGGTGGTTACGTAGTAATTGGGTCGGTGTCTCAATCGCAATTGGTTCGATTAGGGGCAACCCAGCAGATGGAGATCGCAATGAAGATTGGTATTACCGCGGCGAGCGGGCAATTAGGCGCTTCGATTGTTCGAGCAACATTGGCATTGTTGCCTAAAGAGGATGTAGTTGCGCTGGCGAGGAATCAACAAAAGGCGCAACAGTTAGGGGTTGAGGTGCGCCCTGGTGATTATGGTAACCCTGAGCAATTAGAACAATCGCTGCAGGGAATCGACGTATTGCTATTGGTTTCTGGCATGGATAAGCCAGAAAATCGCATTGGCCAGCATCGCAATGTCATGGCTGCGGCCAAAAAAGCGGGGGTACGGAAAATTGTCTATACCAGCGTGCAAGGCGCCGAGGAGGGCACCGCATTCTCGCCAGTGATTCAGAGTAATCGTCAAACCGAGCTCGATCTGCAGCGTAGCGGCCTTGAGTGGGTTATTGGCCGCAATGGCATCTACATTGAGCCGGATATTGAGTACATCGAGCAGTACCAACAGGCCGGCTGTATCTTCAATAGTGCCGGTGATGGTAAGTGCGGCTACACCACTCGCGCAGAGTTGGCTTACGCGTATGCAAGAATGCTCATTGAAGATAAGCATCATGGTCAAATCTATAACCTTAACGGCGAGCCAATTACTCAGACTCAATTAACCCATTATATGAATCTTACCTTTGCGACGGAGCTGGTGTATAAGCCGATGGCCGTTGAAGAGTACCGCCTTCATTGTATGCAGGAGTTAGGTGATTTTATCGGTAATGTTGTTGGCGGAATATACCAAGGGATCCGGGCCGGTAAATCCAATAATCCAAGCGATTTTGAACAAGCCGCTGGGCGTCCTCACCAAAGCTGGTCGGCGTATTTTTCTGAGTTAAAAATCGAACCTTAACGGTTTTGTTCGTTGGCTAAATGCCACCTAATGATGACGAACGCCAGAATGGATCGCTTTAACGGTAATGATGAGACTGAGGCGCTGCAATGTTAGCAGTGTCCCCCTCTAAAAAGGCAATGGATTTGATTCAATCTATCACTATAACTACTGCGGCTACTCAGCCTGCGTACCGCAGTAAGAGCTTCTTTGTTATCACCAGCCTGATTGCGCTAGTGATATTTTTCCCTCGCTACAGTATCAATGTGATTGCAGACTATACCCAGAGCTTTATTGAACAGTTTGGGTTGGCGCTGTTGTTGTTTTCAACGGTAATGGTTTTGCTCACCCTTGCTATTAGCGTTAGTCCGCTGGGTAAGTTACGGCTGGGGGGAGCACAAGCCAAAACCGAGTTCAGTACTCTCAGTTGGTTGGCGATGTTGTTTACTGCTGGGATGGGCTCAGGCCTGATTTTCTGGGGAATTGCTGAGCCACTGTTCCATTTTGCTAACCCGCCGGCCTTTGTTGACGCTGGCAACAATAGTAAAGATACGGCTCTGGCGATAACCTACTTTCACTGGGGGATCCACGCCTGGAGCATCTATGCGATGGCAGGCTTAGCAGTGGCTTGGTTTAGCTTTAATCGCGGTCGTTCGATGCATATTTCCTCCAGCTTTAGCGCTAAGTCCAACCAGAGTCGTTATCGCTTTGTTGATTGGATGGCGATAATCGCCATCCTGTTTGGGGTTGCCGGTACCTTTGCCAATACTATTGCGTTAGTGCAAACCGGACTGCAGCAAACGGTTTCTGCTGAGATCGGTTCAGTGCTGTTCCGCTACGGCTTGATATTGTTAATTGCACTGTTGTTTACTGGTTCATCGATTCTGGGTCTGCACCGTGGTATTAAGCGGCTGAGCCTGTTTAATACCATGCTTATGCTGGTTTTGGTCTCGGTTGTGTTTGTCTCTTTCAGCCCGTTAGAGACACTCAATACTATTGTCTCGTCTACAACCAGTTATCTGTCGTTGTTGCCAGAGGTGTCGTTCAGCATAAATGACGAGTCGCGACAATGGAGCTTAGGCTGGACCATTATCTATCTGGTGTGGTGGGTAGCTTGGGCACCGTTTGTTGGCCCCTTTATTGCTCGGATAAGTAAAGGGCGTAGCATTCGTCAGTTCTTACTTAGTGCAGTTTGGGTACCAACAATAGCCTCAATTGTCTGGTTTAGCGCCTTTGGTGGCAGCGCCTTGGAACAGCCGTTTGCGCAACAGGTTATCGATGCCGTTAATCAAGACTATACTCAAGGGTTGTTTCGCTTCTTCCAGCAAATCAGCTTTGGTGAAGTGCTATCTATCGCGGCAATTGTGTTGTTGATCACCTTCATTATTACCAGCGCCGATTCAGCCCTATTGGTGTGCTGTATGCTCGGTGGTGACGAAGGCAACAAAAGTAAAATCGTGTGGGCGGCTTTGTTGGTTAGCCTTTCAATGGCACTGATCTACATTAACGATGTTGATCTGAATAAACAGGTGGCGATTGCCGGAGCACTGCCGTTTACCCTTGTGATGATTGGCCAAGTCATCTCAATGGCGGTTGATATGGTGCGTTATCAACGACAGCAATAGTGGCAACACCGTGATTTTAGATGAGCAAATGAAGGTCGCTATCGCCTTAGGTCGCAGTTGGATGAGCGGGTAAGCGATAGCGTATTTGCTGTGTTTTCGCTGCAATTTCCCCAGTATGTCTAGTCACCACCATTATTCCTGAAAACTTTCCCAGCTTCTTTTGTGACCCTTTTCGATAAAAAGCCGACATATATTCCCGCAACATTTCAGTGTGAGCTAGCTCATGAAAATCGCTAAGCCAGCGCAGTAGTTTAGCTATCGAAATCACTCAAATTTGTGGAATAGCATGATGAAAAAATTACTCACGGCCTTAGCGTTGACCCTCTCTTTTGGTGCTGCTGCCTACGATGAAGGCAAGCATTATATCGACCTAAAAGATGGTGGTTTCGATGCTCCCAACCAAGTAGTTAAGGTGTACTCCACCAACTGCCCGTTCTGCTACAAGTATGAAAAAGCGGTTATCCCTAACTACGTTAAAAACTTGCCAGATGGTATCAAGTACGACGCCTACCACATCACCACTAAGCCTCCATTTGGGCTAGAAAAAGCTACTGCCGTGGCAGTAGGTAAAGTACTGGGCGACAAGCAGTACAAGAAAGTGAAGATGGCTTACTACAAGCAAATTCACGATCTGAAGAAGAAGTTCAGCTCAAGCGAAGAAGCGACTCAGTTCGGTATTGATCAACTGGAGATCTCTAAAGCAGAATTCGACAAGCACGCTGCCTCGCCAGAAGTGGCTAAGTTGCTGAAAAAGTGGGACCAAGGCTTAGAAGTTGCCAAGATTAAAGGCATTCCTGCCATCGTCGTTAACGGCAAATACCTGATCAACACCCAGTCGGTCACCAGCATGAAGATGTTGGACGAGTTGACTGCAGAACTGCTGGCTAAGTAAGGGCGCCTTGATGAATCCAATTAAAGAAGGCTTTGGCGCGCTAAAAGGCGCCCCAGCTCAAACCTTAGCACAATGGCAAAACCAGCGTTGGCTGTGGTTTGTAATGAGCGGCGCGGCACTGTTTTTGATTCTATCTGCGATGGGCTACTTCCAGTGGTTCCTAGAGATGGACCCATGTGAAATCTGCGTTTACATTCGCTTTAGCCAGTGTTGCATCTTGTTTGCCGGCCTAATCATCGCGATTCAACCTGGCAACAACATCCTTAAAGTTGTTGGCATGGCACTGGCGTGGTACGGCGTATTGCAGGGCATGGCGTGGTCGATTGAACTAAATGCACTGCATGACTCTTCCCATGCACTGGATGACGTAATGGCAACTGGTGGCGACTTGTTCGCAGCGGGTGGTGGTGGCGGTGCTTGTTCGACTGAACCTCACTTCCCACTGGGCTTGCCACTGCATGAGTGGTTCCCGTACGAGTTCCAGCCATCTGGTATCTGTGGTGAAGACGATTGGTCACTACTGGGCTTGAACATGGCACAGTACTGCATTATTGCGTACAGCTTCTTTACCATCGGTTTGGGTGCAGCCACCTTTGGTTGGGTACGAAGCCTGCTGAAGAAGTAACAATGTTGTTCTAACAAACAGCGGCTATTACCTATGGGTGATCAGTCGCTGTTTTTGCTTTTTTGCGGCTAATGTTTTCTAGTTTGAACGATGCGCATTGCTGTCCACCATGGGGTGGCGGTTTTTGGACATTGTCAGCTTTTTTTACACAACTCCACTTTGGCGGGTTACTGAGAAAGTTATGAGTCCACAGCAATATTTTTTCTCTATCAATCACGCCCGCTTCCAGTTTTAAGTCGGATTCTATTTCTGTTGAAAAGAGATTCGCTATGTATTGGTCAGATACGTTTTCACTCGGATGAAAGACATTTAAAATAGAATTTACCATCCCTCTCTCAATAAAGCTTAATTTTTGTGATAAATTTTTCTGAATATCTTTTTTAATCTTTATTTTTGGGCTGTCAGCAATGACTCGCTGCGAGTACTCCACATAGTCAAAATATAGCTTTTTCAATACTGAAAATTTATCCGGTGGTACTTTATTCCATAGATTTTTATTGTGAAATAAAAATAGCACTCCTGATTCACTCGAGTCCCAACGACAGCGCATAACACCATATATGTAATAGCATGCGATTTTTTCGTATGAGTTGAGGTTGTTGTCGTTGACTATAGATGCACCAAGATTGATCCGATCGCGTATAATATGTGACAGAATGTCGGCAATCATGCCCTCTTTACTGACAAACTCTCGATATAGTGCACGTTTGCTCAATCCTAAACTAGCAGACAATGAACTCAGGCTTACATCATTAATCCCAACGCGAGTTACTTCTCTCATGATGTTTTCTAAGTCAGTCTTAAGCATTGCACTGCACTCCTACAATTTGAGATAGAATAAAGTTCTGTCGTTATTGCTTACTTTGCGGTAATTACTGTCTCATTGTGCGTGAACTAGATCACGTTATTTTAAATTGCAATCATTTCCGTTGATTATTTTTGCGTGATATTTATCGGGCGAATGTTATTCCTGCGGGTTTAGTCACTGTTGTTGAAATTCGCTGGAACAGTTAATACCAGCCAGATATCAGTTTCAAAATTCCTCATTTTTTATAGTAGGTGATGACAACAAAATAAAAATGTAGTGAGGGTGATGATGTTTAAGAAAACAGTATTAGCAACGGTAGTCGCAGGCTTAGCAATGGCCTCTATCAACGCACATTCTGCTGGTTTGTATGGTATGAAACCAAAAGTAGGGCCAAATGCTCCACTGGGTTATATCGTACATGATCCTTACGGTAATGCGCCTCTTACGGCGCTGGTTACCCTAAACAATCATAAAATCTCAGATGTTACTGTTACCGTTCACGCCGATGACAAAGACGGTGTGCCTATTACTTATGACGTTGGTGACATGCGCCTTTATAGTGAAGGTGGTGTGCCCATTTTTGGTTTATACCCAGACTTCAACAATACCTTTACCGTTTCTTACTCTGAGGGCGGTGAGAAAAAATCGGCAGAATACCGATTCTATGCTCCAGACGTAGATGTTGGCATCAACCAAAACCAGTGGGCTAAGGCTCCAACCGCTGAAGTGCACCATGTTGATCCTGAATTTAAAGATCGCCTCTACTTCGTTAACTTCACTACTGCAACTACCAAAGAAGCAAAGCTGACGCACAACAACGTGACAGCGCAAGGTGCCTTTAACTGGGATGGGACTCCAGCGTTCTTGATTTACGATACCGCCGGCGACATTCGTTGGTTTATGAATCCCCACACCACTCACGATCCTAGCCACTTCGAGAAGGCCGGTTATGCCATGGGCATGAACGTAACCGCAGAAGGTAACATGGCGTGGGTTCAAGGGCAGGGTTGGAAAGAGATGACGCTGATGGGGCGGATGATCTCGGAACACTCACTGCCTGGTGACTTTATTGATGCCTCGCACGAAGGGATGCCAATCGAAAATGGTAACTATCTACTACGAGTGGCTAAAAAAGACTACAAGCGCCGGGATGGCAAAATCGTTAACACCATTCGAGACCACATTATCGAGGTGGACGCCCGCGGTGAGTTGGTTGATTTCTGGGATTTGAATGAAATCCTCGATCCAATGCGTGATGCGGCGCTGTTGTCATTAGATGCTGGTGCGGTTTGCCTGAATATCGATGTTGATAAAGCGGGCCACCAAGCTACGGCAGAAGATATCCACGAAGCACCATACGGTGATATTCACGGCGTTGAAACCGGCCGTAACTGGGTACACGTTAACTCAGTAGATTATGATCCAGAAGATGACTCGATCATCCTATCTTCACGCCACCAATCGGCGGTATTTAAGATTACTCGTGATAAGAAAGTGAAATGGATTCTTGGTGCGCCACGTGGTTGGAAAGGTGAGTTAGCCGATAAGGTTCTGACCCCAGTTGATAAGCGCGGCAAGAAACTGAACTGTGATGACGCCCGTTGTTACGACACCGACTTTGATTACTCTTGGACTTCGCATACCGCTTACAAGGTGGATGAAAAAGGCACGTTAACCGTGTTCGATAATGGCGACGGCCGTTATTTAGAGCAGCCTACCTTCCCAACAGATAAGTACTCCCGTGCAGTGGAATACAAAATCGATGAGGACAAAATGACTGTTCAGCAGGTGTGGGAATACGGTAAAGACGAGTTGGGTTACGAGGGGTATTCCCCAGTAACGTCGATTGTGAAATATCAAGCGGATAAAGACTCTGTGATGACTCACTTTGCGTCAGCTGGTTTGTTTGGCGTTGGAGGTGGCTACGGCAACCTGAAGATGGATGAAACTACCGGTAAGGTGAAGTCGATCATTACTGAGCACCGCTATGGAGAAACCAAGCCAGCGGTTCGTATCGACATTGATAGCCACCGTCTATTTGCCACCGGTTACCGTGCGCAAGTCATTCGCCCATCAGAAATGATGCAGTAATACCCCCGACATTGAAGGGGAGTACGCTCCCCTTCAATTTCCTTATTATTTAATTACCATCAATTTTGTGCTGTCGCTTTCGATACTGCATATGCCTATTGAAGTGTACGATTTGTACTCTAATTCTTTGCTATGGCTCCGCGTATCACTTTGAGTGAATCCATAAAATCTATGGCAATAAGTCAATTGGAGCTCTCTCATGAAAAAACTGATCACAGCCTTAGCATTAACCCTTTCTTTCAGCGCAGCCGCTTACGATGAAGGTAAGCATTACATCGACCTAAAAGACGGTGGTTTCGAGGCTCCAAATCAAGTGGTAAAGGTTTATTCCACTAACTGCCCGTTCTGCTACAAGTATGAAAAAGCGGTTATCCCTAATTACGTTAAAAACTTGCCTGATGGCATCAGTTACGATGCCTACCATATAACCACCAAGCCACCATTTGGACTAGAAAAAGCCACTGCGGTTGCAGTGGGTAAAGTGTTGGGCGATAAGCAGTACAAGAAAGTGAAGATGGCCTACTACAAGCAAATTCACGATCTGAAGAAGAAGTTCAGCTCAAGCGAAGAAGCGACTCAGTTCGGTATCGATCAATTGGGGATCTCCAAAGCAGAGTTCGATAAGCGTGCAGCCTCAGCAGAAGTTGCCAAGTTGCTGAAGAAGTGGGACCAAGGCTTAGAAGTAGCCAAGATTAAAGGTATTCCAGCCATCGTGGTTAACGGCAAATACCTGATCATCACCCAAAGCGTGACCAGCATGAAGATGCTGGACGAGTTAACTGCTGAACTGCTGGCTAAGTAGGGGTATCTGATGAATCCAATTACAGCGGGCTTTAGTTCACTGAAAAGTGCCCCAGCCCAAACCTTATCTGAGTGGCAAAACCAACGCTGGCTATGGTTGGTGATGAGCGGAGCGGCACTATTTCTGATTCTATCTGCGATGGGTTACTTCCAGTGGTTCCTCGAGATGGACCCTTGTGAGAAGTGCGTTTACATCCGTTACAGCCAGTTTTGTATCCTATTTGCAGGACTGATTATTGCCATAAAGCCGAGCAATAATGTCTTGAAAGTGATTGGTCTATTGTTGGCTTGGTATGGCGTTGTGCAAGGCATGGCTTGGTCGATTCAATTAAACGACATCCACCACGCCGCACATGAATTGGATGATGTGTTATCCAGCGGTGGTGATCTGTTTGCTGCTGGTGGTGGTGCCGGTTCTTGCTCTACCGATCCGAAGTTCCCACTGGGCTTGCCACTGCATGAGTGGTTTCCGTATGAGTTCCAGCCCTCTGGTATTTGTGGTGAAGACGATTGGTCACTGCTGGGCTTAAATATGGCCGAGTACTGCATCATTGCTTACAGCATTTTTGGTATCTGTTTGGGAGCGGCAACCTTTGGTTGGCTAAAGAAGCTAATCACTAAATAAGCTGCAATAACACCTTTAGTTTGAATCAAATACGCCACCCAATGGGTGGCGTATTTGATCACTTCCAGGAACAGTTTATCGTGATTTTTCACTCTAATCAGGACGGTATATTCCTTGTAAATTAGTCTCTTAACTTTGGCGGTGAAAAACATAAGTCTCTGTGTGACTTGGTTTTATTTCCCACTTTTTATGCTAATCAATTCAGGGGCTTTACGATGTTTAAACAACTAGCCGTTACTGCAACCACGGTAGCCGTTATGCTTAGTGCGCCGGCGCAGGCGGGCAGCTTTTCAATCAACCCACTTAAGACTGTTACCGTCCACAGCTACACCTCAAACCATGGCTCGAACTCCCATATCATTGAGTCTGCAGATAGCTTAACTTTGCTTGATTTCAGCTCAGATCCACAGTCAGCGCAAGAGCTCTCTGATTACCTCGATAGATTAGATAAGCCGATTACTAAAGTGATTGTGTCGCACGTTCATGGCGATGGTCAGCACCATACTGCGGTTCCAGCTGCGGCAGCTAAGGCGCCGATTTACACCTTTGCTAACACTAAGTCTGAGTTAGAGCAGCTTGGGTTATATCCAAAGGCACAGATCAATGTACTTAAGCCCGGTGAACAACTCACCAATGGCATCAAGGCCAACTTCTCTGTTGGTGCTGGCGATACAGTTACCTTATCAATGCCAACCGAAGGGTTGCTTTGGAGCCACCACAGCATGTACATCGGTTTCCACCTGCCGGATCTAAGTGGTCAATATCTCGCTATGGTTGAGAACTACAGCAACAATGGCTATCAGCTTTACATTGGTGGCCACGGTAAGGTTGGTGGGCCTAAAGCACCGCAAGTTTTCGCTAACTACCAGCGCTTCTGTGCTGAAGCGGTTAAGAGTTCAGTGGATGCCGCTGAAGCCAAAGCGAAAATTGTGGCGCAATACCCAGATTGGCAAGGTGATTTCATGTTGGATATGATTTTGCCGCACGCTTATAAGTAAGTTTGGTATAAATACCAACAATAAAAACGCAGCCAATGGCTGCGTTTTTTGATCGTTAAGACATGATGTAGAACATCAATTTAGTGAGTGATGAGCCACGTTAATCAGAATCGACACGCCACCGAATAACATCATCGATAGCAGCAGTTTGTTATGCCCAAAGCGATAACTGTCGCTACATATTTGGCGGCTTCGCCATGCGATTAGGCTAGGTAAAATAATGGCGATAAACGATGAGCCATAAACCGACAGTTGCATGCCATAAATAAAACCATCACTGTTGCTGTTTTGCATCAATAACGGCACAAAAAAGATAACTACGGCAGCTTGGATGTTACCTACCCAATTGTCGTTGAGCTTGAGTTGATCCTTAACGAAATCCGATGCGGCCAGTGCTAACCCTTGCAGTGAGGTAAGTACCGCAATAAAGAACAGTAGGATAAGGATTTCACTGAAGTGGTTGTCTAACAGTTGCGATAACTTCATCACCAACTGGACGGTACTTTCGCTGTTGTTAGCTAGGCGAGTTAACGCGGCTTCATCGAGACGTGAACGGATGGCAATAAGGTAACCGGCATAGGCGAGCCAAATCAGCGGCATCGCGAGATAGACCGAATGGACCATCACTTGCCGATTGAACTGAGTCCGCTTAGCCAAGCTTGGCAAGATCGCGTGAAAACTAAAGCAGGCCTGACACAAGGGTAAAACCATCAACCATTGCGGTGCTATTGCCATGGCTTCGATGTTAACGAAATCGGTTGCTACGGTATTGTTAGAGGAGTCAAACAAGCCAAACAGCGATAGGCTGAGCAGCGGGATCCATAGTGCGCTCGCTAATCCACTAAGTGCCCCTAAGCGACCTAAAATCAACGTACTCAACGACAAACTGGTTAACATCGCCATGATATAAGTTAGCAGTTGGTGGTCTTGTTGTAATATCCCAAATAGCTGTTTTAAGCCGCAAAATTGCGAGTAAAATACCGTCGTAAAGACCAGTGTAAAGGCTAATCCAGCGACAAAGGCAGAGCCTCTTCCTAACCCCTGAGATGCGATGGCGCGAATGTTGGCACCTTGTGGAAATCGTAATGAAATCTCAACCATAACTTGAGCGGCGATGGTCATTACCGCGCAGTAGGCGGCCATGATTGTTAACGACTCAAATAAGGTTAAGCCCGTAAGCACCACTGGCAGCACAAATACCCCAGCGCCAATGGCAGAGGTTGTAATACAAGCTGTGACAATGGTGACGGAACGAAAGTGCGACAACGGCAGCTCAACCAATAAATTGACGATATCCAGAGATAATATGGCAATGGTTCAGGTGAGATCGAACTGAGCATTAGCTTTGTTAACTGCAACCTTACTAGAGCACTAAACTGTAGATGTGGTCACACTTTATTTGACTTGAAGGTAGATGTGCTCGACAGCTATCGGTGGAGAGTTTATCGCTGGGCCCGATGAATGCCGTCGCCCCAAATTGCCCAAGCCTAGATCAACTAGCGCCAACATTAGCAAACGCCATAACCAACAAACCGGACACGAGGTCCGGCTTGCTGGGTTAGGTTGTGGTTGTTGCGTTTACGCTGGGGTTAGTTGAACAGTTTGCCCGGCTCAACAATCAGCGCTCGGTAAGATGGCTCGGTCTTAGCCATTGAGTTAACGGTAAGCTCTACCTTCACTTTACCGTTCTCGGCAACTTCGTTGATGAAGTGCTTACCTGGTTCGCCAGTGAACAGGCCAGCTGACGCGGAGTACATGAAGAAGGTGTCTTTGTCTTCACGCCATTCGATGTTGGAGGTGATTGGAGAGTACCACTCGTAGCCACGCTCTTTACCGTATTCGAAAGTCTGCTCAACGGTCATGTTGTCTTCGTTGATGTTGTATTCCACACCACGAGAGTACTTCATTGTTGGCATTGCAGGCTGTTCGAAGTAGCGGCCATCGCCGTTATCGAAGGAAACCAAGGTGCCACGGCTGGTCAGCCATGAGGTGTGCTGGGTCCAAGGGAAGTCGAAGTCGCTGCCTGCACAACGGCCATTGTCATCACAGTCTAGCTTATTACCTTTGCTATCTACCGGCGTCAGTACCTTGTCAGATAGGTCGCCCCAGCCTTTATCTGCGGCCAGAATCCACTTAACTTCACCGTCGCGACCGACTTTAGCGGTGCCTTGGTGACGCATCGAAACGATGATGCTGTCGTCGCTAGCATCGTAGTCAATTGAGTTGATGTGCGCCCAGTTACGTCCTGCCGCAACCCCAGGCAAATCGCCATAAGCCGCATCCGGTTCGATGTCCATGGTTTCGCCAGCGTGGCTTTCATCAACGTTGAGGCAAACGGCACCAGAGTCGAGGCCAGCTAAAAGATCGTCGCGCATGTTGTCAAAGATCTTGTTGAAGTCCCAAGTGTGGACCACGTTGCCGGTGGTATCGACCTCAATCACGTGATCTCGCCAGGTATCAAGACGTTTTCCGTCTTCGCGCAGGTATTTTTCTTTGGCAACGCGGAGCAAGTAGTGGCCGTTTGGCATCTCTTGGATCTCGTGAGAGAAGCCGGTGAATCCTCGAGGGATCTCGCGATTAAAGACCTTGCGGCCCAGCATGTCATAGCGAGCGTAGTAATGGTCTTGACCCCAGTACAGTTCGCCGTTTTCAGACAGGTGGAAACCCATGGCAACCCCAGGAGTAGTGTCTTGGTCGTACACCGCGTCCCAATCCATAAACCAACGAACTTCACCAGCGGTGTCGGTTACGAAGATCATTGGGTAGCTATCCCACCCTTTGGTACTTTCATCAGCCCCCATGTGATTTACTAGGTACAGACGATCTCTGAATTTCTTATCAACCTTTACTGATTTTACCTCAGGGAAACTGCGCACTTGGCCATCAAACAACAGTTGTTTGACTGGGGCGGTTTTGATCTTGTAGTTTTCTTTTACCTTCTTGCCATTCTTAACGTATTCCACCATTACGGTATTGTCGTAGTCGGCATACAAACCAAATACCGGAATACCATTGTGGGTAGTCAGCGACACTTGGTCGACTGGGTATTCGATCACCGCGCCGCCTTTTTTCGGCTCAATACGTACCTTAACGTCAGAGATGGAAAAGCCGTTTAGATCGATGATGGCCGTCAGTGGAGCAAAGTCGTATGGGTTAACCTTAACGATGCCAATCTCACCTTGGGTTTGTACGGTAGTAAGGTATTTGTCCGCCCAATCATCACCATTGCTGGCAAGAGTGACATTACTAAAGCCTAGGGTGGCGAGTGCTAAAGAGGTCGCTAATAGAGTTTTTTTCATAATTATTGTCCTGCTAAATTGGATTGATCAGAAGTTGTATTGCATGGAATAGAACAGAGCGTCGTGGTAGCCCTGAATACCGAGGTTGTTATCCGCATAGCGGTAAGCGAGCGCTGCAGTTAAGTTGTTATCGATGTGCCATTTAGCAGTCAGCTTGCCGTTGAAACCATGAGACTCGCCGTACATGGCGAACTCTTTATAATCGTCGTTGAAGCCAAACATATGCTCTTGCCACCAATTGATGGAGAACTGCTGTCCGCCAATCTCAAGGCCTTTATTAAGAGTCATGTAGAAGTAGCCGCCGTTAAAACCGTTGGCGTCTTGGTTGTAGATTTCGTAATCAGAGGTAACGACATGTGCAGCAAGGGCAACTTGAGCATATACGCCGTTGTCGAACCCTTTATCCCAACTGCCGCCTAAGAAGGTATTGGTTTCTGACCATGTAGGCTTTTGTTTGTTGAATACCTGCCCATACCAGTTAAAGTCAGTGGCACCGATGTTGATTTGACCAATAATGTTGATCTCACTACCAAGGAGGTCGTTGTCGTCGACATCCTCTAGTACTAAGTGCGCATAGACGTCACCAAATTCTGAGCCAGTAGCTCCCTTAATTTTTACAAATGGACTTTCGCCCTTACTTTGTTCGGCTTTACCATCCCAATCCATGACACCGGCTTCTACAGCAACCATACCAGCGTTTGCTGAGGCACTAAGTAGGAGCATACTTAGTGTGATAGCGAGTTTGTTCTTTTTCATTTTCATCTCGTTATTTTTAGGTTCGACGTGATGATGAAAATGGTATGGCTTGTAGCTCGCTTTAGGCGTGATGCACCAACAGTTATAAATGCGATAAACAACGACTGTTATGGAATAAATGGCAAAATAAAGAGAGATAAATGGATAGTAGGAATACAAACATGAAATAAGTTTCCATTTATTTGTGATGTAACTCAAATAATTGTCTTGTAGTTGAGCTTAGTTATATTTCTACGGGAATTGAAAGGTATTCATGTTTACGGGTTTGTTTCTTGATTAAGGTCGCAATTTGTGCTGCTTTAAAGTACGTTTTCACAAAGGCAGATGGTTATCACAATTGTTATTCACAGCTAAAGCAATAATCGTCAACTCTATAATGGTTACCGAAAATAATAATATGAATAGATTTGAGTTACGGCGAGAGCGTAATAAGCGAATTCTAGATTGTGCTGAGCAATTGGTGTCACAGAAAGGCCTGTACTCATTAAGCTTACCTGAGTTGGCCAAACTCGCAGCATGTCCAGTAAACACACTCTATAGTCACTTTCCAAATCGAGAAGATGTGGCCATTAGCTTGTTTGATCGCTGGGTAAGCCGTTGGTATCTACACTCTATCCAACTACTTAGTCAATCTCCTGCAGGTTTTGTCGAACGCTTACTAGCGATGATGCTCTGTGCCGCTTCGGTTCATCAAAATGAGATGCATCAGAGTGGCGTCGCTTTTGTTGGCTCAAACCCTAAGGTTTGGGATAACGCCAGTCATGATAAAAATGCAGTAACTCGACGTATTATGAAAATGAGTAATAACAAAATTGTTGAGTTCGTAAAAAAGGGACGCCAACTAGGTTATTTTCATGGTGATAATGAGCAGATTGACCGAATGCTCCGGAAAATGTATGTGTTAGAGCGAGGCTATTGTGTTCTTAGTAACAATAAGGCTTTTCGGGATGCGGTAGTTGAGGCGCCACTAAAGGATCTATTTGAAGATCTACTTGATTGCTTTCCAATTTTGGATTGGAAAATTGATATTGAAAATATTAATTTTTGTACCGTAATTGATTTGATCGATAGCGTAATGCCAGAGTTGTTAGCCTTTGATGTTGACCAATTTATTTGCCAGCTAAGTAATGAGTCTTAAGTTTTCTGCTCTCCGCCTACTGCAATCACTTCTTTAGCTATCAATACCTGAATAGTCTTCCAGCTTGTTGTCAGCGTTGCGACGTAGAGGCTAAGTTGGAGGCAATTCGCAGCCGTGCTAGTTCTTGGCTCGAAAACCAGCTACTCAAATAGCGCTCGTTAATAGACTGGCTATCAGTTGTTCTCTCCTGTGCACTGTTATGCTTAACTCAAGATACGATAGATGGCTTAATCGCGTTAGGTAACAGCGTCATTAACCCAACAAACCGGACACGAGGTCCGGCTTGCTGGGTTAGGTTGTGGTTGTTGCGTTTACGCTGGGGTTAGTTGAACAGTTTGCCCGGCTCAACAATCAGCGCTCGGTAAGATGGCTCGGTCTTAGCCATTGAGTTAACGGTAAGCTCTACCTTCACTTTACCGTTCTCGGCAACTTCGTTGATGAAGTGCTTACCTGGTTCGCCAGTGAACAGGCCAGCTGACGCGGAGTACATGAAGAAGGTGTCTTTGTCTTCACGCCATTCGATGTTGGAGGTGATTGGAGAGTACCACTCGTAACCACGCTCTTTACCGTATTCGAAAGTCTGCTCAACGGTCATGTTGTCTTCGTTGATGTTGTATTCCACACCACGAGAGTACTTCATTGTTGGCATTGCAGGCTGTTCGAAGTGGCGGCCATCGCCGTTATCGAAGGAAACCAAGGTGCCACGGCTGGTCAGCCATGAGGTGTGCTGGGTCCAAGGGAAGTCGAAGTCGCTGCCTGCACAACGGCCATTGTCATCACAGTCTAGCTTATTACCTTTGCTATCTACCGGCGTCAGTACCTTGTCAGATAGGTCGCCCCAGCCTTTATCTGCGGCCAGAATCCACTTAACTTCACCGTCGCGACCGACTTTAGCGGTGCCTTGGTGGCGCATCGAAACAATAACGGAGTCGTCAGATGGGTCGTAATCAACTGAGTTGATGTGCGCCCAGTTACGTCCTGCCGCAACCCCAGGAAGGTCACCGAATGGGGCATCAGGCTCGATGTCCATGGTTTCGCCAGCGTGGCCTTCATCAACGTTCAGACAAACGGCGCCAGCATCCAAACCAGATAGCAGGTCATCACGCATGTTGTCGAAGATCTTGTTGAAATCCCAAACGTGTACCACGTTACCGGTGGCGTCTACTTCAATTACGTGGTCACGGACGGTGTCGACACGCTTGCCGTCTTCGCGCAGGTATTTTTCTTTGGCAACGCGGAGCAAGTAGTGGCCGTTTGGCATCTCTTTCATTGCATGGGAGAAACCGGTGAAGCCCCGTGGCATATCACGCTTGAACACTTTACGACCCAGCATGTCATAGCGAGCGTAGTAATGGTCTTGACCCCAGTACAGTTCGCCGTTTTCAGCTAAGTGGAACCCCATGGCGATGCCTTTGGTGGTGTCTTGGTCGTAGACCTTATCCCAATCCATAAACCAACGGATTTCACCGGTGGTGTCGGCCACGAATACGACTGGATAGTTATCCCAACCAATGGTGCCTTCATCGGCTCCTAGGTGGTTAACCATGTAGAGGCGGTCTTTGAATTTCTTATCAACCTTAACTGGTTTTACTTCTGGGAAGGTACGTACCTGACCATCAAACAACAGTGGCTTTAGCGGTGCAGTGTGAATGGTGTAATCTTCTTTGATCTTCTTACCATTTTTAACGTACTCCACCTCTACGGTGTTTTTGTAATCGGGATACAAACCAAATACTGGAATGCCGTTGTGGGTAGTCAGTGCTACTTTGTCCACTGGGTAAGCGATCTCGGCGCCACCTTTCTTTGGTACAACACGTACGCTTACGTCAGAGATCTCAAAGCCGTTGAGGTCGATGATAGCCGTCAGGGGGGCAAAGTCGTATGGGTTAACCTTAACGATGCCAATCTCACCTTGGGTTTGTACGGTAGTTAGGTATTTATCTGCCCAATCATCACCGCCGCCAGCCATTGCAGTACCAGTAAATCCAACCACAGCCAATGCTAATGAGGTTGCTAGAATTGTCTTTTTCATAACGTTAATTCCTATATATCTCTATTTAATTCGGTCGAAGTAATCAGTTAAAAGTTGTACTGCATGGAGTAGAAGATGGCGTCGTGGTAACCCTGCTTACCCATGTTATTTTCGGCGTAGCGGTAAGCCAGAGCCGCCGACAAACCGGTATCGCCAATGAAGTAACGGGCTTCTAGCTTGCCATTGAAGCCGTGGTCTTCACCGTCACCAGCGACTATCAAGTAGTCGTCGTCGCGACCAAAGTAGTGCTCTTGCCACCACAATAATTTGAGTGCGCTGTCAGCAATGGCAAAGGTCTTATCGATGCCGAAGTAGGCGTAACCGCCGTTAAAGCCATTAACATCGAAGCCAAAATGTTGGTAATCAGAGGTAACGATGTGGCCAGCAACAGCAACTTGGGTGTAGATACCGTTGTCCCAGGTTTTATCGTGGCTAAAGCCTAATAAGGTGTTGGTTTCAGACCAGTTAGGTTTGGTCTTACTGAAGATCTGGCCGTACCAATTGAAATCGGTTTGGCCCATGTTGATCTGGCCAATTACATTGATTTCACTACCCATCAAGTCGCTATCGTCGAAATCCTCGAGAACGAAGTGGCCATAGATGTCGCCAAACTCCGAGCCGGTAGCGGCCTTAATTTTGATGAATGGGTTGCTGCTTTTAGCGTCGCCAAAGTAGTTTTCGGCTTTGCTGCCCCAATCCATTACCCCAGCTTCGACTGCAAGCATGGCGGCATTTGCACCGGGCAGCGCCAGCAAGCTTGCAACTAAAGTGGCAGTTTGTAGTGATTTCATTCTTTCTCCTTGGCCGCTTCTTCGGGCCATAACTCAGACTCTAGGGCGCCTTGGATTAGCCACTGCTCCCTGTATTCGTTGCAGAGCAGAATAGAAATTTGATGCCGATAAGAATGTGATTAGAAGAATGTTAGTCACCGTTATAAATGTCAGCTTGGTTTGTAAAATAGTGATATTTATAGGCTTAATTTATGAGCCGTGGCTTTGCTCAAAGAAGTTTCCGTTATTTATTTCAGTAATTATCATTTGGGTGAGTAATTTTTTTCACTTTCGTGACGTAAATAAGAGATCTGTGAACCAGATACTATTAGTCGCGGCTTGAATTGGCTTCAGTTAACAGAAATTTCGGTGTCTTTGATAAACAATGCTTCAATACTTTTTAAATAAGGACATTGCCATGGGCCGGGTTGAGCAGAAGAAACAGCGAGACAGAATGATTCTAGATAAAGCGGAGGAAGCGATCGTTGAGAGAGGGTTGTTCTCACTGAGCTTACTAGAGTTAGCGCGCCAAGCTGAGTGCTCCGTCAATACCCTTTATGGCAGCTTTGCTAAACGAGAAGATATCGCGGTTGGCTTGTTTAATCGGGTGATGGCAACCTTTGGGGTTAAAGCCTGCCAAGAGATTGCATTGCGGCAGGAGTCTATAGCAGAGCGGTTTATGGCGATGCAGATGATCTGGATTCGGCGCCAACATAAGCAAAGTGATTTGGGGGGTGTACAGTTTTTGGCCGCCATGCCGAGCGTATGGAAACATGCGTCGCATAGCCGTATTGCTATTACTCGCAAACTGCTGGATAGCTGGTACCAAAGTAACCTGAACTTCCTGCAGATGGCACGCGCTAATGGCGAGCTGGTGGCCGATGACGATCACCTTCATCAGTGTCTCAATGAAGTTACTTGCGTTGAGCGAGGCTTCTCGCTGTTCAGTAATAATTACAGCTTCCGCGATGAGGCGATAAGTTTGCCTATGGAACGTGTGTTTAAGGTGATGTCATTTAGCTTGGAAGAATTAAGCTGGCAGACGCCATTAACTAACGACAGCTTTAAGCGAGTAATGAATATATGTGATGAAGTTGAAACTTCATTACGAAACTTTGATGTTGATGAACATATTTGGGCGGTAGAGATGAACGCCCAAGAGTTGCAGTAATAATCTGCTTACTTGTCAATTGTCGCTTATTAATGCCACTTGCTATCAGCTATTTTTAATATCAAGTGGCGCCTGACTTGGATGCACTGGCGAATCATTGGCCTCGGTGTGCTAGCTAAGCCATGTATGCCACTGATAAAGGTATCATCGTAGTCGACATCTAGATGCATTAACGCCGCAGTGTCGATTAGGCCTAAGCCATACCGAATAAAAGTAAGTATATAAAGATAAAGGTTTTTTAGATTTTTTTATAACTTCCCACCACTGCCTTTGCTCTTAAAAGTGCTTAAATCGCCTGAATAATTACCTTAAACCTTCACTTATTCGTTAACCCCACTTGTGCCCTCAGCAGTGCTGCTTGCAAAAATTCACAATGTCACCGTTCGCTGCGGCCCATGTCGCAGCAGTTGATGATGAGGATAGATGATGACTTTTGCAGTGAATCGAATCACCGCGATATTGGCGTCCACGTTACTGTTAGGCCTAGTGGGTTGCTCAGACGGCGATGATGGTAAAGATGGTGCTCCTGGGGCTCCGGGGATCCCTGGTGATGCTGCTCCATTGGTTACCGATGAAGCAAAAACCGTTGATGTTGAGATAACCGCAAGTACAGTGGTTGATGGCCGTTTAACTATTGAATTTGCCGCTTACAATGAATTGGCTTTGCCGCTAGTGCGTATCGACGGGTTAAAGGTGCAAGCAGCCCAGCTACAAGCCGAAAACGAAGGTGAGCGCTCGCAATGGCAAGTGTTAGGGTATGAAAAGTGCAAAGTTGATAGCTGTGCTGGTGAGCTAGAGGATCGTAACGATGGCACCTATCGCTACACTTTTAGTGGCGCCGTTGACAGCGCTTACGATCTAACACTGCCTCAACGGTCGCTGTTCGGCCAGTTCCTGACACTCAGATTCGGTTCACCAATGACCGTTGTAGGGTAAAAGCTGACATGAGATCTCTATGGATTGGGCAGTTATGTAGTCGCTGCCCACTACTTGCACTTGCGAAAACGAGATGAAGGCGATTGTTTTAATTGGGATATCTTTCACACCGAACAAAGCTATCTCTTCTTGGCTTCGATATAGAATACCTTGGCCTAGCTCTTGCCTATCGTTGAAAAGTCGGCAAGGTAATTTGACAAACTTGATTCCAAATAATTACAGCTTCGTTACTGACCAAGGAGGAATTTGCTTTGCCGAACCTTAATGATTTGAAAGTGGGATCTCTACGATTACTGAAGGTATTAGTGGAGGAAGGTTCTACCCAGAAAGCTGCTACGAAGCTGAATCTGTCTCAGTCGGGAGTGAGTTACGAATTGAAGAAGCTCAGGGAAATCTTTGATGATTCTCTGTTCATTCGTAGCAGAGAAGGATTAGTGCCTAATGACAAGACTCTAAGGCTCTATCCTCAAATTTCTGAAGTATTAGGGGCCGTTGAGCATCTCTACAACTCCAAGGAGGAGTTTAATCCTACCGACTATGTTGGTCAGGTTAACATTGCAGTGATTGAACCAATGGCAGTGGGCCTGATTCCACGGCTGTTCGAACGATTACACCATCAGGCTCCCGGCCTGGAGTTGAGCTTCAGTACCTGGACGTCGGAAACTCTGGACAAGCTAAGGCAAGATGACCTCGACTTCGCCGTGCACAACTTCGTACCGGATGACCCCATGATCACTTCAGAAGCTCTTGGGCCTGCACAGCGATTGATGGCTTGCCGCCCCCACCACCCCATCTTGAGACGACGTAACATTACTCTGATGGACCTATGCCAATATCCTTGGGTAGTGCAACAGGTGTACAACCCGAACCGGAGTAAAAACATTATCGAAGTTGTATCGGAACAGAAGCGACTCTTCCCCAAGGTAGTTGCACGAGCAGACTATTTGCCAGCCTTGGTGAATATAATAGAGCGAGGAAATGCACTGCTTTACACCTCCCAGGTTGGTTTATCGGCGTTCCAAGATAGGTTGGTTTTGTTTCACGGCCCCAAGGAATTGGAACAGGTCAAGTCCATTCATTACGGCATCTACCCAGCTTCGCACCAGAATTCTGCTTTTCACCAATGGCTGTGCCAGGAGGTCAAAGCGACCTTGGAACAAGTGCAAGCTGAAGCCGAACATATGGTCATGCCCAGACAAAACTGAGCGACAACACTGCACCCTTTTCACACACCGCATTGCGGTTTTTTGGGTGAGAAGTAGTCACGTGTGGATATTGAAAGGTTGGGTAACGGACAGGGAGAATTTGCTACGTCGAAGCGAAATCTATGTGGACTCAAAAATGTCCAGTTCCTCCATGCTAAAGGGGAATGGTAGGTGATGTGGATCTTATTTTTGCCTCGGAAAGGGACGTATTGTGGCGGCCAACAGCGGTATAGGGCCGCGTTGAAGCCCTAACTTTTCCGAGGTCAACATCATGAAATTCTCTCTCGCCAAACTGACTGCCACCGCAGCCCGAGTTCTCTCCGCCTCCGGTTTCGCTGCTGATTACGAGGAAGGTACCCATTACATCACCTTAGGTAACGAAGCATTCTAGGCGAGAGATAGCGTGGTCAAGGTGTACTCCACTAACTGCCCATTCTGCTACAAGTACGAAAAGGTTGTTATTCCCGGTTACACCAAGAATCTGCCTTCTAGCGTGGAGTACAATGCCTACCGCATCACTAATAAGCCTCTGTTCGGTAAAGAAAAACCAACTTTGCTAGTTGTCGCCAAGGCCACGGGTGACAAGCAGTACAAGCAAGCCAGATGGCTTACTACAAGCATATCCACGACGACAAGATTAAATTCAAAACCTCCGAAGAGGCCGTTTCCTTCGGTCTAGATGCTGCCGGTATTTCCAAAGCGGATTACAACGCCAAGAAGGACTCTTCCGAAGTCCGGAAACTGCTGGCCAAGTGGGATCGCGGCGTAGCCATCGCCAAAATTAAGGGCTGTGTCTTAATTAGCTGTTGCATCCCATCCAACAACTTCTTTAAGGCGCTGCCTTTGGTCGAATTGGTACCGATACCGGTCTAACATTCGGTGCCACCTCAAGTAGTTATGCAGGTATTTGGTCGTGACGCCCCGAAATCGAGCTATCCAACTTTTCAAGAGACTGTCGTAAGCGTTCACATTTTGGATGTGGAACCCCAAAGTCGCATTCGGCTGAGCGGCAGTGAGGACAAGTGTCTGGGTGATTTTCTATGAGAAATTTACTGGCAGAAGAGCCGTCAAAGCGCAGAAGATTGAGGAGTTGTTCACGCTGACTGGGCGACAACTCCTCAACGTGATGCAGCAGTTCTGCAAAATCATGCTGTTTCATGTCTGAGCCCCCCGAAGCAGGAGACACTCTAAGTATAGACTTGCAACAGTTAACTGCGACACAGCCTTTTTATTAGCTTCTTTGCCAGTTAATAATTCAACATCTGATAAATAGAATAATTTTTTATCTTAATAATTAGGAAGTAATGCTCACCAATGAATATCAAGAAAATAATTACGATTATTAAAAATTTAATTATCCATATCGAATCATATCAGTAGTCATAAAAAGCAGGATTGCTACCTCGCCACATCATTTGAGAGTGATCTCTGTCTCATTTTATCTAGAGGCTTACGGAGATAGTGACCTCAAGGCAAGCTCGCGCTGATTATTTGTAGTTCTGAGTTGGCGAAATACAGACGAGCACCAGCCACTTTATTAACTGCTATCATACAAAACCAATAGGGTATTAATAATGAAAAAATCCGTTGTTTCTCTGGTCACTGTAGCCACTTTGGCAGGCTTGGGCCTAACTGCCACCGTAAACGCCGCCGGATACCCGCCAGCCCCTGCCGTAGGCGAACTGGGTGCGGTGATCGTCAACCCTTACGACAATGCCCCGCTGACAGCAGTGATCTTGCGTGACGGAGCCGAGTTGAGCGACGTGCACGTTACTGTTCAAGGCAAAGGACATAAGGGCGTGGACATTGAATACGATGTGGGTAAAACCTCCATTCTGACTCACGATGGCATCCCGGTGTGGGGGATGTATGCCAACCACGAAAACAAGGTGACCATTGAGTTCACTAAAGACGGTAAGAAGTTTGAAGAGAATTACAAAATTCTGACGGGCAGCCTGACCAACCACTACATTGATAATCGCTCCCAATCCATCATGCAACCAGTCGACGTTAAAAAAGTCGACAAGCAGTTTAAAGATCGTCTGTACTTGGTGAACTCTTCTACCAATACTTTCCACGGTTCCGACATGCATTGGTCCGGTCAAAAACCCCAGAACGCCCACCCGCTTGACCCCTCGCCAGCAACCGGCTCCGCCTCTTTCGAAGCGGCTCCTATGACCTACATGATCGACACTCAGGGTGAATACCGCTGGTGGCTGAACCAAGATGCCACCTATGAGGGCTACGATCGTAATATGGACAGTCGAGGTTACTTGATGGGCCTCAGCGAAACCAAAGACGGTACCTTTGTCTTCGTACAAGGTCAGAGCTGGGGTGAGGTCGACATGCTTGGTCGCGTTATCACCTTCAAGCGTCTGCCCGGAGGATACGTGGACGGTTCTCACGAGGCCCGTTACACTGCAAACGATACCATTCTGATCCGCGCCGGTAAGGCCAATTATAAGCGGGAAGACGGGCAGCACGTGCACACGGTGCGTGACCAAGTGATAGAAATCGATCGTCAGGGCAACCTGATTGAAGCTTGGGATTTCAACAAGATATTGGATCCCCTGCGTGACGATTTGCTAGGTGCCTTGGACCAAGGCGCGGTGTGCCTAAACGTGGACCTAAACCACGTTGGTGAAACCGCCGAACTGGAGCCTGACACCCCCTTCGGTGATGCTCTGGGTGTTGGTCCTGGCCGTAACTGGGCCCACATCAACTCTATTGAGTACGATCCTAAGGACGACGCTATCATCGTCTCCCTACGTCATCAGGGCGTAGTAAAAGTGGGCCGCGATATGGAAGTGAAGTGGATTCAGGCACCCGACGTGGGTTGGGGCGAACTGTCCGATAAGGTACTGACCCCGGTTGATAACGAGGGCAACAAGCTGAACTGTAAGGGCGCGACCTGTGAAGGCACCGATTTCGACTGGACCTACACTCAGCACACCGCTTGGTTATCTCCCAAGGGTACTCTGACCGTGTTCGATAACGGTGATGGCCGCAACTTGGAACAGCCGGCTATGCCAACCATGAAATACTCCCGTTTCGTTGAATATAAAATCGACGAAGATAAGGGTACTATTGAGCAGATCTGGGAATACGGGAAAGAGAAAGGCTACGATTGGTACAGCCCCGTGACTTCCATTACTGAGTACAGGGCTGACCGCAACACCATGTTTAACTTCTCCGGGTCTATTGACCTATTCAAGCCAGGGCCAACCCCGACTGTAGGTAAGCTCACCGAGATTGACTACGACTCTAAGGAAATCATGGTTGAGATTGATGTACGCACCGACAAGCCGCACAAACCCCACTACCGTGCTCTGATCATCAATCCCAACAGCGTGTTTGCCAAGTAAAGTAAATTGTCTGCAGAGTACATTTTCATGACAGACCTGGCTTTCGAGTCCGGTCTGTTTTTGTAACTTCGTCTGTGGTTGGAATGACACTCGTCATTGCGCGAGCCGATATGCGGATCTCCGCGGTGCCGCAAGAAGATAATAGTGGCCTCTTCTATTTTGCCGCCTGCGTGACTGACGAAGATTGCTTTACCACACCATTGAAATATCGAGTTCATGGCCGCTATATCGAAACTCAAGAATACTGGGGCGAGCGACCAGTAAGCCGTTTTACCGTCGATTTGACTTCGGTCGACCTCAGTTCACCCAATCGACTGTCGAAAATGGCGAATAAGCTCTATCGCTCATTTAGGAAAAGTGAACTTAGCTTGGCAGAGCTGGTGTTTTTCCGTGTCTATCAAGATGATAATACCGCAGTATGGATGATTCCATTCACCAATAACTCCTTGGTGTGGATGCAAAAAAGAACATTGCACCTGTAGTTCGGAGCCGCTTAATCTAGCATAGCGGTTGTTTGGGTACATTCGCCTAGCATCACTGCGCCATTTTGAGTTGGCCGCTGTTCGGTGACCTTATAGCCAGCGATGCACAGTTGGCGTTGTTCGAGCTCATTATCCAACAGCTGCATGAGAAAATGCTCGCTTTCAATCCCTTCATATTGGGGCACTGGTCGTTCCGACTCATTCTTGGCGGTTTCACCTCGGGCACCTTTACCGCCTCCTGGTGGTGGACCACCTTTGCCACCGCCGCCTTTGCCACCGCCACCTTTTCCGCCTCGTTCCGATTTGTCTTGCTTGGCTGTTGGCTGCTCTTCCTTGCTGCCATTACCAAAGTAGTTGAGCTGAAAATGGGTGATCCCAGCGGCATCAACATAGCTCTGAAACAGGTGGTTTGGACGTTCTGGCTTGCTACTGCAACCACTAACACCCAACAGCAGTGCCAACGAGCAACAGCTTAAGATTTTATTCAGCACGACAAATCCTATCCGACAGTGGTGTCTTCAGTGTGCCTATAAGAGTGCTTTAGGCCGAGTTGCTTTACCTTTTTTTGCAAAAACTTACTTTTGTATTCAAGAGCTTGGTTTACCTATCTGGTTAGCTGCTGGAAAACCAGCCACAGTGCGAGCATGGGTAATCGCATTGCGGATCGCTTGCTCCATCACTTCGGCAGCAATTACCCCTAAGGTGTTGATGTCCATTGCCGCAACCTCAGCAGTTGCTGCGGCAAAGATGGCATCGCCGTCGTACATCGAGTGCACCGGCCGAATTGCTCGAGCGTAACCATCGTGCGCCATCTGTGCGACCTTCAGTGCCTCAACTTTGGTGAGTGTGGCGTTGGTGATAATGGCGCCGATGGTGGTGTTGCGACCGGCAAAACCTTGGGCGTTAAAACCCGATAAGAGCAGGTCCGTGCCATTGATAAAGCCGTTTCTGTTATCGCGGCTGGCGGCGAGCAGCGCTCCGTTGCGCGCGATTACGTCGCCCCAGGCATTAACAGCCACCACTGCCGCAATAACAACGCCGTTATCTAAGCTAACGACGGCGCGACCAATCCCAGCTTTAGTAGCGTGTTCCATGCCACGAATTTTGCCCACGGTTGCGCCCATGCCGGCACCGGCATTGCCCTGAGTAAAGACGCTGCGTTGAGCCAATTTGGTGGCGGCTTGACCCATGGCAAAATCTGGCCGTGCCTTGGCATCACCAATCGCCAGATCAAATAAGACTGCGCCAGTAACGATAGGCACCTTGGCGATGCCAACATCAAAACCGACGCCTTCACTTTCAAGTTGTGCCGCCACGCCACTCATGGCATCTAACCCAAAGGCACTGCCGCCGGACAGGACAATTGCGTGAACCTTATCAACCAAGTTTTCAGGCTTGAGGAGATCGGTTTCACGGGTTCCAGGAGCAGCTCCACGAACATCGACGGCGGCGGTTGCGCCTTGATCAAAGCGCAGTACGGTGACACCGGTTAAGCCTTGAGAGTCCGCTTGCTGGCCGACTCTAAGGCCATTAATAGCAAAAATGGGATCGGCGGCGAAGGCGTGAAAGCTTAGCAGTATAGCGACAATACCAAGGCGTAGGTTCATATCGAGATCTTCAATGGCAACAGTAGGAACATGGTAAGGTAAAAGGTGAGTTGCAGCGGCACAAGCGGCGACCGAAGCCGCCGCGTCTATTGTGGTATGTACTTTAGTGACTGATTAACCGTTCAGTTACCAGCTCTGGCGCGACTTCGTAACGGGCAAACTCCATGCTCATTTCACCTTCGCCACCGGTCATCGCCTTTAAGCGTACGGCGTAGTCGTCTAATTCGGCTAACGGTGCCTCGGCGCTAATATCAACCTGATTATTGGCAACGGCAACAGTGCCACAAACCATGGCGCGATGAGCGCTTAAGTCACCGGTAATATCACCGACCTTGTCTTGGGCGACTACCACGTGCAGATCAACAATTGGCTCCAACAGAGCCGGTTGTGCCATCTGGACCGCTTCGAGAAAGGCCTTTTTACCGGCAGTAAAGAAGGCGATCTCTTTGGAGTCAACCGGGTGGTGCTTACCATCCATCACCACTACTCGCAAATCTTGCATGGTGAAGCCCGCTAATACGCCTTCGGTCATCGCCTCACGGACACCTTTCTCGATGGCAGGAATAAACTGGCTCGGAATCGCACCACCAACCACTTCTGAGGCGAACTGGAAACCACTGCCACGAGGCAGCGTTTCAACGCGTAACTCAACTTCCCCAAACTGGCCGGCGCCGCCGCTCTGTTTCTTATGACGGTAGCGAGACACACCATTGCCACAAATGGTTTCGCGATAGGCAATTGCTGGGGTTTCGGTGGTCATATCAACGTTGAAGAGTTGTTGTGCTTTCTCCAATGCAATCTGGACGTGGGTGTCGCCAAGGCCTTGCAGTACCGTTTGGTTTTCGGTTTTGGCGTGATGGATGTGCAAACTTGGGTCTTCAGTAACCAACTTTTGTAATGCTTCCGCCAGTTTCTGCTCATCGCCGCGTTTCTTCGGCGCCACTGCTAAGCCAAACAATGGTTGTGGCAGTTCTGGAGCGAGCATACGGAACTCATCTTCCTCATGGTGATCGTGCAATATGGCGCCAACCATCAGATTATCTACTTTGGCTAGGGCGCAAATATCACCAGGCAGTGCCTCATTAACGGCGATCTGCTCGCCCCCTTGCAACTTGAATAGGTGAGTTACCTTAACTGGCTTACGACCGGCACCAACAAAGATCTTCTGGCCATTGAACATCCGCCCTTGATGGATGCGGAATACTCCCAGTTTGCCGACATAGGGATCGATTGTGACCTTAAATACGTTGGCTAATAAGTGTGCGTCTGGCTCGGCACTGATCGATATCGATTTGTCGTTAGCATTAACAAATTCAGCGTCAGAACCTTCCAGTGGATTTGGCATCGCTTGGCATAACACATTGAGCAAATGGCCAATACCAACTTGCGCTTCGGCATCGGTAAAGCACACTGGCACTAACTCGCCTTGGCGTAACGCTGCTTCAAGCGGGGCGTGTAGCTGTGCTGGGGTAACCGACTCTTCCTGCTCTAAATAGAGCTCCATTAACGCTTCATCTTGTTCAACAACCACATCGACTAAGGCATCGTGGCAGTCCTTAACATCACCAAAGAGCGGAATGTCGTCTTGCTGGGGAGTGAAGTAACAGTCGAGGACACTAGAGCCATCGACATTCGGAATATTGACTGGCAAACAGCCGTGGCCAAACTGCTCTTGGATCTGTTCCAGCAGCATCTCTAAAGCGGGCAAGTTATTGCTGATTTGGTTAACCACAATCAACACCGCTTTGCCGTGATGGCGGGCTTCTTGAAACGCTCGCCGAGTGATCTGCTCAATGCCGCGGTTGGCGTTAATGACCAACATTACCGATTCCGCCGCAGGCAGCGTTAACTGGGCGCGACCAAACAGATCGGGCAATCCGGGGCTGTCGATAAAGTTGATGTGTTGTTGCTGGTAATCTACTGAGAGGAGCGAGGGTTCGAGGCTGTGGTGATGCTGAATCTCTTGAGGGGTGAAGTCGGCATGGTTGGTGCCGTCCGCGACCCTGCCTTTGCTAGGGATCTCCTTCGCGCGGAAAAGTAGTGCCTCAATGAGGCTAGATTTGCCACTGCCGGCATGGCCAAGCAGGGCGATGTTCCTTATCTGTTCTGTGCGTTTTGCGGGCATAGAAACCTCCTTGGTGAGCTGTCCCGACTCATCAACTGTAGGCCGGTATTTGTCGATAAACATTGACTCCGATCAGGGTTTTGGTTGGTGTGTATTGGTGCCGTACCCAACGCCGGCGCTCTGCCTTGAACGGCCAGCGGATGTAAATCCCAATGGCGGCATTTAGGTCGATGGCTGTGGCAATAAAATGAGCCATTTACAGTTTGGCATGGAGGTTGTAGTTCAATGGTTATGCGGACAAGCTACTGGTTGTGACAGGGCTACGCAGCACTGCACGGCAATAGGTGGGTGTAGTGCATGCTATCGCGTATGATTCGCTGTAACAGCTAGCGAGGTAGTCGCTTAGTTTCAAGCTTAAATAGCATGGAGATCAGGATGCATCGAATAGTCACAGCAGTAGCGTTGACACTGGTAATGGTTGGTTGCGGTAACGATCAACCCGCACCAATAAAGGATCAGCAAGTGAGCGGCGAAGTGGTTTATCGCGAGCGGATCTTAACGCCACCGGGCTCACAGCTCACGGTTCAAGTGTCTGATGCCGATGGCAATCTGCTCGGTGAGCAACAGCAAGAGGTACAGGGCGGACCGCCGTTCCCATATCAGGTTGATTACGCTCAGGCCGATAGCGTTACCATCAGCGCCAGTTTGTATTTTGATGGCAAGTTGAGATTCGAGTTTGTGCCACAACCTATTGCGGTAGCTGCTAGCCCACTGTTGTTGCGCGGAGCGCAGTAATTGCATGGACAAAAAAGTTGTGTACCAACTAAGTGCTGTTCTTTCCAATGTTGTTAAAGCATCGGCTAGGCGAGTTCTGATATAAGGGAAAAGCACTACCGCCGTTGCTCTTCTGCCGCATTGGAACAGCCCAGCGAAGCGTTTTGGGCTGCGACCTAAGGCAAAGGGGGACTCTAAAGGGCGGCGAAGCTCGCCCCTAATGCATATAAGAATGTGCTGTCGCCACCGCGACATAATCCCTTAAGAGTACTGCAATCGGTAGAGCCGAAGAGTTGATATAAACCTCAACACTTAACGGCGACACAGCCTAAAAAAACCGGCTTGGCGGCCGGTTTTTTAGTTAGGGGGCTTACCACATTAGATCATCTGGGATCTGGAAGTCCGCGTACGGATCTTCTTCATCGACGCTGGTGTCAGCTTTGCGGTCGTTTACTAGCACAATGTAGCTGTCGTCGCGCTGCTTCACCTTATCGGCGATGCCGGTTGGGATGAGGTGGTAGCTGTCTTCCAGTTTAGCGATTGCTAACTGGCCATTAACCAAACCATTTTGCAGAGCTTCAGTAACGAACACCTTAGTAATGGTGCCTTTGTCTGAGAAGTTGTAAGCGATCTCGCCACGGCTGCGATCTTGGCTATTAGTGCTGATCAGTTGTTTGATCTGGGCAATGAGCGCCTTTTTATCTGCTTCTGCCTTACGCTGGGCGTTTAGCTCGCGATCGCGCTTGGCTTGTTCTTCGCGTTTTTCAACCGCGGTTTGCTTGGCTTCGTTGATCACCTTTTTGCCTGATTTTAGGGCGCGGTGCTTGGATTTATTGGCTTTCTTAGCGTCGTGTTTCGACACCAAACCGGCCTTCATCAGTTGGTCTTGCAGTGACATAGGGTGACCTTTTTATTCGGAATTAAGACTAGTTTATCAAATGCGCTGGAATCGGGGCAAAACTCCGATCAAAGGCTGAGGTACAATAGCCACATTCCTGATTTCGTAGAGCCTTATCATCATGTTTCACATCGCTTTGTATGAACCTGTGATGCCGCAAAATACCGGCGCCATCATTCGTCTAGCTGCTAATTGCGGCGCTGATCTGCACCTGATTGAGCCGTTAGGGTTCAGCATGGATGAGAAGAGCCTACGTCGCGCTTCATTGGATTACCGCGACCTAGCTAATGTGACTATTCACCCAAGCTACGATGCTTTTTTAGAAGCGATGACGGGCAAACGGATCTTCGCCTTAACCACCAAAGGTAGCCGCCCTCATACTGAGCCGACTTATCTGCAAGACGATGTGCTGCTGTTTGGCCCCGAAACCCGTGGCTTGCCAGATGAGGTGCGTAGTGTGTTTGAACCGGATTGTCGTATTCGTATTCCGATGAAACCAGAGGCGCGCAGCTTGAATTTGGCCAATGCGGTATCTATCTGTGCCTATGAAACCTGGCGTCAGCTTGGTTTTGATGGTGCGTTGTAACCGCTTTTGCTGAGACAAGGAGCCGCTCATGAGCGCTTTAAAACTAAAAACCAATGTGGTGACCGCCAAGTGGTTATCGGAACGTTTACACAACCCACAACTGGTATTGCTCGATGCTAGCTGGCATATGCAGGGCAGTGGCCGTGATGGTCTTACTGAGTACGTGGAACAGCATATTGCTCAAGCGCATTTTTTCGATTTCGATAACGAGATTGCTGCGGATTCTGAGTTACCTCATATGCTGCCTGATGCCGCTAAGTTTGAGCAGGCAGTGCGTCAATTTGGTATCAATAACGACAGCATTATTGTTGTATACGACAGCCATGGTTTATTCACTGCCGCACGGGTGTGGTGGATGTTTAAAGCGATGGGACATGACAAGGTGGCGGTGCTAAATGGCGGCTTACCGGCATGGCTTGCCATCGACGGTGAACTGGCGGCCGGCAATGCACCGGCAGTTAAACCCGGCCTGTTCATCGCTAAATATCAGCCACAACGAGTGGCGGACAAGCGCGAAGTACAGTTATCGCTTAATGCTGCCGGACGAGTGATTGTCGATTCCCGTGGCAAGGCGCGTTTTAGTGGTGTTGAGGCCGATCCAAACCCACAGGTTGCGTCTGGCCATATGCCGGGCGCGATTAATCTGCACTACGCCAGCTTGATTGAGTCAGGCAAGTTGGTGCCGCCATTTATATTGCACCAACAGTTTGTGGATGCAGGAATCGATGGTAACAGCCGTCACATCTACAGCTGTGGTTCTGGCGTTACCGCCTGCATTGTCGCCTTGGCAGCCGCGGAGATTGGGGTGCAAAATTGGGCCGTCTACGATGGCAGCTGGAGTGAGTGGGGCAGCGCAGCTGATACCGTCAAGGTTATCGACTAAGTTCGACCTAGCCACACCAAACTAAGCGCCCATCGGTATTGTCGATGGGCGTTTTTTTTGCTGTGTCGTAATTAGCTGTTGAAGTTTATCTTAATCCTTCGGTTCTACCGACTTCGGTGCTTTTAGGGGACGATGTCGCGTGGCGACGGCACATTCTTGTATGCATTAGGGGGGAGCTCCGCCCCCTTGCATTAGGTCGCTGCCCTAAACGCTTCGCTAGACTGCTCCAATGCGGCAGAAACTCAACGGCGGTAGTGCTTTCCCTTTGTATCAACACTCGCCTAGCCGGTGCTTTAACAGCATTGGCAAGAACAACACTTAGTTGGTACACAGCCTTTTTTGTGATTGCTACGTGGGTAGCTAGCGAGGTCTCGTTTAAGCCTACGGCTCGAACAATTGTTGTACTTTTGCGGGCTTGCACCATCTTAAACGCATCGGTGTGAATTCATTTGCGTCTTTTTCTGCTTGGCTGCGTCTTATCAGTACAGCTGAGTGAAATTGGCTGAGTAAGCCAATTTATCGAACCATTATTACCCACCCTATAGGTGGGCTACCGGAGTCGTACACATGACCATCATATCTACTACCCAAGCTAGCAGTCTTGCAATTGAGCAACAGTTGATCGATGACGCCAGCGAGTGGGCGTTGATGCATGGGGTCGGGATAAAAAATCGCGACGGTAGTGCTCGTCACTGCCCTTATAGTCTCGCTCCGGTCAGCTTCCCTCGCGCCACCTTTGAACGGCTGCAGCGGACGACGCCATTACTGGGCAAACTTATCCATGCGCTATCAGAGGATCATCACTATCTGCAACAGAGCTTAAACAGCATGGGCAAAGCCGACCCATTTTTTGCGCGTCTGTTGGAGCTGCATCGCCAGATCCACGACGGTAAAGTGGCACCGCGGCAACCATTACTGATCATGCGCACCGATTATATGGATGATCGCAGCCATGGCGCTCAGGTGATCGAGTTTAATGGGATTGCCGCCGGCATGGGGCCATTTGGCCAGTTGGCGCATCAGTTGCACAAGTATATCCAAGATCAATGGCCCGAGGCTTACCAGCAGTGGGGGGACCAACCGCAGGCGCGCTTGGCTGAAAATCACGGGTTAGAACAGATGGCTCGCGGTATCGCGACCACAGCTCGTAAGGTGCGTAACGACGCCTTGGATCATGGCCAACCGGTGTTTGTGATGGTGGTGCAGGAGCAAGAGGATAACGTCTACGATCAACATTTGTTAGCGGTGGCGTTGCAGCAACATGGGGTGCGAACCATACGCCGTACCTTTGCTCAACTGGCTGATCAGCTTTCCAGTGGCCCGAATCAGCGCTTGCTGCTTGACGGCGTTGGTGGGGTTGATGTGGTCTACTTACGTGCTGGTTATCAGTATATCGATTACTACCTAGAGCATCGCAGCGAGACTCGCTGTTGTCATACTCTCAGTCAAACTCGAGTGTTTATCGAGCAGCATAAGGTGGCACTGAACGCGACCGTTAGCCAGCAATTGGCGACCAGCAAAACCATGCAAATGTTGGTTACCGCAATGTCAGCTACTGAGATGGCTCGCTGGGGAATAACTGAAACCGAAGCGAAGCAGATAAAAGCGGTATTGGCACAGATGAAGCCGATAACGCCAGCCAACATTGCTTGGCTAGCAGAACACGGCAACGCTGATGAATGGGTATTAAAGAACCAAGGTGAAGGCGGTGGTCATGCGGTATTTGGTGACGATATCTTTACCAAATTGGCCTCGTTGAATGAGTCGGAATATGATGCCTGGGCCTTGATGCGCCGCCTTTACCCCCACGAACGGGAACGCCCGGCGTTAACCGTACGAGACAATCAACCGGCAGTGGTGGAAAACCTCATTAGTGAAATTGGCTTATTCACGCTGCATTTTCGTGGTGAAGCGATAACCGATCATGGTGGCTATGCGGGTTATTTGATCCGCAGTAAACCGGCATCAGAGAATGAAGGTGGTATTCACAGTGGGCGCGGGGTGTTGGATTCGTTAGTGCTAGTGTAGCGATGACTTGTTACGCTCCCGCCACCGATGGCGAGAGCGTTTGGCACAGCGGATTAGAACGGGTGTTTGGCCATAACCCAGAAGTTGGTGGTTTCGTCTGACTTGGCCAGATCGAAACGCACTACCATGCCTGCTAGCATCGTCCGCACGGACATGCCGTAATCGACGTGCAGATCCTGCAATAGTTCATCCGAAGTGTAAGCCTCACCCACTCGTCCAGCCTCTACAAAACCAACCAATTGAACCCAATCCATGCGGATCTTACGGAACCAGGCCACGTGGTCAGCGGGGTTATACTTGAGGGTATGGCGATATTCGGCGGTGGTGTAGATCGACGCCTTATCGTGGAAGCGATTGTTATCGTAACCACGCATGCGGAAGAAGCCTCCTAAGCGTGCCCCTTCGTTATATGGTGCACCACCGACAACCTTGCGGGAATTGCTGGCGGCATCTTCCTCAACCTCCCAGCTCGGGGTGTAGCCAGTCCAGAAGTTTAACGCCACGACGCGCTGGTGAGCGGTAGCCGATTCGCCCAGCGAGAAGAATTTACTGGCTTCAAAGTTAAGGAAGGTCCATTGCTCTTCAGAGTCGAGCCAGCCGTTATCGTGAGAGACAGACAGGTATTGGCGGCTACCAAAGCTTGGGTTCAGAGTGAAATCGGTGTTGTCGTACAACAAACCCAGTTCTAACCCGTGCACGGTACCCTCGAGGTTACCTGAGTCTAAATTGAAGTCTTGGTAGCGGTTAAACTGACGCAATATTGCAACCGTAGCGCCGCTCTCTAATGGGTTCCAGACTTTGCCGCCAGTGGGTTCAGACACCAACAAACCATTGCGAACCTCATAACGAAGTAATGCGTCATCACGGGTAGCACCAATTGGCAGAGCGTACTCTAACTTTACATCCCAGAAGTTGGATGCCCCTTGGCCCTCAATGTAATCATTGGGGCTAGAGTTGTGGCTGCCAGGCAGCGCGTGGTCATTTGCGATAGGCACAAGTGAGGCGCCGCCGTAAGCTCGCTGATTTGGGAAGTCGCCGACAAAACCGATAAAGCTGGCAAACCATCGCTCGGTTGTTGGTAAGCGGTAGTTCCATACGCCGGCCAAGGCACCGTAGCTGTCATCACCGCCGTAAACGGTGCCACCAATGCTCATCTGATCTTGCAACAAACCTTTGCGGATTGCTCCCACACCAACGTTAAAGCCCATGCTGTCAGGACTAAAAAAGTAGGGCAGAACTAGCTGTTCGACGCCGGGGTTCGGGTTTTCGAGTCGTTTGACTGAATATTTGGCATTGGCTCGAGGTAGTGCATTCGCTGCACCACAAAGGAGCAAAGAAACAAGAATGACAGATAAATAGCGCATAGAGACGTCCTGATGGGGCGTGTGGTGGCGAAGCTTTGGATATTCGGTGGATTATGGCGTAAATATTGCAAAGTAAGTAGTTAAGGTGGTGGTTTGGTAAAGTTTCATACAGCTTACTGTGGCAATGGCCACAAACTGTTTGGTAATACCGCCGGCACACATTGAGTTCACGTTTGATTAGCTAAGCAGAGAGGCGAAATATGTATCGAGCACAAGTGATTAGTGGCAGCGTCATGGTGCTGACATGCGGTATGGGGATCATGTTATTGCCAGATTTTCCCTTAGGTGCCTTTTTTTCCTTCTTTGCTGGCGGTGTGCTGCTGTGGGTTACCTTAGGGGGATTGAGCGGCCGCTAAATCAGGCAGCCGCGTTCAATTACTGCAGTAGTGGTAGCTTGATTGTTACCCGTAAGCCTGCGCCTTGTTGGTTATGGGCGCTGATGGTGCCTTGATGCGCTTCGGCCGCCCCAAAGCTGATTGCCAGTCCCAGGCCCCAACCGCCACTGCTGCGGTCGCGGGCATCATCAACCCGATGAAATGGTCGAAAAATCGATTCCAGCTCATGCTCTGGTACCCCGTTACCGTCGTCGACAATATCGATCTCTACCCCAGTCAGCGACTTCCGCAGCGTCACCTGAACCTTATGGTTAGCGTAGTGCAGTGCATTGCGCAGTGGATTTTCTAGCATCCGCTGCAACAGGGTGTCGACGCCGTAATAGGGCAGCGATTGAGGCTGCGTTACCACCACCATCTTGTTGAGCTCTTGCGCTTCAAACTGGGCTCCATCAATCACTGGCTGTAATATCGAAATTAGATCGATGTCGATTTTGCGATCGGTCGCTTGTAGGTTTAGTCTCGACAGCGCCAGCAACTCATGCAACATCGCTTCGAGTTGATCCGCTTCGGTCCCAATGCGGGTCAATTCGTCACTCTGTTGGCCTTTGCGCTGGGCGATAGCCAAACTTAATTTTAATCGGGTGAGCGGAGTTCTTAACTCGTGGGAGATGTCCGACAATAGCCGCTGCTGGCTGGTGACCATGGTACTGACCGAGTCTGCCATTAGGTTAAAACTGCGGCCGAGCTGGCCAATCTCATCGCTGCGCTTGCTGATGCGGCCATCGATCCGGGCGTCAAGTTCTCCTCGGGCAACCGCAGTGGTGGCCTGACGTAACTGCCGCAGTGGATTGCTGAGGTTCCACGCCAAAAGACCAAAGACGATGGTTGAGACAATGGTGGCTAAGATCAGTAATAACCAAGGTCGTTGTAATAGCTCAAACAACCACGGTTTATTGTGTTGGTCTAAGCGACCAACCAAGCTACTACCGTCAGCTAACCGCTTCGGCCCAAACACTAAACTGTTGCCAAATTGGCGTTGGTGCATCGGACCATTTTGCTCAAAGTCGAGTAAAAACTGACGTACTGAGCGGGGGATCCTGCGGCGATTTTCTTCGGAAGGAGAGCCATCAGTATCGATTAAATAGAGTTGAACCTGAGGTATCTCAGGGCGATTTTTGTCGTCTTGCTTGTCATGACGGCGCGGTTGTTCGTGCTCCAAGTTACCGGTGCGACGCAGCAGTTTATTAACTTGATTGATAGTGAGTTCTGGATTGCTGTCCATCCGCATCGCCACTCGCTGGAGCAGGTTGGCAAAGTGGGGCGCCAATGGCTCGTTGTCCCACTTTTCTTGCAGCAGTGGCAAACCGATGACTACCCCAATGGTGAGAGTAGAAGTGATCCAAAATGCCAGTAATAGTTTCGGTAGCAGTTGGCTAAACTTATTTGTTAGTCCAACCATATGTAGCCTTTACCACGTACGGTTTTTACTCGTGCTGAACCATCGGCGCGCCCTGGCAATTTTTTGCGGAGATTAGATAGGTGCATATCAAGGCTGCGGTCAAACGGCATCAAGCGTTTACCCAGTACTTCTTGGGATAGCATCTCTTTGCTTGCGACTTCGCCGCTGTGGGTAATTAATGACGATAACAGGGCGTATTCGGTGCTGGTAAGCTCGACTAATTCACCGCTAACTCGAACCTCTTGTCGGCGCGGTAGCAATGTAATGTCGATGTGGTTGATTTGTTCAATCTGGGCTGGTGTTTCGGCATTGTCTTGACTGCGCCGCAAGATAGCGCGGATCCGTGCGAGCAGTTCACGGTCGTTGAAGGGCTTAGGTAGGTAGTCATCGGCCCCTAGCTCTAATCCGGTTACTCGGGCCATGTCGTCCCCTTGGGCCGTGAGCATCAGTACCGGTAATTTGCTGCCATGTTCCCGCAGGGTTTTCAGCAGATCAAAGCCATTCATGCCCGGCAACATTACATCGAGTAGTAATATGTCGTGCTTACCTTCGCGCGCAGCCAAAAGCCCAGAAGGCCCATCTTGGCGAATACACACCTCAAATCCTTCTAGTTGTAATAACTGCGATAAAAGCTCGCTTAAGCCTTGATCATCTTCAACTAATAATACTCGATTCATCTGTTACCACCTGCTCGTTTGGAGTGCATAGATTAACCGCAATAATTATCAACACAAGGCTAGCTTTACACAGCTTTACGCTGTTATCACCCAAGCTTACATTGCGGCTGGTATCGTTGCTACATCTACTGAATATGAGGAGTTCTACTATGAAACGTTCCACTAAAATGGGTTTGGCAGCATTAGTTATGATCACGTCGGCGACTGCGTTTGCAGACCACCATGGTGAGCGTTCTGGCCCTCAAGGTGATCGTCACCACGCAGAGAAACGTGGCGGCCACGGTAACATCCATAAGATGTTGTTCAACTTGGATCTAACCGACGAGCAGCGCGATCAGGTTAAAGCCCTATTGAAAGCGGCCAAGCAGCCTAAAGATGAGCGCCCAAGCGCCGAAGAACGCCAAGCAAAACGTGAAGCTAAGCGCGCCGCGATGCAGGAGCTAATGAATGCAGACAGCTTCGATGAAACCGCCGCTAAAGCGATCATCGCTGAACGTCAGCAGCGTCAAACTGAACGCGAGCTGCAACAGATGAAAACCCACTACGAGTTGATGCAGATCCTAACTCAAGAACAACGCGATGAGTTGGCTGCGAAGCAACAAGAGCGAATGGAGCGTCGTCAATCTCGCAAGTAATGCTAAACTGCGCGCATCATCAGCCGCTTAGGCTCTGCTTATAACAGGTATTTCGATGGCGCGCGCAACCCCCGAACAATATGAATCTTGGATAAAGCTGGCCACTCGCGCTTCCATCGCGGTGGCCACTTTGTTGATCATCACCAAGCTAATGGCGTGGTTAATGTCTGGCTCAGCCAGCCTATTAGGATCGTTAACCGACTCATTGATGGACGCTGCGGCGTCATTGATCAACTTCTATGCCTTACGAGTGGCGCTGCGTCCGGCGGATGATCACCATCGTTGGGGGCATGGCAAGGCGGAACCATTAGCGACGCTGGTACAGGCCGGCTTTATTTTGGGCTCAGCACTGCTGCTATTGTTTGCTGGGACTGAGCGACTTATCTCACCGGTGCCACCAAGTGCTACCGGTTGGGGCGTAGGCGTGTCGATATTTGCCATCGTCGCCACATTGGCGCTGTTAACTATTCAAAAGAAAGCGGTTGCTGCAACCGGCTCTACCGCTATTGCGGCTGATGCCCTGCATTACCGTTCTGATCTGTTAATGAATGTGGCGGTAATCATCGCGTTAATTATGGCAGCGTATGGCTTCTGGTGGGTTGATGGCGCCGCGGCCGTCGGCATCGCCTTTTATATCGGTTTCGGTGCCTGGGGTTTGGGTAAAGAAGCGGTCAATTTGTTGCTCGACCGTGAAGCGGATGCTGAGGTTCAGCAACAGGTGCAAGCGCTGATACTGGCCGATGATAATGTGCTGGGGTTACACGACTTCCGTACTCGCATGGCTGGCAACACCTTGTTTGTGCAGATGCACATCGATCTCGACAGTAATCTATCGCTGCTCAAGGCTCATGACATCGCCCATGCGGTGGAAGACCGCATACAATCCCAGTTTCCTGGTGCCGACGTGATAGTGCACCAAGACCCGCATACGGTTGAAGCGTAGTTACCATAAAAATCCCGAGCACAAGCTCGGGATTTTTGTAGGCTGTGTCACAGTTAAGTGTTGGGTTTATATCAAGCCTTGGGCTCTACTGATTGTGGCGTTTGAACGGGGCTATGTCGCGGTGGCGACGGCACATTCTTGTATGCATTAGGGGGAGCTCCGCCCCCTTTGGAATCCCCCTTTGCCTTAGGACGAGCCTAGCCAGTGCTTTAACAGCATTGAAAAGAACAACACTTAATTGGTACACAGCCCTTTTATATGGAGGAAGGGGGGGATTGACTATCTCGGCTCCAACCGAGCATAAGCGACCACTAACCACTTCACTCCTTGGCCATCAAAGGCAACTTGTACCCGAGCCTGTGGCCCTGAGCCTTCGAAGTTAAGGATAACGCCATCGCCAAACTTAGGGTGATGTACCCGTTGTCCTAAGGTGAAGCCGGTTTCATTAAAGCGCTGTTCCGACTGGTTAAAGCGTCCCTTTTGCTGCGGCTGTGAAACCTGAGTAGTGAGGCGAACCTCATCGAGGTATTGCGCAGGGATCTCACCGACAAAGCGGCTTACCCGAGCTAGGGTCTCACGGCCATAGATCCGTCGTGACTCCGCGTGGGTTAGAGTGAGCTTTTTCATTGCTCGGGTCATGCCGACGTAACAAAGGCGACGCTCCTCTTCGAGGCGGTTGCCCTCATCAAGTGCCATCTGCGATGGGAACAATCCTTCTTCAACGCCGCAGATAAACACCTGCGGGAACTCCAAACCTTTAGCGGTGTGCAGGGTCATCATCTGTACCGCATCTTCCGACTCACCGGCTTGGCGTTCACCGGCTTCCAGCGCGGCGTTGGCTAAGAAAGCGTTAAGATCGTCCATCTCTTCGGCGTCATCGGGCTTGATAAATGAACCTGCGGCGGTAACCAATTCCTTTAAGTTTTCTACGCGTGCTTCCGCCTTTTCGCCCTTTTCCGCTTGGTACATTGCCAGTAAACCGGAATGCTGAATAACGTGATCGGCGGTGTTTTTCAGGTTGGCCTGTTCCGTTTCCGCTTCCAGTGTGCTGATCAGCTCCATAAAGTTACGGACCGCGCTGGCGGCACGACCGGCCAAGCCGCTGTCAGCCAATAGTCGCTGACATGATTGCCACAAGGTAACCCCTTCGCTGCGGGCAGTGGAGCGGATGATGTCGATGGTTCGAGTGCCGATCCCTCGGGTCGGGGTATTGATAACCCGCTCGAAAGCGGCGTCGTCATCACGGTTGGTCATCAAACGCAGGTAGCCGAGGGAGTCTTTGATCTCTTGGCGCTCGAAGAAACGCAAGCCACCGTAGATCCGGTACGGCACACTACGGTGCAGCAACGCTTCTTCCATAACCCGCGATTGGGCATTGGAACGGTATAGGATGGCGCAGTCAGACAGGTTTCCGCCTTCATCTTGATACTTACGGATCTGGCCAACGATGTAGCGCGCCTCTTCCAGTTCGTTGAAGGCGGTATAGAGGCTGATGGTGTCGCCATCAACATCGTCGGTCCACAGCTCCTTGCCCATGCGATCGCTGTTCTTGTCGATCAGGGCGTTGGCGGCTTTCAATATGGTGCCGGTAGAGCGGTAATTTTGCTCCAAGCGGACCGTTTCTGCACCAGGGAAGTCCTTCAAAAACTGCGCTAGGTTCTCCACCTTGGCGCCACGCCAGCCATAGATAGATTGATCGTCGTCGCCAACAATCATTACGTTGTTTTGGTTACCCGCCAACATACGGATCCACGCGTATTGGATGGTGTTGGTATCCTGGAACTCGTCCACCAGAATATGGCGGAAACGGTTTTGGTAGTGGCGCAGCAGCGCAGGGTGGTTAAGCCATAATTCGTGGGCGCGCAATAGCAACTCGGCAAAGTCGACTAAACCAGCTCGGTCACAGGCTTCTTGGTAAGCAACGTAGATCTTTAACCAGGTGCGCTCCACCGGATGAAAGCTGGCATCAATGTGTTGTGGCCGTAGGCCTTCATCTTTTTTGGCGTTGATGTAACCCATCGCCTGACGTGGTGGCCATTTCTTTTCATCCAGCTCTAGGCTGCGGATGATCCGCTTCAGTAGCCGTTGTTGATCGTCACTATCAAGGATCTGGAAGCCTTCAGGTAGCTTGGCTTCTTTGTGGTGAGCGCGTAATAAGCGGTGAGCAAGGCCGTGGAAGGTGCCGATCCACATCCGTCCCATCGGTGCATTGGATAGCTCTTCGATACGTTGACGCATCTCTTTGGCTGCTTTATTGGTAAAGGTTACCGCTAAGATGGCGTAAGGGCTTTCTCCCTGCTCTTGTAGCAGCCACGAGATGCGATGGGTCAGTACCCGAGTTTTGCCTGAGCCGGCACCAGCTAACACCAGCAACGCCCCCGGTGCGGCTTCAACGGCCGCGCGCTGTTTGTCGTTAAGCTTGGCCAAAAGTGGCGAGGTGGAGGTATCTGACATGGGGCGTCCAATCAACAAAAAGAAAGGATTATACCAGCTGTCGCAAGCTCTCCAATGAGGAAATAGTAACGGTCGGCAGAGTGGGGCCCGCTGGCCGTAACTTGCCACTGTATTGGGGACTTAACCAGACCGCTTGGCAGCCTGCCTGTATCGCGCCAGCAACGTCACTGCGAGGGTGGTCGCCAATGTGCAGCAGCTGTTGTGGGGCGATATTGAGTTGCTGGCAGCATTGATTAAACAGATCCGCAGCTGGTTTCATTGCGCCATCGATACCGGCGGCAAGCACCACCTTAAAGGGAATTTGCGGTAGAAATTGGTTAACCTCGGCATTGCCATTGGTGATTACCGCCAACGGATATTTAGCGGCTAACTGCTGTAGCAAAGTGATTACCTCGGGGGCGACGGTTATCTCGCTGCGCCAACGCAGAAATTGTGCCATTGCTTGTGTTGCAACGGCATCACTGTCGTTGATTCTGAGGCTGTTTAGGCCTAATTTCAGTGCCGCCAAGCGGCAGGCGGTGGTGTCGTGAATCAGCTCGGGGTTGTGCTGCAACGCTTTGTTTTTTTGCGTCAACCAAAAGTGGTCATCGCTTAACTGCGGTGCATCACTTAATTGCCTTAGATGTTGCCACAATCGTTGCTGCGCTTTAATCAACACCGGCTTATTGTCATAGAGGGTGTCGTCAAGATCGAAGCTGATGGCGGAGAAGGGCTGCAAGCGCCGCGAAAACTGCATGGGAAACTCCTAAGGTCAGGTTAGCTCATGCTGGCGTTCAATCGCAGTGGTTGCAAGTGTTGTTCGCTCTGGTTTAGCTATTGTTCACGGCAGCGCTGGTTGCAGCGGTTGAACGTTAGTTGGCGACTGGTTGTTGCGATAGTGGCTGCTGGCTGCCTGTTCACTACGCAGATAATCGATAAAATCGGCCGCACTCTGTGGCTTGTTAAACAGGAAGCCTTGCGCTTGTTGGCAGTGGTGGCGTTGCAGGTAGTGCCACTGTAATTCGGTTTCAACGCCCTCGGCAACCACACTGAGCTGCAGCCGTTTGGCGATATCCAGCACCCCGGCCAAGATCAAGTTGTTGTCATTTTCAGGGGTGATTTTCTTGATAAAGCTGCGGTCGATTTTTAACGTGTCTAACGGCAATTCATCGAGATAGTTGAGTGATGAGTAACCAGTACCGAAATCATCGAGTGAAATACCGATGCCAAGAGCACGCAATTGGGTCAGCGTAGTTCGGGCCTCCCCGATATTCTCAACCAATAGGGTTTCTGTTAGCTCTAATTCTAACATTGGCGCTGGCAAGCCGGTTTGTTGCAATACCTGTTGTACCGAGGCCACGAAGTTGTCTTGATGTAACTCCTTAGCGGAAACATTGACGGCGATTCGGCCATCAAATAGGCCATTTTGATGCCAAAGTAAGGCTTGCTGACAAGCGCGAGTGAGTACACATTGGCCAATTTGAATGATGGCGCCATTGGCCTCTGCTACAGGAATAAATTCTACCGGTGAGATCATCCCTTTTTGTGGGTGGACCCAACGGGCGAGCGCTTCAGCACCGACAACCTTGCCGGTATTGCAACACACCTTGGCTTGGTAATAGACCTGAATCTGTTGTTGGTCGATGGCGTGAAATATCTCACTGGATAGATTGAACTGCTGGTGCAGCTGTTGGCTTTCTAAGCCGCAGTAGTAGCTGCACACATTCTTACCGCGTCGCTTGGAGGCGTACATAGCTGTATCGGCATTCTTTAACAGCGTGTTGCTGTCCTGACCATCGTGCGGGTATACCGCCACCCCAACACTTGCTGAGCCTTTGAGGAGATGGTTACCAAGGTGATGCTCGGAGTTGATAACCCGCAGTAGCCGATCCATCAATGCGTCTGATTGGTTGAAGCTCAGTTTACCTTCAATGATCAATGCAAACTCATCGCCCCCTAGCCGAGCTAGCTTATCCGATGGCCGCAACGACAAGTTTATCCGCTTTGCCACACTGGTGATGTATTCGTCGCCAATGTCATGGCCAAAGGTATCGTTGATGTGCTTAAAGTCATCAAGGTCGATAAATATCACTCGAAATGCGTTGTCTTTGCCAGTGCATAACTTGCCGAGCCAGTCGTTCAATTTACGCCGGTTGGCAAGCCCGGTAAGGGGATCGGTGAAAGCGATGTTATTCAAAAAACTAAGGCGTTTACTTCGCCCCCAAATCAATATCGATCCAAAAATAATCAGCAGCACTATCAATACGGTTAAGGTCCAAGCCCACCATGCCCAACGCACCGTAAAGTGCCAATTACCTTCAATGTTACTCCAATGGCCATCGCTATTACTGCCTTGGACCACGAACTGATAGTAATCCGAACGCAGGTTGGTATAGGTCACTGAGGTGCGGTTATCGGCCTCTATCCAGTCTTGATCTGCACCAATTAGGCGGTAGCGATAGCGGTTTTTCTGCGGGCTAGTGTAATCCAGCGCGGAAAACTGAAACTCAATGGTATTGTCCTCGTAGTCAAAGCGAATGGGATCCGCTGGCGAGGAAGACTTAACGCTTACGGCTTTCCCATTGACTTTTACACCGGTGACATGCACCGGCGCATCAAAGCGATTGGTTTGTAGCTTGCGGGTATCGATCTCAAGTAAACCGACATTGCTGCCTATATAGATAAGATGATCAAGCTGAGTCATGGCTCCGTTGATGAGGCTGAGATTATTGATTTCGAAGAGGCTAGGGTACGACACCAGTTGCTGAGTTTTGATGTGGTAACGATACAGCTCATTGTCAGAGATAAACCAGACTAAGTTTGGATCAATGGGATCAATGGTCAGTGCTTTGAAGCTGTTGTTTTCAAGCCCTAGCTGCTGGCTTATGTGCAGTAGTTGGTAGTGTTGTCCGCTGGACTCGCCAGGCTGGTGGCTTAATCGAATCAGTCCAGCTCCTTGAGAGGTGGCCCAGATATCACCGGTTGGGTGGACAGCTATGTCGGTGGCGCGCATAAACGGACGGTCGCCATCGAGCGGAAAGTTGATCGCTTCGCCATTGTTAGGATCAACCCGATAGATACTGTCTGTAGTTGCCATCCAAATGGCGCCGTCTTGGCCCCAAACGGTATCGAAGGAGAAGTTTCCCATCTTAGTGTAGCGATGCTCGCCATCCATATAGCGCTTGCCTAAACCATGCTCTGGGTGAAAGTAGACCAGTCCGGTGTTGTAGTAGCCGGTGATCCAGGCGCCGCCTTGTTGATCTGGCAACACCGTGTAGATATCAACATGCTCAAGGCCATGCTCGTTACCCGGTTGGTTGCTGTAATGTTGTTGCTCACCAGTGCTGCGATCGATGGTGCCAAGGCCGTTACTTGCGGCATACCATAGAGTGCCGTCATCACTGGCAGCCATTGACCAGATATCGAGGTTACGGAGTGCATCGCTGCTTTGGAAATTGCTGAACTGCTGAGGTTGACTGATTTTGGTTAACCCGTTGGGTGAGGATAACCAGACCTCTTGCTCAGCTACTTGAGCGACGTAGCTAATGCTGTTGGCAATGATTCCTTGGCCAGTTTCACTATGACGGTGTAAGCGAGATGGACTGCGTAGATAAGAGAACTGGGAGATCCCATTGCTGGTGGCAACCCATATCAATCCAGAGTCATCTTGCGCGATATGGGTAATGCTGTCGGAGGCGATGGAGGTGTCACTAAACTCATCAAAATGCACGTCGCTGAGATGGTTACCGTGATGATCTAAGATGCGAATGCCGCCGACATGAGCAAACCAGATATCACCGTTATCCATTTGGGTAATCGCGGTAATGGTGCCAGCATGCTCCAGTGAGATTGGAGTCAGTTGGTGCGTGTTGGGGTCGTACCAATGGGTACCAAACCTGTCGGTATTAACCAGCAGTCGACCATCCTGAGTTGCGGTCACAATATTGATGTGATCGGCAATAATCGGTTGCTGATTGCTATTCGCCGCCGTCAGCTTGGTTAAGCTTTGCTTGTTTTGATCGATCTGCAGTAACCCTTCGCTCGATGCCACAAACAGATCGCCGCTGCTGGTTTGGGCAATTTTGAAGAAACCGAAGTCGCCGTCTTGTACTGCTTCATTATTGATTATCAGCGGGTAGGGGATGAAGCTGTTGGTATGGTGTTCGTAACGGCTGAGGCCAGCGTCACCGCCAATCCACAGCTGCTCTTTACTATCGGTAAAAAGGGCTAAGATCCATGCTGAATTAAGGCCATCTGGAGCAGTATCATCAGTGCCGTAGATAGTTACCGTATCGTCGGCATTGATGCGGTTTAATCCATACTCTGTGCCTACCCAGATATTACCGAGCGTATCTTCACTAATATCGGTGATCATATTATTGGAGATGTGTTGCGGGCTTTTAGGATTGTAATTGTAGTGCTTGAAGTGGTGGCCATCGTAACGACTGATGCCGTTATCGGTACCGATCCAGATAAAGCCGTTGCGTTGTTGGTAGGTATTTTGCGTTAGATTAGATTGCAGACCATCACCGGTTTGTAGAGCGGTAAATCGGTAATCAGTGGCATGGGCAACAACAGCAAAGCACAGTAGAGTGAGCGTCAATAATCTGGTGATGATGCACAGCAAACGGTGATTGGAAATATCACCTGAATCCCGTTGAGCGTTTCGGCATAATGGTTGGTCGTTAGGTAACACCGCTTGGTGTCGCACTAGCTCTGTGGTGGTCATGAATACTGCTGGCATGATCTATCGGCTTTCTTATTGTTGGTTTATCCGACGCTGAAGGAATTTTTCTTCCCTCTTTGTTATCGACCGTAACCAATAAATCTTAAAAATGAAACAAACAAGTAAACATTGTTCGAACTTTAATATATTTATCAATTATATGGGTGGGTGATTTTTTGAGCGCGAATGACAAAGTATCAGAACGGGTGCAACAAGATGCCGCTGCAATGGCCAAAGCGACGCAAAAACCGGGGCAAACTAAAGAGCAGACTCGGTTGATAGCCAAAGGGATAGAGAAGGGGATTGCTGAGTACAAGAAGCAGCAAAAAATAAAAGCGCGGGCAGCGGACAAAGCCAAGAAACAACAGCAGCGGCAGCAACTCAAGTCGAGTAATGTCGAGCCTGAGGTTGTGCCTGAGCCAAAGCAGCAAAATAGCTCGATGGTGCCATGGGCATTGCTACTGTTGTCGTGGGGGCTGTTCAGCGCCTATATATTCGTTAACTAACAACAGCAATGGCTGCGTTTGGCGACGTTTTTTTGGAACCATTTGGGTAATCGGCGCGGGCTTGTAAGAATTGGTTGAAGGCATCACGATCGATGGGTTTACAGATCAGAAACCCTTGCGCCTGTTGGCATTGATATTGATGCAATTGCTGTAGCTGTTGTTCGGTTTCAACGCCTTCTGCAACCACATCAAGCCCTAGCTCTTTTGCTAACCGCAATACGCCACGTAATACCTTGTTCTCATTGCCGTCTGTAGACATTTTTCTGATAAAACTGCGGTCGATTTTAAGGGTATCCAACGGCAACTTTTCTAAATAGCTGAGTGACGAATAACCGGTGCCAAAATCATCCAAAGAGACTCGAATACCGTGCTGGCGGAGCCTGTTGATAATGTCGCTGGCTACATGAATATTTTCTACTAGCAGCGATTCAGTCAGCTCCAGCTCCAACATTGCTGCTGGTAGTTTGGTTTTTTCTAACGTATTTAGAACCGACTCAACAAAGCGTTCGCTACGCAACTCTAATGCCGATACGTTTACTGACATAGGGCCGGTTAGCAGTCCCGAATCATGCCACTCTTTGGCACTTTTACAGGCGTTATAAAGTACCTGTTGTCCCATCGGGACTATGGTGCCATTGGATTCAGCCACTGGAATAAAATCAACTGGTGAAATCATCCCTCGTAATGGGTGGAGCCAACGAGCCAGCGCTTCGGCCCCACTAATCTTGCCGGTTACAACACAGATTTTAGCCTGATAATAGACGTGAATCTGTTGCTTTGAGATGGCTAGATGGATCTCACTGCTAAGGTTAAATTCGTGGTGCATCTGCTGACTTTGGCTGTCACTGAAAAAGTTGTAGATGTTCTTGCCACGCCGCTTGGCGGCGTACATGGCAGTGTCAGCATTTTTCAGCAAAGTCATGCTATCGGCGCCATCGCCTGGGTAGCAGGCGATCCCGATGCTGGCGGACCCTTGGATGTTTTGACCATTGAGTTGATGTTTGATGGCAATCCGATTGAGTAAGCGCGCGATTAGACCGTCTGAATCTTGTTTATTTAACTGGCCGTCGACAATGATGGCAAATTCGTCGCCCCCAAGACGTGCGAGTCTATCCGTAGGACGTACGGTGCGTTTGATCTTGGTGGCAATGGTATGGATATACAGATCGCCGACGTTGTGACCAAAGCTGTCGTTGATGTATTTAAAGTTATCTAGATCGATGTAGAGCACACTGAAGGGGGTATTGCTGTTGGCGCACTTTTTGTCGAGCCATGCGATAAATTTGGCCCGATTGGCCAAACCAGTGAGACTGTCAGTAAAGGCCATGCTCCTCAGCATATCGATTCGGGCGATGCGGTGTTTGGCAAAAACATAGCCCAATAGTGTGATAACTAAACACAGCCCCGCGAGGGTATAAGCCCACCATGGTGGGGCAATATTGAAGTACCAATGACCAATGTGGCTGCTCCAACGACCATCGCTGTTGCTGCCTTCGACCATAAAATGGTAATCGCCGCTGCCAAGATTGGTATAGGTAACTGAAGTCTCCCCTTGAGCCTCAATCCAATCGTCGTCTGCACCAACTAGGCGATACCTAAGTTGGTTGCGTTTGGGGGCAGTAAAGTCCAGTGCAGCGAAACTGAATTCAAGTGTATTGTCTTGATACGGTAATGCTATGCGCTCTTTTGTCGATGCCGCATTAGCAACGACCTTACGTCCATTAGCTTTAACATGGGTGATGAGCACCGGTGGTTCAAAGGTATTTGGTTGTAGCTGCTCGGTATCTATTTCTATCAGGCCAATATTGCTAGCGATGTAGAGGTTGTCGCCGTTATGAGCTAGGCCGGTATCAACAAAAGAGAGATTGCGCGACTCAATCAGGCTTGGGAAAGAGTTGAATCGCTGCTGCTGAATGTCGTAACGATATAAGTGGTACGGTGAGATAAGCCACAATAGATTAGCGTTGTTGGTATCGGCAGCTATTGCTTTAAAGCTTGGCAACTCGGCATTGGGCAATGGCTGAATGTGATTAACGCGGTAGTGCTCCTCGCCATGCTGGTGTTGCAGTTGCACTAAGCCAGCGCCCTGTGACGATACCCAAATATCGCCTGAGGGGTGCAAGGTGATGTCTGTTGCTCGAGCAGACTCACTCTGGTTGGAGAGGGGGTAGTGTTGTGACTCACCAGTGTTTGGATCAACGCGATAAACGCCATTGGTGGTGGCCATCCAGATCTCACCCTGCGCTCCCCAGATTGTGTTATAGGTGAAATGATCCATGGCTGAGTATGGATGCGCTGCGTCTAAGTAGCGCGCCCCCATACCATCATCAGGATGAAAATATTGCAGTCCAGTTTGATGTTGACCAGTAAACCACACCCCGCCGTGCTCATCCGGTAATACGGTAAAGATGTCGACGTTTGGCAAAACACTAGAGCCACTGCTGCGATTACTAAAGTGGCGGCTTATACCTTGGTTTTTGTCAATAAAGCCAATGCCGTCCGAAGCGGCATACCATAAGCGGTTATCGACCGACTGTCGCACCTGCCAGATATGACGTGAAGGTGGATTATCGGCAAATGAAAACTGCTCGAGTGGGGTGTGCTTTGAAGACAAGTAGGCGATAGCATTATCGGTAGCAATCCATAACTGTTGGTTACCTGAGCTACTGATGGCATTGACGTCATTAGAGGAGAGACTATTTGCTGTTGTCCCCCGCTGATACAAGGTGGTTGACGCACGCAGGTAGGAATAGGTAGATACACCATTGGTGTTGGCCACCCAAATTAAGCCGGAGCGATCTTGGAGCAGGTGAAAGACAGTGTTACCGGGGAGCGAATAGCGGTTAAGTTCGTCCGATTTAATGGTTGAAACGAACTGCAATTGGCTATCTAAAACGGCAATGCCGTTACTGTAGCCAAGCCATACATCGCCGTTGCTAATTTCGAGTACAGCATGGAGTTCACGTCCTTCGATAACAACATCGCTAGAGTTATTAAAAAGCGCAGAGGCATGGCCATTGTTCTGATCAAATAGGTGGATCCCAAATGGAGTGCTAGCGACAATCAGTCGGTTGCCTGACAGTGACTGAATGTAGCTGATTGGGCTTTGCAGTATTTCGCTCGAGTGGTCATCAGTCACAATGGAGTTGAATTCACTACGGCTATTATTGGCTTGCAGCAAGCCAGAATCAGAAGCAATAAATAGTTCACCATTATCCAGTTGTACAAACTGATTGAATTCACCAGAATTTATTATATGTCCATGTTTATCAAATGCTTTAATAGTGACAAAACTGTCACTGCTTGGATGGTAATACTGAATGCCATTTTCGCCGCTGATCCATATTCGCTGGGAATCGTCAGCGAAGATACTCATGATAAATGATGATGCGATGGCATTGGAATTGGTTGGAGCAGGAAGGTAATGTTTAACCCTGCCATCGGGGCTGATTTTATTCAGGCCAAATTCGGTACTTACCCAAACGTTGCCGCTACTGTCCTCAGCAAATCCAGTGATTATATTGTTGGATAAGTGGTGAATATGCCCAGGATTGTGGCGGTAGTGCTCAAAGCGATGGCCGTCATAGCGGCTAGCGCCTTGGTCGCTGGCGAGCCATACATAGCCGTTGCTCTGTTGAAAGATGACATTGGTATAGTTAGACAGTAAGCCATTTTCTACCTGTAGTGTATCGAAGCGGTAGTCGATGGCGGTTACAGTAAAGCTGCAACAGAGCAAAAACAGGGGAAAGGTAACTGCGGTTATGCACCGCCTGAGCCAACTAAACCGCTGTGTTATTGTCGCGTCAAACCCACTTAAGTGGCGATCAATCTGCAAGTGTGATGGTGCATATTTGAACATCCAGGTTCTCTTTCATTAAGTCGGATTTAAAGTGCCCTTCTATCCTAAATTTAGCAATTCACAACAATTTAATCATTAGATTAACTGTCTTAACGTTTTTTTAGAGATATTAACTGCATCTGTACTTTATAACTTATTATTCCGCTTTTTTCTTGCTTTTGCTGATTATTTAATTTCGAATTTTGTCTTTTACTAGCGATAGTTGTTTGAGGGGAGGGGAACATATTTGCTCAAAATTTTATAATCGCTAGTGAGATATATGGACGTTTTTACGAGAAATAACCGAATGCTGACGTTTGTCAAAAAATAGGCGGCGTTAATTATGTATTACTATTTATTGGCTGTTGTTAATGATTTTTTACGAGTGAATCGACGTTATTAGATTAAAAAACGGCGCCGTATTGGCGCCGTTTAATGCAGTGAATTAATTATCCTAAAGGAATAATACTTTTCACTTTAAAGTGCAGGTCACACCAGGTCACGGTGCCAGCATTGCTCTCATAGGCTGCTTTGAACTCTTCAGCAGATAAGGTTTCGCCCACTTGTGCGCCAAATACTGGAGTCAGGGTCCAACCTTCTGCACGCATCATCGATGATTTGGCGTAATCGGTCTCTACCAAAATACGTGCACCGCGGTTTCGGGCTGGTTGCGTGAGGTCGGTCTTAACGCTTTGAGTTGGATCGTACTCGTACCACTCCAGACGTGCATCGCCATTCATAAAGGCGTTGTGGCAGGTGTTGTTCAAGTTGATGGTCATGCTGGTGCTGTACATCTCACCCAACTCAGTGGCGCTGGCGTCTTTTTCGATGGCATAACCAAAGGTAGCAACGTTCGCCTGTGGTGCGTCAATCAGCTGGAAGTCGGCGTCGTACAGTGACACGGTAGAAACGGTCTTAGCTGCAAGGCTGTTACTCTTGCTGGTTAGCTCATAGGCTTTACCGTCGTTAGGGAACATCTCTTCAACGTGTTGACGATCTTCGGTGCTACAAGCTTGAGCTAAGCTCGTTAATGGAGTTTCGGTGTCATCGCCCGCTTCAATCCATTCGTAGCGCGTTACACTCTTATCGCCTTGGGCAACCAAGTAGTCTGCGTTCAGGTAAGAGCCGTTGGTGTAATAATCAGGGCCTGATGCACCGGTTTCGGCGTCAACAACACCAGAACCAAACTCCGGTTGTGGGAAGGTTGGGTCGGTTGGGTTGCCCTCAATCGGCTCCTGCTCTACGTGTGGGTTGCTGTGGCAGCTTTCACAGTTATCACCTGCACCGTGGTTCGTTGGTGCGCCCAGATCGTTATCAGCGTAGTGACAATCGCTGCATGCAACCTCAGCTGATACGGTAGAGAATGCCGCTACCGATGCGCCACGGAAATCACCATCGCCCGGCTGAACATAGTCGAAGTTAATGCCGATAGAGGCACATTGCTCAGAGAAGTTAGAAACGAAGGTGCTGGTCTGCTCTTCCAGAACTGCGTTATCCGCCGCCAAGGTCTTATTGGCCTTTTCGAGTGCTTCAACTTCAGCAGTTAACAGATCAACCTCTTGTTGTAACGCTGGATCCTGAACGTACTCTTTATCTTCGCTACAGCCAGTCACGGCTAGAACGGAAGCGCAAACTGCACTAAGTACAAACGCTTTTTTGATCATCATAATAATATATCCCTGCTAGGATGGTGTGATTGGTAGCGAATAGCTACCGGTGTATAAACTGATTTAAATGACTGCTGCGGTGCAGTGTGAACTGCCCCTCTTTCGCGGCAATGAGCAGCACTGGCAGTTGCTGTTGTTCGGCAAAGGCCAACGCCTTATCGATTCCCATCACCATCAACGCTGTCGCTAACCCATCAGCACTGGTGCAGTCATCGGCAATCACAGTGGCGGAGGCAACATCGCGCACCTTGGCGCTGCCGCTGACTGGATCGATAATGTGGGAGTAACGTTGGCCGTTAGCGTCGCTAAAGAATTGGCGATAGTCGCCTGAGGTGGCAATAGAGTGGCCGCTCAGGTTCAACGTTAATGCTGATTCATCGCTGAATATCGCTGGCTGGGAGATAGATACTTGCCAATCTTGGCCGGGTATCGGTTGTCCTTTCGTGCGAATCTCACCACCAACTTCAATCATGTAGTGGTTAATGCCGTAGCGCTCCAGCACCTTACCGACCATATCGACGCCATAACCTTTGGCGATCGAGGAGAGATCCAGTTGTACCCGCTTATCGCGCTTTTTGAGCTGGTTGTGGTCTAGTTCGATCTTATCCAGGCCGGTGTATTCCAATACCTGCAGCTGTTGTTGCCGTGTTGGTGCTTGGGTACTGTTATTGGCGCCAAATCCCCACAGCTTCATTAGAGGAGCAACGGTGATGTCTAAGGCACCACTAGTAAGTTGGCCAAGCTCTAAAGCGCGTTCAATAACGGTGGCGGTATGGTCGCTGATACTGACTTGGTTGACGTGCTCAAGCTGATTAAAACGGCTCAATTCTGACTGTTGTCGCCAGGTCGACATGGTGCCGTCTATGCCGTTGAAGGTGCCTTTGATGGATTGTTTAAGTTGCTTTAATTGTTGTTGTTCCAGCCCGTTGTCGCGCCAATTAATTTCATATTCCTGCCCCATGGTATAGCCCTGAAACTGGCGCAGTGGTTGCTCGTTCGCTAGCGCTGGTTGAGCTGATACAACCAACGCAAAAAGTTGAACAAACCCTGTTAGAACTCTCATTGACTGTGACTGCATATAGCTCTAAACAACTGAAATTTCCGCCACTGTAGAGCAGTGAAGCGGATTCGGCGTTGCTTTAAGTCACAGTTATTATTCTATTTTTTCATGCGTTGAACTTATTGTGACCGTCGTTTTAAGAAACACTTAACTTAAAGTAAATTTATTCTGACTAAGGTTCAATTAACGAGATCGTGGTGATCTAAGTGAGATTCGCTGCCAGCTGCTGACTGAGTCAAACCGGTGTTACTCCGACCGAATTTGGTGCAGGGAGACGGTTATTTGTTCCGGCGTTTTTTTGATCTTGGATGGGCTTGATCGTAGACGGTCGCCAGATGCTTAAAATCGAGATGGGTATAGATTTGGGTGGTGGACAGATCGGCGTGGCCTAATAACTCTTGTACTGCGCGCAGATCGCCACTGGCTTCGAGCATGTGTGTGGCAAAGCTATGTCGCAGCTTGTGAGGGTGCACTCGAGCATCAAGCCCTTGTTGCTGGCCCCATTGGCTCAAGCGAGCCTGTACGTTGCGATGACTGATGCGACGCCCTTGTTGTGATAGAAACAGCGCCGTTTCGGTGGTGGCATTGGTAAAGTTGGGTCGCAGTTGCAGATAACGCTGTAACCACTGGCATGCAAGCTTACCTACCGGTAGCAATCGCTCTTTATTGCCTTTGCCCAAAACCTTTACCTGCCCAGCGACGAGGTCGAGCCGATTGAGATCGAGCCCAACCAGTTCGTCTAAGCGTAACCCTGATGAATAGAATAGCTCCATCATCGCCCGATCTCGCACAGCTAAGGGATCGTTGCTGGTTAACTCAAGCAGATGACTCACCTGATCGGCATCTAGATTCTTTGGGAGGGGGCGGCCCTGCTTAGGCGCCCGCACACCATGGCATGGGTCATGTTGTAGTTGGTTGGTACGCTGTAGGTGGGCGATGAGTTGGCGCAACGACGATAGCGCCAATGCAATGGAACGAGGAGAAAGCCCCTGTCGATGCAACTTGGCGAGCGCTGCTTGGCAGTGTTCTGGGGTAAGTTCAGACCACTGCTGTACCTCTTGTTGCTGTAACAACGGCAATAGCCGCAGCAGCTCTCGCTGATAATTATTAATCGTATGGTTTGATAGCTGCCGTTCGTAGCGTAAGTAATCTAAGAACGGCGCTAGGCTGCTATCCATGCTGGAGGCGATGGCTGAGTAACTGTTGCAGGTTGTCGATCAACATGGTGCCCATCTCGGGAGAGAAATGACTTGGTTCATGGGAAGCGATAGCCAGTACGCCGAGCCAGTTGTCGCTGCCGCCAAGCCCAATTAAGGCGACTGACCCGGTTTCTATTCCCACCAGTAACCTTGCTTCTTGTGCCGGCAGACGGCCCAAGTAGTAGCCACGACCGTCGAGTCGGTGTTTGATTATCGCTTCCAGTTCCGTTTTGCTGAACTGTTGGTCGTCTCCACGTTGGTACAGCTTAACACTGGTAAAGCGGAATTTGGTTTGCAGCTGGCGACACAATCGAGTGGTCATCTTATCGATATCTTTGATGGCCAATAATTCAAATAGTAACTTGCTGAAGAAGTTATGGATGTCATCGTTACGAGTGGCAATAGCTAGCAATGAGGTAATCTCTTGCTCTTGTTCTTGCACCCGTTGCCGCAGCAATTGTTGTTGGCGCTCTACTAATGAGATGGCACCCCGTTGGTGGTGATTGATCCGCAACGAGTTGAGCAACTCAGGAAAATGTTCAAAGAACTGCGGGTTGTCACGCAGATAGTCTCGAACCAAAAGCGGATCGAGATCGGAAGGCTGTGGTTGGCTCATATCTGGATCTGTCCATCGTATACGTGGGCGGCTGGGCCGGTCATTTGCACTGCTTGGCCGGGGCCACGCCAGCGGATCAGCAGGCTACCCCCGGGCAGATCAACCTTAACTCGATCGCTCAGCAAACCTTGGTGTTGGCCAATGACAGCTGCGGCACAAGCGCCGGTGCCGCAGGCCTTGGTTTCGCCAACGCCCCGTTCGAAGACCCGCAATTTGATGTGGTCTCGGCTCAGCACCTGCATAAAGCCAACGTTCACCCCTTTACCGAAGCGTTCATGCTTTTCAAGCAGCGGCCCTAAGGTCTCTACCGGTGCGGTATTGATGTCGTCGACTTGAATAACGCAATGGGGATTGCCCACCGACACGGCGCCAGCCAATACGGCTTGCTTATCGGCCTGCAGTAGATAGGTCTTTTCCGTTTTATTAGCGCGGAATGGTAATGAAGCTGGCTCGAAGTTAGGAACGCCCATATTAACGGTAACGCGATCGTTCTCTTCCAACGTCAGAGTCAGGTTACCGCCTTGGGTCGATACCTTAATGACATCTTTGTGAATCAAGCCTTTGCGTTTTACAAAGCGTGCAAAGCAACGGGCACCGTTGCCACACTGCTCAACTTCGCTGCCATCGGCGTTGTAGATGCGGTAGTGAAAGTCGAGGTCGGGATCGTAAGGCGGCTCGACCATTAGCAGTTGGTCAAAACCAACCCCTAAGTTGCGATCTGCTAAGCGACGGATAGCTCCGGGAGACAGATACAGGTGTTGGGTAACGCCATCTATCACCATAAAGTCGTTGCCGAGCCCATGCATTTTGGAAAACTGTATCAACGGATTGCCTTACTTTTCGATATTATAATTAGTCTACGGGAGAAGGGCTTCGCCTTGCCACAGTTGTTGTAGTGTCTCGCGTTGGCGGATCAAAAATGGCTGCGAGCCATCAACCATTACCTCGGCTACCCGTGGCCGGCTGTTGTAATTTGATGCCATAGTAAAGCCATAGGCGCCACTGCTGCGTACCGCTAGGAGATCCTCGGGTTGCAACACTAGCTGGCGGTCTTTGCCAAGAAAATCCCCAGTTTCACAAACCGGGCCCACCACATCGTAAGCTTTGCTTGTGCCATGGCGTGGTGTCACCGCGACTATCTCTTGCCAGGCACTGTAGAGTGCTGGACGCAACAGATCATTCATCGCGGCGTCGACAATGGCGAAATCGCGATCGTCGCCTTGCTTGAGGAACTCGACCTTGGTCAGCATCACCCCAGCATTAGCCATAATGGCACGGCCGGGCTCCATAATCAGGGTTAACTTGCGACCGCTTAAGCGCTGCTTGATGGCGGTCGCATAGTCTGCTGGAAGTGGTGGTTGCTCATCTTGGTAGTTCACCCCAAGGCCACCACCGACATCCAAATGCTTTAGCTTGATGCCATGCTCAGCTAAGCGGTCTACCAGTGCCAGTAATCGATCCAATGCATCGATAAAGGGCTCTAAGCTGGTGAGCTGACTACCGATATGACAATCGGCGCCAATCACCTCTAGGTGAGGCAACTGCTGTGCGTGCAGATAAGCTGTTTCAGCGCGCTCCATGGCGATGCCAAATTTATTCTGCTTTAGGCCTGTCGAGATATAGGGATGGGTTTGCGCATCAACATCAGGATTAACTCGTAGCGAGACCGGGGCGGTCATATCCAGCTGCCTAGCAACCTCGTTGATGCGATCCAGCTCTGGCTCGGACTCAACGTTAAAGCAGTGGATCCCTGCTTTGAGTGCGGTGGCGATCTCTTCGGCTGTCTTTGCCACCCCGGAGAAAACCACTTTAGTCGGATCTCCACCGGCCTCTATCACTCGTGCTAACTCGCCGCCTGACACAATATCAAAGCCACTGCCGAGCCGCGCCAATACATTAAGTACCGCCAAGTTGCTGTTGGCTTTTACGGCATAACAGATCAGGTGTGGATGACCAGATAGCGCTGCGGTAAAGGCTTGATAATGACGCTCGATAGTCGCCCGGGAGTACACATAGCAAGGTGTACCGAATTGAGCTGCAATATCGGTGAGCGCAACTTGTTCGGCGTGTAGGGCGTTGTTGTGATAGTTGAAGTGGTCCAACGTATGTCCTTATTCGTTGCGGCAGTAAATTAGCCCTGTTGTTGGTTATCTTGCTCTGGTTCCGGCATGTATAACGGCCCAGTTTGGCCGCAGGCAGTTAGGGTGAGGGCAAGTGCTATTAGTAATGAGATACGGCGCATTGGAATGCTCTTAGATCAACAATAATCGACCTATCATAGCAATGGCGAGGGGTTTGTCGCTATCGCCATCGTTTATTGGTTCCGCAGCTTGTTATACTGGCTTAACCTAATCCGGTAGTTATTGAATTTAGAGAGCGAATTTATGTCGATCGACACCAGCCGTTACCACCAATTAGCCGACGCTGTGATGGAGCAGATCACCGAGCGTATCGACGACGCTGAACTGGAGCTTGATTACGAGCAAGCCGGTAATGTGGTCGATCTAGAGTGTGTTGATGGCAGCCATATCGTTATCAATAAACAGGAAGCACTGCATCAACTGTGGGTTGCGACCAAACAAAATGGCCACCACTTTGTATTTAATGGCGAGCAGTGGATAGACGACCGCAGTGGTGTTGAACTGTACGCCCTACTTAATGAAGCGGTGGCATTGCAGGGCGGCGAAAGCATCGATTTTAGCTAAATGCTGCTACCTATCCAGTGGCGCTAACTGCCACTGGTTGCTTTGATCGCGCTGCAAGCGGTAAAACTGTGGCCGTTCGAAACCGGGGCTACTTACTCCTAGCTCATTGGCCTGCAGAGGCATGCCCAACTGTGGGCTAAAGCGCTCTATGGTTTCGTCCAGTCGCGCCTGCTCTATCTGCAATGATTGCAGTCGATTATCTACATCTAACATAAACACCTGCACCAACTCCGCGGAATCATCGATAAAGATCTGGGTAATACCCCGCCGTGCATTATTTCGTACCACCTCGGGCAGATGAATATCCGGCTCAGGGGCGGGCATTTGTAGTTCTCGTAGTAGCTGCGGAACTGCATCAAATCGGCGCCAACGTAGCTGTCGCCGTGATACCACCACCGCATAACGATGTTCGGCAATATCAATAAACCACGGCGTTTCGGTCGGCAATTGGCGTTGAATTTCAGCGCTGCGAACCAGTTCGGTTAATGTCCGTTCTATATTGGCGGTTTGATGCTTAGCACAACATAAGAACTCGATGTCGAGTTTGCGACCTAAGCCGCTAAAGAGCTGATTGAGTAACTGCAGTGGGGCCTCCTCACCACGAAATTGAAAGCAGTGGCGCTCTCCCCAAGTGTTAGTGGTGATCAGGTGTAAATCTCCCAACATGCTCCGTGCCGGTGTACCAAGTGCCAGCGGATTATTGTTACGTTGCAGGTGCCATTGTGATGCCTGCGGGTGCAGCTTGGTCGGGTCGAGATCGAGGTTGGCAACTACAAAGGCACGTTGGTACTGCCACGGCTCTCCCAAGGCTGAAAAGCTGCTCTGTTCGGTACGGCGATACCATTGCCCTAACTGCTGACCAATTCTCGACAAGCGGTCGCTGTGCCAGCATTGGCTCTCTTGATAGCAATTGATCTCGCACTCGGGGCCGATTAAGCCGTTGGATGCTGCCCATAAAACGCAATTAAGGCGATTGCTGCTTTGATACAACGGGCTTTCACCAAATAGGTTATTGCCCTCAGGCGGACGCCGGTACAGGTACCAGCCGGGTTCCAAATTGTTCTTCGATTGCACTGCAACAAGTGTTAATGAAGTTTCCCCCAGTTCGTAACTCCATAACCGGTTAAGTTTAGGAATCTTGTTGGGTGCCGCTTCATATTGCGCCGATAGCTTGCGGGTTAACACCGTCAACTCATCGAGCCGCAACCGACTAGGTAATCGCAATGTTTTGGCTAGATGGGTTAAACGCTGATAGCTGGTTAACATCGAATGATTTAGGCGCTCATTAAACCAATGCAACTGGCCCGAATGCCAATGATGTGCATTGTCGAGGTGTTGAAGCATTTGTCGGGTGAATTGCCACCGCTCAACCCCATCGCGGAGGTAACTGTAGCGCCAATCTTGCTGGCTTAGTGGTTGGCTTAACGGCAAACCGCACTTTAGGTAGAAGCAGCGTCGAGCCAAGGATAAGCGTTGATGATCGCGCAATTTGATTAGGAACTCTTCAATTCGCTCGAACATCATCCGATAGTGATCAAGCTCCGGCAATGGTCTACCGGCTTTAAGGCGGATCCATAATTCATCACGAAGAATGCGCAGATCTGGAATATCAGCAACGTAGCTTTCCAGCAGGAGGATCTTCAACAGCGCTTTGTGGGGGCGATCTAACCCCTTAAATAGGTGCCATAATACGCCGCCAAAGATCTCTGCTGAGGGCAGGTGGCGCAGTTCACCCAAGCTGAGCAACTGCGGGTGATCCTGAGGTGCATGGGGCCACCATGCCAAAGGCTTACCAGCAAGGTGAATTTGGCTGCGATAAAACTCTTCTAATAGCAGCCACGACTGGGCGCTGCCACTATGTTCTTTACTGAGCTTGCCGCGTTGACCTCGCTCCATCCAATCCGGCGTCAGCAAGAAGATATGCAATTCGATGCCGTTGTGGAGGTAGAAGTCGCTGAGCAAGCGACACTTAAGTTCCAGAGCTTCGAGGCTGGCATTGTCCAATTGCGGCGGATAGATAAGCCAGCAATCGAAATCAGACTCTGGCCCCTGGCCGACGCTGCCGCTGCTGCCCATGGTGTAGAAACCAAGCAGTGGACCACTTTGCGCGTTCAGGTGGGCAACATCGCCAACGGTGATCGGCGGTTCGACAAAACCGAATGGGGCATTAAATACAAAACCGGGCTGACCGGGTTGGTTACTGTGTAAAAACCAAGGCAGTTGTTGCAGCAATGCCGACCGCTCAGGGCCTAGCTGAGTCAGAGCGAAGCCCAATCTACTGGTATTAAGCGTGGCACTGAGAGCGATGTCGTGAGCGATGTTAGGCAAAGCGAAAATCCAAAAACGGCTAAACTGTGATTAGCTTAACATTTTTTGTGGTCCTTAAGATAAATGTGATCAACATCAACTTTTTGATGGTCGGAGCAAAACCAGATCGCTAATGTGTTGTCGCTCCACCTTTTTCGTAGATTGTATCGGTGGCACCATAATGACATTCGACTGATTAATCACTCTCTAGACCCAACCCGGTCTTTAGCCAAGGAAACATACCGCAATGGCGCGTACAGAAATTCGCATCGCAACTCGTAAAAGCCCACTTGCTCTATGGCAAGCTGAATTCGTAAAAGCTGAGCTAGAACAGGCTCACCCGGGCTTAAAGGTTACCCTGCTTACCATGACCACCAAAGGCGATATCATTCTTGATACCCCATTGGCAAAAGTGGGTGGTAAAGGCCTATTCGTAAAAGAGCTGGAAGTGGCTATGTTGGAAAACCGAGCCGACATTGCAGTGCACTCAATGAAAGATGTACCGGTTGAGTTCCCAGAGGGACTGGGTTTAAGCGTTATCTGTGAGCGTGAAGATCCGCGCGATGCTTTCGTATCTAACACCTACAAGACTCTGGAAGAGCTGCCACAAGGCGCCATTGTTGGCTCTTCGTCGCTGCGTCGTCAGTGTCAGTTGCGTGCTATGCGTCCTGATCTGGAAATCCGCGATCTGCGCGGCAACGTAGGTACTCGTTTAGGCAAGCTTGATAACGGCGATTACGATGCCATTATCCTTGCAGCTGCTGGCCTGAAGCGCCTAGAGCTGGAAGAGCGTATCGCTTCTTTCATCGAACCAGAGCAGTCACTGCCGGCAAACGGTCAAGGTGCGGTAGGCATCGAGTGTCGTTTAGATGACGTTGAACTTGTGCAGATGCTGAAGGTGCTAGAGCACGTTCCAACCCGTGCTCGCGTTATTGCAGAGCGTGCGATGAATACTGCACTGGAAGGCGGTTGTCAGGTGCCAATCGGTGCTTACGCTGAAATCCAAGGGGACAACCTGTGGCTGCGTGGCCTAGTTGGTGACCCAGATGGCACTAAAGTACTGACCGACGAAGTCACTGGTAAAGTCGACGATGCCGAGGCCATTGGTCTGGAACTGGCGGCTAAGCTACGTGCCCAAGGCGCTGCTGAGATTTTAGAAAAGGTATACGGAAGCAAGTAATGCACCTGCTGTTAACTCGACCTGCTGGGCGCAATGAAGCGCTGGCGAGTCGGTTGCACGCACTGGGTCATCAAACCACCATCGCGCCGATGGTGGTTATTGATGCGCTGCCGAGCTTAGATGAAACGCCGCTTCAGCACGCTGATGCGGCGTTTTTTGTATCTAAGACAGCGGTCCAGTTTGCTGATCAACAACTCGCCGGCCGCTGGCCAGACATTCCTTGTTTTGCGGTTGGTGCTGCCACTGCTAATGCCCTAAAAGCCTGTGGTGCTCGGGTGTTTCATCCTGCTCCAGAGGCGGAAACTAGCGAAGGGGTATTGGCGCTGCCACAATGGCGTACTATTAAAAATGCGAATGTGACTATTGTTCGCGGCGAGGGTGGACGCACATTGGTCGCTGATTCTCTTCAACAACAAGGTCATAAAGTCTACTCTTGGGTGTTATATCGTCGATCTTATCCCGTGTTATCGCCGCTACAATTGCAACAGTGGCAACAAACGGGAGTTACCGCCATACTGGCAACCAGTGGCGAAATTCTAGAGAACTTCTTTCAACAGGTGCCGATCGCCGCACACCCGTGGCTTTGCCAACAACGCTGGCTTGTGCCAGTAGAGCGCATTGCCCAGCTGGCTCGACAACGTGGTTGTCGTGACATTAGCGTGATTGGGGGTGCAGGAGATGACGCCATCATTGGCATGATAGGAACACTGGATTCATATGGAGCAGACCCCAAAGGACCCGCAACGTCCGTCTAAAACTAGCCCTGCGGGCAAGAGCCGCGCTGCGCGCCAACGTAAGCGCAATAATCCAGCGGCACAGAACGCAGAATCAACATCCCCAGTAGAGGCTAATGAAGCGTCTACTGCCGCGGTTGTCGACACCAAACCTGTCGTGGAGAGCGATACCCCTGTGAGCAACAACACCGGTGCAGCTGCGCCTACCCCAAAAGCGGTTCAGGTGGATCCAGCCAACGGCAATACCCAGGCTGAGCCCGTCCGCGACAAACAGGGCGGCGGTGCCGCAATTACCATCTCTTTGATTGCACTGGTTATCGGTTTAGGCTCAGCCGTTTTTACCGGTTGGCATTTTCTCCAAGGCCAACAAGAGCGGCAAACCAATGCGTTGCTAAGCAACGACATCGCCGATCTCAAATCGCAACTGGCGCAACAAAGTAGCCGTGCTCAGGGTAGCCTTGAACAGCTGCAACAGCAGCAACAGGGTAATGCGGAAAAGATGGGCGCGTTGATCAGCAACGTCAAGCAAGCTGAGCTGCGGATCCAAGCTGAGCAAGAAAAGGTGCGCAATGCCCAGCCACAAGATTGGTTGCTAGCGGAAGCTAACTACCTGCTGCAGATGGCCGAACGTAAGTTGATTCTAGAGCAAGATCCTGACACTGCGATGATGTTGCTAAAGGATGCGGACGCACGTTTAGCGCTGCTTTCTAGCCCGCAACTCAAGCCAATTCGCCAAGCGCTGCAGAACGATTTAGCCAAGGTGCAAAACCTGCCACGGGTTGATCGTGATGGTATCGGCATGGCGATGGAAGCGCTGGTACAAGAGATCGATAACCTGCCGCTGAATCGGGTCGAGTTACCAGAGGTAATCGAACAACCACAAAGCAGCGAAGTCTCGACCGATATGACCCAATGGCGAGCTAACTTAGTGGCCAGTTGGCGTGCATTGATGGATGACTTCATTACCGTACGCCGTCGTCAAGAACAGGTGCAACCGTTATTGGCTCCGGCGCAAGAGTGGTACCTGCGTGAGCATTTGCGCGGCAAGCTATCACAAGCGCAATTGGCGTTGTACTTGGGTGATGAAGCGGCGATGGATCAAGCGCTCAAAACCGCCCAAGGCTGGGTGCGTGATTACTTCAACTTAGAAACGCCACAAGTTGAGTCAGCTCTGAAGCGCATGGCCACGTGGCAAAACGCTGATTTAGCCAAGGTGCAATCAATTCAGTTTAGCGCCGCTGAGCCGCTGCACGAATTGGTGGCGAAAAGCTTGCTGAAGGAGGCGCCATGATCCGCTTATTGATATATGCGGTACTGGTGATCGCGGGGTTGATTGCTGGCCCACAGTTGGTTGAGTATAAAGGCTATGTGATGATCTCCGTGGCCGACTACACCGTCGAAACGTCACTGGTGGCATTGGTGATTATCGCTTTGGTGTTATTTGCTGGTTTGCAGTTACTTGAGTGGCTAGTGATCAAACTAATCAACACTACCGGTGCCACTATGTTGATGCCAAAACGCTGGCGCCAGCGCCGTGCTAAGCAGCATACTTTGAGTGGTTTCTTGGCACTGGCTGAGCAAGATTGGAGCAAAGCTGAGAAAGCGATGGCCAAAGGCGCTAAGGCTGGTGAGGCACCGATGATTAACTACTTTGCTGCCGCCCGAGCAGCTCACCAACGTGGTGATAGTGAAGCATGGCAAGGTTACCTCACTCAGGCCGAGAAACAGCCAGATGCGATAACCACCGCCGCCATTACTCGCGTACGTTACCTGCTTGAAGATGGCGAGTTTGAACAGGCTCGCACCCAGCTTGATGGGCTTGATGCTGGGGTTAAATCTAAGCCGACAGTACGCCGTTTGGCTCTAGCACTGTATCGCAAGCAGCAGGATTGGGATGCTCTGGCTGAGTTGATCCCGCTGATCAGCAAAGATAAGGCTCTACCAGCGGCGGAACTGGCGCAACTGCCTATTGAGGTAGAGCAAGCGCGCTTCGCCATTTGCGAGACCGTTGATGGGGTTAAGAATCGCTGGGATGCATTGCCGCGTCAGTTGAAAAAACGGCAGGACTTGCAGGTACTCTATGCTCAGCAGTTGGTGCGTTTAGGGGCTAATGACAAAGCCCGTGCGTTCCTACTCGATAAGTTGCCTAAGGGGCAACCTGAAGAAGCGATGCTGAATGTTCTGTTGGATGCCTCTGCTGGCGCCGAAGAGGAGTTGGGCAACGTATTACGACGTAAATACCCGAATGCTGATGTGGCGGCACTAGAGGATTGTTACGGCACCTTGGCGGAACGCCATAAAAGCTATGACAAGGCCTTGAACCACCGCCAACAGGCGTTAGCTAATGAAGCTACCGTCGCTCGTTATCAGGGGGTTATTACCCTGCAAGAGCAACTTGGCCAGCGCGATCGAGCGCTGACCAATTACCGCAAGATGCTGGAGTTGATGCAGGCCTAAGCGGCCGAACTCCGCTTCGCTTTACGTCGAGCCCTAGCTTTGGTTAGGGCCTCGGCGCTCATCAAAATCAGTGCTAACCAGATGCAACCAAAGGTAACGGTTTGCTCTGGGTTAAACTGCTCGCCAAAGATGGTTAGCGCCATCACCAGCATCAAGCTTGGGCCGATGTACTGCAACATCCCCAATAGATAAAAGGGTATCCTGACCGCGGCGGCACTGAATGCCAATAACGGTAGGGTAGTGACCACGCCTGACAGCACCAGCAGTAGATTGATGTTTAATGGGTTACTGCTCATGTCGCCGCTGGCAGTATCAATCAAACTCCAATAGAGCAGCGCAAACGGTAATAACAACGCGGTTTCAATCAGCAGTCCGGTGGTGGCTTGCACCTTGATCTGTTTGCGGATTAGACCGTAGATGCCGAAGCTGGACGCAAGAAAAAGCGATACATAAGGCACAGAGCCGAACTGTACCAACTGGTACAACACCCCAATCGCAGCTAATGCCACCGCAACCAGTGACAGCTTACCTGGGCGCTCGCTTAGCAACATCACTCCAAGGGCAACATTCAATAGTGGGTTGATGAAGTAGCCAAGGCTAGCATCGATAACGTGATCGTTGGTTACTGCCCAGATGAACACCAACCAGTTACAGGCTATAACCGAGGCGCTGAGAAACAATAAACCGATTATTTTAGGGCGACGTAACAGCGTTCGCACCTGGCCCCACTGTTTCTGTAGTAGCACTAACGCCAATACCAACCCAAACGACCAGATAACACGATGCATCACTATTTCGTCGGCAGGAATCGATTTTACCGCGGCGAAATAGAGCGGGGCGATTCCCCACATAACGTAGGCGGCGATAGCATATAACGTGCCGGTACGCTGCTCTTGTTGTGGCATAGTTGGTTACTCAAATTTAAAAAGTGCCGCATTATGCCATTAGCTACCGTTGGGTGTAGTGGTATTACCCAACTAAATAGGTGCCGGTGCCAGCTGCGATGTGATCGCCTTGATGGTTGTGTAGCTCCATCCGCACCACCGCGACCTTGTTGCCGGTCCTAATCACCTTACCGGTTGCGATAAATTGCTTGCCACGGCCGGGGCGTAAATAATCGATTCGCAAATCGATGGTGCCGAGATTGGCTAGACGAGCCATGATCTCATCGGCCTGCGCTTCTGGGTGACGTTCAATAACGCCGGCGAATGCGGTCATGCCTCCGGCGACGTCGAGTAAGGTTGCGGTAACCCCACCGTGCAGAATTTGATGACCTGGGTTTCCGATAAGTTCTGGCCGCATGGTCAGGGCAACCTCAAGACCATTGAGGTCGTAGTGATTGATTTCCACCTGCAGCAACTGATGGAAGGGGATCTCCTTGGCAAACAGTGTTTGTATCTGCGCCAGAAGCCGCCGTTGCTGTGCATTGCTGTCGTTCATCCGTTGAACCTCTTCGCTAATATTTAAGCCATCCGTGCTGGCTATTGCTGCCCATATCAGTATTGAAGTCGATGCCGAATCCCAACATTTGAGCTTGCAACAAGCGGATCTCACAGCAAATTCAATAACGTAGTTGTGGCTGACGTAAACTGGCAATAATGAGCAGCTATTTGGTGTAATTGGTATAAAATAGCGCCCCAATTCATTAACGCCAACTGATTAATTGATGACCTCTGCTTGCATAGATGCTCCATCCCAATCCAGTACTGCTGATCATGCCAAGGCGCTGCTGCAGCAGATCTATGGTTATCGAGATTTCCGTACAGGACAGCTAGAGGTCATAGAACAGGTTGTCTCTGGTCAGGATTGTTTGGTGATCATGCCAACCGGTGGTGGCAAGAGTTTGTGCTATCAATTGCCAGCGTTAATGCTACCTGGGTTAACTATTGTCATCTCACCGTTGATCTCGTTGATGAAGGATCAGGTTGATGCGTTGCGACAAAGCGGCGTTGCCGCGGCAGCGCTCAATTCCAGCCTTGATCGAGAGCAGGTAAGTCAGCTATTCGCTGCCATCCACCAAGGTGAGATCAAGCTGCTGTATGTGTCGCCGGAACGGTTGATGTCCTTGCAACACAGCCTCGAGCAGTGGCAATTGTCGATGGTTGCGGTGGACGAAGCTCACTGCATTAGTCAGTGGGGCCATGATTTCCGCCCTGAATACGCCCAGATGGGGTGGATAAAACAGCGCTTTCCTAATGTACCGGTAATGGCACTGACTGCCACCGCCGATGAAGCAACCCGCCACGACATCGTTGAGCGCCTCAGTCTCAATGCACCGTTGCGTCATCTATCGAGTTTCGACCGTCCCAACATTCGCTATACCGTGGTTGAAAAGCTGCGGCCGTTGGCGCAGTTGATGACCTACCTTGAACAGCAAAAGGGCAACGCTGGCATCATCTACTGTGGCAGTCGGCGTCGGGTTGATGAAGTAGCTGAGAAGCTGCGTAAAAAGGGCTATGCGGCGGCGGGTTATCACGCCGGTATGAGTAGTGATGAGCGTGCCCATACCCAAGAGGCGTTCTTGCGTGAGCGTCTGGACATTGTGGTGGCGACCGTGGCGTTTGGTATGGGCATCAATAAATCCAATGTCCGCTTTGTGGTGCATTGGGATCTGCCGAAATCGATAGAGAGCTACTACCAAGAAACTGGCCGCGCCGGGCGAGATGGCCTTGAGGCGGAAGCATTATTGCTGTTTGACCCTGCTGATATTGCCCGGGTTAGACATCTGCTCGAGCAAGGTGAGAACGGCGCTAATCCGGTCGATCTACACAAGCTAAATGCGATGGCGGCATTTGCTGAGGCGCAGATCTGTCGGCGCCAAGTGCTGTTAAATTACTTCAATGAGCCCAGTCATGAACCTTGTGGCAACTGCGATATCTGTACCGATCCGCCCAAGCAGTACGATGGCAGCCAAGATGCACAAAAGGCGTTGTCCTGCGTTTATCGAGTGGGACAACGCTTTGGGGTTGGCCATGTTATCGAGGTGCTGCGCGGCAGTGCAGCACAAACGGTGCAAGATCGTGGTCACCATAAGTTGACCACTTGGGGGATTGGTAAAGATAAGAGTCATGAACATTGGCTATCGGTAATCCGGCAGCTGATCCATCATGGCTTGTTATTGCAGGATATCACCCGCCATTCGGTATTGGTGCTTACCTCCGCCGCCCGCGCCGTGCTCAAGGGTGAGCGACAGCTGCAATTGGCAGAACCCCGCTTGACCCTAACCAAGAGTAGCGGTCGTAAAAGCCGAGCATTGCCGCAACAATACGATCGCCGTCTGTTTGCTAAGCTGAAGAACCTCCGCCGTACCTTAGCGGATGAAGCCGGTGTGCCGCCTTATGTGGTCTTCAACGATGCTACGTTGGCAGAAATGGCCGCTGACATGCCGACTAAACCAAGTGAACTGTTAGCCATTAATGGCGTTGGGGAGCGCAAGCTGGATCGCTTTGGTGCGCCGTTCTTAACCTTGATTAGCGATTATATCGACAATGGCTGAGTACGACTGCGGGCATGACTACTAGTGAGTTCGTACTCCAGCCGTAGCATGATGCTCTTCTCATCATCAAACTGATTTAGGCGTCCCTGAGCGACCTGATAAGCACGGATAGATATCGCTTCTAACTGCAATGCTATCCGCTCATGACGCCACTGCAGTTCACCGTCACTGGCGAACGGGAACATCAATAGGTAATCAAGCTCATTGAGCTGGAGACAGTGATCCTGCGGGCGCAGATCTTGGGTCAGCTGTAATCGTATTCGCTCCGAGCTAGCAGCTACGTTAGTCAATCGTAGCAACAGCATCGGCAGTGGGTCTGATTCATCCTTAGCCTGTTGTATCGCTACCGTAAGCTTGGCTTCCGGCGTTTGGTTTTGCTCAACCTTGTGGCCGATGCGGTTAGCTGCACGCCATACCGCAACAATAATAACTAGCATGGTTAAACCTAATGCATAGCCCTGCCACCGTAATAGTGATTGCTGGCCACGATAGTGGGCTTCTGCGGTTGCAGCGAGCCGCTGTCGATGACCATCTAACTGTTCGTTAAGTAGTTGTTGTTGTTCGAGCAAGACCTGTTTTTGTTGATCGGCGTTGATGATTTTTTGTAGATCGGTGTACTGCGCTAGTGATTGATACGCTTTGATAAACTCTTCAGCGGCGAGGTGATAACCGGCGCTCCAGCGTTCCACGGCAGCAACCGGCTCAAGCCGATAGTCTTGCTTGAGCAGCCGTTTAGCAATATTGATGTGTTCCCAACCAGATTGGTCACCGGATTGTATTTTAGCCTTCCCCAGCATGATTAGTGCTAAATCCACTTGGTAAGGCTGTGCAGCAGCTGTATAGATAGCAATGGCCGTATTGGCGTGGTTAATAGCCGCAGGGTAATCCTCTACTTGATAGGCGACACTGGCACGAAAATCGGCAATCTTGCCGTGGTTGATGATTTGCTCATCCGGCAGATGTGTTGATAACTGTTGCAGTTGTTGGTGCGCTCGTTGCAGTAAGCCTTGATGTTCCAACATCACCGCATAATTGAATTGGATAAACCATTGCAGCACGGAGTCGGGGCGGACATTGAGTAACGCCTGCTCTACAGCATGCTGTGCTTTGGGGAAGTTGTTGGGGCTATCAAACGCCCTAGCAATACCATAGTGCATCATCGCTTGCGGAACACCTATCCAAGGGGATGGAGGTGACTTTTGGCTTATCACTAATGCTTCGGAAAGGTTATCAACGATGACCAGTGGGCCCTGATCAAGTGGCTGATTTAGTGCCAATTTCATCAATAAGGCAGCTTTAAGCTGCGGGTCGTTCCAGCTTTTCGTGTTGTTGATGAGCTGAAAAGTAAGTTGCTGTTGGGCAGCAAACTCGTTGTTAGCGGCGTGGAGGTTGGACTGACACAGAGCGATGATGGAAGTTGCATCGACACTGGTACGACTAAATGCTTTTAGTTCTTGCAGCTGCTGCTCCATGGTATTGATATCGTTAACCAGCGAAGCTTGTTCACAGCGCAACAGGTGCCAGCGCATCTGCCACGGCGAGGTAGCATAGGGATATTGCTCTTGCTTAAGCTGTAACAGCAGCGCTACGACAGAGAGATCTAATTCACTGGTTTTCAGTGCTATATCGTCAAGTGGATCGCTCTGGGCGGCAACGCCGCTAATGCTTAAACATGCACTTATTACCATGGCAATAAGCCATTTGAGCACAATAATCACCTTACTAATCTGTTGGTTGAACGGAAACTATCGTTACTGTATCAGCTTAGCAAGTCACAATGTTTTAAGTGTTATTTAGTCGAGAAAGTAAACAGAAAGCGGTTGACAAAGCGCCGATAACTCGGCAAAGATGACTCATACCATTTGTGAAATTCACATTAACTGGAAACGACTTAAATGTTATTACGTGACCGACTTCTACTAAGCCTACTACCGCCGGGACGCTGCGTGGGGTGAGGCTGTGGGTTGACGTAACAATGACTCGAGCAAACACAAAACCCGCGCACTGCGCGGGTTTTTTTATGCCTAAAAAGGATGGAGGTAATGATGTCGGATAGGGTGATTTTGTTGGACACCACCTTGCGCGATGGTGAGCAGGCGCTGGCGGCCAGTTTGTCAACTAGCGCCAAGCTGCAGATTGCTGTGGCATTAGAGCGGTTGGGGATCGACATTATCGAAGCGGGTTTTCCGGTGTCATCGCCGGGGGATTTTGATTCGGTGCGGCAGATTGCTGCAACCATTAAGAACAGCCGTATCTGTGCGTTATCGCGCGCAGTTCAAGGAGACATTGATGCGGCAGCTCAGGCACTGAATATTGCCGATCAGTTTCGTATCCACACCTTTATCTCTACCTCAGATATTCATGTTGAAAGTAAGCTGAAACGCAGCTTTGAGCAGGTGTTAGAGATGGCCACCGGTGCCATTAAGTACGCCCGCAACTTTACCGACGACGTTGAGTTCTCTTGTGAAGACGCTGGCCGAACTCCTATTGATAACCTTTGCCGTATGGTAGAAGCCGCCATTAAGGCTGGTGCTCGCACCATTAATATCCCGGACACCGTTGGTTACACCACTCCAACGGAGTTCGGCGGTATCATCACCAACATCTATAACCGTGTACCAAATATCGACCAAGCGATCATCTCGGTTCATTGCCATGATGATTTGGGCTTATCGGTGGCCAACTCCATTGCGGCGGTTGAAGCCGGTGCTCGTCAGGTTGAAGGCACCATCAATGGCATTGGTGAACGAGCGGGTAACGCTGCGCTTGAGGAGATCATCATGATCTTAAAAACTCGCGCCGCTCATTTTGGAGTTGATTGTAATGCCGATGCTACCGAGTTGTATCGTACCAGCACTCAAGTGAGTCAGTTGTGCAATATGCCGGTACAGTCCAACAAAGCGATTGTGGGCGCTAACGCCTTTAGCCACAGCTCCGGTATCCATCAAGATGGGGTGCTCAAATCACAGAATACCTACGAGATCATGACCCCGGAATCCGTTGGGGTACCACGTACTACCTTGAATATGACCTCCCGTTCCGGTCGCCATGTGATTAAGCATCGGATGGGCGAGCTTGGCTATCAGGAGAGTGACTTCGATCTGGATAGTCTCTATCAACGCTTCTTGAAGCTGGCAGATAAAAAGGGCCAGGTGTTTGATTACGATCTGGAAGCATTGCTGTTTATGCAGAACCAGCAGACGGAAAACCATTATCAACTGCGTCAATTGAATGTGCAGGCGGGTACCAACCATTTCGCCACTGGTTCAGTAGAGCTGCAAATTGGTGAGCAGATCGTGACCGAAGCCGCCACCGGTAACGGTCCGGTCGACTCAGTTTATCGCGCTATTGAACGGGCTACTGGCCAACAGATGAGTATCCAAAGCTTTGATATTGGCGCTAAGGGGGGCGGTCACGATGCTTTAGGGCAAGTGGACATTACCGCGGAGTTTAATGGCCGCACCTTCCATGGTATGGGGCTGTCCACCGACATTATTGAAGCCGCCGCTGAAGCTCTGTTGTATGTGCATAATTTGATATGGCGCCAGCAACAGATTGATCAGCAGAAACAACAGCACAGTAAGGAAGCAGTATGACTCAGCATCGGATTGCCGTGTTAGCCGGCGATGGTATCGGTCCAGAGGTGATGGCAGAGGCGCAAAAGGTGGTTGATGCCGTGGCCGCACAGTTTGAGTTTGGGATTGATTGGCATAGTTATTTGGTTGGTGGTGCTGCCATTGATGCCACTGGTGCGCCATTACCGGAGGCCACAATGAGTGGTTGTGAAGCGGCGGATGCGATCTTGTTTGGTAGCGTTGGCGGCCCTAAATGGGAAGGCTTACCACCCAATAGTCAGCCCGAGCGCGGCTCACTGCTGCCACTACGTAAGCATTTTGAACTGTTCTGCAACCTGCGGCCGGCTCAGATCCATCCGGGCTTAGAGGGGCTGTCGCCATTGCGCGCCGACATCGCCGCCAAGGGGATGGATCTATTGGTGGTGCGGGAGCTGACTGGTGACATCTATTTTGGTGAGCCCCGCGGTCGTCACGGCGAGGGTGAGCAAGAATACGGCTACGACACCATGCGCTACAGTCGTGGTGAGATCCGTCGTATCGCCCGTTTGGCCTTTGAAGCTGCACGTAAACGTCGTGGCAAGGTCTGCTCGGTAGATAAGGCTAACGTATTACAAACGTCGATGCTGTGGCGTGAAGAGGTAACAACCATTGCAGCTGATTACCCTGATGTTGAGTTGGAGCATATCTATATCGATAACGCCGCTATGCAGATGCTGCGCCGAGCCAGTGAGTTTGATGTGATGCTCTGCGGCAATCTATTTGGTGACATTCTTTCCGACGAGGCGGCAATGATCACCGGTTCTATGGGGTTGTTGCCGTCGGCCAGTTTGAACGCGGCAGGCTTTGGTATGTATGAGCCTGCTGGCGGCAGTGCTCCTGATATAGCGGGGCAAGGCATTGCTAATCCAGTGGCGCAGATCTTGTCCGCCAGTTTGATGTTACGCCACAGCTTGAATGAGATAGCGGCAGCAGATGCGATTGATGCCGCAGTCAGCCAAGCGTTAGCTGATGGCTGCTTAACCAACGAATTAACCCCAGCGGGCCAGGCTGGCTTATCTACCGCTGCTATGGGCGACGCAATCGTTGCTCGTCTGTCACAAGGAGTAAAGTGATGGCACAAACCCTATATGACAAGATTTGGGCGGCACATCAAATCGATACCCCAGCAGAGCAAACGCCACTGCTTTATATCGATCGTCACTTGGTGCACGAGGTAACCTCGCCACAAGCCTTTGACGGCTTGCGCCAAGCTGGGCGTAAGGTCGCTCGCCCGGAGCGTACTACCGCCACCATGGATCACAACACCTCCACCACAACCGCTTCTATTGACGCACTGCCACTTTTGGCACGTACGCAAGTGCAAACCTTGCAAAAGAACTGCGCCGAATTTGGGGTTGAGCTGTTTGATATCCATCATCATAACCAAGGCATCGTTCATGTGATTGGACCTGAGTTAGGTCTAACCCTACCCGGCAGCACCATCGTTTGTGGCGACTCCCACACCGCGACTCATGGTGCCTTTGGTGCCTTGGCGTTTGGTATCGGTACCAGCGAGGTTGAGCACGTATTGGCTACCCAAACTTTGCGCCAACGTAAAGCCAAAACCATGAAAATTGAGGTGTTTGGTGAGGTGGGGCAAGGCATCAGTGCTAAGGACATTGTCCTGGCGATCATTGGTACCGTTGGTCACGGCGGCGGTACCGGCTTTGTGGTCGAGTTCTGTGGCACTGCCATTGAAGCTCTGAGCATGGAGGGGCGGATGACCCTGTGCAATATGGCAATTGAGTTGGGGGCGAAAGCGGGCTTGGTTGCACCGGATAAAACCACTATTGATTACCTTGCTGGCCGACCATACGCACCGACAGGAGGGCCGTGGCAACAAGCCATTGCCGATTGGACAGAGCTACGTAGCGATGATGATGCAGATTTCGATGCCACTGTTTGCATTGATGGCAGTAAGATTGCGCCGCAAGTCAGTTGGGGCACCAACCCAGGCCAAGTGATGGCCGTCGATGACGTTATTCCAGATCCACAAACCATGACCGATCTTATTGAACAAAGTGCGGCCAATAAGGCACTGGGGTACATGGACCTTACTCCAAACCAAGCGATAGCTGAGGTTGCGGTGGATGTGGTGTTTATCGGCTCTTGTACCAATTCTCGTATCGAAGATCTTCGTGCTGCGGCCAGCATTGCCAAGGGGCGCGAGGTCGCAAGTACGGTGCAGGCGATTGTAGTGCCGGGCTCACAGCGAGTGAAGCAGCAAGCAGAGCAGGAGGGCCTCGATAAAGTCTTTACTGCGGCTGGGTTTGAATGGCGCCTGCCTGGTTGTTCGATGTGTTTGGGCATGAACGAAGACCGCTTAACCGCTGGGCAGCGTTGTGCCTCAACCTCTAATCGTAATTTTGAAGGGCGGCAGGGACGCGGCAGCCGCACTCATCTAGTTAGCCCTGCGATGGCCGCTGCAGCCGCAGTGGCAGGCCACTTTGTTGATGTACGCACCATGACCGCCCAGCCATTACAGGAGGCCAACTGATGCAAGCCTTTACTCAACACACCGGTATTGCAGCGCCGTTGCTGCACGCTAACATCGACACCGACCAACTTATCCCGAAGCAGTTTTTAGCTAAGGTAAGCCGTGAAGGGTTTGGTGTGCATCTGTTTCACGATTGGCGCTACTTGGATGATGCCGGCGAGCAACTGAATCCTGAGTTCATTTTGAACCAAGCCCCGTTCAATGGTGCCACTATCCTGCTGGCAGGAGAGAATTTTGGTTGTGGTTCCAGCCGTGAACATGCCCCTTGGGCGCTGGAAGACTTTGGATTTCGAGCGGTGATTGCCCCAAGCTTTGCCGACATTTTCTATCAAAACTCGATCAACAATGGGTTGTTACCGGTAGTGCTACCGGTACAGCAAGTTGAGCAACTGGCTAGCTCAATGGCACCGATTCAGATCGATTTGGTGGATAAGGTGGTGATCAGCAGTCAAGGCGACCGCTTTGCTTTTGAGCTGGATGAAGCCGCGCGACAAAACTTGTTGCAGGGCTTGGATGCTATCGGTGAAACCTTAGCGTTGCAGCAACAGATATCGGCGTTCGAGCAGCAACAACCAAGTTGGCGTTAATGGCATGTAAGCCCGTTTAGCAACGGGCTTCTTGTTCGCTTTTTTCATTTTTCTGCCTAATTGTGTGGCTTTTAATCTGCTTTTAATTCGTATCGCCATTCGTTAATTCCGCTGCATTCGGTCACTTTTAGCGCCTTATAGCGATTAATATCCGCTTTAAAGGGCTGTGTACCAATTAAGTGTTGATCTTTCCAATACTGGTAAAGCACTACCGTCGTTGATCTTCTACCGCTTTGGACTGCGACCTAAGGCAAGGGGGGCAAAGGGGGCGAAGCTCCCCCCTAATGCATCCAAGAATGTGCCGTCGCCACCGCGCCCCCCCTAAAAGCACCGCAATCGGTGAAGCCGAAGGCTTAAGATAAACTTCAACAGCTAATTACGACACAGCCCTTTAAAGCCTAAATTAGAGTATTTACTCTTATTTGGCGGTGATTGAAACTCGCTTCAGTTTGAAGTTATTACTCTAAGTTGAGCTGGAAAGCGCTACAGATCCTCTAGGGATAATGTGATCTGACGCATATAAAGGCGAACTTGTTTTAAATGCTTGTTTCAAATTTGTAACTTCTTAATATTCTTACAACAATAATAACGCCAATGGATATGGAGTAGTTATGCAGTTCCGTAAACTATCTTTACTGGTCGCTGCGCTGGTTAGCGGTCATGTCTCAGCTGCTGGATTCCAGCTTTCTGAAACCTCAGCGACTGGCCTTGGTCGTGCTTTTGCTGGTGCCGCTGCTGTTGCCGACAACGCCTCAAGCCAAGGTCGCAACGCAGCAATGTTGCTTGCCCTTGATGGCATACAATTCTCTGCTGGTGCGGTCTATATTGATCCCGAAGTTGATACCGATGGTACCGTCACCTATTTCAACCCAGTTACTGGACAGATGCAGCAAGCCAATGCGGATTTGAACGATTATGTTCCTAGTGCCGTGGTGCCGAACTTTTATTTCAGCCATAAGGTCGACAATACTTGGGCTTATGGGATCGGTGTTACCTCAAACTATGGCTTGACCAGCGAAACCCCAAGTGACGATCATGCTGCGGCATTCTTGGGCTCTAAGACCGAAGTGATCACCGTAGAGCTGAACCCGAACGTTGCTTACGCTATCGATGAGAACTACAGCATCGGTTTCGGTATTCGTGCTCTTTACGCCGACGGCGAGATCATCGCCCATGCGCCGAGTTGGACCGATGGTCTAAATCAACAATTGGTTGCGGTTGGCGCAGCACCTGCCTACCCACCCGGCGGCACTCTGCTTAGCAAGGTCTCCGGCGATGATATCGCTTGGGGCTATAACTTTGGGGTCCATTGGCAGTCGAATAAAGGTCACTCGCTTGGTTTTGCATACCACAGTGCCATCGATTTGGAGTTAGAAGGGGACTACAACGTGTTTGCTGGAGAAGCGGGCTATGTGAAGCGCTCGGCTTCGATGGACGTTACGCTCCCGGCATTTGCTGAATTCGCTGGTGCCCATCAGTTAACCCCGGCTCTGCGCATGAGCGCCTCAATTAAGTGGACCCAATGGAGTGAATTTGACGATCTGATCGTTGATTACGACGGCGGTTCCGATCTGCTTAAAGAAGAGAAGTTCGATGATAGCTGGCGTTTTGCGCTTGGTGCTGATTACCGCATTAACTCCAACTGGTTAATGCGTACCGGTGTGGCTTATGATCAAGCAGCAGTCGATAACGAGCATCGTACCCTGAGTATTCCAGATTCCGATCGGATCTGGCTTAGCGGTGGTGTGGCGTACGAGTTTAGCCCACAGTTAACTCTAGATTTCTCGGCAACCTACATTGCTGCGACTGGCGATGGTGACATCACTGAAGAGCAGCCGGCATTAGGTGCACTGTATGAAGGTGAAGTAGACGGCGATGTATGGCTATTGGGCGTGCAAGCCAGTTACCGCTTCTAGGCTGTTGTTCGTTTGATAAAACGGCCTCGCGATTGCGAGGCCGTTTTGGTTGGCTGGGCTACGATTGCGACGTTGCTTTGCCCAAAACATAGTGGTTAAACCAAGCCAGATCCCAGTTCATCTTGGCGGACTTGTGTTGATAGGTGCTCAGTCCGTGACCTTCGCCAGGGTAGATCAGCAACTCGGTCGGCACATTGAGATACTGTTTCAAGGTGCGATAGAGCGCTTTAGCATGAGGTGCTGGCACCCGTTCGTCGTTTTCACCCATGTGGATCACCGTGGGGGTGGTGATATCCGCAGCGTGACTTAAGCTCGATGCGTTGTGGTACGCCTCGGTTTGCTCCCACGGCAGGCCTTGCATGTAGTTGATTACGTGTCCTGGGGTGTCTTCTAACATCCACTGTAACCGTTGATCCCACACCCCGGCCCCAGAGCTGGCGGCTTTATAGCGATTATTGGTGCTGATCAGGGCATTGGTAAGATAGCCACCGTTACTCCAGCCCATCACAGCCAGTTTCTCGCCGTCAACGATGCCGTCAGCAATGAGCTTATCGACCCCAGCTTCAATATCAGCAACCTCAATCAGGTGCTCTTTACCGATCAGATCGACCAAGAACTGATCGCCATAGCCGGTAGAACCGCGGTAGTTCGGTGACAACAACGCATAACCATTAGCGGCGAACACACTGCGGCCATAGCTGCGGTGCTCCAACGAATAGGAGGTTGCCGCCGTTGGCCCACCATGGATCTGCACCACCAGTGGTAACGGTTGGTCGCCTTTTTTATAGCCAGCTGGTAGCTCCAGAATTCCCTCTACCGTGCTGCCATCAGGAGCCTGCCAGCGGACTGTTGAGATCTGTGGCAGTAACCAATTATCGACCTGGGGGTTGATATTAGTACGTCGAACCGGCGGCTTGCCAACCTTACCACTGTAAAGTTCGTAGAAGTGGTCAAGGCCGTTATGGCTAAGAGCAAGTTGTTTGCCGTTAGCGCTAAACTGAAAGCCACCGACCACATAATCAGCTGGAGTTAGGGTACGGGTTTTTCCCTGTTTGGCGTCACGTACGGTGGTGCAGCGCAGCGGCACGCGACCGTGGTCATAGACGCGGTAACACAGCTCATTACTATTTGGACGCCACAGGATGTTGCTGCCATTGAGGGTATCGTCCCCTTGGCGGGCTATATCGAGCTGATTGGTGACCTTGCCGCTGTTATCGATGCGGCTGACAAATAACTGGCCTGGGTAGCCATCGTAGTCGATACGAAACGCCAGTTGATTGCCGTCATTGCTCCAACGCGGTTGCATTAACCAGCCATAGGGTGACGGTGCTTGAGCGCGCCAAGCGTCATCAGCTAACACGGTATTGCGCTTGGCGTCGACATCATAAACCTCCACCTCGCTCCACCCCTCAAGGTGAACCAGCTCGTTATCTAAGGTGGTGACTCGAGCTATCCGTTTACCGTCACGGCTGACATCAAAGTCCCACACCACCTTATCGTCATCGAGAACCAATTCAGTGCGGTAGTTGTTTAGATCTAACCGATACAAGGGATTTACGCTAACCGTACCGTGGCCGTACTGCGGTTTGTCATGGTTGGCACGCAATGTTGCAAACGGACCTGACTCTTTGTGCTCCCGTTCGCTCAGAAACCAGAGACTATCGCCCTGAAGCTGAAACTTACTGATACCTGCTTTTACTGAGGTAATTGGTACTGTTTCACCGCTGGTGAGGCTAAGCCGAAAAATCTGCGTCTTGCCATTGAATGGTGGGTTATCCGCCTCGTCCTTTTTCTGCGCTTTGCTGAAAAAGAGGTAGCGCCCGTCAGCGCTGAAAACGGGTGAGCTTTCGTTTTCGCTGGTGAAGGTTAAACGCTCTGGAGTGCCATCTGGCAGGGTGATACGCCATAGATCCTTCAGGATTTTATCGGCCTCTTTATCCCAGTGTGATTGAACCCAAGCCGCTTGTTTGCCGTTATCACTGAGGACAAGTTGGCTTAGGCCTTGGATGGTAAAGTAATCATCGATGGTGATGGCGTGATTGCGCTCGCCGGCATTAACGCCAACGCTAGTTGCTGCCAACAGTGACAGCGTAAATAGTCCATGCTTCATAAGTTAACTCCCTGTGAACTGTGGCAGAGTATAAGAAAGCAGCAGTAAGCGAAAGACAACGCCATAACCCGGCGATGATGATTGCGGTCAAGATCAACAACAGGAGCGCCGATGGAACTGCAAGGATGGCAACAAGGTATTGGTTTAAGGCTACCGTGGCTCGGCAGTGAAGTCAGCGCGCAGCCGTTACAGCAACCCCGTTGGTTGGGCTGGAGCGAATCGGTGGCACAACAACTCGGCTTGAAGCCAGATGAGCAGCTGCTACAGCTGTTTAGTGGCCATAACCAGCTGCCGTGGGCTGGCTTTGCGCAGGTCTATAGCGGCCACCAATTTGGTGGCTATACTCCGCAGCTAGGGGATGGGCGTGGCATGTTATTGGGGATGCGTAATGGCTATGAGCTGTTCGCCAAAGGCAGTGGTATTACCCCATACAGTCGCGGTGGCGATGGTCGGGCGGTATTGCGCAGCGCCGTGCGCGAGTTTCTGGCCAGCGAAGCGTTGCATCACCTTGGTATTGCCACTTCTCGGGCACTTGCTGTGGTTGGTTCATCCACTCCGGTGTACCGAGAAGAGGTTGAGACCGGGGCAATCACCATTCGGGTAACCTCATCGCATCTGCGCTTTGGTCATTTTGAGTATTTCTATTACACCGGGCAGCAACAGCAGCTTGAAGCATTGTTACAAGACTGCATCGAGCAACAGTTTTCACACCTAAAAGACGCGCCAGATGCACGGGCGCAGTGGTTGGCCGAGGTAGTGAAGCGCACCGCCACCACTGTGGCTGATTGGCAGGCGTTTGGGTTCTGCCATGGCGTACTGAACAGCGACAACATGTCGATCCTCGGGGAAACCTTCGATTACGGCCCGTTTGCGTTTCTAAATCAGTTTAACAGCGGCTATGTTTGCAATCATTCTGATCACAGTGGTCGCTATGCCTTTGATCAACAGCCTGGCGTAGCAATGTGGAATTTGACCAAATTGGCTACGGCACTTAGTGGACTTATTCCAGCCGAGCAACTAGAAGCAGCACTGGCGAGCTATGAACCGGCCTTGGTACAGCGTTACTTGGAGCGCATGGGGGCACGACTGGGACTGGTTGAGCCTACTCCAGCGGATTTGGGACTGCTGGCGGATCTGTTATCGCAGTTGCAAAGCCAGCAGGCGGATTATCACCTTACCCTGCGGCAGTTTAGTCAGCTCGACCCCAATGCCGAGCGTTGTCCGCTGCTTGGCGGCGATGAGATGCAGTTGTGGTGGCAGCAGTATCAGCAGCGAATTGGGGTCATTACAGATGTAGATGGGTGGCAACAACAACGAGCAGCGGCTAATCCAGTCATTATCTTACGCACCCATCTAGCTCAAGCGGCGATTGAAGCGGCAGAGCTGGGTGACAATGGTCCATTAGAACGCTTGCACCTCGCCTTAACTCGCCCCTATGATCCTCAGCCACAAGATCATATCTATTGTCAGGAAGCCCCCGCATGGAGCCAAACGCTAACTCTCTCTTGCAGCAGTTAACGATACAGTCATCCGCACCAGAGCAACTGTTGTGGCATTGCCCGCTAACCCAAGAGCAAACGTTGCTAATGGTACCAACGTTACTGCAACGATTGGATTGTCAGTTAGGGGAGCTGCAACAGGGCGCCGACCGCTTGTTTTGGTTGGTAACCTTTGAGGGTGAACCGCTGGAGCTGCATTTTGAGTCGCTGTGCGACAGCCTGTGGCTTCAAGGTAACGTTGATGATATCCAATTCCTCCGCACACTTGCAGCTAAGGTGACCGAATGAGCCACGCTCAGTTTGACTTTCAATCCCTCGGGCCAGATTTGCTTCTTGATGCCATTGAAACCCTTGGGATCTACCCTGAAAGTGGTTTGTTGGCGCTGAATAGCTACGAGAACCGGGTGTATCAGTTTCGTGCTGATGACGGCCATCGCTACGTCACCAAATTTTACCGGCCGCAACGCTGGAGCGAAGCGCAGATCAAAGAGGAGCATCAATTTGCGCAAGAACTGGCGGACGAAGAGGTGCCGGTTGCCGCCCCGTTACAGTTTGATGGTGAAACCCTATTTAGCCACCAAGGTTACCAATTTGCGCTGTGGCGCAGCGTTGGTGGACGTCAGTTTGAGGTCGACAACCTCGATCAGTTGGAGCAAGTAGGGCGATTCTTAGGGCGCCTGCATCAGCAAGGGCAGAAGCAAGCGTTCCAGCATAGGCCAACGCTAAGCATCCAAGAGTTCGGTTATGAAGCGAAAACAATATTGCAGCAACAGGCGCAAATGGGCAGTTATCTGGAAACCGCGTTTTATACGGTACTGGAACAATTGTTACAGCGTATTGCAGCGCCGTTGAACCATAGTCAATCCATTTTGCGGCTGCACGGCGATATGCACCCGGGCAATATTCTTTATATGGATGACGGCCCAAGTTTTGTCGATCTAGACGATGCCCGCATGGGACCGGCTGTTCAAGACTTATGGATGATGCTTAATGGCGACCGACAACAGCGCTTATTACAACTAGACATTCTGCTTGAAGGGTATGAAACCTTTGCCAGTTTACCGACTAGCCAGCTTGCCTTGATTGAGCCTTTACGTGCATTACGAATGATCAATTATCTAGCGTGGTTGACCAAACGCTGGCAAGATCCAGCTTTCCCACGGAACTTTCCATGGTATGGAACGGACAAATTCTGGGAAGAGCAGGTTCTTGCGATGAAAGAACAGTTAGCCGCGCTGGATGAGGCGCCGCTTTCTTTAGCTCCAGGTCAGGGCTACTGATTGGAATTTTTATCGATGCTGCGGCACAGTGTTCGCAGCACATTTGTAATGGAACGAGCATAAATATGAAAAAATTGATGGGTATTGTATTCGCATTGATGTTGGCGCCAATGGCGTGGGCTGCGGATTATCAGGAAGGCGTTCACTATGAAGTAGTGAGCTCAGCTCCAGTGAATGGCACTCCAACCGTGACTGAATACTTTTCGTTTTACTGTCCGCATTGTTACAGCTTCGCTCAGACCTACGTTGGTCCGATTAAGCAAGGCTTGGCTGACGGCGTTAAGTTCCAACAAGCCCACGCTGATTTTATCAACGGCAATGGTCCGGGCAGTGGCATGCGCATGAGCCGTGCTTTAGCAATTGCTAAAGTGCTGAAGGTTGAAGAGAGCATCGAGCTGCCATTGTTTGCCGCTATTCAAGATTCTGGCCGTCAATTTACTACCGATGCCTCTATCAAGCAGTTCTTTGTGGATGCAGGTGTTAACGCTGACGATTACGACAAGGCAGCTAAAAGCTTCCCTGTAAATGCGATGGTGAAGAAGTGGCAGAAAGATCTGAGCGCTACCGGTGTTCGTGGCGTTCCAGCATTGATCGTCAACAATAAATATAAAGTTGAGATGGGAAGCATTAAGTCGCTAAACGACCTACACGGCCTGCTCAACTACTTAGCTGCAAAGCAGTAACAAGGTTTTTGACTGAGGCAGCGGAACCGTTGCCTTGGTTTCATTAATCTGAACCTTGATGGATAAGTTGTGTCTGACTTCATGGTTGAAGCAGGAGATCGAAAAGGAATTACCGATGAGAATATTTCCTCTATATGCGCCCCGGCTTATTGCCAAACACGCCAAGATCTTCCGTGACGGTGTGGTGCGGGTGCAAGAAGATGAACTTGGTGAAATCGAATTTAGAGATGGGCGTTTTGTAATGCCTAGCCGCTGTACCAATAAGATGCGCAGTGTTGTTCGAGAACTAAATAAGCTGTTAAGTATCCCTAAGACAGCGTAATAACGACTTTATTGGTTTCAGATTGCCATCAAAAAAGCGCCGCTATCATAGCGGCGCTTTTTGTTGGTAATCTCACCAGCGGAAAGTGGCTTAAGCCACATCAACGGTCAGCTTACCCAGTAACCCTTCAACCTTCTGGTGCCATTCTGCCAGTTCATTTTTTAGACGCTGGTTTTCCGACTGCAGGTTGTCACGTTGTTGTTCTAGTTCAACACCACGTAGCTTCTCTTCTTCCAACTCAAGCTGAGTGATTTCTAGAGTTTCTAGGGCGTTATTTACTCGAGATTCTAATTTTTCTAGTAGCTCTAAGCTCATGAGGGTCAGTCCTTACTTCGTTGATGTCGTTGATTCTAGCAACCCTTAGCAGCAGCGGATATCAATTGAGCAAGTAATTCTGCCGGTTTGTTTAATCTTTGCGCGATTGTGGCGAAATAACTGACGACGCCCCAGATTCCTTAGGGATTCGAAGCGGTGAACCCCCCATTTTTTAGCCGCTCCGAGTTGAGGAAGCGCTATTCGACATATAGGCTGCAGTGATTGTTCGAGCCTCATTCATCCATGCTCTGAACCAAGATGTGGGAGACTTCACATATTGGTCGTTATGAATCGGCGTAAGCCTTGGGGTCAGAGCGCTGTCGATGAAGGCGTTATCGCGGTTGTCTTTATTGACGACTAATGTTGCTAAAGCGATGCTGTTTTTCACACCCTAAGGGGAAACCCGATTGAGTTAGCGATGCTGCTATTGGCTGACGTTTTGTTGCGCCCAGCGTACGCAGTAAGAGTTGCTATTAAACCAATAGCATTTGTGGTTTCAGATGTATCATCAACAGGGACGTAAATGATATGAACAGCCTCTACGGTATTCCGCTGTCGCCGTTTGTGCGCAAGGTAATGCTGACACTGGAATACAAACGGATCGATTTCACTTCACAGCCGTTGTTTCCGCGAGATCCCTCTCCTGAGTTTCGCGCCATCAGCCCGCTAGGCAAGATCCCCGCCTTTGCTGATGCAACGTTAGCTCAACCGCTATTAGAGTCAGCAGTTATCTGTGATTATCTTGAGTGTCGTTATCCACAACCGTCTATCTACCCAGCACTGCCTGAGCAGCGCGCTCAGTGCCTTTGGCTTCAGAGTTACGCCGACACCAGCCTAATGAGCGTTACTGCCTCAGTATTTTTTGAGATAGTGGCACGACGATTACTACGTAAAGGCGATACCGATACAGCACGAGTAGCGCAGATTGTAGCGGCAGAGCAGCCGCCGGTGTTTGATTATTTGGAGACTCAGTTGGCGCCGGCTGAATTTGCAGTGGGGACTGAGGTTTCGATAGCGGATTTCGCCATTGCCACCCAGTTTATTAACGCTAAATACGCTGGCATAGAGCCTAATCCACAGCGATGGCCTAGGCTTAGCAGTTATCTGCAGCGGCTTTATCAGCTACCAGTAATCAACGCGCGGATGGGGGCTGATCAACCACTGTTAATCGCTTATGATTAATGGCTAGCGACTCCGATTAAGCGGGGCTGCGTTAGTATTAGCCTTGCAAGGAGTAGGACAGATGGACTTAATTAAGGCACTACCGTTGTTGTTGCCACTGGCGGTGATGGCAGATGAGACGATGTCACAACAGCAGTTGGAACAGATGGCCAAGCAAGCATTAGAGCAAGCTCAGCAGCATATGCAGATGCCGACCAAAGAGCAGATTGTTGAGTCTGCTCAGCAACAGGCCAAACAGGACTGCAGCGCCAGCGAATTCTTAAGCTGTATCAATTTGAATGAGTCGCAGTGTATAACGATGGCCAGCCGTATGGTTGACGATTGCTTAAAACCGATGGATTTACAGAAGATGTTAACCGATTCCGTCTATCAGCAATCGATGGAAAGCTGCTTTAGCGATATTGCTAACGATAATGGCATCGACACAAGCACTTGGGATAGGTGTAGTGAGCAACAACCGTAGTAACGAGGTTGGCATAGCTTCGATTAGCAGCCGCTGGTGTTGAGTAGATAGGTTGGAGTAACGCCATCGGGGCAGCTATTGGTTGTGCCGTTTGCTTGGCGGTAACCAAAGTAACAAGCGCTGGCCTCAATACTGTTTTGTTCGGCGTAGCCAAAGAATACGTAGTCGACGCCGCGGTACTCAAAATTGAGTTGGTCGTCGCTGTAATCTAGGCGCTTAACGACATCGGTGTTATCTAAGTAACCGCACTTTAGGCGAGTGTTGAAATTGCCATCGCCGTCGATGTCGACATCGGTAAGATCATCACGGCGGGAGACCGCTTTGGCTCGGTAGCTGCTCATCTTAGAGAGGATCAGCATCTGTTCATTGGCGCTTTCTACTGCGGCAGCAAAGGTGGTTAGCACCGAGTCACGGGCGTTATTCTGCAGGTTAATAAAACGCGGAGCAGCAATGGCTGCCAGGATCGACAAGATAACAATCACCATGACTAACTCTATCAGCGTAAATCCACTTTTCGCTGTTGTCGCTCGCATAGAACCTAAACTTCCTTCGTATTAGAGGTTCATCTTAAGCTATCGAGATAACTACGAAAAGTGGCATATTTTCAGTGCTGATCCAGCTCAATGAGTTTCCACTAACGGCTGTTTTTAATGCATTATTTTGCTATTAAAGCCTGTTGTGGTACCCGCACCCAGCCCTCCATTAGTACCCGTGCGCTGCGGCTCATGATTACTGCCTTGGCTTGCCACTGCTGATTATGCTGCACAACATCAGCACCTACCTTCAACGTGCCGGATGGGTGGCCGAAGGTTATGGTATTACGCAAGCCTCCACCGGCGGCCAAGTTGACCACAGTTCCCGGTACGGCGGCGGCAACGCCGATGGCAACGGCGGCAGTGCCCATCATGGCATGATGCAGTTTGCCCATAGATAGAGCACGTACATTGAGATCGATATCAGCTTGGTTTACCGCTTTATCGCTGGAACTGCGATACGCCTTAGGCGGTGCAACAAAGGCAATTTTAGGAGTGTGTTGACGCTGCTGTGCTGCGGCTAAATCGCTGATCAGGCCCATCTTTATTGCGCCGTGGGCGCGGATGGTTTCGAACTTGGCTAATGTATTTGGGTGGTCATTAATCACCGCTTGTAGCTCGGTGCCGTCGTACCCTAGTGCCTCGGCGTTAACAAAGATGGTTGGAATACCGGCGTTGATAAAGGTTGCCTCAAAGCGGCCTATGCCCGGAACCTCTAACTGATCAATTAGGTTGCCAGTGGGAAACAGCTCGCCGTCGCTGGGATTTGCGAAGGCCACTGCTACCTCAGCGGCGGGAAAGGTAACCCCGTCCAGTTCAAAATCTCCAGTCTCTTGCACTTCACCGTTGTTGATTGGCACATCGGCGGTGATGGTTTTACCTATGTTTGCCTGCCAGATCCGCACGGTTTTGATGCCATTTTCTGGCAGATCCGCCACCATACCTTGGCTAATGGCGAAGGCACCAACCGCGGCGGTTAAGTTGCCACAGTTACCGCTCCAATCAATGAAAGGTTTGTCGATGGCGACCTGGCCAAAAAGGTAGTCGACGTCGTGACCGGTTTGGCTGGAAGGGCTAATAATCGCCGTTTTGCTGGTGCTGGAAGTGGCGCCGCCCATGCCGTCGGTGTGTTTGCCGTAGGGGTCGGGGCTGCCTATTACCCGCAGTAACAGATTGTCGCGGATTGGCCCCGCCTGTTGGGCTGCGGTGGGAAGATCCTTAAGGGCAAAGAATACTCCCTTAGAGGTGCCACCACGCATATAAGTGGCGGGAATCTTAATTTGAGTCATTGGGTTACATCCATTAATTGGCATCGATATGTCGGTTGGCTTAGGCATTTGGGAGCTAAGCCAACACGGCCATAGCTGTTTTTACGAAGCGCCAGCTAGGAAGTCTTTGGCGAAACGCTGCAATACCCCACCGGCATCGTAAACGTCGATCTCTTCAGCGGTATCTAGGCGGCAGACCACTGGCACATCAATGGTGCTGCCGTTGCTACGGTGGATCAGCAGGGTGACAGTGGCACCCGGAGTGCGCTCGCCAATAACGTCGTAACTTTCGCTGCCATCCAAACCAAGGGTCAAACGGGTGGTACCCGGTTGGAACTGCAACGGCAAGACCCCCATACCAACCAAGTTGGTGCGGTGAATACGCTCAAAACCTTCGGCGACAATCGCCTCTACCCCTGCTAAGCGAACGCCCTTGGCGGCCCAATCGCGGGATGAACCTTGGCCATAGTCCGCACCGGCAACGATGATCAGTGGTTGTTTGCGCTCCATGTAGGTCTCAATCGCTTCCCACATCCGGACTGGTTTCCCCTCTGGCTCAATCCGAGCCAGTGAGCCTTGAATGACCTCACCGTTGTCGGCCCGAACCATCTCGTTGAGCAGTTTCGGGTTGGCAAAGGTCGCCCGTTGGGCGGTGAGGTGATCACCCCGGTGGGTGGCGTAGGAGTTAAAGTCCTCTTCCGGCAACCCCATCTTGGCGAGGTATTCTCCAGCGGCGCTGCTGGCCATAATGGCGTTGGATGGTGACAGGTGGTCGGTAGTGATGTTGTCCCCCAGCACTGCTAACGGTCGCATCCCTTTGAGGGTACGTTCTCCTGCCAGTGCCCCTTCCCAATAGGGAGGACGACGGATGTAGGTCGACATCTCGCGCCAGTCATATAGTGGGTTTTGCTCGTCACCGAAATCGACCTTGAGATCAAACATTGGCTCATACACTTGGCGGAACTGTTCTGGCTTCACCGAGGCGCTAACGATAGCATCGATCTCTTCGTCGCTCGGCCAGACATCCTTAAGGGTGATGGCGTTGCCGTTGCTATCAAAGCCAAGCGCGTCTTGCTCGATATCGAAACGCATGGTGCCGGCGATGGCATAGGCCACGACTAATGGCGGCGAGGCCAAAAATGCCTGCTTGGCATAAGGGTGAATACGCCCATCGAAGTTACGGTTGCCGGACAACACCGCAGTGGAGTAAAGGTCGCGATCGATGATCTCTTGCTGGATAGCTGGATCAAGTGCACCGGACATACCGTTACAGGTGGTGCAGGCAAAAGCTACGATGCCAAAGCCGAGTTTCTCTAGCTCCGTTAGTAAGCCAGAATCGTTGAGGTATAGCTCCGCCACTTTAGAACCCGGTGCAAATGATGATTTAACCCACGGCTTACGAATCAGCCCCAGCTCATTCGCTTTCTTGGCAACCAATCCGGCGGCAACGACGTTGCGAGGATTAGAGGTGTTGGTACAGCTGGTGATGGCGGCGATGATTACCGCCCCATCGGGGATCTGGCCGTCGGCTTCTTGCGCTAACGCTGAGCCGAGGTTGGTCGCGATCCCGCTCTGGGCTAAATCTGCTGTTGCTAGGCGCCGGTGGGGGTTTGATGGCCCTGCCATGTTGCGACTGACATTGGACAGATCGAACCTAAGTACTCGTTCGTACTGGGCTTGACTCATCGCGTCTGCCCACAGGCCGGTGGTTTTAGCGTATTGCTCTACCAAGGCCACCTGCTCTGGCTCTCGCCCGGTCAGTTTTAGATAATCGATGGTCTGTTCATCGATATAGAACATGCCGGCTGAAGCCCCATATTCTGGGGTCATGTTGGAGATGGTGGCACGATCGCCAATAGTGAGGCTGCGGGCTCCTTCACCATAGAATTCAAGGTAGGTGGAGACCACCTTCTGCGCTCGCAAAAATTCGGTAAGGGCCAATACAATATCGGTGGCGGTAATGCCTGGCTGGCGTTTGCCGGTGAGTTCGACTCCAACGATATCAGGCAGGCGCATCATCGATGGCCGCCCCAGCATCACCGTTTCCGCTTCAAGGCCACCGACACCAAGGGCGATAACCCCGAGCGCATCGACGTGGGGAGTATGGGAATCGGTGCCGACACAGGTATCCGGGAAGGCGACGCCGTCACGAGCCTGGATCACTGGCGACATCTTCTCCAGGTTGATCTGGTGCATGATGCCGTTGCCGGCGGGGATCACATCAACGTTATTGAAGGCGGTTTTACACCAATCAATAAAGTGAAAACGGTCCTCGTTGCGGCGCTCCTCTACTGCTCGGTTTTTCTCAAAGGCTGCTGGGTCGAAACCCGCATGCTCGACCGCAAGGGAGTGATCGACAATCAGCTGGGTAGGCACTACCGGATTAACGCGACTAGGGTCACCGCCCTGATCGGCAATGGCATCACGTAGACCGGCTAAATCCACCAAGGCGGTTTGGCCGAGGATATCGTGGCAGACTACTCGGGCGGGGTACCAAGGGAAATCCAGATCCTGTTTGCGCTCAATCAGTTGGCTTAAGCTGGCGGTTAAGTCCGCTGGCTCACAGCGACGCACCAGTTGTTCGGCCAGAATCTTAGAGGTGTAGGGCAGGCCAGCGTAGGCGCCGGGCCTAATCGCTTCGATGGCAGCTCGGGTATCGAAATAGTCGAGGTTGGTGCCGGCCAATGGCTTACGAAATTGGGTATTCATACTAATCCTTTAACGTCATGAACCCTGATAGTTGTTAACGCTCGCTAATGTCCGGTACTGAGCGAGGCTCTGGGCCGGTGTAATCGGCGCTTGGGCGGATAATGCGGTTGTTTGCACGCTGTTCGAATACGTGTGCGGCCCAGCCAGTGAGGCGGCTGCAGACAAAGATCGGGGTGAACAATTTGGTGGGAATACCCATGTAGTGGTAAGCCGATGCATGGAAGAAATCGGCGTTACAGAACAACTTCTTCTGTTCCCACATAAAGCTTTCACAGGCCACCGATACGCGGTACAAACGGTCGTCGCCAAACTCGGCCGCCAGTTTTTCAGACCAGCCTTTGATGATGCCGTTACGAGGATCGGATTCGCGGTAGATGGCGTGGCCAAAGCCCATGATCTTTTCTTTGTGTTCCAGCTTGTAGGCCAAGGTCGCACGGGCGTGTTGCTCATCGCGTAACTCTTCAATCAGCTCCATCGCTGCTTCGTTGGCGCCGCCGTGTAGTGGTCCGCGCAGCGAGCCGATAGCACCGGTGACACAGGACACCAAGTCACTCAAGGTCGAGGCACATACCCGTGCGGTAAAGGTGGAGGCGTTGAACTCATGCTCGGCGTATAGAATTAATGACACGTCCATCACCTTTGCGTGCAGCTCTGACGGTTTTTTATCGTGCAGTAAGTGGAGGAAGTGAGCGCCAATTTGATCGTCGTCGGTTTCGGTATGAATGCGGACGCCGTCGTGGCTATAGCGATACCAGTAACAGATGATTGACGGAAAGGCAGCTAATAGGCGGTCGGTTTTCTCATACTGATCAGCAAAGGTGGCTTCCGGCTCAAGGTTGCCAAGCATTGACGCACCGGTACGCATCACGTCCATCGGGTGGGCGTCAGCGGGGATCTGCTCCAATACAGTTTTAAGCGGTTGTGGCAGACCACGTAAGCCTTTTAGCTTGGTGCGGTAATTTGCTAACTGCTCGGAGTTAGGCAGCTCGCCTTTGAGGAGCAGGTAGGCGACCTCTTCAAAGCTGACCTTATCGGCTAACTCGGCGATGTCGTAGCCGCGGTAAGTTAAGCCAGTGCCCGATTGACCAACGGTACACAGTGCAGTTGAACCGGCGCTTTGGCCACGTAAACCGGCGCCACCTATTGCTTTAGTCATCTCAACATTCCTTTTGTTGGGGATGGGCTCCAATACCGCCAACTCAGATTGACGTAGCTGCGGCGGAGCGCCACTGTTCTCTCTAAATCCAAATGCCGGATCACGCGGGGTCTATCCGGGTTATGCCTATTTACGGTAGGACGGACCTGCCGCCCCAACGCTGACCCTATTTGTCTTGAGTAAACAGGGTGTCTAACTTGTCTTCGTAACTGTGGTAGTTAAGGAAGTCGTACAGCTCGGTACGGGTCTGCATTGCGTCTACTTGGCTACGTTGGTGGCCATCGTTTTTCATCGCTTCAAATACCTTTAACGCTGCGGCATTGGCAGCGCGGAAAGCACCGAGAGGGTATAGCACCATGTCGGCACCCGCTTCGAACAGTTCATCTTTATGGAACAGCTCGGTTTTGCCGAATTCGGTCATGTTGGCCAAGATGGGGGCGTTAACTGCGGCTTTGAACTGGCGATAATGCTCCAGCTCGGTTAACGCCTCAGCGAAGATCATATCGGCGCCAGCTTCGAGGTAAGCTTGAGCGCGTTTAATTCCAGCTTCTAAACCCTCGACCGCCACTGCATCGGTTCGAGCCATGATGACGAACGATGGGTCGGTGCGGGCATCAACGGCGGCCTTAATTCGATCACACATTTCGTCGATGCTCACTACGGCCTTGTTAGGGCGGTGACCACAGCGCTTTTGCGCTACTTGGTCTTCCATATGCACGGCAGCAACCCCAACCTTTTCAAACTCGCGGATGGTACGAGCGATGTTAAAGGCGCCCCCCCAACCGGTGTCGATGTCGACCAGTAACGGCAGAGCGGTGGCTGAGGTGATGCGGCCAGCGTCGATGATCACATCGTTCATGCTGGTCATGCCAAGATCAGGTAGGCCATAAGAGGCGTTGGCCACACCAGCGCCGGAAAGATATAGCGCTTGGTGGCCAGTGCGTTCCGCCATTAAGGCGAAATAGGCGTTAATGGTGCCGACAATCTGTAGCGGCTTGGCGTTGGCAACAGCGTCACGAAAACGCTGTCCGGGAGTGGTGGTGGTCATGCTTGAAACTCCTCCATGTTGGCGCTTAACACCTTGGCTGTGTTGGCGGCGCCAGCTTCAATGTGGCGCCGCATTAATAGCGCGGCAAGTTCGCCATCGCGGTTAGCGAGGGCGGCTAAAATTTGGCGGTGTTGAGCCAGTGCCCGCAATGGGCGGCGGCTGCTAATACACTGATGTCGGTAGATCTGCAGCTGATGGTAAAGATCGCCGGTTAGGGTAGTGATTAAGGTTTGGTTACCGCTGGCGTGGATTACCCCAACGTGAAAATCGATGTCGTCCTGCAGGCTGGTTAACTCTTCCGAGCTAAATACCTGCTCTTGTCGATCGAGTAGATTTTCGAGCTGGTATAGCTCGACGGTGCTGATCCGCGCTGCGGCCAGTTGGCATGCCATCGCTTCCAGCTCCGCTCGAACCTGATAGAGATCGGTAAGGTGTTGCGGGGTGAGATTGATTACCCGCGCTCCAACGTGGGGGATCCGCTCAATCAGGCGGCGTTGTTCTAGGCGCTGTAATGCTTCACGTAACGGGCCTCGACTAATGCCATAACGGGCGGCAATCTCTTGCTCATTAATCTTACTGCCAGGGGCTAGATCTCCGCAGATTATCCCCTGCTGCAACTGCTCGAAGGTCTGATCTGCAAGAGTATGTTTGGCTTCCATGGAGCATCGTCCGCTGTTGCTTAAGTGTGGACAAATGTGCGCTACGTCACATTTGTTGTCAACAATAGTCGCAGGTAGACCTTAGTCGCAGCTGTATCTTGTTGTTGCCACTTTTAGCATAAATCTTTGGTGGGCAGACCTATAAAGGCGAGTTGGTGCGGTTCTTTCAAATTTTAATTGTTGACAATGTCGAGCGGGGTTCAACGATTGTTGACAATAAAATATTGTTAGGTTGACCTAAAACAAGGCTGTGTCACAGTTAAGTGTTGAGGTTTATATCAAGCCTTCGGCTGTACCGGTTGCAGCACTCTTAAAGGGTTATGTCGCGGTGGCGACGGCACATTCTTGTATGCATTAGGGGGCGCTTCGCCCCCTTTGGAATTCCCCTTGCCTTAGGTCGCAGTCCAAAACGCTTCGCTGAACTGCTCCAATACGGCAGAAGATCAATAGCGGTAGTGATTTACCCTTTGTCTCGCGATTCGCCTAGCCAGTGCTTTAACAGCCTTAGAAAGAACAACACTTAATTGGTACACAGCCTAAAACAAGCACGCCCAGCAGGCGTGAAACACCGAGCCGAGCGTGAGATTTGACTGAACTTACTGTTATTTAGAGGCGATGGCTTGATAGAAACCTTGCACGGCTTTGTTTGGTTGATACTGCATGAGTAACTGGCCAATTAAGCGATCTTTTCGTTGCCACACCTGATTTAGCCACGCTTGAAACTCAACTCGGTAGGCTTTGTCTTTATCGTAGTTACCCTGCGGCAGCTCCGACATCGGGATAACGTTGATATCGACGGCAACATGTTCCACCTTGCCGGAAACAAATGATGCCATTATCCCATCTGGCGTGCCGGGGTAGACCACGGTTAAGTCCAACACATGGTCAAACTGATCGCCAAGGGTCGACATCGCAAAGGCGATCCCCCCAGCTTTGGGCTTAAGCAAGTAGGTAAATGGGCTGTTTTGGCGCTGATGTTTCTCTAAGGTTAGCCGCGACCCTTCGACGTAGTTGATGACGCACGTGGGGATATTAAGAAACTTTTCGCAGGAGCGACGGGTAGTGTCGATATCGCTGCCTTTGAGTTTGGGATTCTTGGCTATCTGGCTTTTGGTGTAGCGCTGCATAAATGGCATATCCAGTGCCCAACATGCCGCGCCAAGAAAGGGCACATACAGTAGCTGCTGTTTCAAAAAGAATTTAAGCATTGGCACATGGCGACGCAGGGCGATGGTTACAACCGCAATATCCATACCGCTGAGATGGTTGCATACGATGAGATAGGAACCGTTTTTATCCAACTGTTGCTCTAAGCCTTGGATATGCCATTGAGTCGGGGTAAATGTTTTTAGCAGCGCTTCGTTACAGGCAACCCACCCCGCCATCAATTGATTCGATAGCTCGCTTATTGGTTGGCGAGCAAACGGCAACAGCGCTTTAAAGGGGCTGAGCAGTACGATTAGCGTGCCCCAAAATGCAATATTGATTGAGGCCGTACTAAGCACTAGAGCGGCGATTAGCGGCGCGGGTAAACATGACAACATTTGCAATCCGTTTGGTTAGTTCTTGTTGTGATAGTGATGGTGAAGTTGGGCGATATAATCCGATTTCTTTTGCCAAAGATCATTCAACCAAGTTTGAATAATAAGTCGTTGTTCCGTCTGATGGTAATTTAATTCGTTTAGGTGGTTGAGTGTACAGTGTTCTACGTGCAGTTCGACGCGCGGTACCTGTCCAGACAAAAATTGCCAAAATGAAGGAGTGCCATCTGGATAATAGATGGTGACATTGAGCAGTTGTTGAATCTTGCCCCCCATGGCATCCAAAGACATCGCTAAGCCACCTGCTTTAGGAGTTAATAATCTTGGATAGCGGCTCTGCTGGCGATCATATTTGGCAGGGGTAAAGCGGGTCCCTTCTACAAAGTTCATTACCGCTACGGGCTTAATCTGAAACTTCTCGCAACTCTTGCGAGTTGCCTCTTGGTCTTTGCCCTTAAGGTGAGGCTTTTTGGCCAACGTGCCTTTGCTGTAGCGGCGCATAAAAGGGAAGTCGAGTGCCCACCATGCAAGGCCAATCACCGGAACGTATATAAGCTCTTGTTTCAAAAAAAACTTAAGCATTGGAATTTTTCGATTGAAGACACGTTGCAGTAACAGAATATCTACCCACGATTGGTGGTTAGATATCACCATGTACCACTGTTTAGGGCTTAGCTGAGGCAACTCATTAACAATAATCGTGGTGCGACTAAATATCTGCTGATTAAGGTTGTTGATGCTGATCCATGTGGTGGCGATGCCATCAATTAGGTAGGTACATAAACGCCGCAATACCGAGATTGGCAGCAGCTTTATTAGCCCTAACACGATGATGCATGGGCCCCAGAACAGTGTGTTAACGAGGTAGCCTAAAAATGCCAAGCTGCCTCGTAGCAGAGTAACCATCTGTAATAATCCTTGGGCTTCGATCCTTGAACGTCCTATGGCTATGGTACTCAGGCTAAAGTCGAATAGGCAAGTTACCTTTGATAAGAAGATTACTGGTCAACCGGCTAACTCAACATTTAGCCCCAATTATATATTTTAATAATATATATCAAATGTATAACTACAAAATTAGCGACATTAAGGTGGTTGTTATTTGTACTGATTATGCGAATTACTGTCTATTTATTGAGCGTCAATTGTTCTTGGTCAAAGTTATATCTAACCGAATTGCTAGCATCACTGTGGATTGAAGCTAATGCCTTAATTTCAATGAGCAAGGAGCCGCACATGAAAAAAGCATTATTGTCTGCCGTGATCTCTGCTGCCTTACTAGTGGGTTGTGGTTCAGATTCGAATTCAAGTAGTCCTGTGGTTGAGCCAACGCCAACTGTGCCAGACGGTGCCCTGCAAGGAACGTTTATTGATGCTGCAGTGGTAAACATCGGCTACACCACTGAAACCATATCGGGTGTTACTGACGCAAACGGTAATTACAATTACATGCTGGGTGAGACCGTCACCTTTGCTATCGGTGCAATCGAGTTGCCACCAGTTTTGGCTAAAGGGGTTGTTACGCCGCTCGATCTTGTTGACACCCACGATGTTGAAGATGATCAGGTATCTAATATTATCCGTTTACTGCAATCACTTGATGATGATGGTGATGCAAGTAATGGCATCACCATTACTGATGACGCTATTGCGGCAGCAACGGTAGCCGTTGATTTTGATGTGCCAACTGCTGAATTTGAGGCGAACGACGAAGTGCTCGCTTTAGTGGCAGCGGAAGGTTCAAACGATGGTTCTTTAGTTTCTGCTGAACAGGCGCAATTGCATTTAGAAACGACACTCAATGACGAAGATATAATATTTGGTCAGTTTGTTGGTACTTGGGCAATTACCGAGGAGACCGAGAATGACTATGAATTGCTAATGTTTACGTTCTTCGATGACGGTACCTACCTGCATTATGAAGTGCAGCCAATGGATGAAGATGATCTAGACGGCTTCGCAGGTGCTGAATGGGGTCATTACACTGTCGATGATGCGGATTACCTGCTGCAAGATGGTGACACTATGCACGACAGTAATGGTAACTGGGGCTTGGGTGATTTGATTACTGGTGCAGCTCCGATTCCCAGTGATTTTGGCGGGGAAACCGTGAAGCTTTCTTTTGAAAATGATGGTGCCATTACTTTCCATGTAACCGGTTATGAGATGGGCATCGCTGATGGCGAAGAGGAGGGTGATACTCAATCGTTCGACATAGCCGCAATCGCTAACAACGGCTTACTGGGAACTTGGGTTCTTGCTGATAGCATCGAAGGTGTAGATTTATTGACGTTCACCTTCTTAGATGACGGTCGCTATGTGCATGTTGAAGTAGCTGATGGTGAAGAAGGTGGTATGGAAGTTGGTAACTATGAGGTTGATAGTGATACCAATGAACTGACCGTAACCATGGTGCACGATCTGAACGGTGATATCGGTTTAACCAGTTTTGTTGGTAACCCTGGTAACCTGTTCGTTGAGGTAAACGGCGATTCAATGACCCTAACAGTCAACGAAGATGGAGCAGAACAACAACTGATGTTCAGTCGTCACGACTAAGCACGTTGTCTGCTTTTGTACTGGCTTTGCAGCATTTGCATGGCTTCTCTGAATAGCCACACTAAATCCAGTGTGGCTATTTTATGGCTATGTCGTAGTTAAGTGTTGAGGTTTATCTCAAGCCTTCGGCTTCACCGATTGCAGTACTCTTTAGGGGAGGATGTCGCGGTGGCGACGGCACATTCTTGTATGTATTAGGGGGGAGCCCTGCCCCCTTTGGAGTTCCCCTTGCATTAGGTCGCAGTCCAAAATGCTTCGCTGGACTGCTTTAACAGCATTGGAGATAACAAAACTTAGTTGGTACACAGCCTATTTTATTGTACCTGTCGTGCTAACTCCGACAGCAGTTTATCCATCGCTCGATATCCCAGAGCTTCGGCGATATGGTGTTTCTCTACTGCAGCTGAACTCTCTAAATCTGCAATGGTACGAGCCACCCGTAAGATGCGGTGATAGGCACGCACTGACAGTTGGAGTTTGTTGATTGCTCGTTCGGTAAACTCCAACAATGACTGACTTATTCCCAGATTTGGCCCCAACTTATGGCCTGAGATCAGTGCATTGAGATAACCTTGGCGCTCTATCGCGACCGTCTGGGCTCTGAGAATTTGAGCGCCGGCTTCAGCGCTAGAGATCCCGCTAGTATCCGGCTTACTCAGACTGCCGGCAGGCAAACGACTGACCTCTACGCTGAGATCAAAGCGATCGAGTAACGGTCCAGACAATCGAGCGAGGTAGCGACGGATCTGCTCGGGGCTATCACGGCTATTGCTGCCCACCTCGCCACTGGGCGAAGGGTTCATAGCTGCCACTAGTTGAAAGCGAGCAGGGAAGGTTAGCTTGGCGCTGGCCCGTGAAATAACCACCTGCCCTGACTCTAGTGGTTCTCGTAGGTTATCTAGCACCACCCGCGAATATTCCGGCAATTCATCCAGAAACAACACGCCATGGTGGGCTAGGGATATCTCCCCAGGTTGCGGCACGGAGCCACCACCAACCAAAGAGGCGGCGGAACTGGAATGGTGGGGGGCTCGAAAAGGGCGCCGTCGTAGTTGCTGGCTATCGCGGCTTAACCCTGCGATGGAATGGATGGCGGCTACCTCTAAGCCTTGCGTTAACGACAGTGGCGGCAATAAGTTAGCAAGGCGTGACGCTAGCATGGTTTTGCCAGTACCCGGCGGGCCTACCAGTAAAATATAATTACCATCATATTACATGGTTTTTCTATGAGTTTCTGGCACTTTAACTTAACGGTTAGAGTGCTATTTTTCGTTAATCCGCAGTAACGTGAAATTATCCAGTTCTTCCAGAGTTACGATTTCATAAAAATAAAGTGTAACAGGGGTAATAACTTAGGAACTTACGATTTTGCTCTAGAATGCCCAGAAGTCACTTGTGTATAACTATATTGCAGGAGTTTTATGGATGATGAGGACTATCAGAAGGAAATGAAGGCCCATCGACTGGTTGTATCCCAATCAACGAGCCTAGGCGTTAACTCAAATCAAAATTGAACAGCACATCACCATCGTAAGCACTAGGCTCAAGACCCATTTCGCAATGAATCGCTAAACCCCATTCTAGTGTATGAGCATCGCTATTGAGCTTAACAGTCATGGTCTCGCAGTCTGCATCGTTGCAGTTGTAAGACCAATCGTGAAGTTCAGTCAATCGAGCGCTATGCTCAGTGTCTGCAGACTCAACAGCAAATACTGTATTGTGAAGTCGAGATAATGCGTCAAGACGGCTTTCGCTATCTGTTCTCATCAACTCGATTAGCTCACTTAGAGCAGAGTAAATTTCGCCATCATCAAGAAAGAATTCCTTGACTCGGTCAAGTTCAGTCTTGTTGAAATGAGCTGCGACGGTTTTTGCTGTGTTCGTTTCGTTTTTCATGTGTTGCCTCCTGGTGGCATTGACTGAGCGATAGTGCTCTCTCAAGCCTCAGCAACTCATACCATCAGGTCAGAACAAATTATCGCATTTCGGTCGGTAAATGTACAGTCGTCAAGATACTAGATACAGGCGGAAACCGTACACGATTATAACCAAAGGTTATCAATACCACCTCCGTTATAACCACGAATTAAAAGTAGATAATGGATAACCAAGACAGAGTAGGAGTGCGATGTAAGAAATTAATTAGGCTACCTATAACAAGAGGAACATATAGGGAACCCATCGCCAGAGCAAAATCAACCACCAATGTCATCAAACACTAAGGAGACTCAAAATGTCCGAAACCACAAAAACCATTAAGCGTACCCGCACGATACAGGCAGCAATGATTCTGTCCATGATGTATATGGGCTTCGAACGCACCGAATATCAAGAATTCCAAGAAGCGATTAAGCCATCTCATCGAGACTTTGCGGATGTAGTATTCGCTGTCATTGGCTACAAGACGCCATATTCAGCATTCGAAATTGTCATCACTGACAACCGATATGACCCATCACCAATCCTATGGATTCAGGCTAACAAAGTGCTCGATGGTCATAACGGCGATTACAAAGCGGCATATCAGGAGTTGACGTCATGAACCACATTGCCAACCTGCCACAATTCGATGTGCCAGCAGGAACCGATATCTTCGGCCAGCCACTAGCCAGTTTCAATGAGTTACTAGTCGACATTCGAACGCATTCGGAACCAGACGCTGGGCCTAATGGATTCGTTTACGCGCATCACAGTCCATCAGGGAATTGTTATTACATCGGTGGTGGTACTGACCCAGAACGACCATACAACTTCGACGCTGGATGTAGGTCCAAGACGTACTACGAGCATACCGATTGGGTTCTAGCAGGATTAGTGACAGATTTGCCGTCTAATTGCGCATTGTTCGACGTAACGTGCTGGAGCCTAGAGCAGCTACTATACGACCGAATGGGTGCATTACATTTCAAATTAGCAAACGATGGGCGTCCGTATGCATCAAAGGCCACGAACGCTGAGCCATGGGCTCATCCGATGTGCCGGAAGTTCCATCAGCGACTTCAGTGGTTTCTGGTACCAGTGCTATTCAGAATCTACAACGAAGTACCAGTACGCCATGGTCGTGACGCCGCCATTTCAGAGGGCTCTAATCCAAGTTACCTGAAACGTGTCGTGACGATGGCGGAATCTGCACCTAACAATTACCGCCAAATAAACCGGGTTACGAACTGGCTCTTAGCGGCAATGGGCCTCGAAGGGCGAGTTAACACCGTTGGCAACATCGGCCTAGTAGGCTACTTCAACCGTAACGACGTTAACGAACTATTCCAAATGCATGACCAAGCCGACTGGGCAACGCTACTAGACGATCGAGTACCAACGGATGCTCAAATCGAGGAACTGTATCAGGCTTTCGAACGGTCAGTGGCCACCAACGATGGTGAAATTGTGTATCCAGACACCGCTTTAGTAGACCTGAACTCTGCTGAAACTACCGAAACGCAATTGACTGCAATTCTAAATCGGCAACAGTCGAACCGCTCCGGTATTGCGAACGTTCATAACCACTAAGTCGTTCTGACTTAATTCACAATTTTACAAACTGTATAGCAATTATGGGAGCAATCCTAGGCGTTGCTGTGCCCAAAAACAAAGGAGGACTTTATGTCCCACAACCAAGGTGGCCATGACATCTACTCAACAGCCATCAACATTTCGATCATGGAGGTATAACATGACTCATAGAAAAATAGATATTGAACCGCTAGCACTAGATGTAGAATTATTGCCCGACCCAGCTCCCTCATTGAATGTGAGCCAGCTTGGCACGACTACTGACTTACATGGCGATACATTCGTCCAAGTTTATGAGTCGAACGGTAATTTTATTGTATCTGTAATGACCTACGATGGTTCCAATTGGTCTCTGGAGCAAGCCTTTAGTTTTTCTGGTGAATATGGTGATACTGGAGTTCTTGCCAACCATATACGCGTACGCGGCGACACTATTGCTGTATCCTCATACGATACAGTTAATGCGCCAGATAAAAACGCTGGTGTAGTTTATATTTACCGCAGGGTATCTGTAGGGAATTGGGTGCATGAACAAACCTTACAAAGCCCGATTGACCCATCATTTGATTATCCTCGATATTTCGGTTCATCTATAGCTATAGGGCAAGACATCATATTTGTTGGCCTTAGCGACTCCAACAACGACACCGGTATTATTTCGTATAAGCGTTCAGGGTCCATTTGGACACGTGATGCTGATTTAGTTATGACTGATGGCACTACTGAGATCGGTGAATCAATGACGATTTCTCCCGATGGAGCACTACTGGTAGCATCTGATGGAACAAATAGTGATTATGCTGCAGTGTTCGAAGATGTAGCTGGAACTTGGACACAAACTCACTATATCCGTTTAGTAACAGGAGCTTTCAGTATATCTTACAGTACTGAATCTTTTGCATGGAGTCCAGATAGTAAAAATCTTGTGGTTCATGACTGGTCATATGATCAGTTAGGCATTCATCATTATGACGGCACAAGTTGGTCAAAAACGACGACACGAAGTTACATATACGACCAAACTAATTCGAGCTATATTCGAATGTTTGCAACTAATGATGGGCTAATTGGAATTGGCGACAGAATAAATGCCAACCCGAACGGTGGTGGAATACTTCGGTCATTTAAGTTTGATGCTGATACCAATTACTGGGAATTCTTAGGCGACATTCATCATCCAAATTCGCCCAATAATTCTAGTGGATGGTGTGGCTCAGTACACGCCCACCAGAGTGGACTAGTAATCACTGCGACTGGTGATGATGTTTACGGTAGCGATGATGGTGCAGCATATCTTATTAAAAGTAATGCAGGTTCGTTCGCAAATCTAACCTACAAAGTCAGTGACGGTTCTTACGCCATTCCGACAGATATTCAGGCTCGTCAATCAGGTTCCTTGACCTCAGTACAACGAGCATTTACGAAAGGCTCAAGTGGTACTTACGTTCAAGTATGGGAGCGCAGCTAATGATTAACCGTAATATCCAACGTTCAACCAAGAAGATTGCGCTCGATTATGTCGCAATAATTTCTAAGTTTGAACAGTCAATTCCACAGACGTTTGAGTCACTAGAGTCAGTCAAAATCGCGTTCTACCCGAACTGTGACTTTACCGTGCAAAATATCTCTGATGGTTTAACTGAGCTTCGTAATACATGGATTGCGGAGTCATTTTCCAATCCTAATATTCCGAAATCAGATGAAATTGAAACACTTGTGAACGTACTGATTACGCAGGGCAATACGCTAATTCAGTTCAGTCTACCAGATGACACATTACTGCCAACATTATGTGTTCAACCAGTAGAAAGTCGCGCTGGTGCTAACTCTATCAGTGCTGACGGTGGCGTAGTTGTGTTGAGTAATGGTGTTGAAGCATCAAGCATATCACTTACGAAAGGTTTTATCGGCGGTGAAGTGCCAGACGTGAGTCGAATGACTGATGGCGATGTTGCTTGTGTGGTAGATGCCCCAGTAGGCTCAATTCGCACATTACCAGAGCATCATTATTCAGTTGGTGTAGATGTTCCTGATGCAGCGGTTTCTCAAGTTATCGTCTCAGGATTGGATAGGGCTTTTAAGGTTACATCGCCAGAATATGTCGTGAGCAGTAGTGATCCTGTCGATTCTGACGGTAAACCTGCGGGCACAATTGTATTCGTCGTATAGCCGTAGTTTAAACCCTCCCTGATTAATTCTGGTGTAACGGAAATCTTAGTTAAATAATTATTATATTAACTGCAATTCCGTTCATCAGAGTTTACCTCAGAAACTAGAACATATACCCAGAAGTTAATTCATTAAATATCCTACTCAATATCTGAATCTTAATTACTCCCCCTGAACTTCGGTACATCGTTGTACGCTGAAATTTACTCAATTTAAGATAACAACAATACAGAAGATACAGAATATTCACCCTATTTATGGAGGCTTATCAATGGCCAAGACAGACAAGCGTGTAAGAGCGCGCATTGACCATGCAGTCGTTAGAGAACTATTCAAGCAATACCCTGATGCAAGCAGTTTAGATGTCGCGCTGAAGCATCATCTATCACGCACATTATTTGACAACTTCAACCATGCGGCACCAGATGCCCAAGGACAGCAAAATGAAATTCAACCAAGCAAGACATAAAGTCTTCGATATATCGCCAGCAGTATTGGCATCTGTTCAAACTCCATCAGTTAGTGCCCGAAACTGGCTAGGACTTATGGCGACAGCTCAACACACGACAGCAGGACAATCTCATTCCGAGCACCCAGATTACACCGCGTTTAATGGCACATACGTTCGCCAGTTTTTTGGTTCGTCAAAAGATGGCGGTTTAACTGCGATGTCTGACGAGTTCACTCAAATGTTCGATAAGTTCAGTGCCAGTAAAACCGGTGGTTGGTGCCTCGGAATTAAATTGTCTGACGATAATGCCTCCCGCTTAGGCGAGGCAACGCTGGCTTATGATGGAGTAGAGAGAATACGACTTACCGCTGAACAGCCATATTTGGTGCAGCTTAACGGTCTAAGACCACGAGCATTTCTGTCATTCAAGGAAGTGGCTGATTGGTTGGCAAAGCGAATGGATAAAGCACCAGCGCTAGCGTCGTTAAAGCGTATGAACGCTGACGTTCTAAGTGATACTTTTGGAACATCTACCCAGTATATTACTGGTGCTGCTAGTCCTGTTAACGCTGACGCTCTAAGTGATACTTTTGGAACATCTACCCAGTATATTACTGGTGCTGCTAGTCCTGTTAACGCTGACGCTCTAAGTGATACTTTTGGAACATCTACCCAGTATATTACTGGTGCTGCTAGTCCTGTTAACGCTGACGCTCTAAGTGATACTTTTGGAACATCTACCCAGTATATTACTGGTGCTGCTGGTCCTGTTCTGTCAGTTAAAGGCGTCGAGCTGCTGCCTGAACGTACTAGGAACGGTCACCTCAAACGCGGCAATGAACTATCAATCATCAAACTTGAACCGTTCATGCACATTAATGGCGAACCGATATTCCAATCACCGTATTTGATGTTCAGTAGCTACCGCTCAGTTAAAGTACCATCCGACAATGTTCGATATCCAGCGGAGCAACCCGTCGAAATAACTGCAATGTTCGATGTTGATTATCTCAAGCGTGAACGCCAAAATGTAGTTAGACACTTCAATGATGTACTACCTCCAGTCAAGGCAAGTTCATACATTGAATGCTACGATTATCATGTTCGATTACTAGCTGAAAATGATGGTAAATGGTCTTGGACTTATTGGCGGCACATGTACGGCAGACTTAATCTGCTTGGAAGTGACTTTAATCTTCAGATATTGCCACGTTTAGTACGTAAATCTCTAACTTCATGTCCGAATATGTCAAGCTATGACTTATCATCATGTCACCCTCGATTGTTTGTCGCCATTTGCCGTCATTACGGTGTTAGGTTGCCACATTGCGAGCAATTAATTCGAAATAAACATGGTGTCAGACGTCACGTAGCGCACATGCTGAATATAACCGAAGATGAGGCCAAGCCAATAATTACCTCATTTGTATTTGGTAAAGGATTTTCGAAAGACATTAAATCAGGTCGAATAAAGCTAGTTAATGAGCCTGATTACTACAGTGATAATGTCATTTACGGTGATATTGAACACACTAATGATATTCTGAGCAGTATTTCAACCGAGCTAAGCAATTGGCTCATAGATTTCGCTGTCGAGCTAAAAAATGCACGTCACTTAATCATCCAGTGGTGGAACGAAGTCGTAAATGTAGATGGAAGCTGCCCAATGCCTTCACACATCACCGGCTATTATGGAAATACACACCAGAAAGCCATGCAACAGGTATCTTTCGTACTAACTCAAATCGAAGCGTCATTTGTCACGTCTATACTCCAAAGAGAGCATCAGGTTGTTGCGATAATTCATGATGGGCTAACAGTGACTAACAGAGATATTTCACCTGAAGAATTGAAGTCGATTGAAATGGAAATAGACCGTCAATGGAGTTTGACCGACGCAATTCTCATCGAGAAGGAGTAGGCTCAATCAGCTAGAACAAACCAAGGACAGTGTAGCTCTAGCTGAAAGCACGGTTGGACTTACTTAACCGTCATTGTAACCGCCTGACAGTCCGGAACCATTTTGGTACTCAGGTGACACCATTATATAGAAGCATTATTGGTTATTGTTTGGTATGACTTGGACTTACTTAACCGATATTCCAATCACCACACCTGAACTTCCGTCAGTATCGTTCGATCAAGCAGCCTGACACAAAAGGTACTTCAGGGAACAATAATATCTAGTACCGTTCCATCAATGTTCTCTGCGGTTGCTGACAACTCAACATCACTATCGACAGGGATTAACTGTTACGACGTCCAAACACAATATCAAACCAACAAACCAGTGATACCCAGATTTACAGTAATGACTTGTTAATAATAAATTATTAGCAAGCCCATCCTGTTTCCCAGATTTATCGACAGGGCTTAGTAGGTATATCTACGTGCTATTAGTTGACCCTCTATGATCATAAACAGAACCTACCATCAGCTCACGAATGGCTGACTTATCATCACCAAGCTAGTGGGTTAATTTTATGGACACTTTACAGTTATTGTACATGCCATAAGCTAACATTTAACGGATGAAAATACAGAGTCAATATGATAGAGTTACGGCCAAATAAGTACGCCGCAAACCAGCGGCTACAGCGAATTCCGTAACACTTTGACAATCATAAGTAACATTCAAAGATCGCACTGCGAACTGTATGAATGTACAGCTCTTAATTTTCGAGTTATACTGGATATATGTACAGCTCTTTAAGGTTCGACAAATGAATAATCCACAGCTAAGTTTTGAGAAGGAGTTATCAGTCGCTCCAAAGCACGTCACACATTCTGGCGGTAAAGGAGAGTTTCTCCATGATTGGTACGCATACTTAGAAGGATATTCATCAGAGTTTGTGCACTCTGTTTTAGATACTTACATGCCTAATGCCCAAAAGGTTCTTGAGCCATTTGCAGGAGTAGGAACAACGCCATTAACGCTTGGGTTTAGAGGAATCAAAACTTTCTATAGCGAGATTAACCCAGCCATGCGCAAGGTTATCAACGCAAAGCTGACGATCGCTGCACTCCCAAAAGATAAGAAATTACAGCTATTCAACGAAATCAAATCGCTATCTGCTGAGTTACCGAGCCTGTATATCCAACATTCTGAAAAATCAGAGCTCAGAAAGTATTATGAAGCTGCATTCAAAGCGAGTGTATATTTCGATGATAGTATGTTTTCAAAAATACTGAAAATTCGTTCTTTAAATGATGAGCTTCTATTAAAAAATCCAACACTTGGACTTGCATTAGAAGTCGCTGTTATTTCAAAGCTTATTATTTGTTCTAGATTGAAGCGAGCTGGCGACGTTCGTTTTAAGACGCAAAAGGAATTGGATAAAGGTCTTCCCGAATTTATTTTATCAGTTCAGGAGCAATTATTATTGTTAGCTGAAGACTGCTTACGTTGTCCGAAATCCATAGCAGAAGCACAATTAGTCGCTCATAATGCAAAGCAGTTACATGAACTTAAGCCTTTAGGTGTCGATGGTGTTATCACTTCTCCACCGTATTTGAATGGAACAAATTATTTCCGAAATACTAAGCTTGAGCTTTGGTATATGGGATTCATTACTACAGCTACTTGTTTAAGAGGCTTCCGAGATCAAGTGGTTACTTCAGGCATTAACGATGTAACAAAGAACAAAGGGAATATTATTCATCCCTCAGCTCAGGATGTAGTTACAGAGTTGGCTGAGAATGCTTACGATGGTCGAATTTCCAAAATGGCTGCTGGATATTTTGAAGAAATGGGGTTGGTGTTTAATGGATTATCTAAGCACTTAAAAGATGGTGGCATCGCTTGTATAGACATTGGTGATTCATTGTATGGTGGAATACACGTTCCAACTCATGACATTTTGAGTGAAATAGCAAAAGACTCATCACTTAACACCTTGGAGATCGTTAAGTTACGTGAGAGAAGATCAAAGTCAGGAGCACCATTAACTCAGTCCCTTATTGTACTTGAGAAAGCTAAGTCCGATAAAGTAATGGTTAGTATGAGTGGGTTACAAAAGTGCGATATACCAACCAAATGGGATATGTTTAAAGAAGCTTTACCTCATTTACAACACCCATACTCAAAGAGAAATTGGGGTAGCACTTTACACTCTGTATGTTCATACCAAGGTAAGATGAAGCCTGCGTTAGCATATAAACTTGTTGAAGCATTTTCTAGTGTTGGTGATAAAGTCTTAGACCCATTTAGCGGTTCAGGAACTATTCCGTTTGAGGCTGCATTAAATGGTCGAGAGTCTTACGGTTTAGATATTGGGTTGTTAGCTACAACCTTAAGTAATGCCAAGATGAAACGTCCAAATCGCGAGAATGTAACTCAAATTATCGAGTCTCTTGAAGCTTACATTGCTAATTCAGAGCCGAGCGAAGCTTCAATCAAAGACGCAAATGAGGTTAAGTTCAATAAGTCAATTCCTGAATACTTCCATGAAGACACATTCAAGGAGATTTTATGTGCTCGTGATTTCTTTATCGAGAACCATGATTCGCAATCCGCTGATTGGGCTCTGGTGATGTCTTGTATGATGCACATTTTACATGGTAATCGCCCGTATGCCCTAAGCAGAAACAGTCATCCAATTACACCGTATGCTCCAACTGGTGATTTCATCTACAAGAACCTGATTGAGAAATTGTGGGCTAAGGTGAATAAGTCACTTGATACTGAAGTTGAAGGTGGTTTCGTTAATGGACACTGCTTCCAAGCTGATATCCTTGCGAAATGGCCCGAAGAAATCCAAGAAATTGACGCGATTATCACATCACCGCCATTCTTTGATAGTACGAAGTTTTATATGACTAACTGGATGCGCTATTGGTTCTGTGGCTGGACGAGAGAAGACTTTGACACTCAACCAAAGAGTTTTGTTGAGGTTATCCAGAAGAAATCGTTCGATGCATACGACTTTATATTCAACGAGTGTCATGAAAGACTAAAAGTTGGTGGATATGCAGTATTTCACCTTGGTCATTCTGATAAATGCAATATGGCTGAATCTCTTAAGTCGTATGCTGAAAAATACTTTGAGGTTGTCGATATATTCACTGAATCTGTTGAGCACTGTGAGAAGCATGGTATTGCTGATAAAGGTGGAGTTAAAGGCCACCAATACTTGGTTCTTCGTAAGTAAGGCTAAAAAATAGGGTAGGAACGATCCTACCCTTTATGTTTAAACCACTGAATCGGTATCTTCGTTGATATCGAACGTGATGTGACTATCTCGACGTCGGTTATATTCATTAACGAATGAGAAGTCATATTCCACTTGCTGAGAACGTCTAAGCACCTTATCAAGAGCTTTAACAACTAACTCTGCTGTTATTTTTCCATCTCGTTCCATTAACAATGCTGGTTTTGTCAGGAAATCTTCATAAAGCCAATCTAGTCGTGCAAGAAGCTCTTTGATTACCTCATGATTTGGTTCTGGAACAGTCAGTTCTTCAACAGATAAACCAGTAAGTAAAGATAACTGGTTCAGCTGTTGAGGGCTGTAAAACTGCGATGGTGGTCTATCTCTTTTGCTTGTATTACACGTTGCGCATAAAGCGGTCGCTGTCCCATCTAAAGGCCATAAAAGTGCTAGTGGTCGCGTATGGTCAAGATGCATTTTTCGCTTATTTTGGATTGGGTTGTTGCAATTGAAACATTGCCCCTTGAATCTGCTCCAAACATCGTCAAGTAGTTCACGACCAGTTTGGGTTCGGTAACTCAATTGAGGTGACTGTTGGTAAATTTCAGCAATTAATAGCTCAAAGTTGCGTCGACGCTGGCCATCCTCTTTCATTTGAGCAGCTGTTCTTTGCCAATTCAATGGCATGTTCACGAAGTACTTCTTACAGAATCTACATTCAAGTTGATATCCGTAGTGAAGATCAACAGCCTCACCTGTATCAATGTTTGTTAGCAGTCCAAAGCCTTTATGGGTGCACGGTGCTTTAGCGACGCAATGATTTGAAAATGCTAAAGTTTCTCTTTCATTATTTAGATTAATTGGTAAAAATCTGGCACATCTATTACACGATTTTAGGTGTAAATTGATATTAGGGTTAATATACTTTAGCGGACTTTCGTAATTGAACGATACTTGACCGTCTTCTGTATAGAATCCAGCTTCAGGCATTATTGAGTGCATGCTATTTAAATAGCCTGTTTGATCGTTCTCTCTTGCAGCATCAAATGCTTCATGCCAGATAAGTCCGCACTCAAAATTGTAAATTGCAAGATAGGTATCAACTTCTGAATTGAAAGAAATTGTAACGGGCTCAGATAGCCCATTGGCAATCCACATTGAGCCAAACTTGGAAGTATCAGGTGGTGTTCTGCGAGAGAACTCGTTCTTTGATGAGTTGGGGTTGTTGAATGTTATTTGAACGAAGTCCTCACACTGATAAAACCCTCCAAAACCTACATATGTCTGTCCGTCGCTTCGAGGGAAGTTAAATACAAACGTCAGAGTTTTACCGGCTTCTAGTAATATTGGCGTAACTGATTCTGTTTTGTACTCGCCACCAGTACTGTCGGGATGGCTTTTGAAGCCTGATTTTCTTGTAGTAGTTCTTCGCACACCTGAATATGCTGTCTTGCCCGGTAATTTAGCCATTAGCTCTCCAATTTCGAACGTAGTATCCATGCTGATATTACGTGTATTGGGTTTAACTTAGCAAAATTCAAGGCATATCAACAAGATAATTAACGAATAGTTGTACATGTGATCACGGTTGTTATACCCCTAAATAAACTAACTTAGGAGTAATAACGATGCTGAAACACATCACACTTGCCGAGTACAGAGCCAGTAAATCAAAAGATTACCAAGACGTTAAATCTGTCGAACTTGGAACTGGATTTATCAAGAAGCAGCAAATAAACGCAGCCGTTCGATATTTCGGTAACAGACAAATCCAAGTTCATCTTACAGCTCACCAACAATCAATCATCACAGGAGGTCAAAATGACTGATGCTGATGAAATGGCTTTCTGGCACAAAGTTATTAGAAAACACTTCGGTAAATCACCAATCAGTATACCAACAGATTTCACAATTCGATTCGCAGAGAAGATACAAGAATCGACAGCTGTAATTGTTACAGCAGCTGAAAGCTCTACTGACCCAAAGTGGCTTGTTGGAACACAAATATCGGATTATGAACGCAAAGAGTTTATGTACAGAGATTGCAAAATTTGGTATCAAGCGAATCGTAAAAATACAGGCTTACAATTCGTCGATAAGAATTCAAACTCTAAGTTCAGTCGGATACTGACGAGAATGGCGAATACTTATCGTCATCATATCGAGCACCTCACCGAAATATATGAATTAGACGACTGACCGTCTAGCCAAAACCACTACTCATAACAACTACTCATAACCAAAGGCTTATTCGTAAACAGCGAATGAGCCTTTGTCGTTTCTAATCTCAAAAATCCACAAGGAGACACCAATGCCATCACCAAAACGAGCCGTAAACCGACAACGAGCCATTCATCAATTACAATCGTCACCGACATATACTGAACTTCACATCACTCCAGCCGAAGCGATGAAAGCGGTCAGTCAAGTCGTCAACATTAACGGTGCATATATTTTAGATAAGCGACCATCAACAATCGCAGCGATGTCAATTCAGTACATTAATCAATGGCGAGACGCAGCTAAGGCACAACGCAAAGAGCAACGACGTGTTGAGCGTACAGAACGCAATTCAATCGCGACCATCGCATTCCACCCAGACAACATCGAACGTAAACGCTACGAAGTCACATTTGAGCGAACTAACGAAACCTACTTTGTCGACCGTCTTATTGACATCCAGAACCGAGGTATTCGATACAACTCACTTCCAGCAATGAAGGATTACGTCCGATATCCGTCTAGGCGTCATACGCACGACTTCATAATCTGCGACAATTATCCTGAGCATCCGCGACATAAGTTCGAACGCTAAACCAAGGTTAATCTGAGGCACTAAAACGGTTAGATGATATATATTATTAACTAACTAATTTCGTTCACTAGAGTTCACCTAAGGTACATCAATTGATACCAGGGTCTTTAATTTAGCAATGCAGTGAATGTTTCTGTTAGTGCTACGTTGTGCAACTGTCGGTGGTAGCGTTAGCCCATTTTACGTTTTGAGCGTACCCAAATAATTTAAAGCATTTAACGCACAGGCATCTCACTCAACTGCTGATAATGTCACTTACATACCCGCTAATACGACTTCTTATACTCAATCTATTAACCCTATCTATAACCAACATCATCAACATCATCACAATGCCTAGCCGTACGTTATAACCGTCAAATCAAATCACCAAGTCCCCATGTATTACCACGGTTAACCTTCAAGTCAATTACTGAGCAATCCTATGCCCAGACGTACGCATACTAGCAAACTCAGGTGTAGAAGCTGTCTATTACCACCGATGAACGTCCTAGGACCAACAGTTAGTTCCGACAATGCCATTTACTGAGCAATCCTATGCCCAGACGTACGCTCAATCAGTAAATTCAACAATCCCAAACCGTCTTAAGCCCTAAGGGCGGACGTACTAGAACGCGTACGTACAGTACGGTACTAAAGAGAGCGTATACGCCCACAAACGAGGAATTACCCCATGATTAACCTTTCACGTCACCAAAGACAGCACCAACCGATAACTGGACTTGACGGAGACTTACGCGCCACCTTCAACGACAAGAGTCCATTGCCGCCAGTCACGTCACCAGAACTAAGTCCACCACCAAGCGACGTCATACCAACTGAAAAACCAAAGCCGAAACCATTCCAACCAGCTAACCGACTCGAAGCAGATATCCATGGCGAAGCAATTCAAGCAGAACATAGACGTTTCGAAGCCGAACGAGGCATTCCGTTGCCAACTAGCAGAGCCGAAACCAATGCCCTAATCGGGCAAACAGTCAATATCCATTCTCGATTGCCAGTAGGAACCGAAATAGTCGCAAGGAAATTGAAGCTACTGAACGGTACTTACCATACGATTTCCGAGCACTCAACGACAGTGACCCAGATTACGCCATTCAAGGCAAATGGTGCAGTATTTCCTAAAATGACAGGAGAGTTTCCATTTGAACAATCACAAAATTACTTTACTGCAACAGTCCATGTACCTGATACCGATGACAGTACATTGACGTACCAAGTGACATACAAATACCCAGAATAGATGGGTTCATAAAAAACCAAACATGGACCTTATCCCGTTATTACCAAATGTGATAAGCCTCACCAGCTCCGTTCTAACATCGCCAGTATTCCTATTCAGGATGCTGGCTTTTATTTGCTTTGAAGTTACTGAACCCTGCGTGACCCTGCGTAGAATAGTAAATGATATATAAGAATATCCAGAACCGTGAAACCTGGTTAACCTTCTAAGGCGTTGCTGGTGGTAGCTAATTGAGCGGCTGCGCTTGCGATGTAAGTAATTGATATTAAAGTAAAATAATTCCAGTATCGTTGTACGTTCAGAGACCTCTGATATACAATGTTTATATCAACTAAATGTTTATAACAATCGAACAAAACTCCAGTAATCAAAACTGGTACTTGGTTATAGAGCAGAATAGGAGCAGGACATCGAACATGGCATATCGCAAGCATCAAACACCAAAGCAGAAGTACGTAATCTACAAACGGTTGTCGACTACCAAAGAGCGTCAGACTCATTCGTTTGAAGTGCAGGACCGCATTATCAAGTCGTACCTCAACGACAATCCACACCATATTCTGGCAACGTTTGAAGAAGAACTATCTGGTGCTAAGAATGACCGTCCAATGTTGGCGAAGGCACTCGAAATGTGCAAAGCCCATGACGCAACGTTGTTAGTTGCCAAACTTGACCGTCTTAGTCGTGATGTTGGTATGGTCGATAAAGTCGTCAAGAACTACGACCTAATCTGTGCTGACATGCCGAAGGCTGACAAGACTATGCTTCAAATGTTATCTGTCATGGCTGAATGGGAACGAGACGCTATTGCCAAACGTATCAGTGACGGTGTTCTTGCTGCTATCGCTCGTGGTAAGCGACCAGGTAATCGAACTAATCATAAGCGCAAATTGACTACTGAAGACAGCGATAAAGGCCGTCAGACTCGTACCAACCAGAAGCAGCAACGTATGGCTCAATTACAACCGCAAGTGAAGTCACTGTACAACAATGGCGAACGTACTATGGCGCAAGTCGCTGATATGCTGAATGGATTAGGAGTACCGACTACAGGTAAGGGTAAGTGGTACGCTAATACAGTCAAGCGCATCCTCGATTTTGATGTTGCTGTAGCAGCATAACTGTTGAGCGAATCGAGTCAATGACGCCTTGCGGCCATCATCAACCGTCAAATTTATTACCAGTACCGAATAACGCCCAGAAAGAAACGCATTATCCACGCGCAGTGGGTTAACCCGATGGGGCCCTCAACCGCTCTAATCTATCCAAATACCCGCCGAAGAAAATGATATAGTGGCTCCGAAGCGATCTTAAAAGGAGTTAACGATCATCAATACCAAGACCAATACCAAGACATACAAAGTCACAAATAAAGTCACAAATAAAGTCACATGCATAGCCATTAGCTACCAAGTAAGCAACAAAGCTATTTCTCTAGCGATCCTGTTATTTCTGGCAATGGCTCTAATGATAAGCACACCTAAGGCATTGGCTTCAGAGAAGAATTACGGTATAGCGACTGTTTCAGAGGTTACTTCAATTTATGACGCCGATACATTCCGAGTATCCATCAATGGTTGGCCTCCGATTATCGGTGAGCGAATTTCAATTAGAGCCAATGGCTTCGATGCACCTGAAATACGAGGCAAATGCGAATCAGAAAAAATAGCTGCTAGACAAGCGAAGCAACTAACTGTCGAATTGCTCCGTGGCGCTAAAGTAATTGAGCTTCGGAATATGAAACGAGGGAAGTATTTTAGGATAGTTGCTGATGTCTATTTAGATGGTAAACCCCTAGCAGATATTCAAATCCGTTCTGGTTTATCAAGGCCATACAGTGGTGGTAAGCGTCTAAGTTGGTGTGAGTAGAGAGGTTAATTCAAAGCGCATTGGGTTGAAGGCTGGGTGAACCAGATAACCCCATCGAAATTGCGATAACAGACGCCTTGACCCAACGCAACATTTTGGTTTTCTTACTAATCGACTTTCGTTTCATAGGCTTACTCCTCTCAGTTGGTGTTTTCAGGCTAATCGTTTTTTCACTCTTGCGAGTGTTCGTTTTTTCGGGAAGATTTGAACTTCCAAGTAGACAAACTTCGGCTTTCACGTTTTCATTGCTGTACGTTAGGCAGACGCTGCTACCGCCTTCATGCCAATGCGCTTTGACATAAGACTATATTACCCTGAATATTCAGCGTTATAAACAAAACTCAGAATAATTTCGCATTTCAGCCTAAACTAGCCAGTTTCCAATATCAGGATTATCCAAGTCATTTACACTCAGTGTCACTGTCCTTACGTCTCCATTTCTAAGGTTCACATTCACAAAGATACCAGTCGAATGCACCGTGAGCTTAAAACTTTCCACTACATCTAAGACTCTCTGAGCCACCAACATTCGGGTTTCAAAGTTTGAGTCCGTAACATCAGCTAATTCTTCAATACCGCCAATTAGGTCATCAGCACCTAAGTTAATGGTAGCCAATTCAAGCTCTTGCTTCTTATTTCGAAGCATCTCCTTTCGCTGATTAAGTTCATTAAGTCGAGCGACTACAGGTGTTGGATCATCCAACATAGGAATCGTGGCCGATGTCCTTTGAATTTGAGTATTAGTAACTTCTAACTCTGCGATTGTATCAGCCAATTCAATATCTGTAGTGCCTGTATCTTTATCAACAGACCAGTCCATTTCAAGTAACGCCGCTAGAACCCGTCGTTCAAATTGCTGAAGCTTAATATCTTTTGAAGTGCATACTCCGATATCAACACCAGAACATCGGTAGCGTGCATTTGATTTATGTGTTGCCTTAACAAATCGGAATGCACGATTACAATGACCGCAACTTAGCTTGCTGAACAGATTTGGCTTCGAACTTCCTTCAAGGTCTCCGACGTGTTTTAACGTGTGCTTTGTAGTATCAGGAGTAGCCTTACGAACATCAATCGCCTTCTGCGCTCTAAGCCATGTCGACATATTCACTACTGCTGGGAAGTAACCTTCTAGTACCGTGCCTTTGAATTCCCATTCACCAAATGCGGCTCGTGAACGTAATATCTTACGAATGCTAGTCTTGTTCCATGCTTTCCCTGATGTTGACAAGATGCCTTCATTGTTGAGCTCTTTGCAGATTGCTAAAACTCCGTAACCTGCAATGCATAGGTTGAACATTCGCTTTATCGTTGGAGCATGATCATTCAGTACATACTTTGCTGAGTCACCATTTCCTTGAACTGAAATCCACTTTGGAACTTGTCGAGTTACGACCTTACCATTTCGAGCATCTTCAAGTTTCTTTGTCCAAACTGCACTCAAACGCATCGACTTGGCTTCAGATTCGCTGTGAGCCCTTGATAGGTGCAATATCGACACCATTAACTGAATCATATCAGGAGGGTTAGTGAAAACCATTCTGTCGTTCAGAGTGATGATATTGATGCCAGTTGCTAGGATATCTAGAAGCAACCTAACTGCATCTGCTACTTGATTTCGACTTAGGCGGTCGAAGCCCTCAATACAGACTAGATCGTCATCCGAAATAAGTCCTTTAGCTCTGTCATCAAGAAGTTGGTTCAATGCAGGACGATGCTCAATACCAGATTTAAAGGCAGATGTGCCGTCATCGACATAAACATTGCCAATCGACATATTGGTCTCTGCCACATATGAATGGAACGACTGGAGCTGTCGTTGTTTCGAGTGACCCTTTGCTTGTATCTTAGTTGAATATCGAGCGTATAAATGCGCAGTTTTATGTTTTGTTATGATGGACTCTGACAATGGCAATTCCTTAATGATTTGATATTGTCGATAATATCATCAAAGTTCATAACTTAACATCATGGAAATAATATCAGCAGATTATGGTTACCGCTGGCAGCAATGACCAGCGCTCGCTTAGCCTGTTGTTGGCCGATGATTTGGTTTAAATCAAGGCTGTCATCGCCATTGTCGCTATCAATAGGTGGCCCAGCATCGGCCAACACTTGCGCAGGTTCAGGTTGGCCATGCAGCTGGGCAACCAGCGACACCAAATCGGTAACTAGGCTTATCTTAGCGTGGGGTAATAGCGCCGCCTCATGACGATTTGCCAATGGAATATAGAGGGTCTTATTGGCACGTTCTCCTGCCACCAATGCCGGGAGGAGTCCGGTAACGTGTTGCAACTCGCCGGTTAAGCTTAATTCACCGTAAAATTCACAATTGTGTAGTGATTGTGGCGGAACTTGGGCTGAAGCAGCAAGGATCCCTAGGGCGATCGGAAGATCGAAGCGTCCCCCTTGTTTTGGTAGGTCAGCGGGCGCAAGATTGATGGTGATCCGCGATACTGGAAAATTGAAACCTGCGGTTTGCAACGCCGCCCGTACTCGCTCTCGTGATTCCCGCACAGAGGTCTCTGGGAGGCCAACTACAGTAAAGCTGGGTAGGCCACCACCAAGGTGGGTTTCTACGGTAACGCAGGGGGCATCGATGCCAAGTTGACCTCGGCTTCGTACGCGTGAAAGACCCATATTGCCTCCAAGGCGCTGTTAGCCGCCGGGTTAATTAGTGAATAACAATCGCTGCAGTAAACGGGAACAGTCACAGGTGCATATCAGAAACATATTGTTACATTCTTGTTTTGGAGCTGTTGCAAATAAATCTTTGCAGGGGATGAATCCTTGTGTTAGAAATAAAGGGCGCTCAAGAAATGAGCTAAACTTTTTACCTAATTACTGTTGCGAGAGACTTATGTTCCCGACTTTGCCAAGCCTACTCCTAGTCCTAATTACCGTGGTGATTAACGTCACCGGCGGGGGACGCGATTGGGTAGGCAGCAAACGACGAACAAGCTAGCAACCACCAAATCGCTAAAAACCCCGCCTCGAAAGACGCGGGGTTTTTTGTTTTTTAGGTCATCACGAATGGAGACACCACAATGACCCAGATGTATCACCAGGCAGACGCCAATCCGAGCTTGTTGGAAGGAAAGACCATCGCCGTACTCGGTTACGGCAGTCAGGGCCGCGGCCAGTCACTGAACTTGCGTGACAGCGGTGCCAATGTGGTGATCGGGCTTCGTCCCGGCGGTGCTAGTTGGCAACAGGCTGAGCAAGAAGGCTGGCAACCAGTTGGCTTTACCGATGCAGTACGAGACGCCGACATCGTGATGATGCTAACGCCAGACATGGTGCAGGCAGAGATCTACAGCGAGCATGTAGAGCCAAACATCAAGCCCGGCGCAATGCTGATGTTCAGTCATGGTTTGAACATCATCTACGACTTGATCAAACCCTCCGCTGAAATCGATGTAACCATGGTGGCACCGAAAGGACCTGGTTTCTTAGTTCGCACCGAGTATGAAAAGGGAGCTGGAGTACCGTGTTTGATGGCGGTACATCAGGATGCCAGCGGTAATGCTCACGCTAAAGCACTGGCCTACGCCGATGCCATCGGCGGTACCCGCGGTGGCGTGTTAACTACCAACTTCAAAGAAGAAACCGAAACCGATCTGTTTGGCGAACAAGCGGTACTGTGTGGCGGTGCTATTTCGTTGGTACAGGCGGGTTGGGAAACCTTGACCGAAGCTGGATACCAACCGGAGTTGGCGTACTTCGAGTGTTTGCACGAGCTGAAACTGATTGTGGATCTGTTGTATGAAGGTGGCGTATCCAGAATGCACGAATTTGTATCAGATACAGCTGCTTATGGTGCAGTAACCCGTGGCCCACGTGTGGTTGATGGGCGCGCGAAAGAGGAGATGAAGAAGGTACTGGCAGAGATCCAATCCGGTGAATTTGCTCGCGAGTGGATTGCTGAGCATAAGTCCGGTAGCGAAAATTACCGTCGCTTACAGAAAGCGGATTGTGACCACCCAATCGAAGCCGTAGGCGCAGATTTGCGTGCTCGGATGCCATGGTTGAATCGAGGAGAGTAAACCAATGAGTAGTGGAGCAGAGGCAGTAGTACACGCATTAACAGAGCACGGAGTAACTAAAGTCTTTGGTTACCCTGGTGGAGCCATCATGCCGGTATACGACGCATTGCTGGATTCACCAGTAGAGCATCTGTTATGTCGCCATGAACAAGGTGCTGCCTTTGCTGCCATTGGTTATGCCCGTTCTTCTGGCAAAGTGGGGGCATGTATTGCCACCTCAGGTCCAGGTGCGACCAACCTAATCACCGCCTTGGCAGATGCGATGATGGATTCTGTTCCGGTGGTAGCTATCACCGGTCAGGTTCCTCGCGCCGCCATTGGTACTGATGCCTTCCAAGAGATCGACTTGTTGGGTTTATCGTTGGCTTGCACCAAGCACAGTTTTTTGGTGCAAAAACCGGAAGAGCTGTGTGAAATCCTGCACAAGGCGTTTGCTATCGCTCAAGAGGGCCGTCCTGGGCCAGTATTGGTTGATATCCCAAAAGATGTGCAGCAAGCCTTGGTGAGTTATCAAGCGGCCAAGCCAAATTTAGCTGAAGCGGCTAACGACACCTTTGAGTTAGAGCAAGCGCAACAGATGTTACAGCAGGCGCAGCGGCCTCTTTTATATATTGGCGGTGGCGTTGGCATGGCCGATGCGGTGGCAGAGCTGCGTGAGTTTATTCGCCAAACTGGGATCCCATCGGTAGTGACCTTAAAGGGAATTGGTTCAGTGCCAAAAAACACGTCAGGTTACTTAGGCATGTTGGGCATGCATGGCAACAAAGCCGCCAATGGTGCCGTACAGCAGTGTGACTTGTTGATTGTATTAGGGGCACGCTTTGACGACCGTGTAACCGGCAAGTTAGATGCCTTTGCACCAAACGCCAAGGTTATCCATCTGGATATCGATCCCGCGGAGATTGGCAAACGTCGTGAAGCATTGGTTTCTTGCAGTGGTGACCTACGCAAGCTGTTACCGACGATGAGCAACCCGTTACCACACGACATCAGTGATTGGCGTGCGACCTGCGAGCAGATGGCGGCGGATTGTGCTCCTCGTTACGACTACCCAGGGGAAAACATCTTTGCGCCAGCATTATTGAAACGATTAGCGGAAACCATGCCAGAACACAGTGTCGTGTCTTGCGATGTTGGCCAGCATCAGATGTGGGTAGCGCAGCACATGTGGTTTGATTCGCCTAATAATCACCTATCTTCGGCGGGATTAGGAACCATGGGATTCGGCCTGCCAGTGGCGATTGGTGCCCAGTTAGCCCGTCCTGACGATACCTCTATTTTGGTGAGTGGTGATGGCTCATTCATGATGAATGTGCAGGAGTTGACCACCATCAAACGCGCGAAGGTACCGGTAAAGATCATTATCTTAGACAACCAGCGCTTAGGCATGGTGAAGCAGTGGCAAGAGCTGTTCTTTGAAGAGCGCTACAGCGAAACCAACCTGTCTGATAACCCCGATTTTGTTGCCATGGCGGCAGCATTCGATATTCCCGGTCGCCATATTTGGCATCGTGATCAAGTAGAACCTGCGTTGCAGCAGTTGTTAGCAGCCGAAGGGCCGTTTTTACTGCACGTGTCGATTTCAGAGAAAGAAAACGTTTGGCCTTTGGTGCCGCCTGGCGCCTCCAATGACGAGATGATGGAGCAACAACAATGACACAGCATACTTTGTACATCGAGATGAACCCCAGCGCAGAAGTAATGGAGCGCGTGTTGCGTGTAACTCGTCACCGTGGTTTTACCGTGGCTAACATGCAGATGGAGTTAGGTAACGCTATCAGCAGCATGGAAGTGACCGTAAATAGTGAGCGACCAATTGACCAATTGACCCGCCAACTTGATAAGCTGATCGACGTAAATACTTGTCGACTGGCCACGATGGCCGATACGCAGCACACCAAAGCTGCGGCACATGGATAAGCAGTACGCTGCGAGGAGTTTTCAGTGAATCAAGCCGAACAGATCTGGTTTAACGGCGAGTTTATGCCGTTCGCCGATGCCAAAATCCACGTTATGAGCCACGCGCTGCATTACGGTTCATCCGTTTTTGAAGGGATCCGCGCTTACCATACCCCTAAGGGCAGTGCGATTTTCCGCTTGGAAGAGCACATCCAGCGTTTGTTCGATTCGGCCAAAATCTACCGTATGCCGATCCCTTACAACCAAGACACCATCAATCAAGCTTGTCGTGATGCGGTTTACAACAACGGCTTGGACAGCGCTTACATTCGCCCACTGGCGTTCTATGGCAACGTTGGTTTAGGCCTGAATGTGCCATTGGGCAGCGAAGCGGAAGTGATGATTGCCGCTTTCCCATGGAATGCCTATTTAGGTGCTGACAGCATCGAGCAGGGCGTTGACGTGTGTATCTCTAGCTGGAATCGTCTGGCTGCCAATACCATGCCGACCGGCGCCAAAGCAGGTGGTAACTACTTATCTTCGCAACTGATTTCTGGCGAAGCTAAGCGCCACGGCTACGCCGAAGGGATTGCACTGGATATCAACGGTCAGATCTCCGAAGGCGCTGGTGAAAACTTGTTTGTAGTTAAAAACGGTGTATTGATTACCCCACCTACCACCGCTGCGATTTTACCGGGGATCACCCGCGACACCATCATCACCCTTGCTCGCGATAACGGCTTGGAAGTGAAAGAGGAGTCGATCGCTCGTGAAGCTCTCTATCTAGCTGACGAGCTGTTTATGACCGGCACCGCCGCTGAGATTGTTCCGGTACGCAGTGTTGATGGTATCGAGCTGGGCGATGGCCAACGAGGCCCGATCACCGCGCAGATTCAGCAGCTGTTCTTTGGCCTGTTTGATGGCAGTACTGAAGACAAATGGGGTTGGCTCGATTACGTCGCGCCACAGCAAGATTGTGAACAAAGCTTTGAAGCGCACACCGCCGCTACGGTGTTGTAGTAGCCACTGTTGATGTCATTGCGCAAAGGAAACTAAAGATGCCGAAGTACCGCTCAGCCACCTCCACCGCCGGCCGTAATATGGCCGGCGCTCGCGCCTTGTGGCGTGCCACCGGCATGACCGACGATGATTTTGGCAAGCCGATCATCGCCATTGCTAACTCCTACACCCAGTTTGTGCCGGGGCATGTGCACTTAAAAGATATGGGTGATCTCGTGGCCGGAGCCATTGCTGAAGCGGGTGGTGTCTCCAAGGAATTCAACACTATTGCGGTGGACGATGGTATTGCCATGGGTCACGGCGGCATGCTGTATTCGCTGCCAAGCCGAGAACTGATTGCTGATTCAGTGGAGTACATGGTTAATGCCCACTGTGCTGATGCATTAGTGTGTATCTCTAACTGTGACAAGATTACTCCAGGCATGTTGATGGCGGCGTTGCGGCTTAATATTCCAGTGATCTTCGTCTCTGGCGGACCAATGGAAGCGGGTAAAACCAAGCTGTCGGATCAGATCATTAAGCTCGATCTGGTTGATGCGATGGTGCAAGCAGCCGATCCTAATGTTTCTGATGAGCAGTCGGATCAGGTTGAGCGCAGCGCTTGCCCGACATGTGGCAGCTGCTCTGGCATGTTTACCGCCAACTCAATGAACTGCCTAACAGAAGCGCTGGGTTTATCGCTGCCAGGTAACGGCTCGATGTTGGCGACTCACTCAGATCGCAAAGGGCTGTTCTTGGAAGCCGGTACGCGTATTGTCGATCTGTGCCAGCGTTGGTATCAGCAGGAAGACGCCACTGCTTTGCCCCGTAACATTGCCACTAAACAAGCGTTCCAGAATGCGATGACCTTGGATATCGCCATGGGCGGTTCAACCAATACTATTTTGCATCTGCTGGCTGCAGCACAAGAAGCTGAAGTCGATTTTGACATGGCTGACATCGATGCTCTGTCCCGTGAAGTGCCAAACCTGTGCAAGGTGGCGCCGGCAACACCGAAATACCATATGGAAGATGTACACCGTGCTGGTGGTGTAATGGCGTTGCTGGGGCAGTTAGCTCGAGGTAGCTTGATTCATACCGGCGTGCCTCATGTCGCCGGAACGTCGCTGGCGGATGTGTTAAGCCGCTGGGATGTGGATCAAAACTCCCAAGCCGCGGATTTTTTCCGAGCTGGTCCTGCGGGCATACGAACCACTAAGGCGTTCAGTCAAAGTTGCCGCTGGGATAGCCTCGATCAAGATCGTGCTGAAGGTTGTATCCGCAGTATGGACAACGCCTACAGCCAGGAGGGGGGCTTAGCGGTATTGTCGGGTAATCTGGCGCCAAACGGCTCGGTAGTAAAAACCGCCGGTGTACCGGACAGTTGCTTAACCTTTAAAGGCCCAGCGCGGGTGTTCGATAGTCAGGATGATGCGGTTAACGCCATTTTGTCGAAACAGATCAACGCCGGTGATGTGTTGATCATCCGCTACGAAGGTCCAAAAGGCGGACCTGGCATGCAAGAGATGCTCTATCCAACCAGCTACCTGAAATCGATGGGGTTAGGGCAAGAGTGTGCCTTGATCACCGATGGCCGTTTCTCCGGCGGTACCTCGGGCTTATCTATCGGCCACGTTTCGCCGGAAGCCGCCAGTGGTGGTCCTTTGGCGTTGGTTGAGGATGGTGACATTATCGATATCGATATCCCTAACCGCAGTATCAAACACTGTGTTGCGGCTGAGGTATTGGCAGAGCGTAAGCGGGTTTGCACCTACTTACCTAAGCGTGATCGTCAGGTCTCGCCCGCATTGAAAGCTTATGCGTTGCTGGCCACCAGTGCCGATAAAGGCGCGGTGCGCAATCAGGATATGCTCAAATGAACGCCTTAGCGCTGTCGAACGTGAAACCGGAACGCACTGCGCAAGAGTTGATGCAGGATATGCTGAGGCAGATCTTGCTGGCACCGGTGTACGATGTGGCCAAACGCACCAGTTTAGACCCATTGCCAAAGCTCTCTGCTCGACTTGGTCATCAGGTACTACTTAAACGAGAAGATCAGCAGCCGGTCCATTCGTTTAAGTTGCGTGGTGCCTACAACAAACTGCATGGCCTGACTACGGCGCAACGGCAGGCGGGGGTAGTAGCAGCATCGGCAGGTAATCATGCCCAAGGGCTAGCCTTGGCCGCGCAGCAAGCTGGGATTCGTGCCATCATCGTCATGCCGACCACCACACCAGAGATTAAGGTGGGGGCGGTTCGAGGTTATGGTGGTGAAGTTGTGCTGCATGGCGACAGCTTTGATCGAGCATATAGCCACGCGCAAAGCTTGGCAGCGGAGCAAGGCTACACCATGGTACCGCCTTTCGATGATGAAGCGGTTATTGCTGGCCAAGGCACCATTGGCCAAGAGTTGTTGCAACAAAAGCGCGACCTTGACGCGGTGTTTATTCCGGTGGGTGGCGGTGGCTTAATTGCCGGTGTCGCTGCGTGCATTAAGGCGTTAGCGCCGCACATTAAGATCATCGGTGTGGAACCAGAGGATGCGGCTTGCCTAAAGGCGGCGCTGGCGGCGGGACATCCGGTTGACCTCGATCGTGTTGGCTTGTTTGCTGATGGTGTGGCGGTGAAGCGGATTGGTACCCACACCTTCGATTTAGCTAAGCACTGCGTCGATGCAGTGGTGACCGTGAATTCTGATGAGATCTGTGCTGCCATCCAAGATATCTACCAAGACACTCGCGCCATCGCCGAGCCTGCCGGAGCACTGAGCTTGGCTGGGATGAAACGCTATGCTCAGCAGCATAGTGAGTTACCATCACAGCAATGGGCGGCGATCCTTTCCGGTGCCAATATCAACTTCCATACCTTGCGTTATATCTCTGAGCGCTGTGAATTAGGTGAAGGCAAAGAGGCAGTACTAGCGGTCACCATTCCAGAACGCAAAGGGGCATTCTTAGAGTTTTGTCGTTTGCTCGGCAAGCGTGCCATTACTGAGTTTAACTACCGCTTAAGTAGCCGTGAACAAGCCAATGTGTTTGTTGGATTGCGACTAGGCGAACCCTCTGAGTTGGCAGCGTTGAGCGATAGCCTAACTAGCGCCGGTTATCATCATCAAGATCTGTCTAAAGATGAAACCGCCAAGCTACATGTTCGCTATATGGTGGGCGGAGTGCCGCCGCAGAACCTCAACGAACGTCTATTCCACGTTCATTTCCCCGAACACCCCGGTGCCTTGGAGCAATTTTTGAGTAAGCTTGGCGGCCGCTGGAATATTTCGTTGTTCCACTACCGCAATCATGGCGCCGCTACAGGGCGGGTGTTGTTGGGGATGGAACTTGGTGATCTCGATGGCGCCAGCTTTGCCGAGTGCTTAACCACTATTGATCCTGATTGGCGCGAAGTGACTGACAGTCCGGCGTACCAGTTCTTTCTGCGAGGCTAGTGTGTTTGATCGCTGAACACTCGGGGGATTGGTTCTCCCCCTTTTTTTGGCTGTGTACCAATTAAGTGTTGCTCTTTCCAAGGCTGTTAAAGCACTGGCTAGGCGAATCGCGATACAAGAGTAAAGCACTAGCGCTATTGATCTTCTGCCGCATTGGAGCAGTTCAGCGAAGCGTTTTGGACTGCGACCTAAGGCAAAGGGGGATTCCAAAGGGGCGAAGATCCCCCTCTAATGCATACAAGAATCGCGACATAGTCTCCTAAAAGCACCGAAATCGGTGAAGCCGAAGGCTTAAGATAAACTTCAACAGCTAACTACGACACAGCCCTTTTTTGTGTTGGCTTTGGGCAAAGTAGTGACGACAGACAGTGACAGTAAGATTTTTTGAAAAAGTTTGAACTTTTATCATCGGTTCGCGTCTTACTTTACAGATTCATCATCATCTCCTTTGTTTTACTGAACAATGTTTGCCATCTCTTTTAGAGGTGGTTTTTTTTTGCCTGTGTATCAACTGAGTGTTGTTCTGTCCAATGTTGTTAAAGCACCGGTTAGGCGAGTTTTGATACAAGGGCAAAGCACTACCGTGGTCGACCTTTTGCCCCTTTGGGGGCCGTCGCCACCGCGACATAACCCCTTAAGAGTACTGCAATCGGTAGAGCCGAAGGCTTGATATAAACCTCAACACTTAACTGTGACACAGCTTTTTTTGCCGGTAAGCATAGTGCAATACAAATATGCCTTGGTGAACGAGCTGAAGATAATTAGAAAACTAGCTAATTTAGTTGGTTATCTTCATGTCGAAAAATTAGAGAAATTTTTTTCCTGGGGTTGGAACTTTCTGGAGTGGACAGCGTCTTACTTAATAGATTCATCATCATCTCCTTTGTTTTACTGAACATTGTTTGCCATCTCTTTTAGAGGTGGCTTTTTTTTGCCAGCAACAAAGTGACTGCAGTAATCCTCACGGAGCTAGAACGCTGCGTTATGCAACCACGCTTCGTTGCTAAAATCTGCGGTAGCACGCGGCAATACGCCCAAATCAGGTAGTAATACGACGGCATCGATAAACAGTTCCGCTTTGTTTGAGTGATAGCCTAAGGCGATCAGGCCTCCCTATAATCCCCAAAAATCTGGCTGAACAACGATCAGTCCGTCACCATGGATTTTTTCGCTGTGATGATAATGGCTAGATTGTTGAGCATTGGGACAGCATTTAAGGGGGGAGCCAGCACAACCCCAAATCGCAGCAGTATGTACTAGCGGAAACGGGCGAGTGTTGATGATGAGTGATACCAGTTTGAAACCGGCTAATTATTTAAATAATCGCAAAATCGTTGGAACTTTTTCAACAGCAGGTCGTCTTATTTTACAGATTCATCATCATCATCTACCTTGCTTAACTGAATTTAGTTTGCCACTTCTCTGAAGTGGCTTTTTTTTGGCTGAAATTCATAGTCTGAAAAGTTTTAGAAAAAATCACTGGCGAGGGAACTAACCCTAATTAGGGGCGTCTTATTAACTAGATTCATCATCTCCCTGCAAGAAAGATTCTTTTTCCGCTTCTGTTTAGAGGCGGTTTTTTTTGGCTTTGTATCAACTAAGTGTTGTTCTTCCAATACTGTTAAAGCACCGGTTAGACGAGCTCCGATACAAGGGGCTAAGCACTACCGTCGTTGATCTTCTGCCCCTTTGGGTGCCGTCGCGGCGAGGTTTACTGCCACATCTTTCGTGCCGCTCTCGGCTAAATAACCACATTAATTAGCGGATAGAATATTTTGCTAGACTGGTGTGGCTTTGGGAGCAGTGCAAAGCGATGCTAACAGGTATCTCTGTGTCTAAAGGGTGCTCGAAAGAGGGAGCATAGAGTGACAGCGTAAGTTACAAAGGCTGTCACTCTAGCGACTACATCGAACGAGTGTATTGCAGCGATGGTGGTAAGGTCTCAATAATCGAATCGGCCAAACCGGTACCGGCAGCATGGTAGATGTTGTAGACGTTATGTACTCCCATCTCTAGCAGCGCATCTTGCTCATCGTGATAACGAACCACTGCGGAGATCTTACCCTTGTAATGACTTTGGCTGATGAGCTCGGCGGTACTGAGATTACCGTGGTGTGACGGCATCGCTAATACAATTAGGTGAACGCTGTCTACTGGCAGCAGCTTGTCCCAAAAGTCGGTGTCTGTACCATCACCAAGTATCGCTTTGCGGCCATCATTGGTATGACGATCGATAATCGAGGATTTGTGGTCAACTCCCAATACCACGTCGCCATATTGTTCCTTAAAGGCGTCGTAAGCGGCTGAACCAATACGGCCCATGCCAAAAATGATGATCTTCGGTGTCCCTAGGTCAATGGGTTGATCTTCAGGATGCAGCGGGGTTCTTTCGACGTTGGTTAAGCGCAGCTGTAACCAGTGATAGAGCGGTTGGGCGTATTTAACCAACGGTGCCGAAACCAAGAAACTAAGCGAAACCATCAAGGCGATGATCCGTAACCAACTGTCAGTTAATGCGCCGGTGGCTAAGGCGGCCGTCATGACAATCAGGCCAAACTCGCTGAAGTTGGTAAGGCTAAATGAAGTCATCATCGCTGAACGTAAACGGAATCGCGCTCGTAATAGCAGGGCGACAAACAACCCTAGTTTTAACGGCAACAGCAGTAACAGCGCCAAGGCAGTGTATAGCTCATCGATGGTGGGGAAGCCCTGCAAGCCAATGCTGAGGAAGAATGCCACCAGAAACAGTTCTTTGAACAGAAACAGCGATTTTGCCAGTTCAGATGATTTACTGTGGCCAGCGAGTAATATCCCCATAATCAGTGCGCCAAGATCGGGCTTGAGCCCAACGGCTTCGAACAGCGCCGCCCCTGGAACCAAGGTCATGACCAAACCAAACAACACCAGCATTTCACCGTGTCCACAGCGATCCATCACCTTAGTGAGCAAAGGGCGTACTGGTATTAGCAGCAACAACGACAGTGCCCACGGTGAAGGTAAAACTCCTTTGCTGAAAGTTAGATAAAGCACCGCAAACAGATCCTGCATGATCAGAATGCCGATGGCTGTACGGCCATATAGCGATTCGGTATCGCCACTTTGCTCAAGGGACTTAATTACAAATACTGTACTAGAGAAGCTGAGGGCGAAGCTGACCAATATCGCTTGGGACAAATCGAGTTGCGGTAGCAAACCGATCCCAGCAAAGGCCATGAGTTTTATTAGCGCGGTAAACAGTCCAATCGTGATCAGCAAGTGGCCACTAGCGCCAGCCCAAATCTCCGTTTTCAACAGGCTACGCAGATCCAGCTTCAAGCCGATGGCGAACAACAGCAGTAGTACGCCGAGATCGGCAAACTGAGTGATCAATTCGGCTTGATTGGTGCCGACGGCAAATAGGGCAAATCCGGCACCGAGGTAGCCTAATAACGGTGGTAAGCCAACAGTGGCGACCAACAACCCAAAAAGTAATGGCAGAGCTAAAGTAATCGGTTCCATTTGATGCTTTTGTTGTAGCCCTTAGGGCAATGAATTAATGGCGTTACCGGTGTGGTGTTTGCAGAGGCAGCCAAACTACAATGCATGTTTGCTATTTGTTCCCTTAAACCCCCTTCATGATATCGGTGGTGAACCGAGATCGTAACCATTTCTGCAGTAATTTTATTCCTGTTTGTGTCGGTCGATTGTGGTTATCTCGATGTTGAATTCACAAATTGTAGCCACCTTCTGCGTTAGTCTAGATCCCAGTTTTAGTTATTGCGCAATGGCGTATACAGCGGTGCAGTGATGCTGTTTTAGTTAAATTTTTTGGTTGTGTACTAACTAAGTGTTGCTCCTTCCAAGGCTGTTAAAGCACCGGCTAGGCGAGTTTTGGTGCAAGGGGAAGGCACTACCGCCGTTGATCTTCTGCCGCATTGGAGCAGTCCAGCGAAGCGCTGTGGACTGCGACCTAAGGCAAAGGGGGATTCCAAAGGGGGCGAAGCTCCCCCTAATGCACATAAGAATGTGCCGTCGCCACCGTTCCCTAAAAGCACTGAAATCGGTAGAGCCGAAGGCCTGATATAAACCTCAACACTTAACTGTGACACAGCCAATTTTTTGATGTGTTTGTAATGATTTTTGGTGACTTGTTTGCGATTGGTTAACGCTTACAAGTTTGCTCATAAGAATAGATTGGTATTTGTGTGTATCTGTTTAGAATTGCTCACCAAATTTGTTTTTCAATATGTGCCGAAATCGGTTTGAAGGATCGTTGATGTTTAAGCGAATTATGTTGGTATTGGGCATAGTCCTAATTGTGTTAGTGATGTTGGGCGCGGTGAAGTACCAACAGATCAAAGAGAGTATGGCTCATTTTGATAACTTTACTCCACCGCCAGTAACCGTATCAGCGGTACCGGTTGAGCAGGTTGAATGGCGGCCGATGATTGCTACTGTGGGTTCATTGCATTCAATTGAAGATATTGAGGTAGCGGCTGAAGTTTCCGGTATCGTCGAAAGTATTCAGTTTGAAAGTGGTCAAAAAGTTGAAGCAGGACAATTACTGCTGACTTTGAATGATGAAGTGGAGCAGGCCAATCTCGAAAGTTACTTGGCTCAAGCGGAATTGGCCCAGATTAAATACCAGCGTAACGCCAATTTGTTTAAAAAGAAGAACGTTTCTGAAACTGACTTAGACCAAGCCAGTGCGGATTTGAAAGTGGCTAATGCCATGGTTGCTCAAACTCGCGCCACCATTGCTAAGAAGAACATCAAAGCACCATTTACCGGTACTTTAGGCATCCGTCAGTTCTCTCTTGGTGAGTTTATTGATAACGGCCAAGCCCTTGTAACACTGCAGGACTCACGAATTTTGTACGCAGATTTTGCGGTGCCAGAGCAGTACTTCCCATCCTTGTATCAAGGTCAGGACGTGCAGTTCACCGTAAGTGCTGTACCAGCAAAAACCTTTACCGGTAAAGTGATTGCGATCGAATCCAAGATTGATGAAGCCACTCGTAACATCGAAATCCGTGCTCAGCTACCAAACCTAAGTGGCGAGCTACATCCTGGTATGTACGCCGACATTCGCTTGTTGATGAAAGAGATGACTTCACCACTGGTGGTTCCTTCGACAGCGATTGCATTCAGCCCATTTGGTGATGCGGTATTTGAAGTGTTGAAAAACGATGCTGGCGAACAAATCGTTAAGCGTCGTTACGTTGAAGTGGGTGAGCGCCGTGGCGATCAGGTCGCCATCTTAAGCGGTCTTGAATCAACCGCCTTGGTTGTGAATGCTGGCATCACTAAGCTAGAAAACGACACCAAAGTAACCCTATCTGACGCAGTTAAGCTGTAGAGGCGTAGATGAAATTTACTGATGTATTTATCCGGCGCCCGGTATTGGCCATTGTGCTTAATATCTTGGTGCTAGTGTTTGGTGCCCGCGCCTACATGGATATGCAGGTACGCGAATACCCAGATATGGAGATTGGTCAAGTTGATGTCACTACCGTCTATCCAGGTGCCGACGCCGATCTAGTACAGGGCTTTGTAACCAACCCAATTCAGGAGGTTATCTCCTCCGCTGAGGGTATTGATTACGTCACTGCCAGCTCCAGTGCTGGCGTCTCCACCATTTCGGTCTTCCTGAACCTTGGTTACGACGCTAACACTGCCATGGCAGAGATTCTCACCAAGCTAAATGAGGTGAAGAGCCAGCTGCCACAAGATATCGATGAGCCGGTGATCTCTAAGAGCACCGCTGGTGGCGACGCCATTATGTACTTGGCGTACATGAGTGAATCGATGAGTGGTGTTGAGATCACCGATTATCTTAAGCGCGTGGTACAGCCAAAGTTCACCGAAGTGGATGGGGTTGCGGAAGCTGAGCTCTATGGTGCCAAAGAGTTCTCGATGCGTATTTGGCTGGACCCAGTGCGGATGCAAGCGAATGGGATCTCTACCAACGACATTAACAGCGCCCTAACCACCAACAACTTCCAGTCGGCGGCCGGTGAGGTAAGCGACAGCTACACCGTAACCACCGTACGTGCATCAACCTCTTTGCAGGATGAACAAGCGTTCGGCAACATCACCGTTAAAACCGATGGCGTTAACGTGGTGCGTCTACGCGATGTGGCACGGATTGAGTTGGCGGCCAAAGATAACTCGGTGTATGCCATGTTAAGTGGTCGACCATCGATCATGGTGGGAATTAAAACCACGCCAGACGCGAACCCGTTGGACGTATCCAAGCGAATCTACGAGGTGTTGCCTGAGATTGAGCGCAACCTTCCCGATGTGCTAGAGCAGCAGATGAACTACGACAGTACTGAGTACATTCAGGAGTCGATCGACGAGGTAATTACTACCTTGGGCGAAGCGGTGGCAATTGTAGTAGTAGTGGTATTCCTGTTCTTAGGTTCGCTTCGTAGCGTGATGATCCCAATCGTAACTGTACCTCTTTCGCTGCTCGGCGTAGGTATGTTTATGTTGGGCTTTGGCTTCTCTATCAACCTATTAACCCTGTTGGCGTTGGTAATGGCCATCTCTTTGGTAGTAGATGATGCCATCGTCGTGGTTGAGAACGTTCACCGTCACATCGAAGAGGGGTTAACCCCAATTCGAGCTGCTGTGGTTGGAGCTCGTGAGATTGCGATGCCAGTGATTGCCATGACCATCACCTTAGCTGCGGTATACGCGCCAATCGGCTTTATGGGCGGTATTACTGGGTCTTTGTTTACTGAGTTCGCCTTTACCCTAGCAGCAGCGGTACTGATCTCTGGCTTCATCGCCTTGACTCTGTCGCCAATGATGAGCTCGAAGCTGCTTAACAAAGAAGATTTGCACAAACCGTTTCCGCAGATGCTGGACCGTCACTTTGATACCGTGCGCGGCGTTTACAAAAAGATGTTGTTCCAAGTGGTTGCGCACTACAAAACCGCGATTGCTTTGGCTGCGGTGCTGCTGTTCTTAGCCATTGGTATCATGTTTACCATGACCAAGTCTGAACTGGCACCAACCGAAGACCGTGGCTTTATCTTCAACATCGCTTCTGGCCCAGATAACGCTAACATCAACTTCAGTTCGGCCTTTGCTAAGCAGTTTGTTGAGGTTGGTGAGTCGCTGCCAGAATATGACATGAGCTTTATGTTCGCTGGCTTCCCGACGGAAGGCGGCTTTATGTCTGGTATCGGTTTGAAGCCATGGAGTGAGCGTGAGCGCAGCCAGATGGAGATCCAACCACAGCTGCAGAATATGGTGAAAGGCATTGCCGGTGTTGAAGTGTTTTCTATCAACCCACCTTCACTACCTGGGGTAGCCATGGGCTTACCTATTGCGTTCGTCGTTACCTCTACCGCTGATCACAACACCCTGTTTGAGGTGATGGAAGAGCTCAAGCGTGAAGCTCAGCAAAGTGGCATGTTTATGGTGGTTAACTCCACCCTGAAACTCAACAAGCCGCAGGTACATATCGCCATCGATCGTGAAAAAGCTGGTCAGCTCGGCATTTCAATGCAGAGCATTGGCAGTGTACTGGCGACCCATTTAGGTGAGTTCCGGACCAACTACTTCGATATCGGCGGCCGTAGCTATGAGGTTATTCCTCAGGCGCAAGCGAGCTACCGTAGCACCGCTGAACGCATTGCTGAGCTGTACGTTCCTACTGGCGAAGGTAAGTCGATTCCACTGTCTACTGTGGTTACCGTGAGCAATGAGGTTATCCCAAACTCACTGACCCAGTTCCAGCAGTTGAACTCGGCCACCATCGAGGCGATGCCAATGCCGGGCAGTGTAACCGTTGCTGACGCGCACCAATTCTTGGTGGCTAAGCTGCAAGAGATTGCACCAAAGGGCTTCGCTTACGACTTCTCAGGTCAAAGCCGACAGTTTGAAGATGAGGGTAACGCCCTGTACGTCACCTTTGCCTTAGCATTGATGATCATCTTTTTAGTATTGGCTGCACAGTTTGAAAGTTGGCGCGATCCAATCGTGGTATTGACCACGGTACCGCTGTCGATCTTCGGTGCGATGATCCCACTGTTCTTAGGGGTCGCCACGTTGAACATCTACACTCAGGTGGGTCTGATTACCTTGGTTGGTTTGATCTCCAAACACGGCATCTTGATTGTTGAATTTGCTAACCAGCTGCAACGTGAAGGCCGCTCTAAAGTGGAAGCGGTGGTGGAATCCGCCAGCTTGCGTTTGCGTCCTATCTTGATGACCACAGCAGCGATGGTATTGGGCGTAATGCCACTGGTACTGGCTTCCGGTGCCGGTTCGGTCTCACGCTTCAATATTGGCCTGGTGATTACCGTTGGTTTGTCGGTAGGTACGTTGTTTACCCTGTTTGTGGTACCAGTGTTCTATACCCTACTGGCTAAGACAGTAGACAACGAACGTGAAGCCGCCTTGTTGGCTGCAACCAGCAGCTAGCCACAAGCGTGGTAAACAAAAACGGCTTCAACCTAGGTGGTTGAAGCCGTTTTTTTTGGCTGTGTACTAACTAAGTGTTGTTCTTTCAATACTGTTAAAGCACCGGCTGGGCGAGCTCGGATACAAGGGGTTAAGCACTGCCGTCGTTGATCTTCTGCTGCTTTGGACTGCGACCTAAGGCAAGGGGGGATTCCAAAGGGGGCGAAGCTCCCCGCTAATGCATACAAGAATGTGTCGTCGCCACCGCGACATCCTCCCCCAAAAGCACCGAAATCAGTGAAGCCGAAGGCTTAAGATAAACTTCAACAGCTAACTACGACACAGCCCTTTCAAACGCCACAATCGGTAGAGCCGAAGGCTTGATATAACCCTTATCTGTGGCACCGCCATTCCAAAGGCGGTGTACCAACTAAGTGTTGTTCTTCCAATACTGTTAAAGCACCGGCTAGGCGAGTTGCGATACAAGGGGGAAAACACTACCGCGGCTGATCTTTCTCCGCATTGAAGCTGTCCAGCGCAGCGTTTTGAACTGGGACCTGCATGAGCGACAACTGCAGCATCAATCTGTTTTGTTTACACCACTAACAACAGCAACATAGTGAGCAAATGAACTAGGCTAAAAGCGAGTAAAAATGCGGCCGGCATCAGCTTCAGAATGGGCCAGCTGGCGCGGCCAAACATCGCTAATAGATTTAATGAGATCACTACCAAGGCGCACAGACAAACGATATTAACCAGCAGCACAATTGCGGCCAGCTGAGTCGAGGTACTGAGCAGAGAAAAGATTTGGTAGTCATGTAGGGCCACCATGGTAACGTCACGACTGATGAAGGTTTTCGCTAACCAAAACTCAGCCAGTTGAGCGCTTGCTTCAGCAGGAAAACCGAGGATGTCGAGCCACCATTGAGCTACTGCAGTGATGCCATCGCCAAAGGGCAACTCGCCGTTAGCGCTGATCAAAAATGTTTCGATAAAGGCGATGATCAGTAAACGGTTAGCCACCATTTTATAAGCGCCTTCGAAGTAACTGCTGACGCGTTGGTACAGTGACATGGGGGAGATGTGCAGAGTGAGCGGCTCTGGGTTTGGGTCGCGTCCGAGGATCCATGGCAGCACCAAGGCAGCAAACATCGGCAGGGCAATGGTTGCCGCAAACAGTTGCCAAGCTGAGTAACCCAGACTTGCCAGTGATAGACAGGTGATGCCACCACTAGAGCAGAAACCGATGGTGAGCATAGTGAAACGTTGACGAGTCGACAGTTTAGCGAGCACTGGGAAGAGTATAAGCAGTACCTTTGTGTTGCCAAACAGCGAACTCAGGGTACCGAAGAATAAGCTCGACTGGTAACGAGAGCCGCCATTAAAACATACGTTCGGTAGGTAACAGGTGATGGCGTGGTGTAGCAGTGCCAACAACAGCACTAACAGTAAGATTCCCGGCGCGACCTTGCCGAGAAAGTCGCAGGTCATGTGCAGATTGTTGGCTACCCAGTCGTGACCGAACTCGGCATTGACTAACATGGCATACGCCGATAATAAAAACAGTACGGTGATCTGTACTGTTTTAGGGGCGCTAAATTTCTTATAGATTGAGATATTCAAATGACCATTTGCCCAGTTATAAAAACGTAGCCAGTTACTAATAACTTAGTTTCCGATAAAAACGTCACTTGAATAGTGTAAATATAAACATAGAGTGAGGTTGTGATCTGCTGCTTAATATATTGTCTGACTTCATACCTTTGAACAGTAATAACCCTCACTGTGAAATAATTTCATTTGGTTGGAGGTGATTTCCTATCGGGTTAACACTATTTGGTGAAAGCGTTTATAGTTGGCCTTTACGATTTATTAATAAATTGCGCTTTAGTTACCCTTCCGGTAGCTACAACCATCATTGAGTTTGGTTTAATCGATCAATTTGTGGGGTGTAACTCAAGCTTATCGATAATGTTAAGTGTTGCTGTGCTCGGCTATAAGTTTTTGAATTAAATTCTATTAATGACAATGTAACTCTATCGGTATTCACAGTTTGGAATGGCTTCCATCGCCACAATAAGTTGAATGCGAATTCGAGTTGTGCTCACCACTAGCTTTAGTTTTGTTTCTGTTAAACGCTACGCATTTTGGAACAGGTTCCAAGCCTAACATCTTATTGAGTTCACCAAATAAGGTAGTTATCCGATGAGCAACGTAGACCTGTTAGGCCGCCGCAAGTTTATTACCGGCCTTGGTATTGCAGGAGCCGCAGCAGCGACTCCATTCGCTATGCCAGCCCTCGCTTCCTCCGTCAGTGCCGAAGGGGTTAAGTGGGACAAAACCATTGATATCGCAATTATTGGTTCCGGTTTTGCGGGACTAGCCGCAGGCATTGAAGCCAAGCGACAAGGCGCTAAAGACGTCACTATTTTTGAAAAGATGCCAGTGTTTGGTGGTAACTCCGCCATTAATGGTGGCTTGTTTGCTGCACCGGGTACACCGATGCAACAAGAGAAAGGCGTAACAGACTCTGTTGAAACCATGGTTGCCGATCAGATGAAATCCGGCCGAGGCATTGCTGATGAAGGGCTGTTACGCCATGTGGCAGAGCATGCCATGGAAGCGTTGCAGATGACCCTTGATGCCGGTTCTGTGTATCACCCGTACTTGCAACAGTTAGGTGGTCACTCGGTACCACGTACCTACCAAACCACGGTGTCTTGTGGTGCAGGTATTACTCAGCCGCTGTTGAAACAGTGCCGCAAAGAGGGTGTTGAGACCGAAAACCGCGTTAAGTTTGCTGGTTTTGTGCTGGATAAAACCGGCAAGGTTGAAGGTGTTAAGCTGATTAAAGGCTATTACTTCGGCGAAGAGGACAGTGGTAAACCGTACTACGTTCGCACTAATCGCGGGGTGATCATGGCCACCGGTGGCTTTGCGCAAAACGTCAATCTGCGGATGGCTCAGGATCCAACCCTAACTGCCGAAGTTGGTTGTACCAATGCTAAGGGTGCTACCGGCGAAGGCATGTTTGAGATGTTCCGCCTCGGTGCTGTGCCGGTACATATGGCTCACATCCAGTCTGGCCCATGGGCATCACCTGATGAAGGTGGTTTCGGCTACGTATCCAACTACTCGATCTTCAACTTCCCGCACTCAATCGCGATTAATCGTATGACGGGCCAGCGCTTTATGAATGAGATTGCTGACCGTAAGACTCGTGCAGATGCCGAATTGAACTGTCGTGATGGCAACGGTGATCCACTACCACCCATCATGATCACCAGCTGGGAGCACGCTAAACAGCACCCGAACGCGAAGAAAGTACTTAAGTATGGGGTTGGTTGGAAGTTCGACACCCTAGAAGAACTGGCGAAGCACTTTGATGTACCTGTAAAAGCCCTGAAACAGCAAATTGAAGAGTACAACGGCTACGTTAAGGCCGGCGTTGATAAGCAGTTTGGTAAGAACATGGGTAAAGCTAAAGGCAAATACATCGAAGCACCATACGGTGTGGTTCGCTTATGGCCGAAGGTACACTACTGCCAAGGCGGTGTGCAGATCACCAAGAAAGCTGAAGTGTTAGACAGCTTTAGTGGTGCACCAATCCAGGGACTGTATGCCGCTGGTGAAGTGACCGGTGGTGTGCATGGGATCAGCCGTTTAGGTAGCTGTTCAATCCCAGAGTGCATGGTGATGGGCATGACCGCTGCACGCAGCATTATGGGCGCATAAGCGACTGACAACGAGGATATAATTATGAAAAAACTTATTGCGCTAGCCATTGCTGCCACCTTCTCTGTTGGTTGTTTTGCTGCTGAACCTGCTGCGGATGAATCACTGATCAAAATGGGCGTTAAAGACGGTCGTAGCTTCCACGAGATGAACTACGAAAGTGGCTGTGATTCCTGCCACGATAATGGCATCAGAGTGCGTCCGTCTGACGATGCCTGTGAAGCCTGTCATGACGTTGATGATTTGGCTGAAGCGACTACTCGTGAAGGTGAGGAAGCACTGCAAAACCCGCATGACAACTTACATTACGGCAAGGAAACCCCTTGTACCGAATGTCATGGTGAGCACGAAGCGAAAGCGCCGCTGTGTAGCGAATGTCACACCTTTAAGTTTGACGCGCACAAACGCTAATTCACATCGATTGAGTTAGCGAACTCCCTGCTTTTAACCCCTGTTCAGCTGTGCTGGCAGGGGTTTGTTACTTTTAGCAGGGCGGAGCGAAGGGAGTAACCTGTAACCATTGTGAGTGCGATTATTTGTGCACCATGCTGTTGAGGTTGGCCTTAATCAGTGCCACCAGCTGTCGCACTGTGTGTTTATCGGCGTTGGGATTGATATAGATTGACTCGTTGAAGGCCGGCAGTTGCGGTAGGTTGTGCTCGGCCGCATCTAATTGTTCCATATGCTCGTTAACCCGGAACTCCGCAATAGGAGCAATGGCTAAGTCTGCTTCGACCGCTGAACACAGCGCATAAGGGCAAGGGGTCGATAAGGTCAGGTGGATTGGACGCATTGAGATACTGTGGTTGGCGAACACCTGAGTGCGGATCGGGCAGTTTTCTGGATACAGCGCCATCGGGATCTGTTGCGCCAACTTGGCTTGACCATTTTTAGCACCAACCCAAACAAAATTGCGCTCGAACAATAGCTCTGCTTGTGGTTGCGGCTGCCAATGGGTAGCGATGATGGCATCAAATTCGCCGTTATTGAGGCGACTAATAAGATTTCCACTAACGTCAGTATCAATGACCAATTGGATACTGGTGAACTCGCGAATAAACTCAATCAAGCCGCTTTCTAGGTACCATTTGACGTAATCAGTAGGTACGCCAATCCGCAGCAAGGTTGGCTTTGGTTGCTCGGTCATGGCATCGAAGGCTTGGTTGTTTAGCGCAACCAATTGGTAGGCGTAGTTCAGCAGCTTTTCGCCAGCGTCGGTAAGAGTAACCCCTCGATTGTCCCGCTCTAACAGCGTTTGGCCTACGCTCTCTTCTAACCGTTTAATCTTAAGGCTTAATGCTGATTGCGTGCGACACATTCGTTGCGCTGCTTTTGACAGGTTGCCAGTTTCGGCGACAGCAATGAAACTGTTGAGTAGTTCAATCTTCAGCATCTGGCATTTAACTTTATTAATGATGCTAACAGTATTACTCACTTCGGAGTATGGCAAAAGGCTGGTACTGTCTAGGCGTGATTTAGCACAACAATGTAGGTGGGATGATGAGTACATGGCAGCAACGTGGAGATTATTTGGTGTCGATTGCACAGCATTGTTTGCAAGGCCATAGCCATTTCGACCTGTGTCGTTCCCATCTGGTTAAAGCCAGTCAGATCTCCCGTGGTACCATCTACAACCATTTCCCTTGTGAAGCGGATCTGAAACTGGCGGTGATCACCGCTGAACTTAGCCATCAACTCGCGCAAACTAAGTTAGTTGAAGCCCACTTTACCGATTCGCTGCACCAATTCTTGTACCACCACTGCAACCGGCTTCATGAAGTGGTTTGCAAGCGTCGCTTTAGCTACGTCCGTGATCTGCCGGACGAAGCGATGCTGGAGCAAGCCAGTGAGCAGTATCGAAATACTTACCTGCGGGTGGAGCAACAATACTCCCGTTGGAACTCTCAATGCGTTGATGCCATTGGCATTGTGCCGGGTTTTGATCGTAAGGCATTGGTGAAAAGCTATATTCGGGGCTGCATGATTGAAGCGTTAGATAATGTCCATCAATGTGGCAACATCATGCTGTATCAACAGTTCAGTTTTGCGGTGGCACAGCTGTTGGGCCACTCCGATAAACGCCTGCCGGCGGGGCAAGCTATGCTCGATTGGTTTGATAGTCAATAACCCCTCAACGGTTGAGCTAGATTCAACGCCATCGCTACCGTCAATCACAGCATCAGCAATGCACAGTTTTGATCTGGTTGACCCTTTTACTCTTTGTGAAGTGTGGTAGCGTAACTGCATTCTAATATGCAGGAGCTACCACCATGTCTATCAACGCCTTTAACCCAACCCCGCGTACATTGATGGGGCCAGGCCCTTCCGATGTTCACCCGCAGGTACTGCAGGCACTGTCTAAACCAACTATTGGTCACTTAGACCCGCAGTTTGTGGCAATGATGGACGAGGTCAAAGCGCTGATCCAATACGCCTTCCAAACCGAAAACCCGTTTACCATTGCCGTCTCAGCCCCGGGCAGTGCAGGCATGGAAACCTGTTTTGTTAACTTGGTTGAGCCGGGTGATAAGGTGATTGTGTGTCGCAACGGCGTGTTTGGCGAGCGGATGCGCCAAAACGTGGTGCGTGTTGGCGGTGAAGCCATTTTGGTGGAAGACAGCTGGGGTGCTCCAGTCAGTGTTGATAAAGTGGCAGCAGCATTAGCGGCTCACCCAGACGCCAAGTTCCTCGCGTTCGTCCATGCGGAAACCTCAACCGGAGCTTGCTCCGATGCCAAAGCGCTATGTGCTCTTGCACAGCAGCATGACGTATTGTCCATTGTTGATGCGGTAACCTCTCTAGGTGGGGTGGAGCTACGGGTTGATGAGTGGGGTATTGATGCCATCTATTCTGGCAGCCAAAAGTGCCTATCTTGTGTCCCAGGTTTGTCGCCGGTGTCGTTCTCAGCCAAAGCGGTAGCGAAGCTGGAAGCGCGGCAAACACCGGTACCAAGCTGGTTCCTCGACCAAACCCTAGTGATGGGCTATTGGGCCGGCGACGGTAAGCGCAGCTACCACCATACTGCGCCAGTGAATAGCCTCTATGCGCTGCATGAATCACTGCGCCTGCTGCAAAACGAAGGGCTAGAAAACGCTTGGGCTCGCCACCGAGCGATGCATGAGCAACTTAAAGCCGGGTTAACTGAGCTGGGGTTGGAGTTTGTGGTTGAGGAGCAATACCGATTGCCGCAACTGAATACTGTTTATATCCCACAAGGGATTGATGACGCCAAGGTTCGTACGGATCTGTTGAATAATTTCAACCTAGAGATTGGTGCTGGCTTAGGTGACCTAGCGGGCAAAGCATGGCGGATCGGTTTGATGGGTTACGCGGCACGGCAAGAGAACGTGTTGCTGTGTTTGGCCGCACTGAAGCAAGCAATCAAGTGAGTTATCAACATCGCGATGGTTAACAGCGCGAGTGACAACGAAAACAAAGGGCGCCTTTACGGCGCCCTTTGCCTTAGGTCGCAGTCCAAAACGCTTCGCTGAACTGCTCCACTGCGGCAGAAGATCAATAGCGGTAGTGCTTTACCCTTGTATCGCGACTCGCCAAGCTAGCGCTTTAACAGCCTTGGAAAGAGCAACACTTAATTGGTACACAGCCAAATAGAGGGTGCTGGACTTACCAATTGCAATCTCGAAAATTGCTGGCACAGCGCCATACATAGTCAATGTCGTTGTGGTGACAGTATTAAGCGACAGGTCGCAAAGTTTTCCGGTATGGCGCTAGTGCCATTGCTGTGGTGTGATTACACTAACGACTGATTTGGATGAGGAATATGCTCTGATGGATAGATTGGCTGTAAAAGGGCTACTACTAAGTACTTTGCTTGGTATTACCACCACCACCACCGCGGCTGAACTGCGAGTGGCTGTAGCTGCAAACTTCAAGCATACGTTGGAACTCATTGCCGCGGATTATCAGCAGCAAACCGGAGTTAAGGTGCGCCTTTCAGCTGGCTCGACCGGTGCGTTATACACCCAAATTCGTCACGGTGCTCCTTATGATCTTTATTTTGCCGCTGATATTGAGCGCCCTAAGCTACTCGAGCAACAACAGCTGATCCGCAATGGCAGCCGCATAACCTATGCCGTGGGTGTACTTGCGTTTTGGACACCAGGTCAATTGGCCAGTAATGAGCTGCTTGCGCAGTGGCAGCCGCGTTTATCTATTGCCAATCCTCGCACCGCCCCCTATGGCGTGGCAGCTGAGCAGTCATTGCAACAAGTTAGGCCGAATGATTTTCCACCGTTGGTGCGTGGCAGTAACATCTTGCAGGCATTTCAGTATGTGCAAAGTGGCAATGCCACCGGTGGTCTAGTTGCGATGTCCCACCTTAAAGCGGAACAGGTTGCTACGGATGAGTTCTGGCCCATCCCTCCAAACTGGCACGATCCTATTGAACAGCAAGGGGTGGTATTAAGCCGGACGACTCAAGTTAAAGAGGCTTGCAGCTTTTTACGTTACGTAGCCCAAGCTAATGCTCAGTTAGAGCACAGTGGATACCTTACCCATAGCATTGATGGAGTGGCACTAGAGCAGCAATGCCTTAGTGCCGAATAGGGAACGCAATTAACGTCCCATGCTGCGGTGGCTATCGCGTCGCTGCGCTAACATCTTTTGCCAGTGCTGATGCAGATTAAGTAGCTGTTGCTGCAGCTGTTGCAGCTCAGGTGACAATTCAGGATCGTATTGCTTCGAAGCAAAATGCTTACTCACGCTGAGTACCAGCATCGAAATTTGTGATGGTTGCGGTTGGTCCAGTGCCTGCAATACCGTTGCTTGAGCCGCGACTGCCAACATCTGTAACAACACCCCATTATCGATCTGCTCGTTATCCAGCAGCTCTGGCTGCTGTGCTAGCACCATCTCGGTGATCTTATTGGCTACCTGGTCGATCCCGGTTGCACCGCGAAAGTAGTTATGTACCTCGGCTTCTGTGGCAATCGCTAATTCAACCGCTTTGGCGCGTTCGGCCATCTGCCATTTGCCGCTCATAGCGCGACGGTAGTGAAATTTATCAGTCATAGTGAAGCTTTAAAAAAATCGATAGGAATAGCGTAACAACCCTTGACGTGGGTTGCTGTGGTAATTGCGTAAGTTGTTAAGGGAGATTTATAACAGCTTACGTAACGAGTAATAAACTCCAACAGCTTCGGGTCGAGCTTAGCAGCCAGTTTTTCCTTATTTAGGATGTCGATAGCGCCATACTGTTTCACTACAATATCGTCTTGCTGAAGCTGCTTAATCACACCACGGGTAATTCGAACAACTCGACCAAGCAACCGCTGCGAATGCAGAACGGCACTTGGCTGAAAAGGTTCGCCTTTTTTAGCGCTATCGCATAGCTCGCCGGTAACCGTTCATCAACCACCGTGGGGTCAATATTGGCGCTGAGCCGCTGCACAGAGAGACTAAGTATCGGTCCGTTTGGCTTAAAAAGTATTTACTGTCTGAGTCAATTATATCGCTTGGCGGAGTCACTCGCTGAGGTTTTCAACAGGCTGCGTCACAGTTAAGTGTTATATCAAGCCTTCGGCTCTACCGATTGCAGTACTCTTAAGGGGTTATGTCGCGATGGCAGCACCCCAAAGGGGGCTTCGCCCCCCATTTGGAGTCCCCCTTGCCTTAGAACGCCGTCCAAAACGCTTCGCTGGGCTGCTCCAATGTGGCAGAAGAACAATACTTAGTTGGTACACATCCTTTCAACAAGGCTTAGTGTTTAGCAAAATGCTCTGGTCGTTTAGATCCTAATTGCCTTTTCAATGCTGAGCCTTTAAAACATCTATTTCGTCGGAAAATTCGTTCCAGTGGCTCCTTTTAAGTAAATAAATACTTAAAAAATGTGAACGGTTGGCAATGGAAATATCATCCAGATTCCATGTTGTGACCAGCCACTATGCCACCATCACGGCCGCTCGATTTACTGTTCAATGTTGAACTGAACCAGCGATGGCTAAGTTGCAGTGCGAATCCTGCCATGCCCCACACAGTTCCTTGTTTGATGCCGTGGGCACCGTGTTTGCTAGAGGGCGTTGATATTAATGCTAACAGTGGCTTTTACCATGGCTTTGCCTAGCTCACTGAGATGGTGCTGATTCGTCTTATGGCAGAGCGATAGCCTAGCGCCCCTTGCTACTATTTGCTCAGTGGCATCCATTGCTCTAATTACGTCACCGTGTCGACATTGAGCTGACGGTGACTTAGGTGCTGTCTACTATGTCGATATAGCCGTATTTTTCCCAGCCCTCATTTGTTGCAGCGGCTTTAGCGCGTCAGCGTAATACTGTTGAGTAGCCTAGCTTCAGTTTATTGTGAACAGGTTTATTTAGATTCGCTGGTGAAAATATATAGATAGTACAGGCTACTCCTTGATAATTAGGTTCAGATACACTCGCAAGTTACATTTTAATAAATTTAAAATTTGTATTTGTCATTATTAAATTTGGTTTGATGTTTGTGTAACTGTTCTTAAAAATATATTTGTTATAATTCGTTTACTACAAAGTGATAAATCGATCACAAAACATATAGCCATTTATTTCTAACTTTACCTCGAAAGCCATATATTTAATTCAAGGTAATAAAATGAAAAAACAGATAATTGCTTCAATGGTAACGCTTGCTCTATTGGGATGTAACAGTGCAATGGCGGCGGGCTTTAAACCGGCTCCAGCGGCGGGTAAGTTAGGGGCAATGTTAGTTGACCCTTATGGGAACTCACCACTAACTGCACTGCTTGATCTGGGAAGCAAGCGACCGACGGATGTCAGTGTAGTAGTACACGGTAAGGGCCGTAATGGCGTTGATATCAGTTATGAGGTTGGACCTGAAACAGTAATGCATAATGATGGTGTACCAATCTTTGGTTTATACGCTGATTACACGAACAAAGTAACGGTTGAATATATTCTCGATGGCAAAAAAATAAAGGAAGACTATCAGGTAATTACCTCTCCTATTGTTAATAAATACATCGACAACCGTAACGTTTCACGTATGCAAGATGTGAAAGTTCAAAAGGTGGCGAAAGGGTTTGAAGACCGTTTATATATGGTTAACTCTCACACCTTGACCCAGCAGGGCTCACAGATGCATTGGTCTGGGCCAAAGGCAAAAGATGCTGTGCTGCAAGCAACTTCACCGTCTACTGGTGCACTGCCTTTTGATGCCGCACCAATGACTTATGTGGTTGATACTCAAGGTGAGTACCGCTGGTGGTTAAATCAAGATGCGGTTTACGATGCAACGGTTCTGGACATTAAGAAGCGCGGCTACTTAATGGGCTTGAAAGACACCGGAAAGGGCAATATCTCCTTTGTACAAGGTCAGCGTTGGGGTAATTTCGATCTGCTTGGCAAGGTGACTGCACATGATTTACCACGGGGCTATGTGGATTTGTCCCACGCCACTGAAATTATGGACAATGGCCATCGTCTGGTTCGTGCAGCAAAAGCAAACTACGTAAATAAGGCTGGTGATACTGTCCACACCCTACGTGATCACATCCTTGAATTGGATGAAAGCGGCCACCTAGTGGATGTATGGAACATTGGTACCATCATGGACCCATTCCGCGATGCTTTGATGAAAGCGTTGGATATTGGCGCAGTATGCGTCAACGTCGATATGGACCACGTTGGTAAAACGGCAGAGCTCGAAGTTGATGGCCCTTACGGCGACCTTCCAGGGGTAGGGCAGGGCCGAAACTGGGCTCATATCAACTCCATTGATTATGATCCGAAAGATGACAGCATCATTCTATCGTTCCGTCACCAAGGCGTTGCCAAGATCACTCGAGATAAGAAAGTGAAGTGGATTTTGGCTCCGAGCGAAGGCTGGCGAGCAGGTTGGAAGGAAAAGCTGCTGACTCCAGTTGATGCCAATAACAAGCCAATTAAGTGTACATCTAAGGGGGTGTGTGAAGGTGATTTCGACTTCTCCTACACGCAGCACACTGCGTGGCTGTCTAGCAAAGGGACGTTAACGGTATTTGATAACGGCGATGGTCGTGGTCTTGAGCAGCCAGCAATGCCAACCATGAAATACTCGCGCTTTGTTGAGTACAAGATTGATGAAGAAAAGGGAACCGTTGAACAGGTTTGGGAATACGGCAAGGAGCGTGGTTATGATTGGTACTCTCCGATCACCTCAGTGGTGGAATACCAAGCTGACCGTAACACCATGTTCGGCTTTGGTGGCTCGGTACACCTATTTGAAAGAGGTGAGCGCAACATCGGTAAGATTAATGAAATTGATTACGATACCAAAGAAGTTAAGGTTGAGATTGATGTCTTATCTGATAAGCCGAATACACCGCATTATCGTGCTCTGTTAATTGATCCAAGCAGCATGTTTGGTCGCTAAAGCCAATATCAACACCGAGGGAACCAAGGTTCCCTTGGTTTTCCCTATCAAGGCGGTGAGTTAACAGATAATTGTTCTAGCCACCTAAAAATAATAGGCTGCACCATGAAATATAGTCCTACTTATATCGCTATAGCGATGTTGCCGCTGTGCGTAGCATTCAATACACAAGCAAAAATTCTTAATCAAAATACGAGTATAGGTTTTGGGGGGCGAGCCCATATTGGCAATGACCACGTTGCCTCAAATAAAAACAGCTTCGTTGCAATTTTTGCTAAGCATTCACTTAAGGCCGATTGGGGCCAATTGAGTGTTAAAGCTAAATATGAGAATCCTTTTAGTTTAAAAGAGACTCGTTACGAAGGTAAATCAGCCATAACGGCCTTTAAAACTTATGCCGACCTTTATTATAACATCGGTGATTACGGTTCCTCGCTGTGGTGGGAGGAGTTTTCGGTCTCAACTAATTCGATGGTTGAAGTTACCAACATGCTCGGTGGAGCCTATGCCTATCGCTTTGGCAAGTTGAATACGCGGTTTGGGTTTGGCTTAGGACACAGTATGGGGCATACACCAAAGGATGAGTTTGATGGGTTAGCATTCTATGGCACTAAAGTTGAGCTTTCCTATCCGCTAAATCCCAATATCAGTACCTTTGTTATGGTTGAGTCCCGCTGGGATCGAGATCAAGATTGGCAAAATACTTATGGCTGGGATGAAGACCATGGCCATCACGGCCTCATTGGTGCAGCTTACAAAGTAACGCCAAATGTTAATGTAAGTTTGGCCTACCATAAGTTGATCGAATGGGGGGGATATGAGGAAGATGGCGATGCGATAGATTTAAATATTAGTTATCGTTTCTAGTATAACTGGAGTAAATATATTCATATTTATCTTAAGCTAACAAGGTTATTAATCTTGTTAGCTGATTCTTGTAGTCTGCATGTGATAATAAGTAAAGTTGGCGCTGTCACATTTTATTATGTTGCAGCCTGCCGGATTAATTGTCACTGCCATTGTTGTGATATATATCATGATATATATGCCGTAGGCGATGATAGCCTTTATTGGTCTTAATCACTATATTTCGGAGTTAAAGTGAAAGTAGCACAGTCTGACATAAATAAATTGTCGATATTTCATTTGAACACCCTGAGAAAGGTAGTGCAGACAGGTAGCGCTGGTGAGGCGGCCGAAGAGTTAGGCATTAGTCAACCTTCGGTTTCATACCATCTCAATAAAATGCGTGCGATATTTAATGATGAGCTGTTTGTTAGAACAGCCGAGGGGTTAAAGCCCACAGATTACTGTTCGCGCCTTGTGCGTCACATTCATGAAATCTTGACTCATATAGAAGATGAGCTACTTCACGCTGATGGCTTCGAGCCGATGCAAATTAACCGCAGTCTTACGGTGCATTGTGACATTACCACTATGGGATGGTTTCCTAGGCTTTTTTCTAAATTGAACCAGCAGGCACCACAGGTAAGCCTAACGTGCCATAGCTGGAATCACCACTCTCTCGAAGACTTAGTTAGGGGGCAGATAGACTTCGGAGTACATATGCTCCCCAGTGACTTGAAGGGAGTTTACGACGTTGAATTAGGGGCATGCCGTCGGGTTTTTGTGGTACATCAAAACCATCCGTTAGCGAAGTTGGGCGTTGTCACGCTCAAGGACCTGTCTCAGTATCAGGTCTTGATGACCGATCTCAGTGGTTGGAATAGCCACGGTCAATCAACTATGGAGCGGGTTATGTCAGAGCGCGGTTACCGATTAAATGTCAAAGGCCGGTTTGGTGATTGCGGGGCGCTGTTTGATACGTTGCGTGTTAGTAATTGCATTACTTACACGTCAACGCTGGCCCTTCCAGATGATTTGTCTGGGTTGGTGGTTCTCCCTGCTCCGAGCGAATTAATGCAACGGCGCTCAGCCTATAGGTTAAAAGTTTCTAATCAACGTTATGGTTCACAAGAATACTCTTGGTTTATCGAAGTGCTTACCGCCTCTTTTCAAGAGTTCTTAAACGAGAAAAATGGCAGACCGGAGTTAGAGCACGTAATGGAGTTGGAGCATCAGGTTGAGTTGATGCTTTCTGGCCAACACTTTCTTGCAGCAAAACTGTGATTACTCAGATAACGATTAGCACAGCTCTTAACCTGCGCTGTTCCCGCTGTAATGAATGCAGTGACCAGCAGCAACAGTCGGTGTTACTGAAGTAAAAGCAACTACGAACACCCTTCGCTATTTTTTGGTCAGAGGCATGTATTGGCTTAAAAATTTCACCGTGTCGGCATCTATCTGTGCGGTGAGTTTGGCGCTGTCTACTATGTCGATATAGCCATAGCGTTTCTCCAAAACCCCATCTTTTTGCAGCTGTTTTAGAACGTCGCCACAATATTGGCGAGTGGTATTAGATAGCCAACACAGCTCATCAATGGTCAGTGGTAAGCGATTGCCCGCGGTGCGGATATGCAGGATCAATAGCCGTAAACTGATGTTCTCTCTCTTATCTAAGGTGTAGCGCAAAAGTGCCATGTCTCGGCAGGTGTAGAGGTACTCACTGGCACGACGCAGCACGTAATTCTCGAGTGCTTTGGAGCGGGCCTTAAGCTTATTCACTACCGCTTCCGGGATGATGGTTAGTTCCGCATTGAACAGACAGTGATAATGACTGGCTTGATTCTCAAAGCGGTTGTATTCACTTGGTAGGGACAGGGTTATGTAGCCTGCGGTCCATACCGATGACGGACTGTTACGGTCGTCAGAGATAGTCATCACTTCAACGGTACAGCCAGAGCGGAAATAGATAAGCAGCGCGTCTTCAGTACTGGGATTGAAGGTATCGCCTTTCTTCAATGAGATGGCGTAACTGGATTTCAGTAATTCCTCGACCACATCAGGTTCAATCCCAGCACTAAGCAACTGCTGAGACAAACTTAAGATGGCGCTGGAGGGGTAGTTTACTGTTGTCATTTGTGGCCTTCATTTGATCATCGGTTCGAGAATATCACGCCGTTGCTGCAACGCAATAGAGCGAGTGATAAGACGAAAAAGATGCTGGGTTGGTTCAAATTAGCAGCGTTGAACGTCACTTTTTTCCGAACTAGTTATCCAGATCGTGAACTAAATTCGGATGAATTGCCAACTATCTTGCTTTTTGTTGTTGGGGTTTTTGACACTATCACCTTCGAGTTAGTTGTGTTGGTGGTTCGCTAAACCACCAAGGTGTAAAAACTCGCTTTGCTGCAAGAGTGGCTTGGGTGATTTGGCTAAGGCTAAGCCCCGATAAATTCAAACGACAATCGGCTGCCTCGTAACAAGCGACGGCCGTTCCCCCGTCTGCACTAGCAAAAATCGATATCGACAACATGGACGTCGTTGTTTCCACACCAACATCGACTCAGGCAATTTTTTAGCGATACGCACCTCCATTCGAAACTACGAATGTCCTCCCACTTAAGAGGGTGCGTTACCGCCTTGCCCCGAATTTTCAATATTGAGGTTTTGTCATGCAAAGACGTGATTTTATTAAGTTGAGTGCCGCTGCCGGTGCAGTGGGTTGTATCTCAGCTTGTGGTAAGAAAAGCGACAGCACTCAGGCGCTAGCCCCAGCTCCAGTAGCGTTGTCTGAAGAGAAGCTTAACTGGACCGCGTGTTTGGTTAACTGTGGCTCTAACTGCCCACTGAAAGTGTACTCCCGTGATGGTATCGCAACCCGTGTTGAAACCGATTGGTCAGAAACCGACGAGTACGGCAACCACCAAGTACGCGCCTGTTTACGTGGCCGCTCTCTGCGTCAACGTAACTACGCCCCAGACCGTATCAAGCAGCCATTGAAGCGTGTTGCTGGTACTAAACGTGGTGATGGCCAATGGGAAGAGATCTCTTGGGAACAGGCGTTCAATGAAATTGGCGGTAAAGTGGCGCAGCTAAAGCAAGACTTTGGCCCAACCTCTATCTACCACCACTACGTTTCTGGTGCGTACTACTCATTCGCTTCTGGTAACTGTATCCGCCGTGCTTTGGTTAACGCTGGTGCCAAAGAGCACAAGGGTTACATGAGCTACTACTCAAACTACTCATGGGCGGCATTGAATGTGGCGGGCCCTGCTACCTTCGCTACCGGCGGTACCGGCGGTACTCGCTTTAGTCATGTTGAAGATTCTGATTTCTTCTTGGGCTTTGGTTTTAACCCGTTTGAGATCCGTATGTCTGGTGCTGGCGAACAGCACGACTTCCATGAGGCGATTCAACGCCGTCGCGCTGCTGGTAAAAAGTTTGCGGCAGTATTGATTGATCCTCGTTACACCGACTCCGCGTTGGGTAAAGAGGACAAGTGGTTGCCAATCCGTCCCGGTACCGATGCCGCGATGGCAGCTGCGGTTGCTTACGAAATGATGAAAGGCGGCAAAGACAGCTGGGTTGAAAACAACTCCCGCGCCTTCTTGGATAAACATACTGTTGGTTACGACGCCGCGTCTATTATGGCAGCGATCACTGCAAATCCAGCGTTGGTGCCGGCGGGTATGTCTGCCACTGAGATGGTGAAAAACAACTACCACGATTACATTCTGGGCTTAGGTGAGTTTGCTGCCGATGGTGCCAGAACCCCACAGTGGGCAGAAAAAATCTGTGGTATCCCAGCGGCAGAGATCAGCAAGGTTGCTCAGCAGCTGATGGACTCGAGTAATCCGTACATCTCGATTGGTGCTGGCCCGAACCGTCACGCCAACGGCGAGCAGAACATGCGCTCGATGTACATGCTGTCGATCCTTGCCGGTAAGTTAGGTCAAGCAGGCACCAACACTGGTGAACTGCCAACCAACTTCCGTCATCGAAGTACCGGTCTTGGCGACGGTAACCCGATCACTACCAAGGTGTGTTTCTTCGATTGGCTGGAAGCAGTTGAGCGCGGTGACCAGATGTCATTTCGTAGCCACGCGGTAAAAGGGCTGGGCGACGATATTGACGCAACCTTGCCAACCAAAGTGAAAGCGGTGTTCTGTTCAGGCGGTAACGGCCTTATTAACCAGCATGCTGATATCAACAAAACCCGTAAAGTACTTGAGCGTGTGGGTCAAACCCCTGAAGGTCATGGTCCAGAGTTGATTGTTGTCACCGATTGCTGGATGACCTCATCTGCCAAGATGGCGGATTACGTCTTGCCAGACAGCAGCTGGTTAGAGTCGAACGATATCGCAGATGACTCCTACGCTTCCGGCGAAACCGGTTACCAAACTTACATGTCGACCTCGTTGAAGCCATTCTTTGGTGCCACTTTGTCTATGTACGAGATCGGTTTGGGCATCGTTAAAGCTTCTGGTGGTGATGTTGAAGGCTACACCGAAGGTCGTGCTAACGCTCAAGAGTGGTTGGATCACCTGTACGAAAGCACGCGTACCAATGCCGCCAACGCGCCGTTGAACCTGCCAAAAACCTACACAGAAGCGCAGAAAATTGGCTTCTTCCGTAGCTTCGCACCGGATCGCGGCCCAATCGCAATGGATGGTTTGGTAAATAAAGGCCAAGCGATTAATACCCCAACCGGCAAGATCGAGATCTTCTCATTCGATTGGGCCAAGCAGAAAACCATGCGTACCGCGTTCGTAGCCGATGACCGTGATAGCGCGACTGCGGTTGATCACATCGACCCAACCCCTAAATACGTGAAGACGTGGGAAGGGTACGAATCTGACGGAACCAAGCAGGGTGATGGCGAGCGTGATGCCTTCCCATTACAGGTTGTGGGTTACCACACCAAGGGTCGTGCTCATTCCTCTTACCATAATGTTAAGTGGCTGCGTGATGCGGTTGAAGATGCGGTGTGGGTACACCCAATCGACGCCAAAGAGTACGGCATTGAGAACGAGAAAGAGATCATCATGGAAAGTGCGCGCGGCAAGATCCAATTGCGTGCGCGAGTTACTCCTCGTGTTGCACCGGGCTGTGTTGCCATCGGTGAAGGGGCTTGGTACGACGCCGCTGGCGTTGGTGAAGTTGATAAGGGCGGTTGTTCTAACACCCTAACTAAGTACCACCCAGGCGCTGTTGGGCGTGGCAATACCCAGCACACCATTCGCGTTAAATTAACTAACGTTGCAGGATAATCGGAGCCTTATCATGACTGACAAAATTCAATTTGGTTTCTTTATTGATACCACCAAGTGCACCGGCTGCAAAACCTGCCATGTAGCATGTAAAGACGATAACTCACGCCTAGCCGATGGCAGCATCGTACCGGGTAACGAACCGGACAAATCAATGCCAGTTGATGGCAAATGGCGTCGCGTTTACGAGCTTGGCGGCGGCAACATGACCGTAAACAGTGATGGCGTATTCGGCGGTTACGACAACGTCTTTGCTTACTACACATCTATTGGTTGTAACCACTGCTCTAAGCCGGTATGTGTTGAAAAGTGCCCAACTGGCGCTTGTCACAAGCGTGAAAAGGATGGCTTGGTACATATTGATGCGAACGAATGTATTGGTTGTGGCATGTGTGCAGCGAAATGCCCATACGATGCGCCTCAGTATGATGACGCTCGCGGCATCATGACCAAGTGTGACGGTTGTTACGACCACATCGATTACGATCTGACTATCCCACTGGAAAGTCGTCGCAAGCCACACTGTGTAGAGGCCTGCCCACTACGCGCTATCGACTTCGGCACCATCGAAGAGTTGCGTGCTAAGTACGGTGACAACTCAGACATTGAAGGCTTGCCATCGTCGTCGATTACTCAACCTAACCTAGTAGTGAAGATCAACGACATCGCTAAAAAAGGCAAAGCTAGCCTGCTGAATCCATTTGAGGTTTAAGCGTTAGCGAAAGTCGCACTAGATGCTGGAGTACCCTTGGTGCTCCAGCATTTTTATTGGTTTTGTCGTAGTTAGCTGCTGCAGTTTATCTTAAGCCTTCGGCTTCACCGATTTCGGTGCTTTTAGGGGGCTATGTCGCTGTGGTGACGGCACATTCTTGTATGCATTAGGGGGAGCTTCGCCCCCTTTGGAATCCCCCTTGCCTTAGGTCGCAGTCCAAAGCGCTTCGCTGGACTGCTCCAATGCGGCAGAAGATCAATAGTGATGGTGCTTTACCCCTTGTACCAAAACTCGCCTAGCCGGTGCTTTAACAGCATTGGAAAGAACAACACTTAGTTGGTATACAGCCTTTTTATTTTGGATTAATAAGACTAATGCAGCGATTAAAGCTAACCGCCAACTTTAATATTAAACGTAAAAGTTGTTTTACTATTTTTATTTTTGGTGTTTAGGTTGATAACTATAATTCCGACGAAAAAGGCACTACTAAACAGCAATTCATATTCATTTTGTGGGGAATGAAAATATAAATATTGGCTATGTGTAGGGTACTGGTTAGAGTTTTTATGTGGCTATGTTAGCCTTTAATTTTTCCATCATTTCATCTTTGTTTAACAGATGGATGTAGGTGGATCTTAGGTGGCCTAGTTAAATTTAATGGTTAATCACCACCTTGGAGCTAGGGAGTTTCTCTTTAATTTAGCGGTATTGCATATTGTTTCTTTATCCTTTGCTGCACCGCTACGAATAGAAATAACAACCATTGCCATCTTTGTTTGGTGCTGGTTGTGGTATTTTTATATTTGGTGTAATTCAACCTTAAATTTATGATTTTGGTTCGATAAATACTTCTTGTTTGGTTGGAGTTATGTGACTGGGCTGCAGATATATAATTTAGTTCTGCAATCAGTCACAAGGTGCGAAATTTAAAATGTTATTTACATTACATTCCTGACAATAATTATCTGCCAGTAATTAAATGGCACTGCTCGTTGAATCTTGACGAGGATAATTAATTAAAGTTGCGGATTAAATATGAGTTCAACAAATCAATTACTGCGAAGCTGTGTCTTTATTGCCATCAGTTCCTGTATTGGGATGAACGCGTACGCTAACGAGGTCGAAACTCAACTGCTCACTAAGTTTGAAGCAGGGCAGTATTCGAGCAAAGGTGCTGACAGTTGCCTAATGTGTCACAAGAAAGACGACACCGTAACGGCAATCTTTAGCGGTGTACATGGTGACACGGGGCGCAGCGACGGGCCGATGGCTCAGCTGCAGTGCGAATCCTGTCACGGCCCCCAAGGCAAACACAAAGGCAAAAACGAACCCATGATCCAGTTTGGCGCCGACGGTAACGTCTCAGCCGAACTGCAAGATAGCGTTTGTCTCTCTTGTCACCAAGACAGTGAACGGATGGCCTGGCATGACTCGTTGCATACCCAAGAAGAGATCTCCTGTGTCAGTTGTCATAGCGTTCACACTGCCGCCGATCCGATCCTCAAGCGCGGCAATGAAGTAGCGAGCTGTACCGAGTGTCATACCGAGCAGAAGCTGGACATGCATAAGCGCAGTTCACACCCGCTTGCGCAGGGCGCTATGGTCTGTAGCGACTGTCACGCGCCACATGGCTCTCTCTCTGATGCCAGCCTCAAACAAACTACTGTCAACGAAAGCTGCTACGACTGCCATGCCGAAAAGCGTGGTCCGTTTTTGTGGGAGCATGAAGCGGTTATCGACGATTGTAGCAACTGCCACAACCCTCATGGTGCCGTTAACGACAACATGCTTAAGCGCAAGGCGCCGCAGCTGTGTCAGAACTGCCACCAACCGGATGGCCACCAGTTTAATGTTGAACAACCAGAGGGTGTCTTTACTAGCGGTCAAAGCTGTATGAATTGCCACAGTAAAGTGCATGGTTCGAACCACCCAAGCGGCAACTACTTGCGTAAGTAAAGGGATAGACACGATGAAGATGAAGTTAAGTCTGGTCGCGCTAGCACTGTTAAACGTAGGTGCTGCTCACGCTGTCAGTTTCAACCTAAACGATGCCAATACTGCCAATATCAACAAGTCCAAGTGGAGCTGTAAGCGTTGTGATAACAACGTAAGCAGCGGCACTGTAGGTTTGTCGGTATTGGCGATTGATAGCGACGACAAGCGTGCCGTTAATACCTTCGGTGATGAAGATGGTACTGCGGTGGCAGTGCAAGCAGATGCCGTCATGCAAGACAGCAGTCAAGGCCGATTAGCACTGGATGCCGATAACCTTGGAGCGGAAACAGGCTATGGCCAAGCGAAATTTGATAACGACTTGCTGGGGTTCACCTTTGGCTATCGCAGCAATCTGCATGTTGATAGTGATAAGGGACAAACCCAATACGGAATTTATAACGGCGTTATTCAAGATATCGAAGAGCGGCGCGACGTAGAACTGTCGAAAAAGCGCGAACAGTTCCTGTTGGGCACCGAGCTTAAAGGCGACAACTGGCGCGGTTTTATCGATTACAACCACATGGAAAGAACCGGCAAACAGGTAAGTTCAAGCCAGTTTATTGGAGTGCCGGACGCCAACCGCAGTGGTGCGCCGATCAACTACGTAGCGCCAATCGAACAAACCACCCAAACCCTAATTGCGGGTGGTGAATTGCTCGGCGAGCGTTGGTTGGCTGGGTTGAAGTATCAAGGCAGTTTATTTGAGAACGATTATGACGGAATAAACTCGTTCGCCGGCGGCAGCATTGAGTCGTATGAGCCTGAGAATGAAGCACATCAGTTGATCGCCAATGGTCAGTATCGATTTGAACGTCACAGCATCAGTGGCTGCGTAGTAAAAGGTTGGATGTATCAAGACCAAGCCTTTACCACTACCGAAGGGGTGCCCGCCGGGGTGGTCGATTTGGATGGTGAAGTCCAGACCCTCGATGTGAATGCGCGCTGGAATTACCGTGCCAGTAGCCAATTACGAGTGAAGGCCAAATTTGATTATCGAGATCGCGACAATAAAACCGATCTGCGCTTATTTGAATCACTTGATTACGATCCCAACACTGGCCGCGCGGTAGAAAACGTGGCATTGGATAGTGAACGAACCGCCTACCAGTTGGATGCCAACTACCGCATAGCTAAGGGCTTTAAGATTAACGGTGGTTACCAGCGCATCGATAAAGAGCAAACCGATACGGTGCGTGACGAAACCAACGAGGATCGCTTTTATGCTGGCGTTCGTTACGACCAATTAGCAATGTGGAACTTCCATTTGAATGGCGAGTTCAGCAGCCGAGATGGTTCGAGCTATCAAGCGGATGAAGCCACCTCAAACGAAGATAACGCTCTATTACGTAAGTACCACCTTGCGGATCGCGACCGTAACGAAGTGACCCTCAAAGTTAGCCATACGCCGATGATAAATCTCGTTATCGACGCCAATGTGCGCTACGCCAACGATGATTATGACAGTACCGATATTGGACTGACGGAAGCGACGGACAGCGGCTACGACATCAGCCTTAACTACCAGCCAATGGCCAACCTGAATGTGTATCTATTCGGTGGTCAACAGTGGATAGAGTCAGACCAAACCGATCTAAACAGTGCCGGGCGTTACAGCGGTCAGGTTGAAGACACGTTTAGTCACATAGGCGTGGGCAGTCGTTACGACGGTTTATGGCAAGACAAGTTAGCAATTGGTGTGGATTACAGTTTTAGCGAATCGGAATCCGACACAGAAGTTGGTGGTAGCAACGTTTACGGTGACTACAACGCGTGGTCTCACAACGTAGATTTATACGCTGAATATCAGCTGACGGCGAAGGCCAGCGTTAAGGCTAACTATGGCTATGAGCGTTACTACGACACGAACTACGGCAGTGTGAATTCAAGCAGCTACACCACCTTAGGCAATTTGGACAGCAACTACGTCGCCCACTTGGTGATGTTGACGTTCAATTACGCCCTGTAATTGAGAGAAAGAGGTTAAATCATGGAAAGACGTAATTTTCTAAAGTTAAGCGCGACTGCAGGTGCGGTTAGTTGTATCACTGCCTGTGGTAGTAAGAGCTCGAATTCGTCCACGCCGACAGTGCCAGAGGTAAGTGAAGAGCAGGTCAATTGGGCTGCTTGTACCTGTAACTGTGGCGCTTCTTGTCCGATAAAAATCGTTACTCAAGATGGGACAATTACCAGAGTTGAAACCGATGACATGGGTGACGACAGTTGGGCAGAACACCAATCTCGAGCATGTGCTCGCGGCCGCTCCTTCAAGCGCAAAGTTTATGCAGCGGATCGTTTAAAGGTACCGATGAAGAGAGTAGGGAAACGTGGAGAAGGGAACTTTGAGGAAATTTCTTGGGAAGAAGCGTATGACACCATTGCTGACAACCTGAAACGGATCATTGATACCTACGGTAATGAGTCGGTTTATTGTCAATATGCAACCGGTCGTTTGTACTCATTTTTCTCCGGTGGCCACTGGATTAATGCAGGACAATGGGGGGGAAGGTTACTCAACTTACTAGGTGGTTATACTCGTCAACATAATACGTATAGTAGTGGACAGTTAGCTAATGCTGGCAGTCTCATGTTTGGTACTACGTCATCTAGTAGTTATGCGGAGATGGGGAAGAGTGACTTCATTTTGACCTTTGGTTTTAACCCAGCGGAAATGCGAGCTAGCGGTGCCGGTGGGACCTACGACTATAGTGTATTTACTCAAAATGTTGAGACAGTTGTGGTCGACCCCCGTTGCTCAGATTCAGCGTTAGGTGATCAACATAGTTGGATGGCAATCCGTCCAGGTACTGATGCTGCTTTATGTGAGGCTTTAGCGCATGAAATTATCAGTCGTGGTGCCGCGGATGATGCCTTCCTTGCAAAATACTGCGTAGGCTACGATCAAAGTACGCTGCCTGATTCTGCAGCTGAGTTTAGCGATTTTAAATCTCATATTTTAGGCTTAGCACCCGATGATGTACCTAAAGATGTTGCTTACGCTTCTGCAATTACTGGTATTAGTGAAGCTAAAATCACTGAACTGGCTGATAAGTTAATTGCAGCGGATAAACCATTCGTAACTCAGGGGCTTGGGCCTCAGCGTCACGCGTGTGGTGAGCAAACCGTTCGCGCTATTACCATGTTACCTCTGCTTTTAGGAAAGGTTGGTAAAGAGGGCACCAATACCGGCTTTATGCCGAGTACTAATACTGGTGCTTTCTGGCTGTCACCTACCGGTACTAATCCTGTTGAAACTTCGATTCCTTGTTTTTTATGGACCGAAGCAATTATAAATGGCGAAAACATGACTGCGGAAGAACATGGAATCCGTGGATCTGACAAGCTGTCTGCTAATTTCAAATTCATTTGGAACTACGCGGGTAATGCCATGATTAATCAACACTCAGATACTGTTGAAACCGATAAGATTTTGCAGGATGACACTCTGTGTGAATTTATTTTGGTTCATGACGTTCAAATGACTCCCAGTGCAAAATATGCAGATATTTTGTTGCCTGATTTTACCGACGCTGAAGTGAACGATATTAGTGCTAACTCTGGCACTGATAGTGGTGTTCTTACGGCCATGACGACCTCCATCGATACACCATTTGATCCGAAAGGGTGTTTTGAGGTCGCCAATGAAGTTGCTAAGCGATTAGGTGTAGAAGCTGCTTTCAATGAGGGACGAACCTATCAGGAATGGCTCGAATATCTATATGCTGCAAGCACAGCAGGCGGTGATTACCCAACGTATGAAGAACTAGTAGAGCAGGGGATTTATCGCCTTAAAAACCCAGTTCAGGTTATTGGTTTGAAATCATTCATTGATGACCCTGATATAAATCCACTATCAACACCATCAGGTAAAGTGGAGGTGTATTCTGAAACGATGCAAACCATGGCCGATACTTGGATCCTGCCTGATGGCGATGAGATCCCAGCGATCCCCAAATATATTAGTACTTGGGAAGGCTATGAAGATAAGGAAACGAAAGAGAAGGGTTATCCAATCCAGCTGATTGGTCATCACACCAAAGGCCGAGTTCATTCAAGTTTCCATAGTAACGATTGGATGCGAGAAGCTGTTGAAGATGCAGTGTGGATGAACCCTAAAGATGCCCAAGAGCGTGGAATAAGCCAAGGCGATACCGTTTTGATTGAAAGTTTACGTGGAACCGTAAAAGTACGGGCACGGGTTACACCACGCATCATGCCTGGAGTGGCTTCACTCCCTCAAGGTGCTTGGTTAGATATGAAAGACGGTATTGATGAAGGCGGTTGTGTGAATACTCTAACTTCCCTGCGCCCAACGGCAATTGGTAAATGTAATCCACAACATACCAACCTTGTTGAAATTAGCCTGTCTTGAACAGTAAAAGGATATTAGAAAATGACTGATTCAACCCAATACGGTTTCTTCATTGATACGGCTAAATGCACCGGGTGTAAAACTTGCCATATCGCCTGTAAAGACCGAAAGGATTTACCACTAGGAATCAAGTGGCGTCGAGTTTATGAATTTGGTGGTGGTCAATGGACGGAAAATGAAAACGGAAGTTTCGACCAAGATGTATATAGTTACTACGTCTCTTTAGGTTGTAACCACTGTTCAAATCCCGTTTGTGTCAAGGCTTGCCCAACAGGAGCATGTTACAAACGCAGTCAAGATGGACTTGTACTAATTGACGATAGCGTATGTATTGGTTGTGAAAGCTGTTCTCGCGCTTGTCCATACGATGCCCCGCAAATTGATGCCGACCGAGGTGTAATGACTAAATGTGATGGTTGTTATGAGCGCTTGGCGGAAGGTAAACAACCTACATGTATCGAATCATGCCCATTACGAGCAATGGAGTTTGGGCCAATTGATGAGTTACGTGCAAAATATGGTGAAGCGGCGGACATTAATCCACTGCCATCGTCATCCACGACTAACCCTAACTTAGTTATCAAGGTTAATAGCCGTAATGACCCAAATGCTCAACACCTGAATGCATTTGAAGTATAATTTTTTGAGAAAATAAGAAAAATAAGGGTCGAATTCCGTAACAGTGGTCGACCCTTTTTGTTGAGAATTATTATGAATGAAATTGAGCTACTTCCTCTTGCCGCGGCTACTTCCGGTGTATTACACAACCTTTACTTTGCTAAGCCTACTGAAGCGTTTGTAAATCAATTTTCTGATGGCGAACTGCTTCAATCGTGGCCGCAATTTGGTGATGAGCAAGCCCATCGTTTGGCTATCAAACTGATAACTGATTCAATAGTGAACGACTCAGCATATGAGATTGAGCGTGACTATTACCAACTTTTTGTTGGCCCTGGCGCAATGACAGCTTATCCATGGGGGAGCGTCTACACCGACAAGGAAAACCTACTGTTTGGGGCTACTGCAGTTGCCTTCAAAGAGTTTTGCCAGCGTTATGGCATTGAGCTTACGCTTGATCATCATCAGCCGCTGGATCACATTGGCCTAGTTGTCGGTGTATTAGGCTCATTACTGCAAAATGAACAGCTGCAGGCGACAGATGAACTGCTGGTTGAGCACTTGATGCCATGGGCACCACGTTTACTTGAGTGCGTTAACGGCAACGCTAAGACAGGTTTTTATCGTGGTTTTGCCATGCTAACTGAGCAGATGTTGGCTCGATTAATGGCTGCCAGAGAACTCAACCCGAAAGAACTCACCCTCTACAAGTGACTACTTTGCAGGAGTGACTCACACTCTTGGGGTTAGTGATGTTATTGATGGATGCCATTGCGTATACGCTATGGCATCATTCAACCCCATTTGGGCGCATTTTTTCCCGACATTGTTAATGAGAGCATCGCTGCAAGCATGTTGAGTTCCTCCGATTTCGAAGCACTATTCCTCACCCTCAAACTGGCTGCGGTCAGTACTGCATTGTTGCTGCTGTTAACGCCTCCTTTGGCGTGGTGGTTGGCTCATAGCCGTGCTCGTTTTCGGCCGTTGGTTGAGGCGCTAGTGTCGTTACCACTGATCCTGCCGCCGACGGTATTGGGTTTTTATCTGCTGCTGCTGTTTTCACCGCTGTACGCACCGGGAGCCTTCTATCAAGAGCTAACCGGCTCTACGTTGGCATTCTCCTTTAGCGGTTTGATTATCGGTTCGATGATCTATTCCTTACCGTTTGTGGTGCAGCCGTTGCAATCAAGTTTTGCGACCTTAGGAAAAGGCGAACTAGAAGCCGCTTCCACCCTAGGCATGGGGGCAATTAAGCGTTTTCACCATGTGGTTTTCCCGATGACGCGTCACAGCTTTGTGTTGGCTGGGTTACTTGGGTTTGCCCATACCCTTGGCGAGTTTGGAGTGGTGTTGATGATTGGTGGCAACATTCCCGGCGAGACTCAGGTTATCGCTATTACCCTGTTTGAACACGTTGAGGCATTGGATTATGCCAGCGCCCACATTCTGGCTGGCGGCTTGCTGCTGATGTCGTTAACCATGTTGCTGTTTCTCTATGTTGGCATGGACCAGCGCCGCCGTAAGTGGGGCGCAGTATGAGCCTGCATATCGATCTGCACGGCCGCCTGGGTGACTTTGTATTTAACTTCGAACTGTCGCTCCCGCTGCAAGGAGCAATTGGGATCTTTGGCCCTTCTGGGGTCGGAAAAACCAGTATATTGCGCGCCATTTGTGGCCTTGAACGCGAGCTTGATGGCACTGTTGTGCTTGGCGATGATGTGCTGCAAGACAGCAACCACCGTTTGTTCGTTAAGGCGGAAAAACGTGGCATCGGCATGGTGTTTCAAGACAGCCGCTTGTTCCCGCACTTGACGGTGCGTAAGAACCTGCAACTGGCGCTAAATCAAACCAACAATCCTATCTTTGGCATTGATGAGTTGGCCCGCGAGTGTGATTTTGAAGTGCTACTGGATCAGCCTGCACCGTCGTTGTCTGCTGGGCAACGGCAGCGGGTTGCCATTGCTCGGGCGCTCATTGCGGCGCCGCGTCTATTGCTGATGGATGAGCCGTTAGCCGCATTGGATGTAGATTCACGGCAACGAATCCTCGATTTTTTACATCGGGTAAGTCAGCGGTTGCCAATTATCTTTATCAGTCACTCTGTCGCCGAAACCTTATCGTTATGTGACCCTATTGTGGTGATGGCGCCAGGGCGAGTTGAGGCAGTAGGTAATGCACAGCAGGTTGATCACCTCCTACCTCGTCGTCGCGGTACCGGTACCGTGGTTAACTTTGATGCTGAGCGTGGTGAGGTAACACTACGATTGGATGAGTTCGCCCCTGACTTCACCCTAGAGCAAGTCGTGGGTCTAGTGAGTGAACCAAACTGGTTAAGAGGGCGAGAATAACAGCTAGTGCATAGGTGCAGATTACTATGGTGACTGCGCCCGTGCAGTCGAGGTTACCGCTGATGATCTAACCTAGGTTGGTTGCCACCTGCTTATTCAGCCAGTAAGAAGTTCGTCGCAATGCCTTTCTCAGCGGCACCATTGTTCGCTTAGCTTATCAAAAAATATCCTTGTTCTACTGACGTTTACCATGAGCACAATAGACGAGTTGTGGTTGGCTGAAACTCCGGCTCAGATCCCATATACTGTGGTTAATCTACTTCCGCAACATCACCCATATCGAGCGCATAATGGACGTCGAGTTACTCGAAATTCGCAACTTCATCCGCCAACACCCGCCGTTTGAGCAACTGCCTGAGGAAGCGCTTACAGAAGTCTCTCAGAGTGTAGAGATCTCTTACTATCGTGCGGACAGCATGATTATTGAGTTCGCAGATAAGATCCACGACCTGTTTATGATCCGCAGTGGGGTGGTTGAGATCTACCGTCGTAATGGCGAACTCTATAACCGCATCGATCAGGGTGAAATCTTTGGCCAGATGGGATTGTTGACCAACAACAAGGTGCGCTTTCCTGCTAAGGCGGTAAAGGACACGCTGTTGTACTGCATTCCTGAAGCGATTTTCGAGGACTTTTGCGAACGCTATGAAGGCTTTGCTGAATTTGTCGAAGTTGAGGGCAGTGTGCGGCTGCAGCAAGCGGTTGAGGAGAATAGTGATGACGCTAATTCACTGACAACCTCCAAGGTCAAAACGCTGCTCAGTGGTGCTCCAGTGATGTTGCCTATCACTACCACGATTCAGAACGTGGCCCAGATCATGTCTGATGAAAACGTATCGGCGGCAATCATCAACGATCCCAGTGTCGCAGACGAGCGGGGTAACAGCTTTGTTGGTCTCATTACTGAGCGCGATCTTTGCACCAAGGTTATTGCCCAAGGCATCGATGTGAATACCGAGGTGGCCGAGGTGATGTCGACTGAGCTTATCTCGTTGGATCACAACGCCTACATCTTTGAAGCGATGCTACTGATGCTGCGCTATAACGTACACCACCTGCCAATCCTCAAAAACAAGCAGCCAATCGGCATGATTGAGGTCAGTGACATTATTCGCTATGAATCGCAAAACAGTCTATTGATTGTTAGCAGCATCTTTCAGCAAAACAGTGTTGAAGATTTGGTTGTGCTTTCTAGCCAGATCAAAGATTGCTTCGTACGGATGATTAATGAGGACGCCAATTCACATATGGTGGGGCGGGCGATGTCGGAGATTGGTCGCAGCTTTAAGCAGCGCTTACTGGAGCTAGCGGAGGAAAAATTGGGGCCACCACCGGTACCTTATTGTTTCTTGGCTTTGGGGTCGATGGCTCGTGATGAACAGTTAATTGTAACTGATCAGGACAACGCCATTATCCTTGATAACGACTATCAAGAGTCGTTGCACGGTGCCTACTTTAGTGAGTTGGCTCGTTACGTTTGTGATGGCCTCGCGGCCTGTGGTTACACTTACTGTAGCGGTGACATCATGGCCACTAATCCAGAATATCGTCAGACTCAATCTCAGTGGGAGGCGTTGTTCTCGGACTGGATTGAAAACCCCAACCCAAAGGCGCTGTTGAACAGCTCTATCTTCTTTGACCTGTATGGTGTCTATGGTCGCCCCAAGTGGGCTGAGCAGCTTAATGCCTTTATCTTGCGCAAGGCCAAAAAGAACAATCGATTCCTCGCCTGTTTGGCTAGGAATGCATTGAACCGCACGCCGCCATTAGGGTTCTTTAAAGACTTTGTGATGGAGCAAGATGGTCAGCACAACAACTCGATCAACCTAAAACGGCGGGGAACAGCGCCGCTGGCGGATCTGATCCGAGTGCATGCGTTGGCTATTGGCTCGCAATCGCAAAACTCATTTGACCGGTTGGAAGATATTATTGAAGCGGGGATTTTACCGCCATCCAAGGGCAAGGATCTTCAGCATGCAATGGAGTTTATCTCACTGGTGCGGATCCGCCACCAAGCGCTCGATATCGAGGCGGAGCAAGAGCCGGATAACAATATCGAGCCGGAAAATATGTCTGACTTTGAACGTCGCAACCTCAAGGATGCATTTTTGGTATTAAGTCGTGCTCAGAACTTCTTAAAGTTTCGCTACAGTGCCAATAGTATGCAGGGGAAATGATGCAGAATTTCACCAATCAAGAGGTATTAAACTGGCAAGCGTTTATGCAGGTTAAAGCACAGGCTTGCAAAGACAGTCGGTTAACTAATTTTTATAGTACCGGTGCCTACCATGGTGAAACTAAGCTCAAAGATATCGATTTCGTCGCCTTGGACTTTGAGACCACAGGTTTGGACGCTAATAAAAATAGCATCATTAGTATCGGCCTAGTGCCATTTACCTTGCAGCGTATTGCCTGCCGACAGGCTAAGCATTGGTTCGTCGCCCCGAAAGATAAGCTGCATGAGGACTCCATTATTATTCATGGTATTACTCATTCTGATTTGAAAGGAGCGCCGGATCTGTTGCGAATTTTAGAGCAGCTTTTGGATGAGTTGGCCGGCAAGATTGTGGTGGTGCATTATCGGCGGATTGAGCGTGATTTCTTTGATGCAGCGCTGCGTACGCTGATTAATGAAGGCATTGTTTTTCCTATCGTTGATACCATGCAGATTGAAGCAGATATCGAACAAGAACGACCAAGAAGTTTTTGGAATTGGCTTAAGAATACTCGCCCAATTTCAATTCGACTCGCCAGTAGTCGCAGTCGTTATAATTTACCCAATTACCCCCCGCACGATGCACTCACCGATGCTATTGCTACGGCAGAGTTGTTACAAGCGCAAATTCATCATCACTTTAGTCCAGACACACCAATTAAGAAGTTGTGGCTATAATTATTCGAAGTTTATTCTCGGGTCGTTCATTAACTTGATTTTCAAGTCACTATCGACTTGAAAATAATTGCGCTGCCTTGGTTTATCTCTGTACAGCACAATGAAATTTGCGCTGATATTTTTTGCTTAACGACAAAAAACCGAGTGCTGCAATATTTAATAATATGCATCACTCGGCTTCGATTAATCGCTAATTAATGGGTTATCAACGAATGCGTTTCTCGGTTCTTAGTCCCATCAGCAAGCTGACACACATTACCAATAACACAACGGTAAATGGTAGGGCGGTAGAGATCGCACCGGCTTGCAACGCTTCGATAGCCTTGGTGCCGCCAACCCATACCAGTCCTGCTGCAATAGCGCCTTCAATGAAGGCCCAGAATATCCGCTGGATCATTGGTGCATCGACTTTGCCACCGGAGGTGATGCTATCGATAACCAGTGAGCCAGAGTCAGAGGAGGTAACAAAGAATACCAGTACCAATACTACAGCCAACAGCGATAAGAAGTTACCGAATGGCAAGGCGTCGAACATCTGGAACATCGCCAGTGGTACATCGGTTAACCCCTGTTGGCCTAAAGTACCAATCTTATTAACCACCTGGTCAATCGCAATACCGCCAAATACAGACATCCATAGGATGGTAACAGCAGTAGGCACCAGCAGTACTGCGGTCATGAACTCACGGATAGTGCGACCACGGGAGATACGAGCGATGAACATGCCAACGAATGGGGACCATGAGATCCACCAAGCCCAGTAGAATACAGTCCAACCGTGCATCCAGGCTTCGTCTTCGCGACCTGACGGGTTACTCAGTGGAATAATGTTCTCGATGTAGCCCATAACAGTCGTTGGAATAGTACCCATGGAAACCGCAAAGGAGACTAGTGCGACAAAGACCATTAACGCAACGGCCATCAGCATGTTGATGTTACTGATAACCTTTACGCCACCGTGGATCCCACGCATTACCGAAATCACCGCCAGTAGTGTAACCGCAAAGATGATGGCGATCTGCATGCCTAAGCCACTGTCGGTGCCAAACACGTGGCCAAAACCACTTGCAGCTTGTTGTGCACCTAACCCCAACGAGGTCGCCAGACCAAACAGGGTTGCGATTACTGCGAGGATATCGACTAAGTGACCAGGCCAGCCCCAGGTGCGATCGCCCAAGATTGGGTAGAACACTGAACGCATGGAAAGCGGTAAGCCTTTGTTGTAGGCGAAGAAGGCGAGTGATAGCGACACCACGCCGTAGATTGCCCATGGGTGTAATCCCCAGTGGAACATGGTGGCACCAAGAGCCATTCTGGCTGCTTCAGGTGTATTAGCAGCAACGTTTAATGGGGTTTCATACCAGCCGGTAAAGTAGGCCACGGGCTCAGCCACCGCCCAAAACATCAGGCCAATGCCCATGCCAGCAGCAAACAGCATTGCCACCCAAGATTTTACCGAATAATCGCTTTTGGCTTCGTCGCCACCCAAACGGATTTTTCCGAATGGGGAAACAATCATGGCTAGACAGAACAATACAAAAATATTGGCAGACCACATAAACAGACCATCAAAGGCACCGATGATCTTCCATTTTATGCCATCTAATACTGATTTTGATGTTTCAGGATCGACCAGCAATATGGCGACAAGGAATACTCCAATTAATGACGCGCTAATTCCAAAAACCGGGTTGTGGACGTCGAAACCCCATTTTTGAATGTTATCTTGACCGATTGTATAATCGGTATTGTCGATACTGTATTTATCTTTTCTATTATTCATCTAAACTCATTTTGAATAAACTTCAATCGGCATATGAACTTATATTTTACTTTATTCGGTAATATTTTGCAGCAGAACAGTGCAACTATTGTTCTGATACTGTTACCATTCCGGCTAAGTTTCGACCTCGTCAAAGCAAATTCAACTACTTATCTATGGAAAAGTAGTGAGTTGGTTATTGCACATTATGAGGCTCGTGTAGTTAAACTTTGGAGGATCTATGAGTGATGCGCCAGCATCTCCCCTTAAGAAACAAACGTTAAACCTTCCCGTTTTTGGCGGTGCCACCGCCCTCATCTTAGCCATCGTAGGATACGCGGCGCTCTTCCCTGAAACGGCAGCTAGCCAAGTTACAGATCTTCAAAACAGTATTATTACCAATGCCGGCTGGTTCTATGTGTTAGCTGTGGCATTGATATTGATGTTGGTAGCCTTCCTCGGCTTATCTCGTTACGGCGAAATCAAGCTTGGCCCGGATCACGCCGATCCGGATTTTAGCTATGGCTCTTGGTTTGCCATGCTTTTCTCTGCTGGGATGGGCATCGGTTTGATGTTCTTCGGTGTCGCAGAGCCGGTGATGCACTTTATGTCGCCACCTGTTGGTGAGGCGGGAACAGTAGAAGCTGCTCGCGAAGCGATGAAGCTCACTTTCTTTCACTGGGGTCTGCATGCTTGGGCAATCTACGCGATTGTGGCATTGATCTTAGCCTTCTTTAGTTATCGCCACGGTTTGCCGCTAACCCTCCGCTCTGCGCTATATCCATTGATAGGGGAACGCATCTACGGCTGGCCGGGGCATGCGGTTGATATCTTCGCTATTTTGGGTACCGTTTTTGGGGTGGCAACCTCGTTAGGTTACGGCGTGCTGCAGGTTAACTCCGGCCTTAACTACCTATTTGGTATTGAGGTGAGCTCGTCGGTACAGGTGATGCTGATTATCGGCATTACCGCTTTGGCGACCCTGTCAGTGATGTCTGGTTTGGACAAAGGCATTCGCCGTTTGTCTGAATTGAATCTTGGCTTGGCAATTATCTTGATGCTACTGATCCTGGTGATTGGGCCAACGGTGTTGTTGCTGCAATCCTATGTGCAGAATATCGGTGGTTACCTGTCCGATATCGTTGAAAAGACCTTTAACCTTTATGCCTACGAGCCAAAAAGCTGGTTAGGTGGTTGGACCTTGTTGTACTGGGGTTGGTGGATGTCTTGGTCCCCATTCGTTGGCATGTTTATCGCTCGGATTTCCCGTGGCCGTACCATTCGTCAGTTTGTTTCTGGGGTTCTATTTGTTCCTGCCGGCTTTACGATGGCGTGGATGACGGTGTTTGGTAATACCGCTATCGATATGATTCTTAACCAAGGTTTGAATCAGGTTGCTGAGGTGATCACCAATGATTCGTCATTGGCACTGTTTGTGTTCCTAGAGCAGTTCCCAATGTCCACTGTGTTGTCGATGATTGCCATGCTAATGGTGGTGGTGTTCTTCGTTACGTCGGCGGACTCAGGCTCAATGGTGGTTGATATGCTGGCGTCTGGCGGTAACGATAAAACCCCGGTATGGCAGCGGATCTACTGGGCCGGCTCGATTGGCTTAGTTGCGGTAGTACTGTTGATGGCAGGCGGTCTAACTGCGCTGCAAACCGCAACCATTGCCAGCGCCCTGCCGTTCTCGATTGTGCTGTTAACGGCGAGCTGGGGACTACTCAAAGCGTTGCAGGTGGACGTACAGAAGAAAGACAGTCTGTCGCAAACCAACTTAGCTCCGCGCGTTACCCGTAACCCGGTAGCTTGGGATCGTCGCTTGCGCAACATGATGCAGTTCTCGCGCCGTGGTCATGTAAATCGCTTTATCGATGAAACCGTTATTGGTGCAATGGAGTTGGTTGCCACTGAGCTACGTAAGCAGAGCGTTATCGTTGAAGTGGAGCTGGATGCAGAGCAGCATCGTATCGCCTTGCGAGTTGAGCTGGGTGACGAGCATGACTTTGAATATCAAGTTCGACCGCAAGCATACTCCCGTCCGGCATTTACTATGAATGATAATGAGGATGATGATGACAGTAAGTATTTCCGTGCTGAGGTTCACCTAACCGAAGGCGGGCAAGACTACGACATCATGGGTTGGAGTCGGGAACAGGTTCTTGGTGATATTCTTGATCAATATGAGAAGCATCTGCACTTCTTACACTTAGTGCGTGAGTAGACTCGCTTAAGTAAGCCATAAAAAACGGCGCCCCTTGGGGCGCCGTTTTTGTTACTGCTTGAGCAGGCCTTACTTATCTTCGAGCTGGCTCAAGCGTGCTTCAAGCTGTTCAACCATGGCACGAGTCTTGGCCAGTACTGCGGTTTGGCGGTCAAACTCTTCCCGTGAAACCAAATCCAATTTCATTAGTTGGCTTTGCAGGACGGTACGAGCTTTTTGTTCAAACTCATCAGCGCCTGCCTTAAGGCCCGGTGGTAAGTTATCTGCCAGTTGGCGTGCCAGTTGTTCTAGCTTTTGTGGAGGTAGCATCAGTCCGTCCTTTGTGTGATTTTTGATTATAGTATCAAGTTAGTGAACCGAATAGGACGTGCGTTAGAGCAGATTTTGGTTAAAATGCGCCTCCTTCAGTGGTAATCAGTTAGGAATCTCGATGAAACTTAATCCCGCCCAAGAGCAAGCGGTTACATACGTCTCTGGCCCCTGCCTTGTGTTGGCCGGTGCGGGCAGTGGCAAAACCCGAGTGATCATCAACAAGATTGCCTACCTCATTAAGAAGTGTGATTACCAAGCTCGGCATATTGCGGCGGTCACCTTTACCAACAAAGCGGCTCGAGAGATGCGTGAACGTATCGCTCAGAGCTTAGGGAAAGGAGAAGCACGTGGGTTGCGGATCTCGACTTTCCACACCTTGGGCCTCGATATTATTCGTCGTGAGCACAAGATCCTTGGCCTCAAGCCGGGCTTTTCGTTGTTTGATGATCAAGACAGTCTCGCGCTGCTCAAAGAGCTGACTGAAGATGAGTACGATGGTGATAAGGATCTGTTGCAACAGCTTATCCGTCGCATCAGTGATTGGAAGAATGATCTGATCACCCCAGATAAAGCCATTGGCCTAGCGCAGGATCCCGCTGAGCGAGAACAGGCAGAGCTGTACGGTCGCTATCGCGAACATATGATCGCTTATAACGCCTTGGATTTTGATGACTTAATCATGCTGCCAACGCTGCTGTTTGCCACCAATCAAGAGGTGCGTGAACGCTGGCAAAATCGTATTCGCTATTTGTTAGTGGATGAGTATCAAGACACCAACACCAGTCAGTATCAATTGGTAAAACTGTTGGTTGGTGAGCGTGCGCGTTTTACCGTAGTAGGGGATGACGATCAGTCTATCTACTCTTGGCGTGGCGCCAAACCACAGAACTTGGTGCTGCTGGGCAAGGACTTTCCGCAGCTGCAATTGATTAAGCTGGAAGAGAATTACCGCTCCAGCGGCCGTATTCTGAAGGCGGCGAATATCTTGATTGCCAATAACCCGCACGTCTATGACAAAACCCTGCGCTCTAATCTGAGCTATGGCGAGTCGATTAAGGTGATCAGCGCTAACAACGACGAACATGAAGCTGAGCGGGTTGTTGCGACCTTAATCCGTCACAAGTTTATGAATCACGCCAAGTATAAAGATTACGCCATCTTGTACCGCGGGAACCACCAGTCACGCTTGTTTGAAAAGGCGTTGATGACCAACCGTATCCCTTACAAGATTTCCGGTGGCACCAGCTTCTTCTCCCGCGCTGAGATTAAAGACATCATGGCCTACCTGCGGGTATTGGTGAACCCTGAAGATGACAACGCCTTCTTGCGGATCTGTAACGTGCCAAAGCGTGGCATGGGACCGGCCACGTTGGAAAAGGTCGGTCATCTGGCGAATCGCAAGAACATAAGCATGTTCGCCGCATGTTTTGATAGTGAAATAGAACAGCGGCTACCACCGCAAGCGGCAGAGACGGCAATGGTGTTTGCCCGTTGGTTGGTTGAGCTAGGCGATCGTGCCGAGCGCGGCGATACCATTGCCGCGCTGCGTGATTTGGTGCGGGAGATCAACTATGAAGATTTCCTGTACGACACCTCGCCAAGCCCGAAAGCGGCAGAGATGCGGATGAAAAACGTCTCTGAGCTGTATAAATGGATCACCGCGATGGTCGAAGGGGACGAGCTGGAAGATCCGATGACTCTGAAAGAGGTGGTTACTCGCCTAACGTTGCGCGACATGATGGAGCGTAATAATGAGGATGAGGAACTGGACCAGGTACAGATGATGACGCTGCATGCCTCCAAAGGACTCGAGTTTCCTTATGTGTTTCTCGTTGGCGCCGAAGAGGGTTTATTGCCACATCAATCCAGTTTGGATGAGGGCAACGTCGAGGAGGAGCGTCGTCTTGCCTACGTTGGCATCACTCGTGCTCAGCAGGAGCTGATGTTTACCCTATGTAAGGAACGACGCCAGTATGGTGAGTTGAATCGCTGTGAACCGAGCCGATTCTTGCTGGAATTACCGCAAGATGATCTCGAATGGGAGGAGCGAAAAGCACCACCAACGGCACAGGAACGTAATACCAAAGGCAAAACCAACATCGCTGCATTACGAGCAATGCTAAATAAATAATGTTGATTGTATTAATTGTGTGCGGTCGATAGGGGGAATACTACGGTTATTGGTGATAGAGTGTCCGTCTTAGCTAAAAAAACGGCAACCGAACAAGTTATCGTGTTTTTACATAGACGCTGAGGGTCGGAATAAGTATTATAGCGGCCGTCAAGGAAGCGCCCATAGCTCAGCTGGATAGAGCGCACCCCTCCGGAGGGTGAGGCCGGGGGTTCGAATCCCTCTGGGCGCGCCATTTGCTCAGGCATTCGGTAGACAAAAAATACAGTGGTGGCTATAGCTCAGTTGGTAGAGTCCCGGATTGTGATTCCGGTTGTCGCGGGTTCAAGTCCCGTTAGCCACCCCACTATTCAGAAAAAGCCGCTCTTTTAGAGCGGCTTTTTCGCATCTGCAGTTCAACAAATTCGCCAGCTTCAGCTGCCGTTTGAAGTTGACGAAAAACAAAGCCGCTGATATCTCAGCGGCTTTGTTGTATCTGCAGTAGTGCGCTTCTCTATAGTTACTCGGTAACTAGCGCTACTGGCTTGGCTTCATTGACACGCTTTGGTGGCTGAATAAAGCCTTGATAGCCGGTGAGTGAGAACTGTTCGAATGGGGTAAGTTGCCGTTGCTCTTGCACCCCAGCCAGATAAACGTCGATCTGTAATCCTTGTGCCGTTAGGCAGAGAGCCCGACATAACTGAGTGGTTTGCTCACTGGTGTCTCCGGCAAAGGCGTGATCGAGACGAACAAAGTCTGGGGCCAACTTCTGAAGGTAATCTAACGACGCTAGCTCACGGCCAAAGTGATCAACCCCCAGTGGGCAATGCACGGCGGCCAGTTGCTGTCGTAGGGTGAGTAGATCGTCGCTTAAATCGACCGCCAGTAACTCGCTCACCTCAAACTGCAACTTCGTTTTAGTCTGCTTGATGTGCTCAATCAGCCACAGTCGGAACGAGGTGTTATTTACCGCTGCTGCGGTGAGGTTAATCGACAGTCGCTGGTCACTAGAGGTGAGTGCCTCATTGGCGGTAACGGTTTCAATGAGGGCGCGATCGAAGGCTTCGCCTTTGTTGATCATATTGAGATATGGCAAGAATTGACCAGCGTGGTACTCATTACCCTCATAGTTAAGGCGACCAAACAGTTCCCACTGGACTGGCTTGTGCGACTGCCAATCGAGTACCGGTTGACGGTAGAGTTCGATATGCTGGCGCAGATCGCCATTGAGCATGGTGCGCCACTGCTCGATGCTCAGCGGTTGGCTAGCGAGTTGGGCAAACCACTTTAGTTGCTGTTCGCTTTGCTGCGCTTGGCGCATGGCATGATCTGACTCAGATAAGATCTGTTGTACCTGGTGTTGTGGTGTTCGTGAAACAGCGCCCATGGCACAGATAGGTGGGTCCATCAGACCACAGCTTTGTTCGAAGCGTTGCAGGATTACCTGCAGTTGCTCGGTGGTTTTATGCTGCTGGGTGGAGTCGACTCCCTCAACCAAGATCAACAACTCATTAGCACTAATGCGACTTGAGATAACATTCTGTGGCAACGCTTGCAGCTGCTGCCCCAAACGACCTATCAACTCATCACGCAGTTGGTAGCCAAATTGCTCACGTACTTGTTCAAGTAACGGTAACTGCACCATTACTACACACCCATCGGCTGGTTCGTGCAGCCATGATTTGAGGCGGCCAATCATGTAGCTTCGATTCGGTAGGCCAGACACAGCATCGGTCAGCAGTGACTTCTGTAATGTATTCACGTGCTCTTTATGCGCCTCAAATTGCAGTTTCAACTGCGCTTCCATCGTATTGATGCTGCGTACCAGTAGCGCGAGCTCAATGGTTTTAGGCTCTGCCATTGGGGTGGAAAACTGCTTTTGAGCAACGTTCTCAGCACGTTGCTGTACGTGTTGCAGCGGCTTCAGTAGTTGACGAAGCCACCACTTAACTACCGTTAGCATCAGCACCAACATCAGTGCTGTAATAAACAGTGAGGTGACGAAACTTTGCCAGATCTGACGATAGCCATAGCCTGGGTGCGAGACAATCTCAATCTCACCCAACTGCAACCAACCGCTGACAATAGTGGTTGTTTTAGCTTGCTCTTCAAACAGCGGCAGTCGGTAGAACCACGCCGGGATATAGGCATCAGTGCGGTTGTTAACCCAGGTTTGTTGACTGCCGTCCGCGAGCCACTTCAATGTGATGCTTTGGTACAAGCCACCATCAAACATGGCGGTGATCAGCGTCTCTGCCGCGACTTTATCCGCTTGTTCCATCGATGGTTGCAGCATCAATGATAACGCTTGGCTGCTGTTATCCAGTTCAGATTGCATTTGTTGGTAGAGGAAACCGCGAGTTTCGTTCAACTGACCCGTGCTTAATCCTGCTACTACTAAGAGGAAAACGGTAAACACAAAGGTGGATAGTTGTTTATAAAGCGTCATGTCACGATCCCTTGAGATAAGACGGAAGATTCATGGTTCCGTCCATTCGACGGCGATTGAATTGAGTCCATTGAGTTAGTGCTGGTCTATCAGTAAGTTGCTGACTGCCCGCGGCACCATCGAGCCACAACTTGTCACCGGAGAAACTAAAGATCGGTTTAAGATCAGGTCGCTTACTCGCCTTGGTGATATTGCCATTGATGTTATCCAGCAGTAACGGTTCGCTCGCTGGGGTGGGGTAATACGCCACCACCATATGAAATTGGTTCAACTGAACCGCTTTTACGTACACCAGCCGAAGGCTCTCGGTAGGAAAGCCGAGCATCTGTAAGGTGATGTATTTTGCTAGAGCAAAGTCTTCACAGTCGCCATTGGCGATGCCGATAAACTCCATTGGCGTGGCCCAATAGTTCTTTTTATTCCAGATATCGATGTCGTTGCCGAAGCGAAACTGATTAAAGAAGTTGTTGACTGCTGTTGCCTGATCTAGCGGTAAGTTCTGCTGTTGTTGCTCGAGTAGATTGCGCCAAGCGCGGTAACGCAGAGCAGCTTGGTCGCCATAATTGAAGACCAATTGCTCTTGTTGCCGCGCTTGCATCTCTGGTGGCGCGCTCGTACCAGCCATAACTGACAGCGACAATGCCGCAAGGATTGCAAGCTTGGTAATACTACGCCTCAAGCATTAGTTATCGGCGCTTAACGGCCAACACTCCATACGGTCCAGCGCATAGCGGCGGTGCTTTCCTTGGTTGCCATCTCGGCGACTACTCGGCGATTACGACTGTGTGCTAAAGCGTCGTCGTTGGTGTCGATAGGGCGATCAAAACCATAACCAACCGCAGTAACACGCTCGGCGTCAATGCCAAACTGAGTAATCAAAACTTGCCGTACCGCATTCGCTCGGCGTTGGGACAGCTGCAGATTATAGTTAGCGCTGCCTACCTTGCTGCTATGACCTTCGATGGTGACGATACTGCCTGGATACTGTTGCAGGAACTCGGCAACAGATTCGATCTCTGGATAGTAGCGACTGTTGATCTCATTGCTGTCGTTAGGGAACAACACCTTGAGGTTACGTCGAGCGGTAAATTGGTCGACAGCACCGCAGCCAACGTTATCGACATTGGCACCGGTAAGGGTATCAATACAGTTTTCACGGGCAGAGATAACGCCGTCGTGGTCGTGATCTTGTAAGTCATGCTGTTGGGTTGTGTTTTCCCAGTCTACCAGTGGCTCTGAAGCGCAGCCGCTAAGCAGTGAAAAAGCGACAACCAAGAGTAATTTATTCATGGTCAGTTCTTCTTATTGGTAGTCACGTTCGGCCGACCACTCCGGTGGCCGTGTTACTCGAAGTGAGTCGAGTAGGCGACCACTGGCGTTCAACACTCGATACTTAGCGAGTAACTCTTGCATCTCGCTATTGACGTAGTCTTGACGCGCTTGGAATAGCTCATTTTCGGTATCGAGTAGATCCAATAACGTTCGTTGGCCTAAACGAAATTGTTCACTGTACGCTAGCTGGGCCTCTTTGCTTGCCTCAACATGCTGGCGGATATAGTCCTTTTGTATCCCCAGTTGTTCATAGGCACTCCAAGATAGGCGCATTCCTTCGATAACATCGCGGTTGGCACGTTCTCGAACCGATTTGGCCGAGCCCAGTTGGTAGGCGGCGCTGCGGATCCGAGCTTTGGTTGCGCCGCCGGCGAACAGGTTGTAACGCATCTCTAAGGTGGCACTGAGATCGTTGTTGTGGCCGTACTGGTTGTCTAACTCTTCGCCCCAGGTACCATCTAAGCGCAGTTCCAATGTTGGATAGTTATCGGCTTTAGCGACATCTCGCTGCTGCTTGGCTGCGTCGACATCAAAGGCGGCACTTTTTAATAATGGGTGACCATCGGTAAGCAATATTGCTTCAGCCAGATCCTTTGGCAACATGTCGTGATCCGGTACCGGTGTTACGAGGTTATCTGGATCAAGATTGACCACATTGCGGTATTGGGCTTGAGCATCAAGCAGGTTGTTGTAGGCCGCAATGCGATTAGAGTTAGCACGGGCAAGACGACCAGCGCTTTGCGCTATATCGGCGTTAGAGCCAAGACCCGAGTCAGAGCGCTGGCGGATCTTCTCATGAATCATCTGGTGGTTTTGCAGGTTGTGATCGGTTAGCTCCAGCTGTTGTTCAGCGGTCAGCATCTCGATGTAGCGCTGCACCACAGTCAGGGCCAGATCTTCAGCTGAGGAAAATAATGCCCATTGTTCCGCGGATGCCTCAAAGCCCAGGCGCTTTACTTCGCCAGGGGTGCGGAAACCATCAAAGATCAATTGCGTTAGCGAGATCCCGGACTGACGTGGGTCGTGCTCAAGGTCGTGATCTCCGCCTAGGCGACCTGTTGGGTTATCGGCGTTGGTGTAACCGTAATTAGCAAACAGATCTACCTGAGGAAGGTAATCTGCGCGAGCTTCGTTAACCTGCTCTTCACGGGCTTTAAAGCTATTAAAGCTCAACCGGATTTGCGGGTTGGTATCCAATGTGTAAGCAACGGCTTGCTCCAGCGTTGCAGCATTGGCGGCGGTTGCTAGCAACATACTGCTAGTTAACACCACAATTGGTGCAATGGTTTTCATTCTATTCCATCCTTTGGAAGACAATTCACTGTTAACGCTCTCGTAGCGCATTATCTTTAGCGCGTAAGATTGGCTTCATTAAATATGCCAACACGCTTTTTTCCCCGGTCAGTACGTCAACTGACGTAACCATGCCAGGGATTATTGGCATTGGTTCACCGGCTTTGCCGAGCCGATTACTCTCCGTGCGAACTCGCACGACATAAAAACTGTTGCCTTCTTCGTCGGTAATGGTATCGGCACTGATTTGCTCTACCTTGCCGGAGAGCCCGCCGTAGCGGGTAAAATCGTAGGCAGTTACCTTTACGGTGGCTGGTAATCCAGGACGGAGAAAAGCGATATCTTTGGGGGCGATCTGCACTTCGACCAATAGGTTGTCTTCAGAGGGAACGATCTCAATCAACTCTTGACCCGGCTGCACAACACCGCCAAGGGTATTAATGTTGAGTGATTTAATCGTTCCTGCCACCGGCGAAACGATAAGGGTGCGATCGACCTTGTCTTGCGCGCCCACGTTAGCCTCATTGAGTCGCGCCAGTTGGGCACTTATCTCATTCAGCTCCGCTTGAGTTTCGCTCTGGAATACCAGTACCACTTCACGACGCTTCAATACCGCCTCATCGCGCTCCAGTAACAGTGAGGGGCGCAGGTGTCGTAACGAGGTTAGTTCGCCTTCAACATCATTTGCGGCGCGCTGTAGTTTAATCAGTTCAACCTCGGATACGATACCACGCTCTTCCAGTGGTTTAGTGATCTCAAGCTCGCGCCGAACCAGCTGATAACTCATGCCTAGTGTCTTTAAACGACTTGCCAGATCTCTGAGTTCATTTTCTTTTTTATTAATAACTTGCGCTTGTATCTTGAGCTGGTTTTGCAGCTGTTCGAGCTGGTTTTTATAATCCGCTTGGTGTTGCTTTGCCAAGTTAGGCCATGCTTCAGTAAGTGTTTTTGGCAGTTCCAGTGGCTGCTGGGTTACGTTTATCTGTTGTTGCCAGCCACCTTGGGAGTCGCTGCTGGAGATAGATACGCTAGCCAACTGTGCCTCAAGTCGATATACCCCAAACTGTAGGTTTAAGGTTTCTTGCTGGCGTTGAGCCAGGTCAGATGCAAAGCGGGTAGCATCGATACGCAGTAGCGGCGTCCCTTTCTCTACTAGCATCCCTTCTCGTACCATCAATGCTTCAACCACACCGCCGTCCAGACTTTGAATTATCTGTACTTGCGACGATGGCACTACTTTACCTTGGCCACGCGTTACCTCATCTAAGGTGCTCAGGCTGGCCCATGTTAAAAAGCTCACCACCAATGCGATCAGAATCCATATCACCTTGCGTTTGTAGCTTGGTGGGTGGAACAGCAGTTGATCGTCCCAGTCGTAGCGGTTGGCTTGCAAGGTGCTCATTGCTCACCTCGCTTGGCGCCATTATTACGCAGCTTGTCTAATACTTGTTGCCGTGGCCCTTGGGCAATTAAGCGGCCGCGCTCTAATACCATTAGCCTGTCAACCAAATCCATTAGCGGCTGCTTGTGGGTAACCAGCAAGATGGTTTTGTCTCGCGGTAACTGTTGAATGGTACGCATGAATTGCAACTCTGCGCGGGCATCGAGGCTGGCCGTTGGTTCGTCGAGCACTAAGATAGGCGGGTCGGTGAGCAGTGCTCGAGCTAATGCGATTGCCTGACGTTGCCCAACAGACAGCGCTAATCCAGATTCTCCCACCTGTCGGTTGATTCCTTCGGAATCTAGGTTAGTGAACAGGCTGACCCCAGAGCGTTCAATTGCTTGTTGCAGCTGCTGGTTGCTGATGTTACGACACCCAAGCACGATATTTTCGTGGATGGTACCGCTGAACAGGCGAATGTCTTGCGGTACGTAACCAATTTGGCGCCGTAACGCATTGCTGTGTAGCTGGTTGATGTTGCTGTTATCCAGACGAAGGCTGCCTTGCTCGGTGCGGAATAGGCCTAATACCATCTTGATTAAGGTGCTTTTACCTGAGCCATTACGACCGATAACGGCCACACGTTGGCCAGGTTCGATGTTGAAATTAAGCTCTTTTAGGCTAGGTGACTCTTGATTTGGGTAAGTAAACGATAACTCAGTTGCACTGATCTTACCGCTTAATTTGCCGATGTCGGGATAGTGGCGTTTGTTGTCGATCTCTTGTGGCAGTTGCATTAATGAATCGAGTTGATTCAGTGTCGCCCGAACATTATGAGCTCGGCTGAGCAGACCAATAAGTTGCGACATTGGGCTGATGGCACGACTACTTAAAATAACCGCAGCGATGATCCCCCCCATAGACAACAAACCTGCCTCTAAGCTGTAGACCCCCAAGATGATGGTAACCACCGCAGTGAACTGCATGATAAAGGCGGAAAAGTTGCTGGCTAAGTTGGTTAGCTTGCGGCTTTCCATCTGCCACTTAGCGCTATGCGCTTGCATTTGCTCCCAGGTGTATTGGATCGCCCCTTCAGCGCCGCTGCTTTTGATGGTCTCAAGACCAGTGATCGACTCAAACAGGTGGGAGTGGCGCAGATCCGCGAAGCGTTGTGCCTCTTGGCTGGCGTGGGCCATTTTTTTTTGAAGTAGTGCGGTGACAATAATCATAATGACGATAGCGGCAATGGGCGGCCACACTAACGGGCCACTGACCCAACCGATGATCAAAATGAACAGTATCGAGAAGGGCAGATCCACCAAGGTGGTGATGGTTGTTGAAGCGATAAACTCGCGCACTGAGTCGAAGTCACTGAACTGTCGTGCTAACGCTCCTGTCGAGGCAGGGCGATGGTGCATCTGCATGCCCATTACACGGCTGAATAACGAGCGCGATACCGACAGATCGGTTTGCTTACCGGCGTAATCAATTAAGCTTCCGCGCACTTGTTTGAGAATCAGATCAAATAGGTAGGCGATACCTGCGCCGGTTGCTAGAACCCATAGCGAGTCGTAGGCTAGGTTGGGCAGAATACGGTCGTAAACATTCATCACAAATAGCGGCGACACCAACGCAAACAGGTTGATGATAAGTGACGCGGCGACAATATCTCGATAGAGCGTACGTGACCGTTTTATCGGCCCCCAAAACCAATGGCTTTCAGGTGCAGAGTTGTTGTCGGCTTCCCTATTAGGTTGATAGTCAGGTTTAACAAAGATGGCATTGCCCTGATAGCGATTGTCTAACTCAGCTCGAGACCAAGTGAGTTCGCCATGGGACATTGGATCAAGCAGGGTAGCGCTGTTGTTATCCAGTTTTAGCAAGATGGTGGGTGGCATGCCCTCAATCGCCAATAAACAGGGTAGTGCGGTTGCATCCAGCTCGGTTAAAGCGATTTGTAAGCGACGGCTATGCAGCCCAGCACGGGTGGCTGCATCAGCAAAATGCGCCAAGGATAAATCGCCACCGGGCAATGGCAACCCGGCGGTAATACTTTCCCTGTTGTTGCTCAACTCAAAGAAGTTGGCTAACCATAACACCCCATCAATTAACGGTGTGTTAATGGCGGCGCTTTCTTGCGCCGCACTACTATCTGTCATCACATCCTTCCTATGGCAGATCAGTGTCTAATTGTTGCGGTGGAGTAATGTTACTAACTGCGGCAGTTGCCGTGCCCGCATTATCACTACCATCAGCGAAGATAAGCGATCCTTCACCAAGTAAGGTTGAGAGGTCAGTATCTACCCCTTGCAACACAATGGTTTGGCTATCGCCGCCTGTTGCAGTGCCATTGGTATCAATAATATTAATGGTGGTGTTAGTACCGTCGCTGCTGACTGACAAGTACTCACCGATGTTATCGGCGGTTGCACCGATCAACAGTTCAGACAGCTCTAGCCGCTCAAACTGTTCAAAGTCTGTAATAACATCTTCGCCACCATTGGCGTCACCATCTTGCCACATAAAGGTGTCGCTGCCTGCGCCACCTGTCAATATATCGCTCCCTAAACCACCAATGAGTAAATCATCACCGCCGCCACCGAGCAGTAAATCATTACCGTTATCTGCAATCAGTACATCATCGCCTGCTTGGCCATCAAGAATACTGTCGAATAAACGGGCGGTAGCACCTGAGTTGCCATCAGATTCATAGGTACCTTGCATTGTCGAGCCATCGCTTAGGGTGACAGTGAAGGAAACGCCGACCAGATCAGCTCCGTAGTCCCTGCCAAAGTAATCGCTGCCTAAGTAATCGGTATCGAAGGAGAACCAAAACTGATCGCCATTGGTGAAATCACCGGCAACAAAGTTGGCAGTCAAGACGGGACTATCGTTCGTCATGTCATCAAAAATATTTGAGGCTTGATCAATACCTGTGGAGTTACTGCCCAAACTTAAATTACTGTCATCAATGTCGAAGTAGGCGTTGCTATCTTTGCTTGCTAAATCTATCTCAATTTTCGCAACCGATAGCCCTGCTGCTAATGCAGAAACGGTAAAGCCAAATTGGTTTGAGGTGCGGTAAGTATCGCCACTACGTACGGTTGCGGTGATTTCTGCCATAGAAGGCGTAGCTGAAGCCGAGTGACTCATGATGATGTCATTTTCATGAGTACCGACCAGTTTAGTGGAGTCACGGTAATCCAGTGAAACTTCAGCGCTGTCGGAGGTATTATTACCTGCCAAGACATACTCAAAGCTATCGCCATCGGAGCCATCAGCAATGGTGATAAGGCCATTGTCGAGGGAAACACCGTCGCCATTAACTGCACTGATTTGTGAGTCTTCTGGTGTCGCATCACCATGGGTAAGATAGGCAGCATCAAGGGTTAATGAGCCTCCCTCAGTGCCATTGGTGATGATGTTGTTGACGTTAGCATCAAGCCCAGCGTAATAGTCGATATGCAGCTCGAGCAATAAGCTATCGGTATCGCCGTCGCCATCAATGACATCGACGCTGATAGATTCGGTTTCGTTGAGGACATTGCGATCCACATCGATGGTGTAGCTGTAGGTTCCGGTTACGAAGTCGAGGGTAAATAACCCACCAAGAGTGGTGGTGACAGCTAGTTCAGCGGTATTGCCATCGTAAGTATATGTTGTTCCATCGATAGTTACTGCTTGGATATTGCCGCCATCAGCGCCTATGCTAATACCACCATTTGCCGTGAGCAGATTAAGCTCTCCTTCAATACTATTGTTGTCGAAATACTCGACCACCGTTGCGGTTAAATCTGCAGCATCATCAACGACAACGGCGTAGTTGTTATTGTCGTCGTTCGGATCTTTTGAGTGTGCTATAGGCAGTAGTTCATTTAGCGGTGCATCACCAATACCGATTGCAAAGGCGATATCGTAGTAGCCATCTTGGTCGAGGTAGGCCTCCCAGGCATCTTGTTGACTTTCGTTTACTTGATAACCGTCGTTTGGAGCACCGTCCGAGATAAAGTACACAAAACTTTGGTCTGCAACGGGGAGAGGACCACTGCCCATTATGGTATCTAATGCCGTGCTATAGCGGGTTCCATCGTCTGCAGACAAGCCGTTTAAGTGGTTTATGGCTCCGTCAATATCGTCTAGTAACCAAGTGGAGTTACCCATGGTGCTGCCAGAGAAGGTGATAATCTGAATATTGACGTCGCCAGTATCATCGACAGTATTGATAAGAGCCGTTAACGATTCCACTGCGGTTTCTAGGTAGCTTTTACCGTTGCCGGCTGGATCATCCATACTACCTGACAGATCGAGCACGAAGCTCAAGTTGGTGGTCATTGGGGCCGAATCGGACATTAGGTTCTGACTGATATCTTTGACTACTGGAGCGTCATCAATAATATCGATTGTTAGGTTGGCACTTGAGGATTCCCCGAGACCATTCTCAACCGTGTAGTTGATTGTTTCGGATGCATCATCTGTGCTCGCTGGTGAGGTTAATTCATATTCATAATAACCCGCGCGCTGGCCGTTACTGTCATCTACATGAACGGTTAATACGCCATAAGTGGTAGTGACGGTAATGATGCCGTTGATTGCAACTTCACCCTCAACACTGGTTATTTGGGTTGAGCTGCTTATTCCGGTGTCGTTATCCAATAGATTACCGAAGGCAGTATTGGTACCGCTACCCTCGTCGTTGCCGCCATTTAAACCCGATTCAGCCACGTTGCCTGAATCATTAATGGCAGTAGGAGTTGAGTCTTGGTTAACGATCAAGGTGGCTGAATCGGTATCGCCATCGGCGTCGATTAAGGTGTAATCGAAACTGTCGCTGGTGGGAATACCTTGCTCAGAATTGATGGTTACATCAACTAGCGTAAAACCATTTTGCCCGCGGGCATCTTCTTGGTATAAGACGATGGCATGAACCGCAGAAGTGGGAGCGATAGATATGTCGTTACCATTGGTGTACCCACTATCTACCAGTTGATTGTTAATATCGTAGGCTTGCCAGAATACGGTTTCGGAGCCGTTAGATTTCATATCATTCAGTTGCAACTCGACGCTGTTGGCAGCTTGATCAAGCTGAATAACGAGCGCCTCCGAGTCTCTAATCTGACTATTGTTTAGCGGTGAAGTGACCCCGATAACTGAATTAGAATTATTTACCGAAGCACCGGTATTAGCCAGAGCGGTAATATTGATGTCGGTTTTATTTGCGTATGCAAACAACTGCGCACCAATTCCGGAAAATAGATCGGAGCTGGATAATGTTTGACTGCCGCTTTCGGCTTGCGTTGACTCGTAGCTGTAACTGCCGTCCCTGTTGATTACCAAGATGCCGTTATCGGTGTTAATGGTGAGGTTACCCTGCACATCCCAGTTGCTGTAGGTAGTGTTATCAAAGCTCACGTCTTGCAACTGAGTGTCGTCGGCACCAATTGAATCAATACCGCTGCCGTCAGTGCCGGCCCCGGTGATGACATTACCGTATGCGGTGCCGCCAAAGCCGATACTATCTGTGTCATCGTTAGCGTCCGGCGCAGTGTCACCTAAGTCGATTGCAACCCTTGTCCATGCAGATGTATCGGTGCCGTCACCTGCCTGGTAATAGAAGCTATCAGTAACCGCACCGCTGCTGTGATCAACGCTTGCCGGAGCGGTATACTCATAAGTGCCATCGGCATTGATGGTTACGATACCACCAAGTGCAGTTGTGACCGTTGCACCTACAGTCGCTGCTGAAATCTCGCCATTCCCGCTACTGTCGCTCGCAATATTGATTACCGTGAGTGCATCACCGTCAACATCACTATCGTTAGTAACTAACTGAGCTGCGCTTAGCGTTAGGCTTGCGCCCTCAACGACATCGAATTGATCCGGCTGACCGATCGGAGCGTCTTTGAGTGGGGTTACCGTAATCTCAACCTTGGCGCTGCCAGAGCCACCGTTACCATCGCTGATGGTGTAGTCGAAGCTGACTTCGCCATTGAAGTTGGCCACTGGGACAAAGGTGATGGTGCCATCGGCGGCCACTTGGACGGTGCCACTGCCATCATTGAGGGTGATGGTTTGTTCCGCGCCGGTTAAGTCCTCACCAGCGATGCTGGTGACGCTCAGCGTATCGCCATCAATATCAGTGTCGTTGCCAAGCAGGTTTAGCTCGAGGCTGCCGTCTTCAGCGACGCTGAGGCCGCTGTCGTCGTTGGCCACCGGGGCGTCGTTTACGGCGCCGACGTTGATGGTCAAGGTGCCGGTGTCGGTTAAGTTGCCGTCGCTGACGGTGTACTCGACGCTATCGGTGCCGTTGAAGTTCGGCGCTGGGGTGTAGCTGTAACTGCCGTCGGCAGCAATAACGATGGTGCCGCCTTGGGTGGTGGTGAAGGTGCCTGCAACGACGGTTAGGGTGTCGCTATCGGCATCGGTATCGTTGGCGTCCAGCTCAATAACTGAATTGAATTGGGTGTCTTCGGTTGCGTTGACGCTGTCGTCGTTGGCCACCGGGGCGTCGTTTACGGCGCCGACGTTGATGGTCAAGGTGCCGGTGTCGGTTAAGTTGCCGTCGCTGACGGTGTACTCGACGCTATCGGTGCCGTTGAAGTTCGGCGCTGGGGTGTAGCTGTAACTGCCGTCGGCAGCAATAACGATGGTGCCGCCTTGGGTGGTGGTGAAGGTGCCTGCAACGACGGTTAGGGTGTCGCTATCGACATCGGTATCGTTGGCGTCCAGCTCAATAACTGAATTGAATTGGGTGTCTTCGGTTGCGTTGACGCTGTCGTCGTTGGCCACCGGGGCGTCGTTTACGGCGCCGACGTTGATGGTCAAGGTGCCGGTGTCGGTTAAGTTGCCGTCGCTGACGGTGTACTCGACGCTATCGGTGCCGTTGAAGTTCGGCGCTGGGGTGTAGCTGTAACTGCCGTCGGCAGCAATAACGATGGTGCCGCCTTGGGTGGTGGTGAAGGTGCCTGCAACGACGGTTAGGGTGTCGCTATCGGCATCGGTATCGTTGGCGTCCAGCTCAATAACTGAATTGAATTGGGTGTCTTCGGTTGCGTTGACGCTGTCGTCGTTGGCCACCGGGGCGTCGTTTACGGCGCCGACGTTGATGGTCAAGGTGCCGGTGTCGGTTAAGTTGCCGTCGCTGACGGTGTACTCGACGCTATCGGTGCCGTTGAAGTTCGGCGCTGGGGTGTAGCTGTAACTGCCGTCGGCAGCAATAACGATGGTGCCGCCTTGGGTGGTGGTGAAGGTGCCTGCAACGACGGTTAGGGTGTCGCTATCGGCATCGGTATCGTTGGCGTCCAGCTCAATAACTGAATTGAATTGGGTGTCTTCGGTTGCGTTGACGCTGTCGTCGTTGGCCACCGGGGCGTCGTTTACGGCGCCGACGTTGATGGTCAAGGTGCCGGTGTCGGTTAAGTTGCCGTCGCTGACGGTGTACTCGACGCTATCGGTGCCGTTGAAGTTCGGCGCTGGGGTGTAGCTGTAACTGCCGTCGGCAGCAATAACGATGGTGCCGCCTTGGGTGGTGGTGAAGGTGCCTGCAACGACGGTTAGGGTGTCGCTATCGACATCGGTATCGTTGGCGTCCAGCTCAATAACTGAATTGAATTGGGTGTCTTCGGTTGCGTTGACGCTGTCGTCGTTGGCCACCGGGGCGTCGTTTACGGCGCCGACGTTGATGGTCAAGGTGCCGGTGTCGGTTAAGTTGCCGTCGCTGACGGTGTACTCGACGCTATCGGTGCCGTTGAAGTTCGGCGCTGGGGTGTAGCTGTAACTGCCGTCGGCAGCAATAACGATGGTGCCGCCTTGGGTGGTGGTGAAGGTGCCTGCAACGACGGTTAGGGTGTCGCTATCGGCATCGGTATCGTTGGCGTCCAGCTCAATAACTGAATTGAATTGGGTGTCTTCGGTTGCGTTGACGCTGTCGTCGTTGGCCACCGGGGCGTCGTTTACGGCGCCGACGTTGATGGTCAAGGTGCCGGTGTCGGTTAAGTTGCCGTCGCTGACGGTGTACTCGACGCTATCGGTGCCGTTGAAGTTCGGCGCTGGGGTGTAGCTGTAACTGCCGTCGGCAGCAATAACGATGGTGCCGCCTTGGGTGGTGGTGAAGGTGCCTGCAACGACGGTTAGGGTGTCGCTATCGGCATCGGTATCGTTGGCGTCCAGCTCAATAACTGAATTGAATTGGGTGTCTTCGGTTGCGTTGACGCTGTCGTCGTTGGCCACCGGGGCGTCGTTTACGGCGCCGACGTTGATGGTCAAGGTGCCGGTGTCGGTTAAGTTGCCGTCGCTGACGGTGTACTCGACGCTATCGGTGCCGTTGAAGTTCGGCGCTGGGGTGTAGCTGTAACTGCCGTCGGCAGCAATAACGATGGTGCCGCCTTGGGTGGTGGTGAAGGTGCCTGCAACGACGGTTAGGGTGTCGCTATCGGCATCGGTATCGTTGGCGTCCAGCTCAATAACTGAATTGAATTGGGTGTCTTCGGTTGCGTTGACGCTGTCGTCGTTGGCCACCGGGGCGTCGTTTACGGCGCCGACGTTGATGGTCAAGGTGCCGGTGTCGGTTAAGTTGCCGTCGCTGACGGTGTACTCGACGCTATCGGTGCCGTTGAAGTTCGGCGCTGGGGTGTAGCTGTAACTGCCGTCGGCAGCAATAACGATGGTGCCGCCTTGGGTGGTGGTGAAGGTGCCTGCAACGACGGTTAGGGTGTCGCTATCGGCATCGGTATCGTTGGCGTCCAGCTCAATAACTGAATTGAATTGGGTGTCTTCGGTTGCGTTGACGCTGTCGTCGTTGGCCACCGGGGCGTCGTTTACGGCGCCGACGTTGATGGTCAAGGTGCCGGTGTCGGTTAAGTTGCCGTCGCTGACGGTGTACTCGACGCTATCGGTGCCGTTGAAGTTCGGCGCTGGGGTGTAGCTGTAACTGCCGTCGGCAGCAATAACGATGGTGCCGCCTTGGGTGGTGGTGAAGGTGCCTGCAACGACGGTTAGGGTGTCGCTATCGGCATCGGTATCGTTGGCGTCCAGCTCAATAACTGAATTGAATTGGGTGTCTTCGGTTGCGTTGACGCTGTCGTCGTTGGCCACCGGGGCGTCGTTTACGGCGCCGACGTTGATGGTCAAGGTGCCGGTGTCGGTTAAGTTGCCGTCGCTGACGGTGTACTCGACGCTATCGGTGCCGTTGAAGTTCGGCGCTGGGGTGTAGCTGTAACTGCCGTCGGCAGCAATAACGATGGTGCCGCCTTGGGTGGTGGTGAAGGTGCCTGCAACGACGGTTAGGGTGTCGCTATCGACATCGGTATCGTTGGCGTCCAGCTCAATAACTGAATTGAATTGGGTGTCTTCGGTTGCGTTGACGCTGTCGTCGTTGGCCACCGGGGCGTCGTTTACGGCGCCGACGTTGATGGTCAAGGTGCCGGTGTCGGTTAAGTTGCCGTCGCTGACGGTGTACTCGACGCTATCGGTGCCGTTGAAGTTCGGCGCTGGGGTGTAGCTGTAACTGCCGTCGGCAGCAATAACGATGGTGCCGCCTTGGGTGGTGGTGAAGGTGCCTGCAACGACGGTTAGGGTGTCGCTATCGGCATCGGTATCGTTGGCGTCCAGCTCAATAACTGAATTGAATTGGGTGTCTTCGGTTGCGTTGACGCTGTCGTCGTTGGCCACCGGGGCGTCGTTTACGGCGCCGACGTTGATGGTCAAGGTGCCGGTGTCGGTTAAGTTGCCGTCGCTGACGGTGTACTCGACGCTATCGGTGCCGTTGAAGTTCGGCGCTGGGGTGTAGCTGTAACTGCCGTCGGCAGCAATAACGATGGTGCCGCCTTGGGTGGTGGTGAAGGTGCCTGCAACGACGGTTAGGGTGTCGCTATCGGCATCGGTATCGTTGGCGTCCAGCTCAATAACTGAATTGAATTGGGTGTCTTCGGTTGCGTTGACGCTGTCGTCGTTGGCCACCGGGGCGTCGTTTACGGCGCCGACGTTGATGGTCAAGGTGCCGGTGTCGGTTAAGTTGCCGTCGCTGACGGTGTACTCGACGCTATCGGTGCCGTTGAAGTTCGGCGCTGGGGTGTAGCTGTAACTGCCGTCGGCAGCAATAACGATGGTGCCGCCTTGGGTGGTGGTGAAGGTGCCTGCAACGACGGTTAGGGTGTCGCTATCGACATCGGTATCGTTGGCGTCCAGCTCAATAACTGAATTGAATTGGGTGTCTTCGGTTGCGTTGACGCTGTCGTCGTTGGCCACCGGGGCGTCGTTTACGGCGCCGACGTTGATGGTCAAGGTGCCGGTGTCGGTTAAGTTGCCGTCGCTGACGGTGTACTCGACGCTATCGGTGCCGTTGAAGTTCGGCGCTGGGGTGTAGCTGTAACTGCCGTCGGCAGCAATAACGATGGTGCCGCCTTGGGTGGTGGTGAAGGTGCCTGCAACGACGGTTAGGGTGTCGCTATCGGCATCGGTATCGTTGGCGTCCAGCTCAATAACTGAATTGAATTGGGTGTCTTCGGTTGCGTTGACGCTGTCGTCGTTGGCCACCGGGGCGTCGTTTACGGCGCCGACGTTGATGGTCAAGGTGCCGGTGTCGGTTAAGTTGCCGTCGCTGACGGTGTACTCGACGCTATCGGTGCCGTTGAAGTTCGGCGCTGGGGTGTAGCTGTAACTGCCGTCGGCAGCAATAACGATGGTGCCGCCTTGGGTGGTGGTGAAGGTGCCTGCAACGACGGTTAGGGTGTCGCTATCGGCATCGGTATCGTTGGCGTCCAGCTCAATAACTGAATTGAATTGGGTGTCTTCGGTTGCGTTGACGCTGTCGTCGTTGGCCACCGGGGCGTCGTTTACGGCGCCGACGTTGATGGTCAAGGTGCCGGTGTCGGTTAAGTTGCCGTCGCTGACGGTGTACTCGACGCTATCGGTGCCGTTGAAGTTCGGCGCTGGGGTGTAGCTGTAACTGCCGTCGGCAGCAATAACGATGGTGCCGCCTTGGGTGGTGGTGAAGGTGCCTGCAACGACGGTTAGGGTGTCGCTATCGACATCGGTATCGTTGGCGTCCAGCTCAATAACTGAATTGAATTGGGTGTCTTCGGTTGCGTTGACGCTGTCGTCGTTGGCCACCGGGGCGTCGTTTACGGCGCCGACGTTGATGGTCAAGGTGCCGGTGTCGGTTAAGTTGCCGTCGCTGACGGTGTACTCGACGCTATCGGTGCCGTTGAAGTTCGGCGCTGGGGTGTAGCTGTAACTGCCGTCGGCAGCAATAACGATGGTGCCGCCTTGGGTGGTGGTGAAGGTGCCTGCAACGACGGTTAGGGTGTCGCTATCGGCATCGGTATCGTTGGCGTCCAGCTCAATAACTGAATTGAATTGGGTGTCTTCGGTTGCGTTGACGCTGTCGTCGTTGGCCACCGGGGCGTCGTTTACGGCGCCGACGTTGATGGTCAAGGTGCCGGTGTCGGTTAAGTTGCCGTCGCTGACGGTGTACTCGACGCTATCGGTGCCGTTGAAGTTCGGCGCTGGGGTGTAGCTGTAACTGCCGTCGGCAGCAATAACGATGGTGCCGCCTTGGGTGGTGGTGAAGGTGCCTGCAACGACGGTTAGGGTGTCGCTATCGGCATCGGTATCGTTGGCGTCCAGCTCAATAACTGAATTGAATTGGGTGTCTTCGGTTGCGTTGACGCTGTCGTCGTTGGCCACCGGGGCGTCGTTTACGGCGCCGACGTTGATGGTCAAGGTGCCGGTGTCGGTTAAGTTGCCGTCGCTGACGGTGTACTCGACGCTATCGGTGCCGTTGAAGTTCGGCGCTGGGGTGTAGCTGTAACTGCCGTCGGCAGCAATAACGATGGTGCCGCCTTGGGTGGTGGTGAAGGTGCCTGCAACGACGGTTAGGGTGTCGCTATCGGCATCGGTATCGTTGGCGTCCAGCTCAATAACTGAATTGAATTGGGTGTCTTCGGTTGCGTTGACGCTGTCGTCGTTGGCCACCGGGGCGTCGTTTACGGCGCCGACGTTGATGGTCAAGGTGCCGGTGTCGGTTAAGTTGCCGTCGCTGACGGTGTACTCGACGCTATCGGTGCCGTTGAAGTTCGGCGCTGGGGTGTAGCTGTAACTGCCGTCGGCAGCAATAACGATGGTGCCGCCTTGGGTGGTGGTGAAGGTGCCTGCAACGACGGTTAGGGTGTCGCTATCGGCATCGGTATCGTTGGCGTCCAGCTCAATAACTGAATTGAATTGGGTGTCTTCGGTTGCGTTGACGCTGTCGTCGTTGGCCACCGGGGCGTCGTTTACGGCGCCGACGTTGATGGTCAAGGTGCCGGTGTCGGTTAAGTTGCCGTCGCTGACGGTGTACTCGACGCTATCGGTGCCGTTGAAGTTCGGCGCTGGGGTGTAGCTGTAACTGCCGTCGGCAGCAATAACGATGGTGCCGCCTTGGGTGGTGGTGAAGGTGCCTGCAACGACGGTTAGGGTGTCGCTATCGGCATCGGTATCGTTGGCGTCCAGCTCAATAACTGAATTGAATTGGGTGTCTTCGGTTGCGTTGACGCTGTCGTCGTTGGCCACCGGGGCGTCGTTTACGGCGCCGACGTTGATGGTCAAGGTGCCGGTGTCGGTTAAGTTGCCGTCGCTGACGGTGTACTCGACGCTATCGGTGCCGTTGAAGTTCGGCGCTGGGGTGTAGCTGTAACTGCCGTCGGCAGCAATAACGATGGTGCCGCCTTGGGTGGTGGTGAAGGTGCCTGCAACGACGGTTAGGGTGTCGCTATCGACATCGGTATCGTTGGCGTCCAGCTCAATAACTGAATTGAATTGGGTGTCTTCGGTTGCGTTGACGCTGTCGTCGTTGGCCACCGGGGCGTCGTTTACGGCGCCGACGTTGATGGTCAAGGTGCCGGTGTCGGTTAAGTTGCCGTCGCTGACGGTGTACTCGACGCTATCGGTGCCGTTGAAGTTCGGCGCTGGGGTGTAGCTGTAACTGCCGTCGGCAGCAATAACGATGGTGCCGCCTTGGGTGGTGGTGAAGGTGCCTGCAACGACGGTTAGGGTGTCGCTATCGGCATCGGTATCGTTGGCGTCCAGCTCAATAACTGAATTGAATTGGGTGTCTTCGGTTGCGTTGACGCTGTCGTCGTTGGCCACCGGGGCGTCGTTTACGGCGCCGACGTTGATGGTCAAGGTGCCGGTGTCGGTTAAGTTGCCGTCGCTGACGGTGTACTCGACGCTATCGGTGCCGTTGAAGTTCGGCGCTGGGGTGTAGCTGTAACTGCCGTCGGCAGCAATAACGATGGTGCCGCCTTGGGTGGTGGTGAAGGTGCCTGCAACGACGGTTAGGGTGTCGCTATCGGCATCGGTATCGTTGGCGTCCAGCTCAATAACTGAATTGAATTGGGTGTCTTCGGTTGCGTTGACGCTGTCGTCGTTGGCCACCGGGGCGTCGTTTACGGCGCCGACGTTGATGGTCAAGGTGCCGGTGTCGGTTAAGTTGCCGTCGCTGACGGTGTACTCGACGCTATCGGTGCCGTTGAAGTTCGGCGCTGGGGTGTAGCTGTAACTGCCGTCGGCAGCAATAACGATGGTGCCGCCTTGGGTGGTGGTGAAGGTGCCTGCAACGACGGTTAGGGTGTCGCTATCGACATCGGTATCGTTGGCGTCCAGCTCAATAACTGAATTGAATTGGGTGTCTTCGGTTGCGTTGACGCTGTCGTCGTTGGCCACCGGGGCGTCGTTTACGGCGCCGACGTTGATGGTCAAGGTGCCGGTGTCGGTTAAGTTGCCGTCGCTGACGGTGTACTCGACGCTATCGGTGCCGTTGAAGTTCGGCGCTGGGGTGTAGCTGTAACTGCCGTCGGCAGCAATAACGATGGTGCCGCCTTGGGTGGTGGTGAAGGTGCCTGCAACGACGGTTAGGGTGTCGCTATCGGCATCGGTATCGTTGGCGTCCAGCTCAATAACTGAATTGAATTGGGTGTCTTCGGTTGCGTTGACGCTGTCGTCGTTGGCCACCGGGGCGTCGTTTACGGCGCCGACGTTGATGGTCAAGGTGCCGGTGTCGGTTAAGTTGCCGTCGCTGACGGTGTACTCGACGCTATCGGTGCCGTTGAAGTTCGGCGCTGGGGTGTAGCTGTAACTGCCGTCGGCAGCAATAACGATGGTGCCGCCTTGGGTGGTGGTGAAGGTGCCTGCAACGACGGTTAGGGTGTCGCTATCGGCATCGGTATCGTTGGCGTCCAGCTCAATAACTGAATTGAATTGGGTGTCTTCGGTTGCGTTGACGCTGTCGTCGTTGGCCACCGGGGCGTCGTTGGGCGTAAGAACGCTGAATGCTGTGGCAGTGTCGTTGTCGGAATCGCGCTCGAGGAGATCTATGGCTTTGGGGCCGCTGGTATCGAATTGTGCCTCAGCGATGGTCTCTGCTCCGACACGAGCAATGTTAATGTAGCTATCGCTGCCCTCAGCTTCGCTGTTGCCTGCAGCGGTTTCAGGTAACTCTTCCAAATCACCACCGTCCAACAATAGCTGTTGAATAGCATCGATTTCAGTATCAATGTCTTGGTTAGTCGGTGGGATCACATCTGCAGTGAGGGAGGCAGTTTCAATCGCGCTGGCTTCAGGTAATTGCACGGTTTCACCGGCGAATACTATATCACCAATGTGAACTAGGCGTTCAGAACCATCGAGTCCTGTAACAACAAGTTCCGTTGCCCCTAGAATGTTGCTAATTTTAACAGTCGTAGCTAATACTTGTGAACGCACGATATTCCCTCTTGCCCCAAAAAATCCATTTCTTACAACATTTACTGCTGCCAGTAACGCTTGCTGTTATAGACTATTGCATACTAATAATATCTAGATTGAGATCTATTTACTACAGTTGTGACTTTTTGATGGCGGTGAGATTACTTGGGTTATCAGGTTGATATTTTGTGAATTACCTTCGGGTTAGAGGTGGCAAGACTTAGTTAGTTATGCCGCTTTGTTTTAGGCCGTAAATACTATTGTTGAAGTGGATTAGTATTTGTCTAACGTGAATTGCATTTGCTGGTGAGAATAACTTGCTAGCGGTAGATTGTCGGCATTAAATATCGACTTAGTTAATCAATAAAGGTTTATAAATTTTATTGCTGAATTTATTTCTCATGGCTAATCAAAATAAAAAGACCCAGCACTTGGCTGGGTCTTTTTAATGGTACAGAGTATTTATCCGCCGGTATGGCTCATAAAGCGGAGGATTTGGGTTTCTGCCCCTGTCGAAAAGTGGTGTTTCTCGGGTTTATTGCCCATGGCCTCGCAAATAACTCGCTTGAGGTGCTCAATGTCATTGGGTTTATTACGCACGGCTTGGCGCAGATCTACCGAGTTTTCGTTACCCAAACACAGCAGCAGCTCTCCGGTTGTGGTTACACGCACGCGGTTACACTCTTGGCAGAAGTTATTGCTGTGAGGGCTGATAAAACCGACGCGGGTATTGCTGTCGGCCATACGATAATAACGGGCAGGGCCGCCACTGCGTTCGGTGGTTGAAATGAGCGAATGAGCGGGCTCAATCTTCGCTTTAACTTCGTCGCTGGTAAGCAACGAATGTTCACGGCGGTTGTCGCTTAGTACGCCCAGCGGCATCTCTTCAATGAAGGTGATGTCGATTTGCTTGCTACGAGCGTAATTAACCAGATCGACAATTTCATCATCGTTGTTGCCTTTGATGGCAACTGCGTTGAGTTTAATCTGCTTGTAACCCGCTTCTCGAGCAGCATCAATGCCGGCAAGTACGCGATTCAGTTGACCGTTACGGGTGGTCGCTTTAAATCGTTCTTCATCAAGAGTATCGAGACTGATGTTGAGTCGCATCAGGCCGGCGTCGGCCAACGGTTTGGCAAATTTGGTTAGGCGCGAGCCGTTGGTGGTCATGCACAGATCATCAAGGCCGGGAAGGGCCGATAGTTTACTGACCAAGGACACTAAATCAGATTTAACTAGTGGTTCGCCGCCGGTTAAACGGATTTTGCGTACACCGAGTTCGGTGAAGGCTTGGGCAATTTGCTGAATCTCTTCCAGCGTTAGTACTTGTGAACGAGGTAAGAAGGTTGGATCTTCGTCCATGCAGTAGATGCAGCGAAAATCACATCGATCTGTGACGGAAAGGCGCAGATAATCGATTTTTCGTCCAAATCCGTCAGTAAGACTCATTTACAGCATTCCCGTTAAAGCAAATCAGAAAATGGTTGAACCCATACGGTATCGCCTACTGCGACATGCTCTTGGGGTTCTTCAATAACAATTAGGCAGTTAGCTTCAGTCATCGAGCTAAGCATACCGCTGCCTTGAGCGCCGGTAGAGCTAACTTCAAGTTGTCCCCCAGCACCAATTTGCATTATACCGCGAATGAATTCTGTTCGACCAATACGGCTGCGCAAAGGTGTGGCCGAGGTCGCACGCAGCAGCCTTGGTTGCCAATCAGATTCGCCTGCCATTTTGCGGATAGTAGGTTGCACAAATTGCAAAAATGACACAACGGTGGCCACCGGATTACCTGGCAAACCAAAGAACAGGGTGCCATTGATGGTACCAAACGCCAGCGGTCGCCCTGGGCGTTGGGCGATTTTCCAGAAGTTGATTTCACCGGTTTGTTCCAGCGCATCTTTAATGAAGTCGGCATCACCGACAGAAACACCACCAGAGGTTAAGACGATGTCGGCTTTGGCGGCAGCATTAAGTAGTGCTTGTTCCATCGCTGCTTGGTTATCTTCAATCACGCCAAGATCAAGAATATCGCAATCGAGTTTGGTTAGCAGACCATGCAGCGAGTAACGGTTGGAATCGTAGATGCAGTTTGGTTTTAGCGGTTCGTCCGGTGAACAAACCTCATCACCAGTTGAGAAGATGGCAATCGTAGGACGGCGATAAACCACCGGATTGGCAAGGCCAAGTGAAGCCAATAAGCCGACAGCGGCGGGGGTGATCCGCTCACCGGCAGGCAGAGCCTGTTCGCCAACGGCGATGTCTTCACCGGCTTGGCGAACGTGTTGGCCGGTTACTACGCCATCTTCAAAGCGAACGTTGGCGTCGGTTTCAGTAGCCAATTCACGCATGATAACTGTGTCGGCACCTTGAGGCATCGGTGCACCAGTCATGATCTTAACCGCTTCACCTGGCTGCAACTCTCCTTGATAAGCGTGGCCGGCAAACACCGTATCCATCACTTGGTAGGAAGCAATATCTGTGTCGAAATTACAGGCATAGCCATCCATCGCCGAGTTGGTATGTTGTGGTACGTTGATTGGCGATACCGCTGGCTCGGCAAGAACGCGATTGATACTTTGGGTTAGCGGCACTGTTTCGGTTTCGGTTAATGGATTAACCATCGCAAGGATCCGCTCAATCCCCTGCTTAACCGACAACTGTTTGCGCTCGAAACTGTCGCAGCTTGGCCCGAACGGTTGATTGCCTACCGGCTGCCATTGTGCCATAAAGCTCTGGATGTAATCGGCAATGTCGTCAACGGCGTTGATGTCGATGCGCTTAAGGTTTGCTTCTGCGGGCAGCTCGGTGGCGTTATCGCAGGCAATGGCTTGGATTAGGTTGTCGCTTTCAAACACAAATGGCTTACCAAGCTCGGCACGGTGCAGTTCCAGCTTTGGTAGGGGTAAGCGTTTAAAGCCTTCCACCAAGATCAGGTCAACCCGATCTTGATCAATCATACCTAACAATTCTTTAAGACTTGGGTCACCTTCAACTGGTCGCTCCATCATCAGCGCGCGCCGTTGTGACGAGGCAATCAAGATCTGATCAGCACCGGACTTACGAATCTCAAAACTGTCTTTGCCGGGCTTATCAACCTCAAAGTTGTGGTGGGCGTGTTTTAGCACTGCTACTTTCAGGTTGCGTCCGGCTAGGTTTGGTAACAGCTTTTTCAACAGCGTGGTTTTTCCTGTACCACTAAAAGCACAGATCCCAAGGACCGGTACACGGCAATCGGCAAGGAGTTGATCCAAAGTCATGCAAAAACCTCGTTAGGTATTCTGTTCGAGCAACTGCTGTTCCAATTGCTGTTTTTGTTCGGGGGTGTTGATGTTGGCAAACGCTGCAGCGCGATCGCCAAAATCACAATATGCCATTTTGTGTTTGTTGTACCACAGTGCAACCTTACGGTCGCCGCCGGCTAAATATTCGTGAAGTGAGTCCAGTAACGTGCATTTTAAAAGCATGATGACCGGGTGATCACGTTCGTTATCTCGAGCGATAACGATCTCGGCATCATGCTCAATGAGAGTCGCCATCATATCTTCAGCTAACGTTGCCGGTAACATCGGTGTATCGCACGGTACCACCAACATGTAGTCGGTATTAGAATGTTGCAATGCGCTGCAAACCCCAGCTAATGGCCCAGCGTAATCAGGGATTTCGTCGCTGAATACGGGGTAGCCAAGTTTGCTGTATTCCGCTTGGTTACGGTTTGAGATTAATACCGTTGACTCTGGTTGTGCCTGTAGACGTTGCAACACGTGTTGCACCATTGGCTTACCAGCGACGGCGATTAATCCCTTATCTTCACCAAGCATTCGGCGGGCCTGACCGCCTGCTAATACGGCCAACGTGAGGTTTGCGATAGTCATGCAATCTGTTCCTATGGTTATGGACACTGTAGCCGTTTCTGCTCAAGCAACCAGCGATGCTGGCACAGCTCGGTTAACGGTGTCTGCTGATGACTGGTTACCATAATCGAACAGCCCTGATGTTGCAGCTGTTTCACCATATGAGTAATCAATTTCAGAGATATAGGGTCAAGATTAGCAGTCGGTTCGTCCAATAACAGCAACTTAGGCTGCATCACCCAAGCGCGAGCGAGGGCTAAACGCTGGCGTTCACCCCCAGATAATACTTGGGCACTGCGGTTGGTTAGATGGCTGAGTTGGGCCAGTTCCAATGCTTCAGCACAGGCGCTCCGCCGTTGCGCCGAGGACATTTTTAGTGACTTAAGGCCAAATTCAAGGTTGTCCAATACCGAACCAGAAAACAGATAAGGTTGCTGGTGTAGGTAGATAACCGCACCCGTTTTGGTTGCCACCCCATGGTGAGTGACGTTGCCATTGCTTGGTTTAGTTAGCTTGGCCAACAGCTTTAACAGGGTGGTTTTACCGGCGCCATTGACTCCTTGGAGCCATACGGACTGCCCCTGTTTCAACTCGATATTGATGTTGCTGAACAGCTCCGTTTGGGCAAAAGAGATCGCCAGATTGTGACTGGTGAGTAGCATTGATTATCCTCGTGCCAAACTGTCGCGTTGATGACGCAGGCTACCGACGGTGAAGTTCAAAATAAGCGCCAGTAGCAATAGCACGGTACCCAGCGCAATTGCTTGAGCAAACGAGCCTTTGCTGGTTTCCAGAGCGATAGCAGTGGGAATATTTCGAGTTACGTGTTGGATGTTACCACCCACCAACATTGAGGCGCCCACTTCCGTAATAACGCGACTGAATCCACTGATAACGGCAACCCAAAGTGGTGCTCTGAGCTCATGACACAAGACGAGAAAGGCGCGGAACTTGCCAGCTCCTAAGGTGCGGGCCGTTTCCCATGCGCGCCAATCTGCACTGGCAAAGGCGCCATAACAGAGTGAAACCAAAAGGGGGAAGGCGAGCATAAACTGCGCCATAATCATCGCCGGTTGGCTAAACAGCCAGCGGAGATCACCAAGGGGGCCTTGGCGGTAAAGCAGTAAATAGACCAGCAAACCAACCACAACGGTAGGGACAGCTTGCAGAGTTTGAAAAAGAGAAACACAGATCCAGCGGCCAGGAAAGCGAGTGGTCGCTAGCAGAAACCCGATGCAGATTGCACCGGGTAAGGCTAGTAGCAACGCTTGGCTGGAAACGGTAAAGGAGACGCCGATGACATCCCATACATCGGCATCAAAAGTAACGAGTAACCTAAGCCCTTCCAGAACATTGGCTAGAAAGCCTTGGTTCATTCAGCTGTGGCCTTGTAAGTTGCTTTGAACAGCTGTTTACCATTAACGCGGAAGTCATTAATCATAGTTTGCGCTTTGTCGGTGATTAACCAGTCGCTCAGTGCTTGAGCGCCGTCGTGGTTCAGGTCTGGGTAACGTTGCTTGTTAATCAAAACAATTTGGTAAGGGTTAGCCAGCTTGTCTGCGCCTTCGAAAACGACTTCAGAATCCAGTTTGTTGGAAAACGCTAAGTAGGTACCGCGGTCAGCCAGAAGATAGGCGCCCATTTGGTCGGCAGTCAATAGTGCAGGGCCCATGCCTTGACCGATGGCGTTGTAACCAGTGAAGTCAGTGGTGATATCGGCGTGTTTCCACAACGCCAGTTCCTTCATATGGGTGCCAGACTCATCACCACGTGAAACGAATTTGCTACCGGAAGAAGCGATGCGGCTCATGGCATCATCCAGATCTTTTGCTTGGTTCAGCTTGGCTGGGTCAGCCTTAGGGCCAACGATGACGAAGTCATTCATCATTATTTGGCGAGGCTGGTGGCCGTAACCGTCAGCAACAAACTTGGCTTCTGCTGCTGGAGCATGCGTCATTACTACATCAACATCGCCGTTACGTCCGTGGCGAAGGGCTTTGCCGGTACCGGTGGCAATTACTTGGATTTGAAAGCCACTTTGCTGTTCAAATTCAGGTAATAGATAGGCTAACAAACCCGTGTTATCGGTGCTGGTAGTGGTAGCCAGTTTTACCACGTTGTCTGCTGCAACGGTTGGCAATGCTAGTACCATAGCGGCCGAAGCCAACAAGATGCGTAACTTTTTCATTGAATGAGTCCTTATTATTTAGCGAAAAATATCCATAAATGTTGGCTGAGTAAAGTTCAGCAAACCGGGGATAACCGCGACGCAGCGATAATGCCAGAATGCTATGCTCTCTTTTTTGCACTGAATCACATTATTTATGGCTTATAGTGAGCCAAAATGACACAGTTTTTAAATTTAGTTGTCAAAATGACCCAAAGTGGACATTTTGGTGCAACCTTGACGAGTGAGACCGCCGAAACATGGTTGAAATGAATACCCCAAATACCGTTATGTCGGTGCTGGTTGTCGATGATGAATCGGGCATGCGCTCTTTCTTGAAAAAGGCGCTGTCACGAACTTTCAGCCTGGTTGAAACGGCGGGCTCCGTTGAAGAAGCAGAGCAATTACGCAGTCGCTGTCACTTCGATCTGTTGATTGTCGACATCAATCTCCCGGGACGGGACGGGATTGAATGGCATGAAGCGTTAGATGAAGATACTCGTCGTTCTGATGTGATCTTTATGACCGGCTTTGCTGACATGGACACCGCCATTCGTGCCCTGCGCGCGGGAGCATCAGATTTTATTCTCAAGCCGTTTCGTTTGGATCAGATGATGCAATCGGTGCAGCGTTGCGTTGAACGTCGAGTGCTGCGTCGAGAAAACCTGTTGTTGAAGCGGGAGATCGCTCAAAGCCACCCGCACACCATTATCGGTAAAAGCGCCAATATCGTTGAGATGAAAAATGTGATCCGTCGGGTCGCTGCTACCTCATCAGTTGTGTTGATTGAGGGTGAATCGGGTACAGGCAAAGAGCTGGTTGCTCGCAGTTTGCATCAGCTGTCTAACCGCAACGGCGCCTTTGTGCCGGTAAATTGTGGCGCGATCGCTCCAGAGTTACTGGAAAGCGAACTGTTTGGTCATGTAGCGGATGCTTTTGCCGGTGGCCGCAATGGCCGTGAAGGGCTGTTTAGCTTTGCTAATGGCGGCACCATCTTCTTAGATGAGATTGGCGAGATGCCGATGCAAATGCAGATGGCACTGTTGCGAGTATTGGAGCAACGTACCATTCGTCCGGTTGGCTCTGAGAAAGAGATTCCTGTGAATGTGCGGGTGCTTGCTGCCACTAACCGTGAGTTGATGGCGGAAGTGGAAGCCGGTCGTTTCCGGCGCGATCTATTCTACCGCCTCAACGTACTGAATATTGTTATTCCGCCACTGCGTGAGCGACCAGACGATGTGGTTGATTTAGTGCATCATTTTACTCGTCAGTTAGCCACCGAATTGGGCGTGCGCGAGGTTACTTGGAGCCACGAAGATCTCCTCGTAATGCAGCGTTATGACTGGCCGGGCAACATCCGCGAGCTGCGTAACATGGTTGAGCGTTGTTTGTTGTTAGGTAAGCCACCAGCAGAGTATTGGCGTAGTCAGATCGAGCCAGTGGTTGAGATGGTTGCGGTTGGTGAGGCAGGTTATCCAAGCCAAATGGCGCTGAAAGAGGTTGAGCGATTGCATGTGCTTAAGGTGATTGAAGAGCATAAAGGCAACAAATCCGCTGCTGCTCGTGTGCTTGGGGTCAGCCGAAAAACGTTGGACCGGAAGTTTAAAGAATGGGGCTTGGTAGAGTAACCATGTTTAACCGGGGACGAACGCTGCTGCTGCGCGATTGGCAGCTAGCGACCAGCACCGTGCGCTACCGTTTGGTAGTGTTGCTGTTATTACCGGTCTTATTGACCTTGGCCAGCTTGGTATTCATTACTATCTACTGGAACGTCACCTATACCGGTACACAGTTGTACATGAAGGTGCGTGGTGATCTATCCGTTGCTCAGGGTGTGCTTGAAGCTCAGAGTTCGCAGCGTAAGCGGGCGTTAATTCAATTGCAACGCAGTTGGGAATTCAGAGAGTTATTGAACCAAAATAAACTTACCGAATTAGACCGGTTCTTGACACAGCGGCAGCAACGTTTAGGACTCACTTTTCTCCGCTACCTAAGCCCCGCTGAAATTCGTCAAGATCAGGAATTGCTTGCGCTTAAAGTCAGTCCCACCAACTCAGGTTTGCAAGTACTCAGTGCCTCCCAGTTGGATCGGTTGGTCCCGGAGCTATCTAAGCAAGCAGAACTGCGCATTGTCCCTACGCTGATGGCGGCTGAGCCTGAAAGCTCAGGTGAGTATCGTGGCTTAGTCTCGCGCTCGTTAGTGCCGGTGATGGATGAAAACGGCTACATTTTAGGTGCGTTAGATGGCGGTATGTTGCTCAACCACGAGAGCGCCTATGTTGATGAGGTGCGTGACTTGGTTTACACCGACGATGCTTTGCCATACGACGTGGTGGGTTCGGTAAGCCTTTTTTTAGATAACACTCGAATCAGCACCAATGCTCGCGACTCCGATAGCGGTAAACGTATTGTTGGTAGTCAGGTGTCCGAAGCGGTTAGACAGAAAGTATTAAGGCAAGGGGAGATCTGGGTCGGTCGCTCATACGAATATGACGCTTGGAATGTGTCGGCCTATATGCCATTGAACGACATTAGTGGCAATCGCATTGGCATGTTGTATACCGGGTTCGTTGAAAAGGCATTCATTGATACCTATCTGCGCAACATCATTGAGCTCGGTGGCGCCTTACTGGTTATTTTAATTATCTCCAGTTGGGCGGTTCATCGCGGTGCTGCTGGATTGTTGAAACCGATTAAACAGATATCGACGGTGGTGAATGCGGTTGAGAAAGGTGAGGATCTGCGCATTGGCGATCTTGGCCTAGGCCAACGCAACGAGCTGTCGGTGTTGGCGCAACAGTTTGACCAGATGCTTGATCAGTTACAGCAGCGTAATCGCCAGATCCAGTTGGCCAATGACCAGCTGGAGCAGAAGGTTCGCGAACGAACTCAGAGCCTACAAGATCTGACTCACGAGCTGAAACAAAATATCGATCTGCTCAATACCACCCGCAGCCAGATGGTAACTAATGAAAAGTTGGTGGCCTTAGGTGAGATGACCGCTGGTATTGCTCATGAGATCAACAACCCTACCGCGGTTATCCTCGGCAATATCGAACTGATTAAATGGGAACTGGGTGACAACGCTAGCCATGTGGAAGAGGAGATTGAGCTGATCTTCCAGCAGGTGCAACGTATCAAGATGATCATTCAATCGCTGCTGCAATATGCGCGTCCTGGCGATATGGATATGCCCATTAAGCGCCAAGCCATTAATCCTATTATTGACGAGATGCTGGTGTTAGTACGTCACTCTCTCAGTCGCCAATCGGTGGTGGTGACACTCGATCTGCAAGCGACCTCGGAAGCGGCAGTAAATCGCCAACAGCTATTGCAGGTGTTGATTAATTTAGTGGTTAATGCAGCCCATGCGATGGATGGTAACGGCGAGGTGCGGGTTATCACTAAAGATTGGGTTGAAGCCGATGGCAGTACCAAAGGGGTGGAGGTCCGCGTCGAAGATGATGGCTGTGGTATTCCCAAGGAGCTGCAATCGCGGATCTTTGACCCGTTCTTTACCACTCGTAAACAGGGTACCGGCCTCGGCTTATCCCTTAGCTATGGCATTATTCGCCGCTTCGGCGGTGGTTTCGAACTGGAGTCTGAGCCAGATAAAGGTACTGTCTTTACGGTGAAGCTGCCAACGGAGAGCCCGGAGCTCGACGCCCCAGTCAACACCATTAGCTAACGCTTTGCGGCTGATATCAATCTGACTAAGCCGTTACTCAGGTTGATATCAGGACGCACTCCAAATTATTTTGCCACAATCACTTAGATCGTATCCGCCCAACATATTGGCATGGATGTTGGTATCTGGAGATTGCAATGAAGTGAATAACGCTTGCAGGTGTTGACGGAAAAACACCCCTTGTGGCATCACTAAGTCGAACGATTCGGTGCCCAACGGCAGAAACGCTAGACCAAATTCCCCTGCAATGCCTTGGCAACCGATACCAAAATCGGCTTCGCCACGAGCAATGGTCGCTGCCAATTCGTGTTCAGATAGTGCTTCAGGTTGCAGGTTTAGATCACTGGCGGTCAAGCCTTGGCTAGTCAAGAAGTTATCCATTTGATGACGCGAACCAGAGCCCAACTGACGTGGCACCCAGCGGTAGCGTAGACTTACGGCTTCTTGCAGATCTTGCCCCAGGTGATGATGTTCATTACGCATCAATAAACCAAAGTCACGGTTGGCTCCGTGCACCAGTACCCATTGTTTGTGGACATTATGGTGTTTGAGTAGTGCCGGGTGGCGAACATCTCGCTCGTGCGATTCACTCCAATGGATACAACATACGTCGGTATAGCCATTGGATAGGTGAGTTAAGCCTGAGCGGGTATCACTGGGACTGTAATTAATAAGCCCTGATCTGCCTATTCGTTGGCTAACTCGACGAACCACATGGTGCAATAATGGGTCGTCACTGCCACCGATAATCAATCGGTCAGATAAGGTTCCGCCATGACAGGAGTCGATAATCCATCGATCGATTAATGCCTTAGGAAAAAGCCATTTACCGGTAACTTTGGTGCCGGGCAATTGGCGTTCGTTCGCCATTGCATAGACCTTCTTCTCATTAAGATCGAGGTAGTCTGCAACTTGGCGAGCGTTTAAAAATAAGCTGTCGTTGGTCATTATTTGTTTCCATCGAAGGTGATGGTGTCTGCACCGTGGTACACCAAGAAGTGGCGGCCTTTAGCTCGAGCGATGGTGGTTATCCCCAACTGCTTAGCCAGCGTTAAACCCATCTCAGTAATGCCAGAGCGGGACAACAGAACCGGAATGCCCATCTTAGCAACTTTAATCACCATCTCCGAGGTTAATCGACCGGTGGTATAGAACACCTTATCGCCACCATCCGTGCCATCTAGCCACATCTCGCCAGCCAAGGTATCTACCGCATTATGGCGACCAACATCCTCAACAAAGCTGAGGATTTTATCGTTATGGCAAACCCCGCATCCGTGCACTGCACCGGCATTTTTGTAAGTTTCATTGTACTGATTCAAATTCTTCAGCAGCGCGTAGATCCCGCTTTGAGTAAGGGTTGGTGTTGGCAATTCAATCTCATCAATGCCAGCGGTAAAGCTGCCAAATACCGTGCCTTGGCCACAGCCTGTGGTAACGGTTTTCTCTTCCATCTTCTTCGCCACGTGGTCGGTATCTTCGTTGGTGATGATGGCAGCCGAGTTTACATCCCAATCCACGATAACCGACTTTACCTCGTTGATATCAGTAATGAAGCCTTGGTTTTTTAGGTAGCCTAACGACAACGTTTCTGGCCGTGCACCTAAGGTCATTAAGGTGACGATTGGTTTCCAGTTGAGGTACAGGGTTAACGGGCGTTCGCAGGCGATACTTTTATCAACCGTTTCGCCTTGTTCATTTACCGCGGTTACGGCAATGGTTAATGGAGCTTCTGCATGGGTGCGAGATAGGCGAGGGCGGTGCGAGGCTGTGGTCATATTTGGCACTACTCTTCTAATTAGGTAATGGATTAATCAGAATAAATCTGTACATTTGCTGCTGACATAACAGATTTAACCTTGGTAACTACCGAAGGTTGGATTTCAGTCACTAAACTAGACTAGGTTAAGATATGGTTCACCCTCGGTGCACCAAATAGTGTGTCCTTGTCTCACGGTTACAGAACAATTTGTTTTAGGCCGTGTCAAAAGTGTGATCATCATCGTTAAAACAAACCAACGATACTTGAATAATTGATCATTGCGAAGAATGTTCATTTCCAGATGGAAGACCCATGTCCCGAAGCGAATCTTATTGGTCATTTTATGTGACCCTGCGTTCCAAACAAGTCAGTATTGGCCGATGGTCACAAACCCAGTGGGAAATTGACCAATTAGTACCGGATAGCGGTGACAAACCAGAAGGCGCCTACCCTGTTGGGATGGAACTTTTCCTCGATGAACGCGCAAATTACCGTCTCAACCTTGACCTGCCAGAACCCAAAATGTTTCTGATCTGCGATGACCGTGGTGACGGCATTCCAATTCCGCAAAGCTTAACCGCCAATCAAAATATTGCCGCAGGTGCCTTAGAAGGTGATACGCCAGTATTGACGATGCCTATCCCAGAGGCCATTGGTTGTTGGTTAGAAGCTTTCATCACCCGCCATGGTGAAATGGCCATTCAAGCGAAGCGGCGTAAGCACATCGACGTACGTGATGAGATGAAGGGTCGAGGAAAGAAGGGATGAGCGACCTATTCAAGCGCTGGCAAAAACGACGCGAGGAGGTTGCTGTTGAAGATAAACAACAGCAAACCGCCGCTGAACTCGAACAGATTGAGCAGCAACTGGCACAGCAAAAAGCTGAAGAACTGGAAGCTGTTGAAGAACAGGGCGAGCTGGAACCGCTGCCTGACCCTGACGAAATTGAAGAAGGCGGCAGCTTCGCCGACTTTTTGAAAGAGGGCGTTGACCCATTACAGCGTCAGAAAGCGTTAAAAGCGCTGTGGTCACAACCGCAGTATAATGTGACCGACGGATTGAGCGAATACAGCTTAGACTATGCGGCGCAACCACTACTTGATAGTGATGTGGCGGCAGAGTTAACCCAAAAAGTCTTCCGCTTTGCTAACGAAGCAAAAGAAGCGCTAGAAAAACTGGACGAAAAGCAACGTGAATTAGAGCAATCAGAGCCGCAGCTGCTCACCGATAGCGACCACGATGAAAATACTGAAGCGGGTGAGTCGTCCACACCTGAACGACCAACCGATCCAACCATTTAAATTAGGAACCTCTCGTGAGCCAAAACTCTATCACGTTGGACCCAATCAGTGCTGATGCGCTGCAACAAACAACACTATTGGCGAATCTGATCCCGGCAACGGTTTCTTTTCAAACCGCCGGCAATCTGTTGCTTGTTGGCCCTGAAGATCGCATTCGTATCGCTGCGGCCAAGTTGCCCCAGATGGCCAGTCGTACCCTGCTGATTAGCGAAGCCATTAGCGACCAGAGTGATGCACACCTAGAGCAAGTAATGGCAGCGGCTGAAGCCACTGAGTCATTACCGTGTTTCCATGCTGAGCACCTGCAAATTCGTGGTTTTCTTGGTCAATTCCAAGTGGCCATTGTGCAGCCACAACAACAGCAACCGATCGCCTTGGCGAAAGAGGCGATTAACCTACCTCATTTCGACTTGATCTTAGATCTTGGCAACGAAGCGAGTATCACCTTAGAGTTGCTTCCTGCTGGTTACTTTCATGTTGGTGACAACCAAACCAAGCTGGTTGATGCATTAGCGCAGTTACCGGAGCTGGTTGGTAAGTTTGATAAACCTCGCTACGTGCAAGTGAATCAAGACGTTTGTGCTCACTACAGCAGTGGCATAGCGGGTTGTCAACGTTGCTTGAGCGTGTGTCCTGCGGACGCAATTCAAAGTGAAAATAACCAGATCAGCATCGACCCATTCCTGTGTCACGGCGCTGGCTCTTGTGCCAGTGCTTGCCCTACTGGGGCAATTCAATATGACCAACCAACGGCGCCAATCCTGCGTGACTACATGCAGCGTTTGTTGGCTCGTTATAATGAGCTGAGTGAGCAACAGCCGGTTGTGTTGTTCCACGATGGCATGGGCGGCACTGAGTTACTGCAGCAGCTGCAACAGTTACCAGCGGGCGTGGTGCCGGTTGAGCTGGAAGAGATTGGTGTGGCTGGCGCTGAGTTGTGGTTGGCGTCGTTGGCTTGGGGGGCACGCCAAGTGTTGGTGTTAACCCATGAGCAAACTCCAGAAACTCTGGCGACCTTAGTAACCAGTGAATACAGCAGTGTCGCTAAGTTGCTGCTAGCCAGCGGCGTTGACGCCCAACGCTTACAGATCATCGACGCTGCTGAATTGGCGAAGATTGATGAGCTCGTTGCCGTTAGCGCGACCCTTGAGGTATTGCCAGTAGCGGCCTTTGGTACTGAACTGCCAAAGCGCGATACCTTCTACAATGCGCTTGACCACCTCAACGGTTGTCATCTAGGCACTACCGATACCATCGCGGTGGCCAACGTCCCGTACGGTCAAGTGGTGCTCGATACTGACAAATGTACCCTGTGCATGAGCTGTGCGGCGTTATGCCCTGCTATGGCGCTTCAAGATGGTGGCGATACACCAGCGCTGAAATTCACTGAGCAGAACTGTGTGCAGTGTGGTTTGTGTCAGCAAGCCTGCCCAGAGCAAGCTCTGAGCTTAGCGGCGCAATTCAACTTAGATCGAGATTCTCGTCAGCAACAACAAGTGCTGAAAGAGGAAGACCCGTTCGAATGCATTACCTGTGGTAAAGCGTTTGCCACTAAAGCGGTGGTTGAAAAAATGACGACTGCTTTGGCTGGCCACAGTGCCTTTGCTGGCGACGCTATCCAGCGCTTAAAGATGTGTGAAGACTGTCGAGTAAAAGACATGTTTGGCACGATTCTCGACGATCCAGAACAACAACTGCGGGTATAACCATGACCGAGTCTACCGAAGCCTTGAGCGGCAACGAACAACAACAGCTGCGCGCTGACGTGTACCAACTGATTGCGGCGCTTTTGCGTGCCACTCCTAGCCCTGAGTTATTGCAGTTTCTGTCAGAGCTGGATCTCGACGCGGATCAGGACGGCGATATCATTCGCGCTTGGCATGCACTTAAACTGAGTGCATCCACCGTTGCAGCCGATCAGCTGGAAGATGAGTACTTTAAGCTGTTTATTGGTTTAGGCCACGGCGAAGTGATTCCATACACCAGCTGGTATCTGACCGGTTCATTAATGGACCAGCCATTGGCGTTGTTGCGTCAAGATCTGCTGCAGCTTGGCTTTAGCCGTGAAGAGGATGTTAAGGAGCCAGAGGATCATCTCGCTGCTTTGTGCGAAGTGATGGCATATTTGTTACTTGAGGGGCGTTCATCTGAACAAATGAGCTTCTATAACCGTCATTTAGATACATGGGTGGATAAGTTTTTTGCCGATTTAGCTAAGGCTCCAAGTTCAAGCTTCTATACTGCAGTAGCAGCACTAGGACAAAGTTTCTTCAAACTAGAGCAAGCAACATTCGGCGCATTAACGTTGGAGACTGATGTAACCCAAGCCTAGCCAAGGATTGGGACCAACGTTGCCGAAAGAACCGTACGTTGTTATTTGACGTAATAGTTACTCGGCGGTGAGACAGATGGTTGTCGTCTCACCTAAAACAATGGTCCCATTCTTTATTCGCTATGGATAAGGATGGGCGGCACCTAGGAGGTGTTATGACCCATCGACAATCGAAATTGGATCGTCGTCAAGCCATCAAAGCGATAGGCTTAGGCGTCGGCGCTGCCGCGATAAGCGGTCAGACTGTTCAAGCTGCACCGGCGCAAGCCGACGTACCATCTTCCGCGGATTCAACCGAATACCGCGAGACCCAACACGTTTTAACCTACTACGACACACTTAGTGAGAAGGGGGGTTAGAATGAAGTTAACTCGCAGAACGACCTCATCAACCGCCTCAGCTAAGAATCCACTAGGGCTAAATCGCCGTCAGTTTTTAAAGCAAGCAGGAATCACCTCAGGTGGTGTTGCCGCTGCTTCAATGTTGGGTACTGGCATGATTAAAAAAGCCAGCGCTAGTACCGCCGCGGGCAGTGGCCCGACCGAAACCGTTAAAACCATCTGTTCCCACTGCTCTGTTGGTTGTGGCGTATACGCCGAAACCCGTAATGGCGTTTGGGTTGGCCATGAACCGGCGTTTGACCATCCGATTAACCGTGGTGGTCACTGTGCTAAAGGTGCGTCGTTGATCCACCATACCCACAGTGAAAAACGGGTTAAGTACCCAATGAAACTGGCGGGCGGGAAATGGCAGCGACTGAGTTGGGAGCAAGCCATTAACGAAGTCGGTGATCAGATGCTCAAGATCCGTGAGGAATCTGGCCCTGACTCAATCTACTTTATGGGCTCCGCCAAGTTCAGCAATGAGCAATGTTATCTGTACCGTAAATTGGCAGCGATGTGGGGCACCAACAACGTCGACCACTCAGCGCGGATCTGTCACTCCACTACCGTTGCCGGGGTAGCTAATACCTGGGGCTATGGTGCGATGACTAACTCCTACAACGACATGCACAATTCCAAATGCATGATCTTCGTTGGCTCTAACCCTGCGGAAGCGCACCCAGTAGCGATGCAACACATCCTTATTGCCAAGGAGCGTGGCGCTAAGATGATTGTGGTTGATCCACGCATGACTCGGACTGCGGCGCATTCTGATGAGTATGTGCATATTCGTCCGGGCACCGACATTCCATTTATCTACGGTCTGTTGTGGCACATCTTCGAAAACGGTTGGGAAGATGAAGACTTTATTTCGCGCCGTGCCTGGGGCATGGACGACGTGCGTGAGGCAGTGAAAGATTACCCACCAGCGGAAGTTGAAAACATCACTAGTGTCTCTCCAGAGCAGATGTACCGCACCGCGAAGATGTTGGCTGACAATCGCCCAGGCACCATTGTTTGGTGTATGGGGGGAACCCAGCATACCGTGGGTAATGCCAACACCCGTGCTTACTGTATCTTACAGCTTGCCCTAGGCAACATGGGTAAGTCCGGTGGTGGTGCAAATATCTTCCGTGGTCACGATAACGTACAGGGCGCTACCGACTTTGGTTTGCTGTTCGATAACCTACCAGGTTACTACGGCTTATCTGAAGGTGCGTGGCAACATTGGTCACGAGTTTGGGACTTGGATTACGACTGGGTTAAAGGCCAGTTTGATCAGGGTACTTACCTTGGTAAGCAACCAATGACCAGCGCTGGGATCCCATGTTCTCGTTGGCACGATGGTGTTCGCGAAGACAAAGATAAGATCGGTCAGCGCGATAACATCCGTTTAGCGTTCTTTGCTGGGCAATCGGTTAACACCGAAACCCGTGGTCGCGAGGTGCGTGATGCCCTCGATAAGATGGATACCATTGTGGTTATCGATCCTTACCCAACCATGGCAGGGGTGATGCACAACCGCAAAGATGGGGTTTACCTATTGCCGGCTTGTTCGCAGTTTGAAACCTATGGTTCTGTATCTGCTTCGAACCGGTCGCTGCAATGGCGTGACCGCGTCGTTGAGCCGGTGTTCGAATCTAAGCCTGATCACGAGATCATGTATCTGCTTGCTAAGAAACTAGGCATTGCTGATCAGATGTTTAAGAACATCAAGATCAACGGTACTGAACCGCTGGTGGAAGACATTACCCGTGAATTCAACAAAGGTATGTGGACCGTTGGTTACACCGGTCAGTCACCGGAGCGTTTGAAGGCCCACCAGAAGAACTGGCACCAGTTTGACTTTGAGGATCTGCTCTCCAAGGGCGGCGATCTCAAAGGCGAGGTTTATGGTTTGCCATGGCCTTGTTGGGGGACTCCAGAGCAGAAACACCCAGGCACTCATATTCTCTACGATACCTCCAAGCACGTACTTGAGGGCGGCGGCAACTTCCGTGCTCGATTTGGTGTGGAGTTTGAAGGAGAGAACCTACTTGCTGCAGATCCCGGCTCCAAGGGGAACGAGCTTGGCGATGGTCACCCTGAGTTCTCTGCCGACATGCTTAAGCAGTTAGGTTGGTGGGACGAGCTCACCGCCGATGAGAAAAAACTGGCGGAGGGACGCAACTGGAAAACCGATATCTCCGGCGGTATTCAACGTATTGCCATGAAACACGGTTGTATCCCTTACGGTAATGCCCGTGCCCGTTGTCGTGTCTGGACCTTCCCTGATCAGGTGCCGATCCACCGTGAACCACTCTACACCCCACGTCGTGATCTTGTTGCCAAGTACCCGAGTTACGAAGACCGTCAGGTTGCTCGACTGCCAACCCTGTATAAATCGATTCAGGACAAGGTGATTGCCGAGAACTTAGACAAAACTCACCCATTGGTGGTGACGACTGGTCGTTTGGTGGAATACGAAGGCGGTGGTGAGGAGACCCGTTCGAACCCATGGTTGGCGGAGCTGCAACAAACCATGTTTGTCGAGATCAACCCTGTTGATGCCAGTGCTCGCAGTATTCTTGATGGTGATGCGGTGACCCTGCACTCTCCAGAGGGAGCGATATTGCATATCCACGCATTGGTGACCGAGCGGGTTAAGCCAGGCGAATGTTTCATGCCGTACCACTTTGCCGGTGTATTTGAGGGTAAGTCGCTAGATGCCAATTACCCAGAAGGTACCGTGCCTTACATCTCTGGCGAGTCGGCCAATACCGCAATGACTTACGGTTACGATATCGTTACTCAGATGCAGGAAACCAAGTCCTCTATCTGTGAAGTGCGCAAGGCCTAAGGAGCGTTTGATATGGCAACAATGAAGTTCTTATGCGACACCAAGCGCTGCATCGAATGCAACGGCTGTGTGGTCGCTTGTAAAAGTAAGCACGATGCTTCGCTTGAGTGGGGCATTCAGCGTCGTCGCGTGGTGACCTTGAACGATGGGGTTGAGGGCAAAGAGGCTTCTATCTCAGTCGCCTGTATGCATTGCTCAGATGCACCATGCATGGCAGTTTGTCCGGCCGATTGTTTTGAGCGTACTGCTGACGGCATCATTCGTCACAGTAAGGACAAGTGTATTGGTTGTGGTTACTGTCTCTACGCTTGCCCGTTCGGCGCTCCTCAGTTCCCTAAGCAGACCGCATTCGGTGCACGAGGCAAGATGGATAAGTGCACCTATTGTGCTGGTGGTCCAGATGCAGAGGTTGGCTCTGATAAAGAGATGCAGCTGTATGGTGCTAACCGTATTGCCGAAGGCAAACTGCCATTCTGTGCTGAGGTTTGCGCGACTAAGTCGCTGCTAGCCGGTGATGCAGAGGTGATCTCTAAGGTGTTCCGTGCTCGTGTTGGTGTTCGTGGTGCGACTAACGCTGGCTGGGCCGGATAGGAGGCAGCATGAAGGTTTGGACTCGACTGGTTGTACTACTTCTTTGCTGTTGGCAAGGAGCGGTGCTTGCCGCATCGGCCCCGACTCAACAGCAGGAAGCGGAAACCTTAGTTCCATTCATTATGGCGGCGCAAGCCGCCGAGGTTGAAGGCAAGGTGCAGACCCAAGACTCAGCCGATCTCGAGTTAATGCCCTTATGGGTACAGGCTCGTGATGGTGAGGTTGGCCGCACATCTTCGCAAGATGTGTTTCATAACAACTTGATCAACCAATATGATCTATCGCTGTTTGAGCACCGCGCCACATGGTTGAGTATGACTTTGGCATTGGCGCTGTTTGGCATGATTGTGATCTTCGCATTGTTTGTGATGATTAACGGCGCAGCCAAACTCGAGCATGGTTATTCTGGCAAAGAGGTATTGCGCTGGAGCAAGCTCGATGTGGTGTTGCATTGGATAATGGCAATCCCATGCCTATTGCTTATCTTCACTGGATTAGCATTGATGGCTGGGCGCTTTGTGTTCGGAGATTTGCTGGGCCCGGAAGGGGTGGCAGCACTGGCAGCCTTTGCTAAGCCGGTGCATGACTACATGGCCATTCCGTTTGCGATCTCGGCAATCATCGTAATGTTTAGGTGGCTCAAGCACAATTGGCTGGCTAGCTATGATCTAAAGTGGTTCTTGGTTGTGGGTGGTTATATCAACTTTGGGCCATTTAAGGGCAAGCACCCCGATGCGGGCTTCTCCAATGCCGGTGAAAAACTGTGGTTCTGGTGTTTCACTATCTTTGGCTTGGCAATAATCGCTTCTGGCGCATTCTTGCTCTTCCCTGAGATGTTGGCCACCTCAAGAACCGGTGCGCTGCAGGCATTGCTTATCCATGGCATGTCAGCGGTGATCATTACTGGTTTCACTGTGGTTCATATCTTTATGGCAACAGTGTTATCTGAAGGCGGCATGGTCAATATGGTCAGCGGTTATTGCGATGAGAACTGGGCGAAGCAGCACCACAACGTGTGGTATGACGATATTAAAGCCGATGGCAGTATCGAATATAAAACCTAGCCTCGCTTGTTAACAATTCATTAAGCCTCACCTGCTGGTGGGGCTTTTTTGTTTGGCTATGTTGCCAGCTCATCTCTACCTATTGCTACTGGTTGCGAATAGCTAAACCTCAGGCTTGAAGCAAAGCTTCACTGCTTACGGTTACTGCATCTTATTTACTTATCTTCGATAACCTTTTGCTTAAAGGTAATCGCTTGCCCCCTTAAAACTGACCATCTTGTTGATAAGGATAAATATTTTCATTTATCTGTGACGCTAGCATGCTGATGGCGTTTAGCCATCAGCATGCTTAGCTACGTAGAATGCTGCGATCCGGCGATGGAGCACAATGCTAGGCATTGCTCAGCAGCGAGGCGCGGCGCATAATGGCCTTAATTTATGTGATGTTGTAGGGCAAGGAAGATGCTCGCTGTGATGCAAGGTAAAGCGGATGCCTACCGCCGATTAGCCCGATTAGATCGCCCCATCGGCACTTTATTGCTGTTGTGGCCAACCATGGCGGCGTTGTGGTTCGCCGCTGATGGTGTACCTGACCCATTCGTCTTGGGGGTGTTTTTTGTCGGGGTGTGGTTGATGCGCGCCGAAGGCTGCATCATCAACGATTACGCAGATCGAAACCTAGATAAGCACGTCGCCCGTACCCAGATGCGGCCACTGGCTAATGGTGAAATCCAAAGCTGGGAAGCGCTATTGCTGTTTGGGATCTTGGGGGCGGTGTGCTTTGCCTTGGTATCGTTACTCAACCCGTTAACTGTGCAGATGGCCTATGCTGGCATTGTTTTAACGGTGATATATCCCTTTACTAAACGTTTCTTGCCCGCGCCGCAGATGTTCTTAGGGATAGTTTGGAGCTGGTCGATTCCGATGGCGTTTGCTGCGCAAACTGGAGAGGTCGCACCACTTGCGTGGCTACTGTTTCTGGCTAATTGGTGCTGGACTGTGGCATACGACACCATGTACGGCATGGTCGATCGTGAGGACGATCTAAAGGTTGGGATCCGTTCTAGTGCCATTTGGTTTGGCCGCTGGGATCGTCACATCATTGGCTTACTGCAACTTGTTACCTTGGGGTTGTTGGCTGCGATCGGTATTGTGATGGGCCTTGGGTGGATCTTCTATGCCGCCATCGCGATTGTTGCACTGCTGTTTGGCTATCAACAGTGCCTCATTATTGGCCGCGATCGCGAAGCTTGTTTCCAAGCGTTTCTCAACAACAATTGGGCCGGTGCCGCCTTGTTCCTTGGGGTAGTGTTGGACTATGCGCTGATCGTCTAGCCTGCTATTTGTCTTGAGCGCAACCACTGCGCTTTATCGATAGCAAACCAGCTTTGATCGATACCCCCTTCAAAATGGCCGTAGATCTTATGGGTGCGGCCTAAGCCACTTTTCTCCAGCACCCGCTTACTGCCATTGTTGCTATCGTAGGCATCTGCTTGAACGCGCTCAGCCTGATAGTGCTTGAAAGCAAAATCCACTAACAAGCGACAAGCTGCGGTTGCTAAGCCATGACCCCAGCTGTTTGCGGGTAGTTGATATCCCACATCATAGGTACCGGGCTTACCCTCAGTGGCCATCAACGCTGCCATTCCGGCAAATTCTCCCTGCTCGGTACGGATCGCTACCATTAGCGGTTGTGGTAGTTCTCCGGCGGCAAGATTCTGTTCCATTGCATCAAACTGTGGCCCAAAGTAGCTGTGATAGGTCGACTCTGGTGCTGGGGCAAAGTACAGGTATTGGTTTACCCGTTCATCATTGAGCATGGTGCATATGGCGGCCATATCGGTGCGGTTAAGCAGTGATAATTGATGCTGTTGACTGAATGGAATGGTCTGTTGCTGGCGGAGTTGTTGAAGCATGGCGGTGAGCTCGCTGAAAAAAATTCGGCGGATTATCGCTGCCAACTCAAATAATTGCTGTGATCTAGTGGACGTTAAACCAACAAAGCGGAGCATGATGCACCGCTTTGTGATCGCGAGCGAGTGGATTACTTTAGAAAGGCAAAAGCATCACCAATGAGGTGCTCGGTAAGCGCGCCATTAGCGGTAAACTTATCCCGCGCGACGGCAGCCATTTCAAAGCGACCGGCAACATAGATGTCGTAGCCACTGAGGTCACTAAAATCATCGCATACCGCTTCAATTACCGAGCCTTGACGGTAGCCTTCAACCATCTCATCAAACACCGGAATAAAGCTTAGGTGTGGGTGCAGTTGTGAAAATTTATCTGCTACCGATTTAAGGTACATGCCGTTGAGATCACGGCAACCCCAGTACAGGAACGTAGTGCGCTTATCGCTCTCGGCAAGCAGTTGTTGCAGCATGGAATGGATATAGGAAAAGCCGGTGCCCCCAGCAACCATAATCCGTGAGCGTTTGTTATCAGGGCGCAAACTGGCATTACCTAAAGGAGCCTCGATTTCGATAGCGCTATGGGTGCGGAGGTGCTCCATCACCTGCATTGCGTAACTTTCAGCGACGAAGGCACCGATGTGCAGTTCGAGCTGACGCTCCCCTGGCTTTGAGGCGATAGAGAAGGGGCGTTTATCCTCTTCGCTCAGTACAATCGTTAGATACTGGCCAGCCACAAAATCAAAGCTGTGCTCTGGCGTTAATACCACTTTAAATACGGTTTCAGTTAGCGGAGTTATGCTTTCCACTTGGCACAAAGTACGACTCATAGCATCCATTCTTCGTTTTATTATTATTCTGACTCAAAGCCGTATTCTGCCCAACGGGCATCAACTTTGGCTTTAACTTCGTCATCCATGACAATGGGTTCACCCCATTCTCGTGTCGTTTCTCCGGGCCACTTGTTGGTGGCATCCATCCCGATCTTAGAACCCAAACTTGGCACTGGTGAGGCAAAGTCGAGGTAGTCGATTGGAGTATTCTCAACCATCAAGGTATCGCGAGCGGGGTCCATTCGAGTGGTCATCGCCCAAATTACATCGTTCCAGTCGCGAGCGTTTATATCATCATCGCAGACGATAATAAACTTGGTATACATAAACTGACGGAGGAAACTCCAGGCTCCCATCATTACCCGCTTTGCGTGCCCAGGATACTGTTTTTTAATGGTTATTACCGCCATCCGGTAGGAGCAACCCTCAGGTGGTAAATAGAAATCTTCGATCTCTGGGTACTGTTTTTTCAGGATCGGCACAAACACTTCGTTTAATGCCACTCCCAGCATTGCAGGTTCATCTGGCGGACGACCGGTATAGGTGCTGTGGTAAATAGCATCCTTACGCATGGTCATGTGGGTCACGGTAAATACTGGGAAGGTTTCCACTTCGTTGTAGTAACCAGTGTGGTCACCGTATGGCCCTTCCGGCGCTTCTAGGCCTGGCTCTAGGTAACCTTCAAGGATGATTTCTGAGGTCGCTGGCACCTGCAGGTCGCAACTTAGTGCCTTAGCTACTTCGGTACGCTCGCCACGTAACAACCCGGCAAAGGCGTACTCACTCATGGAGTCGGGCACTGGAGTTACTGCACCAAGAATGGTGACTGGATCCGCCCCTAGAGCAACAACCACTGGGTAGCGTTCACCCGGGTTAAGTTTTTGAAATTCTTGATAATCTAAGGCGCCGCCACGGTGGGCCAACCAACGCATGATCAGCTGGTTTTTGTTGAGTAGCTGCTGGCGGTAGATACCGAGGTTTTGTCGTTTTTTGTTTGGTCCCTGAGTGATGGTTAAGCCCCAGGTAACCAGTGGCGCCACATCGCCAGGCCAGCAGTGTTGCACTGGTAGGGCGGTGAGATCGACATCATCGCCCTCAAAGACAATTTGTTGGCACTGCGGACGCTTAACCTCTTTCGGTGGCATGTTGAGCGCCTGCTTAAACATCGGCACCTTGGCAATAGCATCTTTAAAGCCAGATGGTGGCTCAGGCTCTTTAAGGAATGCCAGCAGTTCGCCGACTTGTCGAAGCGCTTTAGGGTCTTCATGACCTAACGCCATCGCCACTCGTTTCGGCGTGCCGAATAGATTGGCCAACACCGGCATGGTGCTGCCTTTGGGATTTTCAAACAGGATTGCTGGACCGCCGGCGCGAAGAATTCGATCACAAATCTCGGTCATTTCAAGGTGAGGATCAACTTCGGTGCTGATCCGCTTTAATTCACCTTTGGCCTCAAGGTGATCGACGAATGAACGTAAGTCCCTAAACTTCATTGTTATTATTCTCTACCTTGGTCGCATTCAATGCGTGGGTAGCCATTATAGCCAGCGTCGCCAGCGATCTCCTATACCTAGGCGAATTACAATTTACTGTGATTGTATCCGACCGCGACCGGCAGCTGCTATGAAGCGTCAGCGCCAGTCGGCTAAGAGGGAAATTTAGACAATTTGGATTTGAGGTTAGTTCTACTGCTACCGCTGCTGGCAGCGGCAAGTAAGCTGACTTTTTTGTCTGCGCTTAAGGTATAGCTCGCGTTAGTGTTGCGTCTGACGGCTATAGCCTCACTACGGCAACCACGGCGCTGCTGAGCGGTTTAGATGAAATCAAAATTTTTACCGGCAATCTGGAGCGGATTTAATCGCTCCAGATGACGACAAAGTGGTTGGGCAATTGTCGTTTGGGGTGACGCGCTCGTATTGATGCGACTTGCTATGAGCGGTGATATTATCAAGCAGTTTGAGTACAAAAACGCTCATTGAGACAGCTTGCCGATGGCTCACCTTGGTGTTACTGCGGGCAAGGACGTTGCTGATAACGAAAGCTGTCCTGATCCAGCTGGTAACACTGTTGCTGCCAATGATAGACAATTCCATTGGCGGTTTTCTCAAGGCGAGCATTAGCCGGTAGGCTCGCTAGGGAAGCTGGCTTAACTTGTTCAGAACGCACCGTGATTGAGCTGACCGGCGCCACTTGCACGACTGTGCTATGAGCTTGTGGAGTAGGGCGAAGATAGCGGTCGTGAGTGTTATAGCGATAGTCGTTATGACGCCAGTAATCGTGACGGCCCAACCAAGCGCGGCGATAGCCGTAGTAGGGGAATCGATTGCGGTAACGCCAATCGTCATGCCAGCTATTGTGGTGGCTACGGTAGTTATCCCAGCCAACCGAAAGGCCAACAGACTGTAGTGCTGTCGAGGCTTGAATTGCAGTGGGCACTGCAACCATCAATAGGAAAATGCTAAGCCGCTTCATAAGACAACCTCCACCAATGACTGGGTTAAGTTTAGCTAATTGAACCCAATGCGAACAGCAAAACTGGGTCATGTTGATGGTATCGCAGTAACAGGAACCGGCGTTAGCACAAGCAGACAGAGGCTGGGGCTGCCTCAATGTTGTGGGAGGCGTTAGGCGATTTGGGTCATCTCATTAAGGGTGAACTGCTCTACGCATCCTTCAGTTGCCACCATGTATTGTGCTAAGTGTTCATTGCCCATATGTGCTTGCCACAGCTCGCGGGAGGTCCAGTTTTCGTAAAACATAAAGTGCGCAGGGTTTTCATTATCTTGGTGCAGATCATAGTTGATGCAACCCTCTTCAGCACGAGTCACTTCAATCAGTTTTAGCAGCTCAGCTTTTACTAGATCAATGGTATCGGCTTTGGCAATGATGTTGGCCACAATGGTTAGTTTAGACATTATTCAATTCTCTCTGTGTGTGTCGTTTTGATGAAACAATAGTAGGTGTTATCGCCTAATACTTAAACGGCTTAAAAATTGAATTATTCTCCAATTGTTTTTGATAATCATTGAAGATTAACAACGATTACGTGCGGGTAGCTGGGATCCTTTAATAACATCGGTCGTGACGGTTACATGTGGTTGGCTACCAAGTTGAAACGCGGAACCGCTGGTTAGCCAACAAAAAAGGACCTGAATATTCAGGTCCTTTCGGTTTTTATCAATGGCTGCGCGTTATTGCAGCGGCGCTTATTTTGATTTTGCGCGCTTCATTGCATCGAAGAATTCGTTGTTGGTTTTGGTCATTGCCAACTTGTCGATTAAGAACTCCATCGCTTCAACTTCTTGCATTGGGTTCAAAATCTTACGCAGGATCCACATCTTTTGCAGTTCATCAGCGTTAGCCAGCAACTCTTCACGACGGGTACCAGAGCGGTTGAAATCAATCGCAGGGAAGACGCGACGCTCAGCGATCTTGCGGCTTAAGTGCAGTTCCATGTTACCGGTGCCCTTAAACTCTTCGTAGATCACTTCGTCCATCTTCGAACCAGTATCAACCAATGCGGTCGCGATGATGGTTAGTGAGCCACCCTCTTCGACGTTACGGGCGGCACCAAAGAAGCGCTTTGGACGGTGCAGGGCGTTGGCATCAACACCACCAGTCAGTACCTTGCCTGAGCTTGGCACCACGGTGTTGTAAGCACGGGCCAGACGAGTAATAGAATCCAATAGGATTACCACGTCTTTCTTGTGCTCAACCAGGCGCTTGGCCTTTTCGATAACCATCTCGGCTACTTGAACGTGGCGAGATGCAGGCTCATCAAAGGTAGAAGCAACCACTTCACCTTTAACCAAGCGCTGCATTTCGGTTACTTCTTCTGGGCGTTCATCGATCAGCAGTACCATCAGTTCACAATCTGGGTGGTTGTGAGCGATGGATTGGGCGATGTTCTGCAACAGTAAGGTTTTACCCGCTTTTGGCGGGGCTACGATCAAACCACGTTGGCCTTTACCGATTGGGCTAGCCAAATCTAGTACGCGAGCGGTGATGTCTTCGGTTGAGCCGTTACCACGTTCCATCCGCAGACGGTCGTTCGCATGCAGTGGGGTTAAGTTCTCGAATAAGATCTTGTTACGTGAGTTCTCTGGGCGATCGTAGTTAACTTGATTAACTTTCAACAACGCAAAGTAACGCTCGCCGTCTTTTGGCGGACGAATTTTGCCAGCAATTGAATCACCGGTACGCAGGTTGAATCGACGGATTTGACTTGGAGAGACGTAGATATCGTCTGGGCCAGCCAAGTATGAAGAGTCTGCACTGCGCAGGAAACCAAACCCATCCTGCAAAATTTCCAATACGCCGTCGCCGAAGATATCTTCGCCGCTCTTAGCGTGTGCTTTTAGGATGGCAAACAGAATGTCTTGCTTACGGACGCGGGCAAGATTTTCCAATCCCATGGCTTCGGCCAGAGCTACCAGCTCGGAAACCGGTTTCTGTTTTAATTCGGTAAGATTCATAGGTGGGTCTTTTTGATCGTTATGCACGGCAATAGGCGGCGCTGACGTGTCGTAGTTGAGTTAATTTTAGGGGGATGCAGTCGAATATTTCGACTGAAATATCGTATTGGTTAAGAAGTTAGCACCAATAAAGGGGGTCGTCCAGTGCTTTCTGTAGCCGGATTGAGCTAGGCCATAGGAATCCTAAGGCCTAGCCTTAACAGCTTATAAGTGGCCGTCGATAAACTCTTTCAATTGAGTCTTAGATGCGGCACCTACTTTAGTGCCTACCAGCTCACCGCCTTTGAACAGCAGCAGCGTAGGGATGCCGCGAATACCGTATTTGGCTGGAGTACCATTATTCTGGTCAACGTTCATTTTACCGATGGTCAATTGACCATCGTAATCGTCTGCCAATTCGTTCAAAACCGGTGCGATCATCTTACATGGACCACACCACTCAGCCCAAAAATCAACCAGAACAGGTTGTGCTGCATTTACTACATCGGTATCAAAGCTGTCATCAGACAGGGTTAAAATTTTGTCGCTCATGATTTGCTCCAGATTAAAGGTCCCATTTGGGCTATGTCCTTATATGGGATCGAGCTTGCCTATTTTCAAGCCGCTCTGCCAATCACAATTATCGCTTGGCTTAATCGAGATTAGGCAAATATTTGCCTGAATAAGGCTCATATAAAGAAGTGGCGATAATTTGGCTCATATTGGTTCCCAATGGCAAGCGCTTCCGATATGCTCCTGAAGTTATGACAAAGACCCATCTTACAGACTCAAAATTTGCCGATTTTCCATTGGCATCATCGGTGGTAACCGCGCTTGAAGGCGTCGGTTTTACTCACTGTACTCACATTCAGGCGTTGACCCTGCCAATCCTGCTTAGCGGCAAGGATATCGCAGGACAAGCGCAAACCGGTACCGGCAAAACGCTGGCCTTTCTGGTTGCCACTTTTCATGAGCTGTTAAGCCGCGAGGTGCCTGCGCACCACGATGGTCATAGCCCACGTGCCATCATTATGGCGCCAACTCGTGAACTGGCTATTCAGATCTGGAAAGACGCCGAACCCCTCGCTCAAGCTACTGGCTTGAAGATGGGCCTCGCCTACGGCGGAGAGAATTATGAACAACAGCGCGAAGCCATCGCCGCTGGGGTTGATATTCTGGTTGGTACTACCGGTCGCCTGATCGATTATTACAAGCAAGGCGTGTATAAACTTGATGCGATTCAAGTAATGGTCTTGGATGAAGCGGATCGTATGTTTGATCTGGGCTTTATTCGAGATATCCGTTACATGTTCCGCCGCATGCCTGCGCCAGCAGAACGCCGTAATATGCTGTTCTCCGCCACTTTGTCGTTCAAGGTGCAGGAGTTGGCCTACGAACACATGAATGAACCTGAGCATGTGCAAGTTGAGCCAGAGCGTAAAACCGCGAAGCACATTAAAGAAGAGCTTTTCTACCCTTCTAACCAAGACAAGATGAAGCTGTTGCTGACTTTGCTTGAAGAGGAATGGCCAGAAAAGGGTATCGTTTTCTCCAACACCAAGCATCGCTGTGAAGAGATCCACAACTGGATGGCCGCTGATGGTCATCGTGTTGGTTTGTTGACTGGCGATGTTCATCAGAAAAAACGCTTGAAGATCCTTGAGCAGTTTAAGAGCGGTGAAATTGATTTCCTAGTTGCAACTGACGTTGCCGCTCGTGGTTTGCACATCCCCGATGTGACCCACGTGTTCAACTACGATCTGCCGGACGACTGTGAAGACTACGTACACCGCATTGGTCGTACCGGTCGCGCTGGAGCCAAAGGCAGTTCTATCAGTTTTGCTTGTGAGCAATATGCGATGAATCTGCCGGCGATTGAAGAGTACATTCAACACAGCATTCCGATGACCAGTTACGATGCTTCTGCGTTATTGAGCGATCTAACCACGCCCAAACGCACTGCACCACGTCGCCGTCCGGGTGATCGTCAGGGAGGCTCCCGTGGCGGGCGCCCACCACGTCGACACAACTGATGCGATAAAGAATGGCGGCCTTATGGTCGCCATTACTTTAGGCTCTAACAGCTTCAATATGCTGGTTGCTAAACCGGGCCAGTCATTTCCACTAGTCATTGCAAAGCATAAGCGTAAGGTTCGTCTTGCGACCGGTCTGGTTGTTGGTGGCTGTCTTGCCCCAGCGGCAAAACGCGAAGCGCTCGATTGTCTGCAATGGTTTGGTGAGTTAATTCAACAATACCAGCCTGAACAAACCGCAATCTACGCCACGGCTGCATTGCGTCAAGCGGCGGATGCCGAGTTGTTCTGTCAGCAAGCCTTGCCGTTGCTTGGCCAGCGCATCGAAATTATTTCTGGCGAACAGGAAGCGGAATTTATCTTTCACGGTATGCGTGCTACTACCGCAACCGACGGCCAGGTAATGATGCTGGATATCGGCGGTGCTAGCACTGAGCTGGTGATTGGCGATGAGCACATTGATTTCAAGCATTCGCTACCGCTGGGGGCAGTGCTTTTTAACCAACGTCATTTTGCCACCGGCATTAGTGCTGCTGCTTTTGCTGCCGCTCACACTGATGTAGAACAAGCTTTAACGCCTTTGCTACCACAGCTGTCGTCATTGCAATGGCAACATGCGATGGGGATCTCTGGAACATTCCGGAGCTTGTTTGAATTGGCTCAAAACCGCGGTTTGGGGTTCGAATCGATCAGCCGAACCTGGCTAAATCAGATTAGAGAGGAGCTGCTGCAACACGGTAGTGCCGAGCTTGCTGGTGTTGAAACAGAACGTGTACCAACCTTTGCTGCCGGGGTCGCTATTCTATTGGCGCTAATGAACCTGCTCGATATTAGCGATATTTATCCTGCTGGTGGTGCTCTTCGAGAAGGGGTACTGGTGCAACTGGCGTTGCAACAGCGGTTAGCGCATAACCAATATTAAAGGCGGTGTCACAGTTAAGTGTTGAGGCTTATATCAAGCCTTGGGCTCTACCGATTGTGGCGTTTGAACGGGGCTATGTCGCGGTGGCGACGGCACATTCTTGTATGCATTAGGGGGCAGCTCCGCCCCCTTTGGAATCCCCCTTTGCCTTAGGTCGCAGTCTATAACGCTTCGCTGGACTGCTCCAATGCGGCAGAAGATCAGCGGCGGTAGTGCTTTTCCCTTGTATCAAAACTCGCCTAGCCGGTGCTTTAACAGTATTGGAACAACAACACTTAGTTGGTACACAGCCATATTAAATGCCTTTCGAACATTGGGATCTTCCATATTCCTTTTGAGAATATGCTTAGAACATCTGCCTGGGTTAAGCTGCGAACTTATGAAGTAGTATCGATCAAAGTGGATCGAGTTTCTGTCGACATTGGATAAACTAACTAGTGTCGAATAGCGCAAGGTAAGTACCCATGAATTTGTACGTTATTATCAACATCGCCGTGATGTTGGGTCTGTTCTTCTGGCTGTATCGTCTACAGCAACAACACGTTAAGTTTACTCGCCGCGTATTCCTAGCATTAGGGTTAGGCGTTGGTTTTGGTGCCTTGTTGCAGTTTGGCTATGGCTCTGGATCAGAGGTAATCAACCAGTCGGTTGAGTACTTTAATATTGCCGGTAAAGGCTATGTGCAGCTGTTGAAGATGATCATCGTGCCGTTGGTCATGGTGTCTATCATCTCCGCTATCCTCAAACTCAAAGATGGTGAATCACTCGGCAAAATCAGTGGCTTAACCATCGGTATCCTACTGGTTACTGTAGCAATCTCGGCGATCATTGGTCTGATGGTGGCACAGCTATTCGGCTTAAGCGCAGAAGGTTTGGTTGAGGGAACTCGTGAAGCAGAGCGAGCGGCCTCGTTGCTGGCGAATCAGGGCACGGCAGAGCAGCTTTCTATTGCTCGTACCTTGGTGGATTTGATCCCCGCTAACCCGTTTCTAGATATGACCGGAGCCCGTGATACTTCCATTATTTCCGTGGTTATCTTTTCTACCTTCATCGGTATTGCGGGCTTAGGCGTACATCGCAAGCAGCCGGAGCTCGGTGATAAGTTCGACAGCTTTATGCAGGTTGCTTACGCTATTGTGATGCGCATTGTTACCTTGGTACTGCGTCTTACCCCATTTGGGGTGTTGGCATTGATGACCAAGGTTCTAGCTACCAGCAACTTTGCTGACATCCTCAGCCTATTCAACTTCGTTTTGGCTTCCTATACCGCCTTAGCATTGATGTTCGGTGTGCACCTGCTGTTTATCACCTTAGCTGGTGGTAACCCATTGCAGTTCGTTAAGAAGGTATGGCCGGTACTGACCTTTGCCTTTACCAGTCGTTCTAGCGCCGCCACTATCCCACTAACGGTACAGACCCAGACGCGCCAGTTAGGGGTTCCCGATGGTGTCGCTAACTTTGCTGCCTCCTTTGGTGCCACCATTGGTCAGAACGGTTGCGCTGGGATCTACCCTGCAATGATGGTTGCGATGATTGCGCCGACTATTGGCATTGATGTGATGGATCCGATGTTTATGGCCACCATGTTGGCAACCATCGTGGTTGGTTCCTTTGGTGTGGCAGGCGTTGGCGGCGGTGCCACCTTTGCAGCGCTTATTGTGTTGTCTGCACTGGATATGCCGGTCGCCTTGGTGGGTTTGTTGATCTCCATCGAGCCATTAATTGATATGGGTCGTACCGCGTTGAACGTAAACGGTGCCATCACATCAGGCTTTATTACCAGCCGTCTGCTTGGTGAAACTGATATGGACACCTTTAACGGCAAACAAGAGTTGGAACTGGATATGGAATCAGTATCCTAAACGAATCGTGACGATCAGATTTGGAGGGCCGCCATTGAGGCGGCCCTTTTGTTTGGCTGTGTCACAGTTAAGTGTTGAGGTTTATATCAAGCCTTCGGCTTCACCGATTTCGGTGCTTAAGGGGAGGATGTCGCGGTGGCGACAGAACCCAAAGAGGAGCTCCGCCCCCTTTGGAATCCCCCTTGCCTTAGGTCGCAATTCAAAGCGCTTCGCTGAACTGCTCCAATGCGGCAGAAGATCAACGGCGGTAGTGCTTTGCCCTTGTATCAACACTCGCCAAGTCGGTGCTTTATCAGTATTAGAAAGAACAACACTTAGTTGGTACACAGCCTTTTGTTTTCTATAAATGCATGGATTTGAGATATTGCAGCTGATCAAGCGTGATGGCATTACAGCAGTAAGCGCCGGTCCATCGGCGGTAATAAAACGCATCCATGCAATACTAATTGTTGAGTAACAAGCTTATGAATATCGTAATTATTGGTGCAGAAGCCGCAGGCATGAGCGCCGCAGCTAAGGCGCGTCGTAGTGCCAAAGACGCCACCATTACCGTGTTTGAGCAAAGCCAAGTGGTAAGTTTCGGCGCGTGCGGTTTGCCCTATTTTGTTGGTGGCTTTTTCGATCAGCCAAGCTACATGGCCGAGCGTTCAGTTGAGCAATTTCAAGCCAGTGGCATCGACTTACGCACGGGACATCAGGTGTTGAAGATTGATACCTCGACTCAGCAGGTACGGGTAAAGGAGCTAGCGACTGGACAAGAGTTTAGCCAGCCTTATGATAAATTGATGATAGCCACCGGAGCCTCGGTAGTACGGCCACCAATCAAGGGGCTCGATCTCGCTAACGTTCACTTTGTTAAAACCATGGACGATGGCCTTAAGCTACGCCAGCTGGCGGAGCAAAGTGACATCAATGACGTTGTTGTGATCGGCGCCGGTTACATCGGTTTAGAGATGGTTGAAGCGCTGCACAAGCAGGGCAAGCGGGTGCGCTTAGTCGAACTGGGTGAGCGAGTGTTGTCTGAATCCTTCGACACCGAAGTCTCGGAGGCGATTCAAGCTGAATTGCTGCGTCACGATGTCGATGTGCATCTAGGTGAAATGGTGCAGGCGCTGCAAGGAGATGACAAGGTTGCGACAGTGGTAACCAACCAAGGGCAATACAACGCTGATCTGGTTATTGTTGCCACAGGGGTTAGGCCAACCACAGAGTTTGTGGCCGATACCGGCATCGAGCGCTTGGCCAATGGCGCCATTGTTATCGATGCTCAGGGCAGAACCAGTTTGCCTAACGTCTATGCTGCCGGCGACTGCGCGACCGTATGGCATCGCATAAGCCAACAAGCGGTGTACATTCCGTTGGCGACCACCGCTAATAAGATTGGCCGCATCATTGGTGAGAACCTCGCTGGGGCTTCGCGTGCCTTTGCTGGCACCTTAGGCAGTGCCGCAGTTAAGGTGATGGATGTTGAGGCGGGCCGAACCGGCATTAGTACCAAGGAAGCGGAACAACTTGGGCTGCACACCAAGACCGTGTTTATCCGTGATAAGAACACCACCAACTACGTACCATGGCAGCAAGATATTGCAGTAAAACTTATCTACGAAGCTGACAGCAAGGTTATTGTTGGTGGCCAGCTGGTTGGTGGCGCAGGCGCGGTATTGCGAGTTGATACCTTAGCGGCGGCAATCCACAGCGGCATGACCACCGAAGATCTCGGTATGCTTGATCTGTGTTATGCCCCACCGTTCGCCCGTACCTGGGACGCGCTGAATGTTGCTGGCAACGTTGCGAAATAGCTGAAGTACACAATTAGCGGATTAGGCCGGAGTTAACTCTGGCCTTGTGCATTAGCATGGTAATTGCCGCCGAAGTGTTGTGCTGGTATCCAACATTACTATAACGGTCGCAATTCCAATCAGACCATAGCTGGCTATCTGCGCCAGTGCCATCGGTTCTTGCAACACCACAATCGCCACCAGAAACAACAATGTAGGCTCAAGGTAACTGAGCAAACCAAACAGAGAAATTGGCAGGCGCTGACTGGCGGCCAGATAACTGAGCATCGAGCCAGAGGCTAACAGGGCAAATCCCACTAACCATAACAAAAAGCTGGGCTGGGTAAGGTTCAGGGCAATTTGTGGGGTTGTAGCTAAGCCGTAGAGCGCGAGGGGGGTGAACAACGAGACTTCAATAAACAACCCGGTACAGGCACTGATCCCTAAACTACGACGTAATAAGAAATAGACTGGAAACACCAGCGCCGGTGATAACGTTACCCACGACAGTTCCCCCTGGCAGAAGAGTTCAACAGCAACGCCGAGAATCGCAATTGCAATAGCGTAGCGCTGCAGTTGGGAAAGCGACTCCTTAAGCCACATTCGTCCCGCTAGAGCCATAGTCAATGGCAATAAAAAGAACCCCAATGACAACTCTTTGGTCAAGCCATTAACTGGTGCCCATACGAACAGCCACCATTGCGAAGCGTTGAGTACCCCTCCAAGCAGAACCAATGCTAGCACTTTGGGGTTGGCAATCACGCGAGCCAGCTCATTAAAGCCGCGCTGAAAGACCATTAATGAGGCTAAGCACGCAAACACTAATGTCACTCGGCAATAGAAAAGTGCGGTGCCATCCAGCACCACAAAGGCGGTGACGTACCAAGGGATGATGCCGTACATCAATGAGGATAAGAGTGACAACCTCACTCCCAGGGGATTTATTGCAGCTTGAGACATTCCATTTCCAACACAAAAACGACGGCACCTTGGCCGTCGTTGGTATATCCATTACACCGATTTAGTTAGTGATGATATCGAGCAGATCTTGTTCGGTACTCACCTTGGTTGACTCAATAATTCGGCCAACTTCAGCACCATTTTGGTTGATGATAAAGGTCGGGATACGAGTGAATTCGTAGTTGGCAGATAGGCCTTGTTCATCGCTTTTGTTACGGTCAACGCCGATGTATTTGACGCTGATGTTCGGGTTGTTCGCCTCGGCTAACACCTTTACTAAACGTGGTGTTTCGCGGTGACAGTCTGGGCACCAGGTTCCCAAAATGACCACAATCTCGGTTGGCGTGGTGATCTGTTGTAGCGCCGCTAGTGGAGCTGCGGCTGGGGTGTAAGCTGCGACGTTATCGCTGAAGTGGGGTTGCTGAGCCAAGCCAGCCAGATCCAATGCGCCAGTCAAAATAACCTCTTTCTTCTCATCATCTTGATCACAAGTGGCGAACAGGCCACCGGAATTATCTTGGTCGAAACCACAGCCACTATTGGCTTGGGCTGGGGAAAACCATATTGGCGCCAGTAGCGCCACTAATGCTATTGCTCGCATGTTAGAACCTTTGCTTGAGTTAACGCGAAGTTATCATTCTGAACGTTATTCCCTCGAAAAATTCCGTTGTCTTAGCGGAAGTGTGATCGAACGCATTCAGTAGTAGCCAAAAAAGGCTGTGTCACAGTTAAGTGTTGAGGTTTATATCAAGTCTTCGGCTGTACCGATTGCAATAATCTTAAGGGGTTATGTCGCGGTGGCGACAGCACCCAAAGGGGGAGCTTTGCCCCCCTTGCCTTAGGTCGCAGTCCAAAACGCTTCGCTGGACTGCTCCAATGCGGCAGAAGAGCAACGGCGGTAGTGCTTCCCCTTGTATTAAAACTTGCCTAGCCGGTGCTTTAACAGCATTGGAAAGAACAACACTTAGTTGCTTCACAGCCCAAAAAAAACGGCAGGATAAACCTACCGTTGTTATCAGACTCGCGGTTAACCTTGTTGTTTGAGGTAACGTGCGATGTCTTTGGCGAAATAGGTTAGTACGCCGTCGGCGCCAGCGCGCTTGAAGCACATCAACGCTTCCATTACTACTTTCTCTTCAGCCAACCAACCGTTCTGGGCAGCCGCTTTCAGCATGGCGTATTCGCCACTTACTTGATAAGCGAAGGTAGGTACCTTGAGTTCGGTCTTGACGCGACGAACGATGTCCAAGTACGGCATACCTGGCTTCACCATCACGTAATCGGCACCTTCTTGGATATCCATGGCAACTTCGTGAATCGCTTCGTCAGAGTTAGCTGGATCCATCTGGTAGGTGTGCTTATTGCCACCAGCCAAGTTGCCGGCAGAGCCGACGGCATCACGGAACGGGCCGTAGAAGCTCGAGGAGTACTTAGCGGAGTAAGCCATGATTTGGGTATTAACGTGACCAGCCGCTTCCAGAGCATCACGGATCTCGCCGATACGACCGTCCATCATGTCAGATGGAGCAACGATGTCAGCACCAGCTTCAGCGTGAGACAGCGCCTGCTGTACCAATACTTCAGTGGTGATGTCGTTCAGGATGTAGCCTTCGTCATCAATGATGCCATCTTGACCGTGAGTGGTGAACGGGTCTAGTGCAACGTCAGTGATCACGCCCAGCTCAGGGAACTCACGCTTAAGTGCACGGACGGCCTTTTGTGCTAAGCCTTCTGGGTTAAATGCTTCTTCAGCACCCAGCGACTTTTTGTCAGCCGGGGTTACTGGGAACAGGGCAATGGCAGGAACGCCTAACTCAACCAGTTCTTTAGCTTCTTCCAGCAACAAATCAATCGATTTGCGCTCTACGCCAGGCATCGATTCAACCTTTTCGATGCGGTTGTTGCCTTCCAATACGAATACTGGATAGATCAAATCCGCAGCAGTAATGGTGTTCTCTGCCATCATGCGGCGGGAGAACTCTTGCTTGCGAATACGACGTGGACGGCTACGTGGGAAAGCTCCGGTTACTGGGCTCACTATCGGCTCCTTGTGGGTAATATTGGCAACTCTATCGCTGCGATGAACTTATGTTAGCAAACAGGCTTAGTATTGAAATGCGATCGTTCACAAACTAATACCAATCTAACTAAGTATTTATGAGTAGATGGGCAGGGATCAGCGCTGCCGCTGCATTTTGTTGGCAGAGTTGGCTCACCGTGTCGACGCTTTGGCCTCTGAGCTGAGCTACCGTTTGCGCAATGTGCGGTAAGTAGGCCGGTTCATTACGGCGCGATTTCGGCTTAGGTCTGAGATCTCGCGGCAGCAAATAGGGAGCATCCGTTTCGAGCAGCAAGCGGTTGTCGGGGATGGTTTTCACCAATTGCCGTAGCAACGTGCCGCGACGTTCGTCGCAAATCCAGCCGGTGATGCCGATGTAGCAATCAAGCTCGAGTGCTTGGCCTAACTCCTCGGCTGAACCAGTAAAACAGTGCAATATTGCCGCGGGCAGCTGCGGACGAACCGCCGCCACCAGCGGCACAAAGTCTTGGTAGGCTTCACGACAATGCATCAACACCGGCAGGTTCAGTTCGACTGCCAATTGCAGTTGCTCGGCAAAGGCGGCCCGTTGCGCTGGTCGTGGTGAAAAATCGCGATTGTAGTCGAGCCCACATTCGCCCACAGCTACCATCTTGGGAGCGCTCAGCAGTGATCGTAAAGTCGCGCCACTATGTTGATTCCACTCACTGGCGTTATGTGGGTGCACTCCGGCGGTGCTAAAGACCTGTGGGTAGCGTTGACTCAACTCCAGTCCTTGTTGGGCTTCGGCAACGGTACTGGAGAGGTTCAATAGCGAGGTTACCCCAGCAGTGGCAGCACGAGCGACAACCACGTCGATATCGCCTTTAAACTGACTCGAGCTGAGGTTAACGGCGATGTCGGTGAGTGGCTGCATTACTGACGTTTAACGCGAATTTGCTTGTTGCTGCCTGCGCGCTTTAACAGGAATGAACCGAATGAGGCGCGGCTGATTATCACGGTATCGCCATTGCCTACTTTGAAGCGACCGCTTTCGGTTTGGCGCCAGCGCTGGCTATTGTCCAAGGTTAGGGTGAACTTGCCGTAAGGATCGGTAGAGATGCTAGTGACGGTAGCAGAGATAGAGTCGATAGCTTCCGCTTGCTCTTCTTTCTTCTTATTCTCATGGCCGAAAAGTCCAACCGGATCAACTGGGGTTGCAACCGGGGTTGGTGCGGCAACGACGGCTGCGGTGGTGGCCGCCGCAGCTGCCGGTACAGCCGGAGTCACTGTGCTGCTCTTGTTGGCGCCGAGTACGGTCTTGATTGCTTCAGAGATATTATCGAAGCAAACCAAACGGTCGAGTTTGTCGGTTTTGCTTTGGCACTCATCGATAGTGGAGGCCATCGAGTCGTAGCAGGCTAAACGAGAGCTTGGATCTGCGTCAGCTTGGCAGCCAGCAGTAGATGCAAAGGCGGCGCTGCTAAAAAGCAGCGCCGCAATAGTAGTTGTAGTTCGACGCATGGTTTGCCTCCCTGGGCGGTTAAGTGCTCCTAACCTATGCGTCGCTTACCTCTTCTTCATCGTCAGCAGGTTTGTATAGACGAGCAAATATCAAACCGCCTTCGAACAACAGGAGCATCGGCACCGCGAGCATGGTCTGAGAGATCACGTCTGGCGGGGTTAGAGCCATGCCGATGATAAAAGCACCGACAACAATATATGGGCGTTTTTCCTTAAGGCTGGCAACATCAGTTGCACCAGTCCAGCACAGCAACACTACCGCGATTGGTATCTCGAATGCCAGTCCGAAAGCAAAGAATAGCTTTAACACAAAATTAAGGTAGCTATTGATATCGGTAGCAATTTCCACCCCGTCTGGGGCAACGCTGGTGAAGAAGCCAAACACAACCGGGAACACCAAGTAGTAGGCGAACGCGATACCAGCATAAAACAGAATGGTTGACGAAAACAGCAGTGGCGTAACCAAGCGTTTTTCGTGCTTATACAGCCCCGGCGCGATAAACGCCCAAGCCTGAAAGAGGACATAAGGAATGGCAATAAAGAATGCCAAAACCAAGGTTAACTTGAACGGGGCAAAGAACGGTGACGCGACATCGGTCGCAATCATCGATGCAGAATCTGGCAGTACCGATAGCAAAGGCTGCGATAAGTAGTGATAGATGTCGTTGGCCCAGTAGGCAATTGAGAAAAACACCACAAATACCGCGCCAACGGCGTGCATCAGGCGATTTCTCAGCTCCATCAAGTGGCTGATTAACGGTTGTTGCTCAGACATAAATTAATCTTTTGCTGCGGAACTAGGGGAGGCCGGTTTGGCGTCAGACGCTGCAGCTGGCTCGGCACTAACTTCGGCCTTAGGCGCAGCTGCGGTGTCTGCATCAGAACTAGGCGCGGCGTATGGTCGGGTTACCGAGGACGCCGCATCGCGCAATTGTTCAATGGATTTTTGCAAGTCAGGATCAAGATCCTTTAGACCGCGAGACTCCGCTGTCTTGAGATCTGTCTGAAGTTGTTCAATTTTCAGCTCTTGTTCCAGTTCGGTACGAACGGAGGTTGCCATACGCTTAGCGGTAGTAAACCAACGTGATACTGAACGAACAGCCACAGGTAAACGTTCAGGCCCCAAAACAACCAGGCCAATTACGCAAACAATGATAATTTCAAAGAAGCCGAATCCATCGAACATACGACTTAGGCCTGTTCTTTAGTTTTTTGATCTGCAGTTTCGCTGGTTTTTGCAGCGGTAGTGCTCTCAGCTGCAGGCTTTTCTGCAGCGACTTTCTCTTCAACAGCTTTCTTATCGCCGTCTTCGTCAGAAATCGCTTTCTTAAAGCCCTTAACCGCACCGCCTAAGTCGCCGCCAATACCGCGCAGTTTCTTAGTTCCGAACAGTAACACGACGATAAGCGCGACAATCAGAAGTTGCCAGATACCAAAATTGCCCATTGATGGCTCCATCTATAGATAGTTGTACCGGTGAAACAGTCACCAGTGAAAATAACTTAAGTGTACCGCGCGATGCTACGGTTTTCTAATTTGCCAGCCGATAATCCATGCCACAAAACCTAGGCTTGCGAGAATGGCGGAGGGCCAGATTGTAACTGTTTTATCCAATAAGATTGTGCTTGAGATCACTAAAACACTGCCGCTATTAAAGAACAAACTGCTTTTGTGGTGTTGCTGCCGTTGTTCGATATAGTTGGATAGAATTTGATTCGGTTCTTTTAAGAACTCACGAGTTAAAGTCAGGTTTTGGTGAACCAGTTCTGGGATCTCCGGCAGTTTTTCCAATGCGTCAGGCGCAGAGTCGAGGAATCGTTGCCATTGACTTTGAGGGCTGAGACGTTGTGCATGCCACTCTTCTAAATAGGGCTTTGCGGTCTCCCACAGATCCAATTCGGGATAGAGCTGTCGTCCTAAGCCTTCAACATAAAGCAGTGTTTTTTCCAGCAGCACCAGCTGCGGTTTCACCACCATGCCAAATTGATGGGCGGTGCGAAACAGGCTTACCAGCACGTGACCGAAACTGATTTTACCCAAAGGCTGGTTCTGTAGCGGTTGGAATACTTGCCGTAATGCAAATTCGAAATCGTTCATGTTGGCGCTGGCATCAACCCAGCCGGTTGCCAGAAAAACCTCGGCTAAACGATGATAATCGTGGCGAAAAAAGGCCAAGAAGATGGCCGCCATATCGCGCTTATCTTGCTCCGACAACTCACCGACTATACCGTAATCGATGCCAATGTAGTGCGGGTTGTCTGGATTGGTAACATCAATAAAAATGTTGCCAGGATGCATGTCGGCATGGAAGAAGTTGTCGCGAAATACTTGGGTAAAGAATACCTCGACGCCACGTTCGGCCAACAATTTCATGTTAGTGCCGTGAGCACTTAATGATTCCACATCGGACACAGGAATACCGCGTACCAACTCCATCACCATCAGGTTTCGGTGGCTATATTGGTCATAGACCTTAGGTACATAGAGCGCGTCAGAACCCTCAAACGCAGTGCCAACACGAATAGCGTTATTGGCTTCACGGGTGAGATCAAGTTCGGCGAGGATGGTGCGGCGGTAGTCTTCGATAACCTCTATTGGGTGTAATCGTTGTCCCACCTTGGTGCTAGCCAACAACTTAGCGCCCATCTCCATCAACTGCAGATCAGATCGGATCTGTACATCGATATCAGGCCTGATCACCTTGAGTACCACTTCATCGCCGCTCTCTTTTAAACGGGCGCTGTGCACCTGAGCAACGGAAGCGGAAGCCAAAGGCTCGATACTGAAGTCATCGAAAAACTGCTCTACTGGGCCACCCAACGCCGCTTCGATACGTGCTTTAGCTTGCAGTGGGTCGAACGGTGGTACCTGATCCTGCAGTTGTTCTAATGAGTCAGCGAGATCGTCCGGAAGCAGATCGCGGCGGGTTGAGAGCATCTGCCCAAGCTTAATGTACACCGGTCCCAGCTCTTGGAACGCCAGTTTTACTCGCTCTGGCAGTGGTCGTTCGATGTTGTCGCGCCCCATCCAGAACAGTGCTTTATCAAACCAACGTAATGTCTTAGGCACCTGCTGCTGTGGCAACGCATCGATTAAACGGTATTTTCGAAAGGTTTTGGTGATCACATAGCCACGAACTATGGCTCCCAAACTCATTGCGCCGTTCCGTTGTTATCAAGGGCGGCGGCGATTGCAGCAACCCGGTGTTCTAGATCACTGAGCGCATCACTGAACTGGGTCATCTCTGCTTGGGTTGGGCCCAATTGCAGTTCATCGCGAATAAAGGCGGCACTGTGGCCACTAAGACGACTGAGATCGTTGCTGGCTTTATTGAGCAAGCTGCGGCCAAAGTTGTCTATGCGATAGGCCATGGCCCCACCGACAACCTTACTCAAAGGCTCTGCAAGATCCGGTTCAACCGCAGCCAGCAAGTTAGCTAGTTGGCCAGCTAACTTAATATCGCCCTCAATCTCCAGTTCACCGCCTTGACTTAATTCGGTCAAATTGGCGCTCTGCTTGAGCTTGGCCAGAGTGGTAATCGACAGCGATAAGCTGCAATCACACTGATCATCGTAATGGCTGTAGACCTGGATCGGATCTGACATGATCAGATACAGCGGAAACGGTAATGGGTTCAGCTGCACCCGCACCACTTGCCCCTGCCATTGGGCTAACGGAGTTGGGTTAGGGTGCTGCTTTAACAGGCGCTCGAGTGCGGTTTCGAGTGCGCCTGCAAGTAAAGTCGATAGTTGCATACCTTCCTACTTGGTTTAGCGCCAGTTAGTACTTGTAGCCGCGGTGCAGTGCAACCACACCATTGGTCATGTTGATGTAATCGGCTTGGTCGAAGCCAGACTCTATCATCATCTCTTTGAGCGTTTCTTGGTCTGGGTGCATGCGAATCGATTCAGACAGGTAACGGTACGACTCGGCATCGCCAGCGATCATCGAACCCATGCGGGGGATAATTTGGAAGCTGTAGAAGTCGTAGGCTTTCTGCATCGCGGCGTTTTGCGGCTTAGAGAATTCCAATACCAACAGCTTGCCACCAGGCTTAAGGATGCGCTGCATTGAACGTAAAGCTTTAGCTTTATCAGTGACATTACGCAAACCAAATGCGATGGTGATAACATCGAAGTGGTTATCTGGGAACGGTAGAGCTTCGGCGTTCGCTTGCACGTAGTTAACGTTACCAACGATGCCACGGTCTTGCAGTTTAGCGCGGCCGACTTTAAGCATCGATTCGTTGATATCAGCAAGAACCACTTCGCCAGTTTCGCCCACAAGGTGAGAGAACTTAGCGGTTAGATCGCCAGTACCACCGGCCAGATCTAAGATCCGCATGCCGGGGCGAACTGCAGCGCATTCAATGGTAAAGCGCTTCCAGTAGCGATGAACACCGAACGACATAACGTCGTTCATCAAGTCGTACTTCGAAGCAACAGAGTGGAACACCTCGGCGACCATGTCAGCCTTTTGGGTTGCTTCTACATCTTTGTACCCAAAATGGGTCTTATCTTCGCCATGGTCGGCCATGTTACGTAATCCTGTGTTGACGTCTACAAACTCGCCACAGTCTACACTCAATATGCAACCAACAAAAACGACACTGTACCAATCCTTTGAGATTGAACAGGTTAACCAAAGAAGGAAGAGTTGCCGTTGCGATGTTTATGGTTGTTGGGAATGGTTTGCTCATTCGCTGCTGTCGCAGAGCCAACTGAGAAAGCACGTTGGCATCGATTTTTTAGTGAACCTGCCTTATCTGCAGTAGAGCAGCAGTATGGGCAGCCGGCTCGTGTGCGCGTATCCGAGCTATACCAATGGCTGCAGCAAGAGCTCGCCCAAGCCCATTCGGTACCGGTTCAACTCGACCGGGTTAATCGCTATCTCAATCAACTGCAGTTTGTGGCCGATTCCGAGCATTGGCAGCAAGCAGATTATTGGGCCACACCGGTTGAGATGGTGGCCACTGGAGGTGGTGATTGTGAAGATTTCACTATCGCAAAATATTTCATTTTGCGGATCTTAGGAGTGCCGTCTGAGCAACTTAGGTTGATGTATGTGAAAGCGGTTGAGTTAAATCAGGCCCATATGGTGCTGCTGTATTTATCTTCGCCAGATGCGATGCCACTGGTATTGGATAACCTCCAGAATGAGATAAAAACCGGAGCAGAGCGGGCAGATTTGGTGCCGGTATATAGCTTTAATGCCGAAGGGTTGTGGCGTGCGCGGGCATTCGATCAAGGGGTGCTGCTTAAATCCGGTGATAATGGCGTCGATCTGTGGGGCGATCTCCTGCAGCGGATGAATCGGGAGGAGCAGGGATGAGTCTATTTCGGGTGTTGTTGTTGGGATTATTGCTATTGGTTGGTGCAATTAGCGTTACCAGTGCCAGTTTGTACCTGCGTGGTAGCCAGCAGTTCTTATCGCAGCAGTTGGCCGTTTATAGCCAAGATACGGCTACTTCTCTGGGGTTGAGCTTAGCGCCGGTACTGCGCCAGCATGACTGGGTGTTAGCGGAATCGATGCTAGATAGCATCTTTGATCAAGGCGACTATGCACTGATTCGCTTGACCAGCCTTGATGGGGCGCAGGAGCTACTGCGACAACGCACTACAGGGGCTGTCGCTGCTGACGGTTGGTTCGAGCGATTGTTGCCGCTGCGGGCGCCAGTGGTAAGCAGCCAGATCAATAGTCAATGGCAACTGGTGGCCACGGTTGAGGTACAAGCCAGTGCGGCATCATCGCAACAGTTGTTGTGGCAAACCGGGCGGCAGGCGTTACTCGTTACGCTGTTCATCGCCATTATTGCCATCGTCGTTGCCAGTTGGCTGTTAACTCGTGTACTCAAACCGTTGGCATTGGCGGAACAACAGGCCAATGGTTTACGGCGTCACCACTACATTCGACAAGAGCAGATCCCCTCCATTCGCGAGATGGCGTCACTGGTACGGACCATGAACCTAATGGTGGATAACTCGGAAGCGATGGTTAAGCAGCAGGTTGTGAGGATGGAACGGTTGCGGCGCCAAACTTTGGTGGATGACGATACAGGTCTTGGTAATCTTAGCCGCTATCAACAACGTGTGGGGCAAGCACTGAAAGATCGTGAGCATCAAGGTGGCACGCTATTAAAATTGCACCTGACTGGGATTGATCGAATTGAACTGCAGCATGGCAGTGGTAGCAGTAAAACGCTGCTGCAGCAGGTAGCGGCAACACTCACCAAATTTGCGTTGCAGTTACCTTTAGGCCGACTGTATCGCACCGGCTTTGCCGAGTTTACGCTGTTGTTTCCTGGGTTGCAGCTATCACAACTGTCAGCTGAAGAGATGGCTTTGCGAGGCGAGTTGTCGTCGTTGGTGCATCAAGCCGGCGCTGATAGAGTATTGCTGGCAGCCTGTGAATACCATCTTAATGATCAACCTAATGAGGTTGAGCAGCAACTGGAGTTGTTGCTGTCTGAAGCGATTGCATTGCCGGACTCCAGTGTATTTAAGGGCTCAGCAAGTGCGACGGAGGAAGTGCCACTGGCACAGCAACAGCAGTTGTTACAGCGGCTCTTGAACACCGCACCGTCTCTGTTGGTACAGTCGGTTGAAAACGCCAATAACCATGTATTGCATCGTGAGATCCTCACGCGCTTCAATGATGGTGAGCAACACTATAATCCTGGCCCAGTGATGGCGATGGCGGCCCGCCAACAGAGCTATCGGCAATTGGATCTGTTGGTACTGAATACGTTGAAGTCAGAGCTGGGTAACGGCGTTGAGGGCAGCTTGAGCTGTAACTTGACCGCTGAGTCGGTACTGGATCCGCAATTGCCAGCGATGTTGCAACGTATCTTAGACGGTTACTGGCAGCAGTTGTTGCTTGAGATCCCGGAGCGGGCACTGTTACTTGATGCCGATGCGACTGTTCGTTTTATTGAACGGATGGCTTTGCTTGGGGCGCGAATATGGTTGGATCACACCACTCCGGCAGGGATGGTATTGATGTCCCAGCATGGACTGGAGGGGATAAAGCTGGATCCGGGCTATACCCGCGCCTTGCTGACCGATGGCAGCCATAGTGATCTGATTGAGATGATGATCGCCGCTGCCCATAGTCGTGGCATCAGCGTAGTAGCTCAGCAAGTTGAAGAACCAGAGCTGGCCAACGCCCTATGGCAACTTGGAATTGACGGGGTACAAGGCTTCGCCGTAGCGAAGCCGGTGCCACTAAATGAGTGAACTACTCGGTTTCTAGCGGCTCCTGTGACAGCACTACGCCGGTACTGTCGGCATAGATATAATCTTCAGGCCAGAAGGTAACGCCGGCAAAGTTCACCGCGACATCGCTTTGACCTTCATTATTTTGACAAGCCCCAACGGGTATTGAAGCCAACGCCATAATGCCAAGATCTAACTCTTCGAGCTGATCTACATCGCGCACGGCACCAAAGATTATCACCCCTTCCCACTGCTGCTGTAATGCCAGCTCCGCTAGGGGCGAGTCGAACAGTGCCCGCCGCATCGAACCGCCACCATCGATAACCAACACCTTGCCGCGGCCATCTTGATCGAGTGACGCAGCGATGGCGCTGTTGTCCTCGAAACATTTGACTGTATGGATCTGACCACCAAAGGAAAGTAATCCACCGAAGTTACTAAACAGTGGTTCCAGTACATCGATTTGATCGCCATAGAGATCGCACAGAGCAGAAGTGTTGTAGTCCATTAGTCAGTCCAGTTGTGGGTACTTTCTCGAAAATAGCGAACCTACATGGCAATGCAATGTTGAACAGCAAATTCGTGACATTAATTGTTCACTATAGCGAACTCTTTGTTTACACTTGGCTGCAAGTCACAAAATGAACAAGCAACAATGGAGTCACAAGTGAAACCATTGTTAGTATGCACCCCTAACTTTCGGGCACGAATAGATTGATTGATATGCTATTCGCGCCCAGCACTAATGAGGCATTCCGGTGGAATTTAATTTAATTGAGTTTGTTGGTTACGCAGCGTCATTGTTTGTCGCAATCTCGTTGATGATGAAAAATATCGTCAAGCTGCGCTGGATCAACATGACCGGTTGTATCTTGTTTGTTATCTACGGTGCCAGCATCGGTGCGTGGCCAGTAGCGTTAATGAATGGCTTCTGTGTCGGCATTAATGTGTTCTACCTAATTAAAATGGGTCGAGAGCAAAGCCAACAACCGGCTTAACTCCCCAATAAAGACAAACCCCAACAGTGCCGCGCGTTGTTGGGGTTTCTTTTGGCTGTGTCGTAGTTAGCTGTTGAAGTTTATCTTAAGCCTTCGGCTGTACCGATTGCAGTACTCTTAAGGGGTTATGTCGCGGTGGCGACGGCACATTCTTGTATGCATTCGGGCGAGCTTCGCCCATTAGGAATTCCCCTTGCATTAGGTCACAGTCCAATACATTTCGTTGAACTGCTCCAATGCGGCAGAAACTCAACGGCGGTAGTACTTTCCCCAGGTATCAAAACTCGCCTAGCCGGTGCTTTAACAGCATTGGCAACAACACTTAATTGGTACACAGCCTTTCTTTTTGTCTAGGCCACCATCCATCCGCTTATCGCTATTGTGAAACTATCAGTTCAAGAGGCGCCGTTACGCTGACCGGTGTCACTGTTATTTCTTGCCTTTGTAACCGAGCTGTCATTGCCTCTCGTCACTGTTAAGCCAGTTAACTCTGGTGAGCATAAGCTGATGTGGCATTTCCTCGACAGTCATGACCGTGCATTGATGATGCGCTTGCAAACTCTTCCTAACCCCCACTACTGGCAACGGAGCGCGCGACTATTTTCGTTGAGTGGCGATGGTGCTGGCTATCTTGTATTTGCCTTGTTAATGGCGAGTTTCGACGGCGTTTCTGGGCGGCAGTTTTTGTGGTCTGGCTTAGCCAGTTTTGCCATTGAGCTACCGCTCTATTGGCTGTTGAAGAACGGCCTCAAGCGTAATCGCCCTTGCCATGCGGTATTAGGCATTGCAGCCATAGTTCAGCCTCACGATAAGTTCAGTTTGCCGTCGGGCCATAGTGCAGCAGCGTTTGTGTTTGCGACGTTGTTGACGTGGTATTGGCCACCATTGGCACCGATTGTCTATCTGTGGGCAGGGCTGGTGGGGTGTTCACGAGTGATTCTTGGGGTTCATTATCTTGGTGACGTCGTTGCTGGCGCGGCATTGGGGTATTGGGCTGCAAAGTTAGGTATTTATTGGCTCAATTGATGCCAGCCAGGATTAAGGATAACGATGCGGATCCTCTACGGTGTACAGGGCACAGGTAATGGCCATTTAACTCGAGCCAGAGTGCTGGCAAAGGCGTTTAAAAGAGCTGGAGTACAGGTTGATTACCTGTTTTCAGGGCGTGCGTCGGATCAGTTCTTTGATATGGATGACTTTGGTGCCTACCAGTGGCGGCAAGGACTCACTTTTTGCACTGCTAATGGCAAGGTGCAGGTCGGAAAAACCGCGAGACATAACAACCTGTGGCGCTGTTGGCGAGATATCAAACAACTGGATCTGCAGCCGTACGATTTAGTTGTTAATGACTTTGAACCCATTAGTGCTTGGGCAGCTAAACAGCAGCGGGTTGCGTGCATTGGAGTTAGTCACCAAAAAGCGTTTCTGCAGCCGGTGCCAGTGGCTGGCGATGGTTTTATCAACCAAGTGGTGATGAAGTACTTCGCCCCATCAACCACCAGCCTTGGTTGCCATTGGCACCATTTCGACTGCAACCTACTACCGCCGATTATTGAGCCTATTACTGCTACCGCAGAGCAACACAACCGCGTGCTGGTGTATTTGCCGTTTGAGAGTGCGGATGAGATTGCTCAGCAGCTAGCAGGTATGCCACATCAACACTTCTCAGTATTTCATGGTCAACCGCCAGTGGCGATTCCACCCAATGTGAGTTGGCACAGCTTTAGCCGTGATGCCTTTCAACATGAGTTAGCTGGTTGCAGTGGCGTCATTTGCTCTGCTGGTTTTGGTTTGGTTTCAGAAGCACTGGTGCTGGGGAAGAAGCTATTATTAAAGCCATTACATGGCCAATTTGAACAACTATCCAATGCGTTAGCATTGGAGTTGCTTGGGGCCGCTAGCGTAATGAAGCAGCTCGATAAAGCCGACATTGAGCGTTGGCTACCACAGCCCCAAGGCGTGCCGGTTGGTTACCCTCCAATGGGTGATGCCATTGTCGAGTGGTTGCTGGCGGGACGCTGGGATGATGTTAGCTCACTGTGCCAACGGTCATGGCAACGAAGCCAACTGCCGGAAGCATGGTTGCACAAATGGGTCACCGCATACTGATCGCTATTGAATCGGTATGGTGATCGACCGTACCGGCTTAACCGTAGGGATTAGATGGAAAAAAATAAGCGTAACATCTTAGTTTTAGGTGCCAGCGGCTTCGTCGGTAACCACTTGGTAAGCCATTTACTCCGTGCTGGGCATCAGGTGCGATTAGCCAGTCGTGATTTAGCTCGACTGGCCAGGCCGCAATGGCAGCAGTGCCAGCACGTGCAAGCGGATGTATTGGATGTCGAAGCGTTGCAATTGGCACTGGAACAAATTGATGTAGTTTACTTTTTAGTGCATGCAATGACTGAAGGGGCGAATTACCACCTGCGTGAACAACAGGGGGCTTTCAATCTCGCTCAGGCCGCCGCTGCCGCCGGGGTAAAACGCATTATCTACCTCGGCGCGGTTTGCCCGCCCGGTGCCCAGTCTGCCCATCTCACTAGCCGCATCGATACTGGCAATATTCTTCGCCAAGGCTCTGTTGCTGTAGTGGAGTTGCGCTCACCGGTGGTTATCGGGCCGGGCTCGGCGGCGTTTGAGGTAATGCGAGATCTCGTTGCGAATCTGCCGGTGATGATCACGCCACGTTGGGTGCGTTCGAAGATGGCGCCGATTGCACTGGATGACTTGTTATTTTATCTGCTATCGGTATTGGACGCTGATGATTGCGAACAGAAAATCTATGATATTGCTGGGCCGCAAATACTCACCTATGAACAGCAGATGCATCGATTGGCGAGTATCCTTAATCGACGTATTCACATCATCCCAGTTCCGTTACTTAGCCCAGACCTGTCTTCGCATTGGCTACGCTTTATTACCTCAGTGCCTGAAGGCATTGCCAAGGCGCTGATTGGTGGCTTGAAGCACGATTTGGTTAGTGACGCCAGTGCTATCCAAGCCCGTTTCCCCCGCCAACTGTTGAACTTTGACGCTGCAGTAAAGCAAACCTTGGCGCAGGAGCAAACGCAACTTGTGGCGCAAGATCCGAGTATGGCGGCACTGCTGAAGCGGCGTTGGCAAAGTAGCTACAGCTTCTATCCCAAACAGGAGCAAGCTACGGTTTATATCGATGCATCGCCACAACGGGTGTGGCGGGAAATTTGTCAGATCGGTGGCCGCCATCGTTACTTCGCGATGGACCCGCTGTGGCGTATTCGCGAATTTATTGATGCGCTAATCGGTGGTGATGGGATGCGCTATTATCGGCGCGATCCCCACCACCTCCAGATCGGCGATAGAATCGATTCATGGCGGGTGGCTGAATGCCTTGAAGCGCAACAGTTGACCCTCCACTTCGGCATGAAAGCCCCCGGCATGGGTGGTTTAACCTTTGCCTTAGAGCCTGAAGGGCATGGTTGCACCCTGTTGGTTAAGTGTTGGTGGTATCCCTCTGGCGCGCCCGGTTTGTTGTATTGGTGGGCGATGTTGCCAGCTCATGCAGTGATCTTTCAACGCATGGGCGACAACATACGTCGCCTGAGCAGCCAACCAACCTTCAATCCAAGTATCGTTAAGTGATTGTAAAACCGTATAACGACCCAAGGTAATAGTTAACGGCCAACCCCGGTCTACTGTTTAGGCAACCGAGGAGATGAATGAAGCGGATATCCGATGCACTCGCACCATTAAAACAAAGCATTAAGCTCAGCCTTGGCTTTGCTGGGTTACTGTGGGCCATTTGGTTGTTTGAGGTGTTGTCGGGATATTCCCTGCACCAATACGGTATTTATCCCCGTGAATGGTTTGGCGTCTGGGGGATCCTAGCTGCCCCGTTTATTCATGGTTCAGCAGCGCATTTAGCGGCCAATAGTACTGGCATAGTGATCCTCGGCGCGGCGTTACTGTATGGCTACCCTAAGTCACGTTGGAAGGTGTTGCTGACGATCTATCTTATCGCTGGTTGCGGGGTGTGGTTGGTTGGCCGCAGCAGTTATCACTTTGGTGCCAGTGGTATTACTTATGGTCTGTTTTTTTACCTACTGGTAGTTAGTTTGATTCGGTTGGACCTGCGTTCAATTGGGTTGATGATGTTGGCCTTCTTTATGTTTGGCAGTATGGTTTACGGCATTCTGCCACGGGATCCCTCCATCTCATTTGAATCCCATCTATTTGGCGCTGCTGGCGGGGTACTTGCGGCCTTATGGTTTGGCCGTGATGATCCGGTGCCCCGCCGTAAGCGCTATCAGTGGGAGCAGGAGGATGACGATCCCACCGAAGGGTTGTGGCAACAGGAGCCAGAACAACTGGAGTCGAGAGAACAATACCGACAATCGCAACGAGAACATCTGCGGTAATGCTGTTTGATTGTTTGTTGTATATAAAAAGGCCGTGTACCAACTAAGTGTTGCTCTTACCAATGCAGTTAAAGCACCGGCTAGACGAGTTTTGATATAAAGGGAAAGGACTACCGCCGTTGATCTTGAGCTGTCCAGCGAAGCGTTTGGGACGGCGACCTAAGGCAAGGGGGATTCCAAAGGGTGCGAACCTCCCTGCTAATGCATACAAGAATGTGCTGTCGCCACCGCGACATAATCCCTTGAGAGTACTGCAATCGGTAGAGCTGAAGGCTTGATATAAACCTCAACACTTAACTGTGACACCGCCATAAAAAAGCCACACTCGATTGAGTGTGGCTGGTTGGCAACAACAGTTAGCCGTTAGTCCTTACTGGCATCGTGAAACTGCACATTAAGTGGAATTAGCGGCTCACGACTGGCCTTAGCGGCTTTAATGCGAGCGAGATAATCTTCCCAGTGGGTCGCTTGGTTGCGGCCTAATTCGTGCAGAACATCCCAACTGAAGATACCGCTGTCATGGCCATCATCGAAGTGAAGCTTTACCGCGTAGTTGCCCACTGGGGTGATCTTATCGATGTTGACCATGCGCTTGTTGGTCATTAGCTTGGGATTGCCGTGACCATGTACCTCAGCCGATGGAGAGTAGACCCGCAGTAACTCGCAGGCGATGTTGAAGTGGTTGTTATTGGAAAAAGTCACTTCCAATACGCGGGACTGACGCTTCAACTTTAACGCGGTAACTTTCGGGCCCATAGGTACTCCTAGCTCGTGACGTAATGGCGGTTCAATTACAGAATGAAGCGCGCCAAATCTTCGTTTTCAACCAGTACATCTAGGTGGTCGTTAACGTAGTCTGCATCGATAACAATTGATTGGCCGGACTTATCAGAGGCCTCAAAGGAGATCTCTTCCATTAGCCGTTCCATTACGGTGTGCAAACGACGGGCGCCGATGTTCTCAGTGCGCTCGTTTACCTGCCAAGCTGCTTCTGCAATACGTTCGATACCATCTTGCTTGAACTCAATAGTAACGCCTTCGGTACCCATCAGTGCGATCTGTTGCTCGGTCAGGCTGGCGTTAGGTTCAGTGAGGATCCGCACGAAGTCGTGTGCAGATAGTGCGTCTAGTTCAACTCGGATCGGCAAACGCCCCTGCAGTTCAGGGATAAGATCTGATGGTTTAGCCAGCTGGAATGCGCCAGAGGCAATAAATAGGATGTGGTCAGTTTTAACCATGCCGTGCTTGGTGTTGACGGTGCAACCTTCAACTAATGGTAACAAGTCACGCTGTACTCCTTCGCGGGATACATCTGGGCCGGAGGCCTCACCACGTTTACAGATTTTGTCAATTTCGTCTAAGAAGACGATGCCGTTCTGCTCAACTGATTCGATCGCTTTCTCTTTCAGCTCTTCTGGGTTTACCAGCTTAGCGGCTTCCTCTTCGATCAGTGCTTTAAAGGCATCTTTCACCTTCATTTTGCGACGATCCTTTTGTTGGCCACCCATGTTCTGGAACATGCTTTGCAACTGGTTGGTCATCTCCTCCATGCCCGGTGGGGTCATGATCTCAACACCCATTTGCGCTTGAGCAACTTCGATCTCAATCTCTTTGTCGTCTAGCTTGCCTTCGCGCAGTTTCTTGCGGAATACCTGGCGGGTGGAGTCACCACTGCTTTTCTCGTCGTTACCCCACTGATCCTTAGGCTTAGGCAGCAATGCATCAAGGATACGCTCTTCTGCCGCTTCCTCAGCGCGGAACTTGTTACGTTCTACTTCGCGGTCGCGAGTCATCTTGATAGCAGAATCGGTTAGATCGCGGATGATCTGCTCAACCTCTTTACCAACGTAACCGACTTCGGTGAACTTGGTGGCTTCAACCTTGATGAAGGGCGCCTGAGCTAGCTTAGCCAAGCGGCGCGCAATCTCGGTTTTACCAACACCGGTTGGACCGATCATCAGGATGTTCTTTGGAGTCACCTCTTGGCGCAGCTCTGGGTTTAGCTGCATCCGGCGCCAGCGGTTACGCAGGGCGATAGCAACAGCTTTCTTAGCACCAGACTGACCAATGATGTGGCTGTCCAGCTCGGATACAATTTCGCGTGGAGTCATAGCAGACATCAGTTGGTCTCCTTGGCTTTGGTGGCCAGTTCTTCAATGGTGTGGGAATGGTTGGTGAATACACAGATATCGCCGGCGATGGTCAGGGCTTCAGCACAGATAGTGCGAGCGTCCATATCAGTGTTCTTCAGTAGTGCCATGGCTGCGGCTTGGGCGTAGTTTCCGCCAGAGCCGATGGCAACCAGATCGTGCTCTGGTTCAACCACGTCGCCGTTACCGGAGATCACCAAGCTGGTTTCTGCGTCGGCAACGATCAACATCGCTTCTAATTTTTGCAGCGAGCGTTCGGTACGCCACGCTTTTGCCAACTCCACGGCAGCACGCAATAGGTGACCTTGGTGGGCATTTAATTTGGACTCAAGCAGTTCAAATAAGGTGAACGCATCAGCAGTGGCACCGGCGAAGCCAGCAATGACTTTGCCACCAGACAGTAGGCGTACTTTGCGGGCATTGCCCTTCATCACGGTGTTACCAAGTGATACTTGGCCATCTCCGGCAACAACTACTTTGTCGCCGCGGCGAACAGACACAATGGTGGTCATCTCGAACCCTTCATCTAAACAGCGGCCCGACGGGCGCTTTATCTCATTGAGATAGATGTGGGGTTAACTTGGCAGGGTTCAACCCCAAAATGGCAATTTGGCTGGTCACACCACGAAATTTCGCAATTTTTGTCGTTGTTCGGTGGCGATTGCAGCGACCTGATTTGATTGTACTGACAATTCATCCAGCTGCTGCTGACGTTGACTTGATTGCTCAGCTAAGTGAGTGATGTTCTGGTTTATCTGGTGACAATGCTCAGTTTGGATCTGGGTTGCTGTAGCGATGGTTTCGGTCCGGTTTTTCACCTCGTCGATGGAGTTGTGGATCTGCTGGTTAGCATCGGCAAGGTGTTGGCGTAATTGGGTGGTTTTGTCCATCTCCTGACGGCAGACGGTGGTGCTATTTCTTGCTTTGCTGGCGGCCTGATGCAAGCCTGCCAACATGGTTTCGATGGAATCGGTCTGCAGCCCAGTTTGTTTAGCCAGCTCCCGTACTTCAGCGGCTACAACGGCAAAACCGCGGCCTTGTGTGCCTGCTCGAGCGGCTTCAATGGCGGCATTGAGTGCCAATAGGTTAGTGCGCTGAGCAATGCTGGTAATCACCTCGGCTACTGCGCCAATCTCCATCACCTGTTGCTCTAACTGATCCATACAAAGTTGGTTTTCATTGAGATGGTGGGACAGGCTTTCAAAGTGAGTACTGGTATGGCTTAGTGCGCTTTGACCCTGCTCAATCAGGTCGGCATTGAGCTGGTTCTGTGCCACCGTAGCAGCACAGTCGTCGATGATGCTTTGCATGCTGCAATTTAGCTGTTGTACCGCAATGGCAATCTGAGTGGTCTTAGTGGACTGGTTATTGAGTTGTTGTCGTTGTAGCTCGGTAATTTGCGAACTAACGGTTGCCGCTTGGTCGAGTTCGCGCCCGCCTTGGCGTAACGACGCCATCAAGTTGCGGTTGCTAGTGCTCGCTTGATTGAGCCATGTGGCTAAACGAGCAAATTCAGCCGGTAGATTGGTATCGATTTGCTGCGAGAAGTCACCATGTGCTATCGCTTTTATGCCGCAGGTTAAGGTGGTTAAGCTACGTTTTAGGGTAGCCAGTAAATTAACTAACATGGCCACAAGCAATAGGATACAAAGCCCCGCCAGTAGCAGTAATTGCTGCATACTGCTATCGATCTTGGCGGCGGTGTGTTGTTCAGTTTGCTTAATCTGTTGTTCCGCCAATTGCACTACGGTGGCGATGTCGGTAGAGATCTGATCCAGTAGTGGGGTCATGGTATCCCGTTGGCTGGCGATGGTGGTATCAAGCTCAACCCGCTGCAGTTGTTGTTGAAAACTGCCATCGCCCTTGATAGCAGTAGACAACGTCTCAAGCGGCATCAACAACGATGGAAATTGTGCCAGCTCAGGGTTTGCTCGGAGTAGTGCCTGATATTGAAACTCCATTCGTGAGACCAGCAGCGTCAGTTGCTTGATTTGCTGTTGTGCTTGGTCGACGTTGTTGGTACTCATTAGGAACATCTGTGCCGTCATTACGCTGGCGGCATCGGCAATAAAGCTGTTGTAGGCCATATCAGCATCGACGATGTCGGCAAACAACAGCGGTACTAGTCGAGTCATTTCATCCCGCGCCGCGCCAATGGAGTACAGTAGGTAACCTAAGCTGTCGTTGATGCTGGCGCTGAGTTTGAGTTTGGTTTCGACTAACCGCAGCAATAATTGCATCTGTTCACTGGCGTGCTGGGTTTGAGTAAGCAGCGGTTCCACCGCAGCGGCTAGTTGTGGCTCAGATTGACTCAGGCTTTGTAGCTGTTGCAACGACTGCTTGGCGATACTTTCAGTCAGCAAGAAGGCGTTTAAGCGTTGGCTAAATTGCTTGCTATTGTGGCTATTAATGGCGTGGCGTAAGCGCTGATCAAGCTGAAGTATGCTGCGTTCACTGTTGCTAGCACCGGTTGCTAAAGGCAGTACCTGCTGACCCAGTTGCCGATTTTGGTGCTCAAGTTGGAATAAGGCATAGAACGCCGAACAGAGCAGAGCAGAGAGGATAATGACCTGCAAAATGGTGCTGTAAACAACCCGTTGGATAACGGTGAAACGGCGGATAAAGTTAATATTAGCAAGCATTACAAACCATGTATCGACAGAAATATTAGTAGTCGGTATACGTTGGCTATGTGACAGTTAGATTACCTTATGCAGAGGCGACTGTGGTTTGGCATATTCAATGTAAATTATTGATAAAAAATAGTTAAAATAAGATTTTTGCGCCGCTATTAAGTATCAGTACGACGGTTTTCGTTTTCAACATAGGGCTTGAAGTGCAGTGCCTGTTGCTCGGTGTTATCAAAACGATTGTCGCAGCTGCACTCTAGGCACAGTTGCCATAGAGCCGACTTACTTTGCTGGTCTAAGGCAGATAGTTGCGCCACGCACAGGTGCCCATCGCGAATAAGTTGCTGTAAAAGGTTTTGGTCTAAGGCGATGTTAATGGCAGGCATGGTCCAACTCCACAAATGCAAATGATAATGGTTATCATTCTATCGTGGGTTTATTAAGGACGCCAGTATTGATTAATAATTTATCGGTAACGAGCTCGAACGTCGGCGGGCATGTATGCCAGTTGGGCCTGCTTAATGGCGTCAAAACTTCGGTACAGCGGAGCTGTGTCACATTGTTCTATCTGCTCCAATGCGTAGGCAACCGCCTCTAAGGTTGACAGGCTATCGTCCCGATTGGCCTTACGAATTTGGTAATCCCCCTGCGGGGCGTTACTAAAACTAACGGTCGGCAGCTGTTGTAACCATGGATTGAGCTGCAGCATCTTATGGGTTTTGCGCCAGGTGCCGTCTAGCACCACCAGTTGACCAATCGCGGTCGCTTCAGTCAATTGCTCGATTGCAGTGGCGTTGTCGTCTGGGTAGAGCAGCATTGCTGGCTGTGGCCCCAACGCTAATTGCTGTTGCAGCTCGCTAAAGTCACTGGGTTGTTCACCTACCCATAAATTCCCCTGTTCAAGCCCTAAACACAGTACGACGGCGGTGCCTTTAGCATTGCCCTGTTCGCTCGGGTGCATCAACACATGCACCGGCGTGCGATGGGAGACTGCGCTGATCTGATTGCACAAACATACCTTTGTCGGGCGCTGGCAGTTGCGGCATTGTTGTCTTTTGGTCATTGGCTTATTGATAGCAGTGATACAGAGTAACAAGGCGCCCTCAGGCGCCTTGTTATATTGGTTTAGTCAGTCCACTTCCACATCTGACAGCCGTTGATGCCGGCGCGTTGGATATCGTGTCGCATCGCTTCACCGGTGCGCTTGCTGTCGATTGGGCCTAACACCACTCGGAACCACACCCCATTTTTGCCGGTAGTACGCCGAACCTGAGATTCGTGTCCTGCCGATAGAGCGATGGTCGCCTTCATCCGATCCGCCTGATCTTGAGTTCGGAATGAGCCACATTGCATCTGGTACGGGCCAGCGCTTTTCTGTTGTTCAACGTCGATCTCAACGGTTTTCTCTGGCAATGCTTTTTCGTATTCCCAGCGATTTTTTTCAGGGGCTTCTGGCAGTGGTTTTTGTGGCTTTGGCTTGGCTTTTTTAGGCTCGGCCTCAACCACATCTTCCGCTGCAGTTTGTTCGCTGGCACCTTGAATGCTCAATAAACCGTAACCAAACAGCGATACTAACAGCGCTGCGGTTAAGGCAATAACCCAAGGGAATGGCTTCTTCGCCGGTTGTTTACCCCGACGAGGTTTAGCGCCTCTACGCCCGGTACTGCGATTGCCGGCGTAATCTTTTGCCATCGGTTACATCCGCTCTAGAGTGTTGATACCCAACAGGTTAAGACCAACTTTCAGGGTGTTAGCCGTCGCTAAACACAGACGTAGACGGCTGGCTTTTGCTTCGGCACTGACGCCATCTTTATTGATAGGGCAGGCTTCGTAGAAGCTCATGAAGGCACCGGCCAATTCAAATAGGTAGGTACACATAAGGTGCGGCATACCTTTGTTGGCAACGCCGTGCACCGCGTCGTTTAACTGAGCCAGTTTCTGCGCCAGCGCTTCCTCTTTGTCGTGTTCGAGTACGATGTTGCCATCGAGTTCAGCAGCGGTAACGCCGGCTTTGCGGAAAATCGATTGGATACGGCTGTAGGCGTACAGCATGTAAGGTGCGGTGTTGCCTTCGAAGGTCAACATGTTGTCCCAGTCGAAGACGTAGTCGGTGGTACGGTTCTTGGATAGATCCGAGTATTTAACCGAGGCCATCGCAACGGTGGTCGCGATGTTATCAAGCTCTGCACCTTGCAGATCTGGGTTCTTATCGCCAATCAGCTTAATGGCACGCTGGTGTGCCTCTTCCAGCAGATCAGCCAACTTCACGGTGCCGCCAGAGCGGGTCTTGAATGGCTTACCATCTTTACCTAGCATCATGCCGAAGGCACAGTGCTCAGTGGTGGTGTTGTCGTCGATGTAACCGGCTTTACGTGCAATCAACCATGCTTGCTGCAGGTGCTGAGCTTGACGCGAGTCGATGAAGTAAAGGATACGTTCGGCATTGAAGGTGTCTTTACGGTATTTGGCCGCAGCAATGTCAGTGGTGGTGTAGAGGAAACCGCCGTCGCGTTTACGGATAATAACGCCCATCGGGTTGCCATCTTTGCCTTTGTATTCGTCGAGGAATACTACGGTAGCGCCGTCGTCTTCTACAGCCAGACCTTGCTCGGTCAGATCTGCAACCACCTCAGGAAGCAATGGGTTGTATAGTGACTCGCCCATTACGTTTTCTTCGGTTAACGATACGTTCAAACGGTCGTAAATCGCTTGGTTTTGCGCCATGGTGATGTCGACCAGCTTCTTCCACATGGTGCGGCAGAACTCGTCGCCACCTTGCAGCTTCACTACGTAGCCACGAGCACGCAGGGCAAACTCTTCATCTTCGTCGTAGCACTTCTTAGCTTCACGGTAGAAAGCCTCTAAGTCGGACAGATCCATATCAGCAGCGCTGTCGTTTTCCATCTTTTCGAGGTAAGCGATTAACATGCCGAACTGAGTGCCCCAGTCACCGATGTGGTTGGCACGAACGACCTTATGGCCAAGGAACTCAAGGGTACGAGTTACGGAATCACCAATCACGGTAGAACGGATGTGGTGAACTGCCATCTCTTTGGCTACGTTAGGCGCGGAATAATCGGTAACGATGGTTTGTGGCGCGGTAACCGGTTTAATGTTGGCTCGTTCGCTATCGGCAACCGCTTCGATCTGCTTGCCTAACCAGCTGCTATCGAGGAAGAAGTTGATGAAACCAGGGCCTGCGATCTCAGCCTTAGCCACCAGCTCGGAGGCTGGTAGGTTGTCGATTAGCAGTTGCGCTAATTCACGTGGGTTCTTTTTTGCAGGCTTAGCCAGCATCATCGCCAAGTTGGTGGCTAGATCACCGTGACTCTTGTCGCGAGTACGATCAACCTGAACTCGAGGGGCCAGTTCAGCGGGGATCACATCCTGTGCTTTTAACTGACTTACTGTTTGTTCTAGTAACTGTTGAATATGCTCTTTCATCGCGACACCAAAAATAGGGGGATAGTGTATTGACCGTAACAGGTCGATTATCGAACCTTGTATTTTAACCTTCCGAGCCAACAAAAACTACAGCAGATCTTGTGGATCTCGTTCTAAATTCCAGCGACATTTTCGGCCGCTTTCAAGTTGTTGCAGCTGTTGTAGCCAAGGTTCGAGCGTTGTTTGCAATATCGGGCGTGTTGGCGCCAATATCAGCGCTTGGAAACGATACTTACCGGCTTTGCGCTCCAGCGGCGATGGCATTGGCCCAATCATCTGTACTTCGTTGTCCGGCAGCAGCGACTTGGCCTGCAAGATAAAGCCCTTAGCTTGTTCAGCATAGGTTGATTCCGCCCGTAATAGAGCCAATTGCCAAAATGGTGGCAACTGCGCTTGGCTGCGCTCGGTAAGGGCGTCGTCAGCAAAACCGGCGTAACCGGACGCCATCAGTTGGTGTAAAAGCGGATGCTCTGGTTGGTGGGTCTGGAGCATCACCTCGCCAGGTTTGCTGGCGCGTCCAGCACGGCCAGACACCTGTACATAAAGCTGGGCAAGGCGCTCAGCAGCGCGAAAATCGGCACTGAACAGGGCGGAGTCGACATCGAGTAAGCCGACAAAGGTGACATCGGGGAAGTGGTGGCCTTTGGCCAGCATCTGTGTGCCTACCAATATCTTCACCTCACCCTTGCGGATCTGCTCTAGTTTGGCGTCGAGGCTGCCTTTACGGCTGGTGCTGTCGCGATCGATGCGCACGGCGGGGTAGTCTGGGAACAGTCGAGTCAGCGCTTGCTCTAGCTGCTCGGTGCCAACTCCACGAGTGAAAAGCTGAGTTGAACCGCAGTCTGGGCATTGGCGCGGTATGCCGCGCATGCTGCCACAGTGGTGGCATTGCACCATGTTGGCCCCTTGATGAACCGTATAGAAGGCGTCGCAGTTGTTGCATTCGTGCAGGTGGCCACATTCGTGGCATAGCAACGCTGGGGCAAAGCCGCGACGGTTGAGGAACAGCATCACCTGATTGCCCGCCTTAAGATGGGTCTTCATGCGTTCGATCATCGCTGGCGACATGCCAGCATCGAGGTAACAGGTGCGGATATCCTGCAGCAGCTGTTTCACTGGTCGGCCGGCACCGGCACGTTTATTGAGTTTCAGGTGGCGATAGCGCCCCCGCTTAACGTTAGCGAGGGTCTCCAGCGCTGGGGTGGCACTGCCAAGGATGATCGGGATCGATTGCAGTTGGGCACGCATTACCGCTAAGTCACGGCCATGGTAGCGAAAGCCCTCTTGTTGCTTAAAGCTGGAGTCGTGCTCCTCATCGATGATGATCATGCCCAGTTTCGGCATATCGGTAAACAGCGCCGAGCGGGTGCCCAGCACAATGGCGGCACCACCGGCGCGGGCGTGCTGCCAGCTGGCGAGGCGTTGATTGTCGTTGACGCCGCTGTGGAGCACTTCCATCGGTAACGGGAAGCGTTGACGGAAGCGGCTAATGGTTTGCGGGGTTAGGCCAATCTCTGGCACCAGCACTAAGATGCTTTGTCCTTGGCGCAGCAGCTTATCCATAATGGTCAGATAGACCTCGGTTTTACCTGAACCGGTTACTCCATCAAGCAAGAAGCAGTTGAAGCCTTCGCTGTTGTTGATGGCACTGACCGCCACCGCTTGCTCTTTATTGAGAGTAGGGATGTGATCGTCACTTTGCCATTGGGTTGGCCAGTCGGTTCCAAGCTGAGGTTGCTTATCGATGGCGCTGATAAGCTCCTTTTCGGTTAATGCTTTGAGTGCTGGCCGGCTTAGCTCCAACAGATTGACGTCGCTGTCAGCCAGCAGCGGTGTCCGCTGCAATTGGGCGACCACCCGGGCTTGCTGGGCGGCCCTTTTCAAGCTGTTGGGGTCGGTTTGTTTGCCTTGGTCAGTCAGTTGCCAATACTTCTGTGGTGTCGGTGCGGCTGACTCGCCTTTGCGTAGCTTTACCGGCAGCAGTTGCGGCAATACCATTCCGAGTGGGGTGAAGTAGTAACGGGCAGCCGTATTGGCCAGCTTCCAAAGCGGTTTGCTTAACAGCGATTGCTCATCAAGTACGCTGATAAGTGGCTTTAGCTTGTTTGCTGGTACATCGCACTCTTCGCTTAGCTTAACCACTACGCCAACTTGCTTTCCTTGGCCAAACGGCACCAGCACCCGCGCGCCAATCGGCGGCAGCGGCGCATTTTCAATAGGAAGGTAGCTAAACAACCGCGGTAACGGCACGGGAAGGGCAACTTGAATAAACACTGGCGCTCACAACTTAGGGATCTACGCTATACCCTATCAAAGCAGAGCCAATTCCACAGTGGTAATACCGAGTTAACTTAGTGATAGCTAACGGCTTAGCCAGGCATTTTCGGCACTTGGTGCAGAAAATGCGCAATGATCATTGCCCTTATGGGGGCTTTACTATAAACTCTCGCGCCCTGAACCTATCTGTAAACTACGTGTGGTGTCCGGCTTAGAATCGGATAGCGACACGGCCTTAATTGAGGTTTTTCCCATGAAAGACGGTATCCACCCAAATTACGCTGAAATCACTGCTAACTGCTCTTGCGGTAACGTGATCAAAACCCGCTCAACCGTAGGTAAGGACCTACACTTGGACGTATGTTCTGAGTGTCACCCTTTCTACACCGGTAAGCAGAAAGTTGCTGACACTGGCGGTCGCGTAGAAAAGTTCAAGAACCGTTTTGGTGCTCTGAAGTCCAAGTAATTGGCTGCAGAACCGAACGGAAAAAAGGCGCCCATTGGGCGCCTTTTTTGTTGCTGTGTCGTAGTTCGCTGTTGAAGTTTATCTTAAGCCTTCGGCTTTACCGATTTCGGTGCTTTTAGGAGGCTATGTCGCGGTGGCGACGGCACATACTTGTATGCATTAGGGGGGAGCTTCGCCCCCTTTGGAATCCCCTCCTTGCCTTAGGTCGCCGTCCAAAACGCTTCGCTGAACTGCTCCAATGCGGCAGAAGATCAACGACGGCAGCGCTTTACCCTTGTATCAACACTCGCCTAGCCGGTGCTTTAACAGCATTGGCAACAACAACACTTAATTGGTACACATCCCAAAAAAGCCAGTTACCCATTGGGGAACTGGCTTAAGCTGTTAACCAAATCTAGCGGGTAGGGTTGGTTTATTTACATACCAAAAAGGTTAACTGTAACTTTGCGCTCGCTGCGGCTCTCTTGTGCGCTAGCAGTGCTCTCGCCTTTCGATTGCACTACAACGCGGTCAGCGCTGATATCAACAAGCTGCAATAGCTGCTGTTGAACCGCTTGGGCACGACGCATGCCTAAAGCGCGGTTATAGTCTGGATCGCCCATTTTGTCGGTATGGCCAATTAACTCAGCGCGTACTTTAGGGTTGGCTTCCATGTACCGAGCGATATCGGTCAGCTTATTCAGTTCAGCGCCAGTAACTTCAGAGGAGTTAAAGTCAAAGTAAAGGGCAGTCGATGGGGCAACTTCAACGGCTTTTGGCTTTGGTGGTGGCGGTACAACTAGCGGTGCTGGGGCTGGTTCAGGTTTGGCGACCGGCTGCGGGGCTGGGGTCGCTGCAGCTTTGGCTTTAGCGCCAAAGTGATAGCTTAACTGAATGCCCCAGTAATTAACGCTATGGCGGTTAAACAGCTTGGTATCTGTCTTCATCTCGCGGAAGTGGCGGTAGCGAATCCCCACCTCTAGATTCTTATCGATTAGATAGTTTAGACCCACGCCCACATAGGGTTGTACCCCACTATCATCAGCATCGATGGTGGTAGTTTCGATCTCAGCATCGTAGTAAAAACCGCCTAATTCGGCGTTTACTGCGAACTGCTCATTAACCGGCAGGGTACCAATCAATCCTAAGCGAACACCATTGGCATTGCTTTGGCGACGGTTGATATCGTCATTCCAATCGGATTCACCTAAATCAACGTAACCCAGCTCTAGGCCAAAATTTTGGTTGAAGCGGTAACCACCAAATAGGTCAAAGGCGAAGTCGGTATCGTCACAATCGGTTGAGCCAACACCGGTATCAGGGCAAACCCCTTGCCAGTTCGCGTGGCCTAAGCCGACACCAGCGTACCAAGGGTTAATGTCGTTAGTGGCCATCGCTGGCACAGCTAACAGTAATAGAGCAGAAGCAACTGCGTGTTTCATCATTGTACGTCTCCTTGTACAAAATGGATAAATCACTACTTTTTCAGCGAGTGTGGTAACAGTAGCGGTCAAACATCGCGCATGATCGAACGATTACAACGTTTTTGCAACAGTTAACAGGACGCAACTCCCATAAGAATAGATGTAAGTTATTTAAAGTGGATCGAATGGTCTTACCATTTTCCAACTAAGGCTGTGATTTCAATGCAAAAATATGATTGCCATAAGTAAATTGCATAGGTTGCGTTACTGTGGTTGCAATCCCTTCTTAACGGAGTATGTTTCGATGTTATTACTGACCCGATATTAATAAAAAGATAACAAAGAGATCTCCCGATGACCGATCTGCGCCAGCAAGCCCTCGATTACCACTCTGAGCCGGTTCCCGGAAAAATCAGCATTACCTTAACCAAGCCAGCTGAAACGCAGCACGATCTAGCGTTGGCATACAGCCCAGGGGTGGCTGAGCCAGTCCGTGAGATCGCCGCTGATCCAGAAGAGGCTTACCGCTACACCAACAAGGGTAACTTGGTGGCGGTGATCACCAATGGCAGCGCTATCTTAGGCTTAGGTAACCTTGGTCCGTTGGCATCTAAACCGGTAATGGAAGGCAAGGCCCTATTGTTTAAGCGTTTCGCAAACATTGACTCGATTGATATTGAGGTAACTCATCGTACGGCCGATGAGTTTATCGATACGGTAGCCAACATTGCAGATACCTTTGGCGGCATCAATCTTGAAGACATCAAGGCCCCAGAGTGTTTTGAAATCGAGCGCCGCTTAAAAGAACGCTGTAAGGTCCCGGTATTCCACGACGATCAACATGGCACCGCCATTGTTACTGCTGCGGGCATGCTTAACGCATTGGAAATTCAAGGTAAACAGCTCGATGAAAGCACCATTGTTTGTTTGGGCGCAGGGGCGGCGGCTATCGCCTGTATGGAGCTGCTGATTAAGTGCGGCGCCATGCGCGAGAAAATCTACATGCTCGATCGTCAGGGGGTTATTCATACCCGTAGAGAAGACCTGAACCAATACAAAAAGCTGTTTGCCAACAATACCGATAAACGGACGCTGCAGGATGTCATTGTTGACGCGGACGTATTTGTGGGGGTATCTGGCCCTGATCTATTGAGTGCCGATGACGTGAAGCTGATGGCCGATAAGCCGGTGATCTTCGCTTGCTCAAACCCAGATCCCGAGATCCACCCAGAGCTAGCAAAAGCGGCTCGAGCTGATGTGATTATGGGGACCGGGCGCTCAGACTTTCCTAATCAGATTAACAACGTGCTCTGTTTCCCATTCATCTTCCGCGGTGCCTTAGATGTGCGTGCTAATGCCATCAACGATGAGATGAAAGTCGCTGCAGTCCATGCCTTACGCAGCTTGGCGAAAGAGCCGGTTACCCAGAGTGTATTGGACAGTTACGGTCTTGAGTCTTTAGCGTTTGGCGCTGATTACGTACTGCCAAAGCCAACCGATGCGCGGCTACTACCACGTATTGCCGCAGCGGTAGCGCAAGCGGCCATCGATTCCGGTGCGACTTCATTGACTGAGCTGCCAAGTGGCTATTCGCAGGATTAACAGCGTGTTTGCTTAAACGGTCAGCGCGGGATGACAGATATAAAAACGGCTGCATTAATTGCAGCCGTTTTTTATGGTTGTGTACCAACTAAGTATTGTTGTTGCCAATGCTGTTAAAGCACCGACTTGGCGAGTGTTGATACAAGGGGGGGATTCCAAAGGGGGGGCGAAGCTCCCCCCCCTAATGCATACCAGAATGTGCCGTCGCCACCGCGACATCGTCCGCTAACAGCACCGAAATCGGTAGAGCCGAAGGCTTGATATAAACCTCAACACTTAACTACGACCCAGCCTTTTTTATGATGTATCGAAAGCGAAGCTAGCCTACTTCAGCATATCTGCCGGACGGATAACCTGAGCGCGGTATCCGGTAGCAAACAGCTGGTGGCTGTCGATGTCGATACGAACCGCAGGCTCTTGTTCACCGTAACGGTGTTCAACCAAGATAGACTTCACTTTGCCGGTAGTGTCATCCATTTTGGTGTTGCCATAACCACCACCGACACCAAATAAGCCTGCCGACGCGAAGTAGCTCATCATTGAGTCTTTATCTTGCTGATACTTAACGATAGAGGTTACTGGCGAATAGCCGGCGTATTTCAATTCATCTTTACCGTAAGCCCACAACTGTTTCACAGTCATGTTGGTTTCGTCGATGTCGTACTCCACTGCACGGGAGTATTTCTCTTTGGCAAAGAAGGGTTGGCGCAAGTTACGGCCATCGCCGTTATCAAATACGGTCCAGGTGCCTTTCTCGTCGACCTTGTAGGCGGTGTGTGAGGTCCAGCTAAACTCGAAATCGCTGTCCTTACACTCTCCGCGAATAGTGCAGCTTAGTGCTTTGCCATCGGCACCAATCGGTTGCAGCAGTTTGTCTTGGTATTGTTCACTCCAGCCCTTGGCTGCGGATAGGATCCATTTAACTTCTTTGTCCCGACCAATCTTAATTACAGCAGACTGGTGGCGTGAAGATATGATGATTGAGTCATCGGTAGGATCGTAATCGATGGAGTTGATGTGGGCCCAGTTACGGCCAACGTCGATACCGTGGATATCCCCAAGTGGTGCACTAGCAACCTCTTCGGCGGTGGTTTGGTGGCCAGCTTTGTTGATGTTGATGTTTAGGCAAACGGCGCCAGCATCGAGTGAAATCAACGCCGCATCGCGCATTGGGTCAAGGATTTCATTGAGATCCCAAAAGTCGACCAGCTGACCATTCATGTCTACTTCGATGATCTGATCGCGGACGGTATTAACCAGCTTACCATCTGCGCGGCGGTAGTTTTTGCGGGCGGCGCGAATCAGCATATTACCGTTTTCAACCTGAATGCCTTCGTGGGAGGCATCGATAAAGTCGCCGGGCAAGCTGTGTTCGCTGACCATGCGACCCATCAAGGTCATCTGCTTCCAACCTTGCCCCTGCACCCACACCATGTTGCCTTTGTCGGTGAGGTTCATGCCCATGGCGTAGCCAGCGTTTTCGTAGCTTTTGGAATCATGGGTAGTGTATGGATTCATGTACCAACGGATATCGCCGGCGGTATCGACAATCATAAAGCCCGGAACACCATCCCAGTTAAATGTGCCTGGGCCTTCAATGTTGTTGTGGTTAAGTTGCGCCACCTTGCCGTCGGCTTTGGTCCAGTTGATGAAGTACAGGCGATCCTTGAAGTCGGGATCAACCGTTATTGGCTTGATTAGTGGGGTATGGGCCCACTGATCATTGGTGTAGCCCAAATCTACCGCTGGAGCGAGCATTTGGTAGTCGTGGCTGCGCTGTTCGCCAGCTTCGGTCCAAGTGACGGTGAAGGTATTCATGTGATTAGGGTAGAGGCCAAAGATGGGTACCCCACCTTCATCCATTATTCGAATATCGCCCACCGGGTAGCTGATTGGCACGCCACCCTCTTTCGCGTGAACGGTAACCGAGACATCGGAAATGCTGTGGCCGTTCAACGTTACCAGTGCGGTTAATGGTGCATTTTCGTAAGGGTTGTGGATCAGGTAACCCAGCGGTTGATCTGGTCCAACAATAGGTTTCATCCCTTCCAATGACGCCGATGCCGTCATCGATGCAGCTACGAGAGATAGCGCTAACAAGCCTTTTTTAATCATCAACAATACCAATGCAAGTTAATTTGGAGTCATCACTGAATAGGTAATTCAGAGCATATGGCCGCAGTGTGGCAAATCGTGGTTATAAAAAAGGTGAGTCAGCTATGAGTTTGGGCGATTGATTGTCACAACAAGCGGTTTATCTGAACGTAAACATGGAGTTGGTAAAGGTTGCGGAAAATACCGAGCTGTTTTTCATTGCAACAATCAATCAATCCCAATAGCATTAGATAAATCTAAATTAATGCTTGCTAACTTTGTTGGCACGACAATAACTGACCTTGGAGGAAATATGGTTGTGTCGATAAATGCGGTGACTGGTGGATTATTATTAGGGATTTCAGCCGTCTTATTGCTGTTGTTCACTGGTAAAATTGCAGGGGTCAGCGGCATTGTAGGGGGCCTATTCAATAAACCTACTGTCGATGTCATTTGGCGGATATTGTTCCTTTGTGGGCTTATTTTTGGTGGTTGGCTGGGGGCTAGCTATTTTGGCGGAAGTATTGCGACAGAATATGCCAATAGTCCTTGGCAACTTGGACTAGCAGGGCTTTTCGTAGGCATCGGCAGTACCATTGGCAACGGTTGCACCAGTGGCCATGGGATCTGTGGTATTGGTCGATTTTCAGGACGATCTATCATGGCAACGTTAACCTTTATGTCCGTTGCCATCGTTACCGTATTTGTTCTGCGCCATGTGGTGGGAGTGTAGGGTGAATAAATATTTGGCGAACCTGCTGATTACCCTCATTGCCGGTGTACTGTTTGGGTTGGCAATGGTGATATCGCAAATGACGATGCCGGAAAAGGTGTTGGGTTTTTTGGATATGCACGACGCGTGGGACATTGATTTGATGTTCGTTATGGGGAGTGGTGTCAGCGTTTTTACACTGGGTTACCTATGGCTTATTAAACCACGTCAACGCAGCGTGCTTGGTCAAGAATTTGCCTTGCCACTGCACGACTCGATTGATCTTAAGTTGATTAGTGGTGCTGGGTTGTTCGGGCTTGGATGGGGTATTGCTGGGATCTGTCCTGGGCCGGCCATTGCATCATTATCAATGGCGGCACCAGAACTGTATTGGTTTATCGTACCAATGTGTTTGGGTATGACGTTGCCGCGTTTATTTCAACGTGAATTATGGGTGCCCAAAACAAAAATCCGCCGCAGCGGATTTTTTTCTTAATATCTACTTAGTCGTCGAGGCTTTCCCAGTCGATTCCCATTTCGTCCATCATTTCGCGGGCGATAGCGGGAATGCTGTCGGTTTTATCTTTACCAAGATCGTCGTCGACTGGCAGCGGCTGGCCAGTATAAGCGTGTAAAAACGCTTCACACAGCAGCTCACTGTTGGTGGCGTGGCGCAAGTTGTTAACCTGACGGCGGGTCCGTTCGTCGGTAAGGATCTTCAATACTTTTAATGGGATAGAAACGGTGATCTTCTTCACCTGTTCATTTTTCTTCCCGTGTTCGGCGTATGGGCTGATGTATTCGCCGTTCCACTCGATACTCATCGATGCACCTATAAATTTTGATTACGGTGCAAATTCTAACGCTCTAAAAGTTATAGTCAAATAATTGCCATCTCCACTTTTATACGTTTAGACGTCTAAACATCTTGACGCCCCACTGGTGTGAAGATAATGTAAATAATCATTTTGTCACCTGTTGCATCAAGTTGGAGGATGCCACCGATGAGTAAACATCAATTTGCTACCATCGCCGCCCGAGAAGGGATTGATACGGACACTCAGCACGGGGCTGTCGTTGCGCCAATTTACTTATCTAGCAATTACACCTTTGCTGATTTTGGCGAGCCACGCCAATACGACTATGCGCGCAGTGGTAACCCTACTCGCACCACGTTAGCCGAGGCATTGGCGAAGCTTGAGGGCGGTGCTGGCGCGGTGGTGACCTCAACAGGTATGTCGGCCATTACTCTATGCACGGCATTACTGGGGCCAGATGATCTGCTCGTGGTTCCGCACGATTGCTACGGTGGCAGCTATCGCTTGTTTACCTCACTGGCAGCCAAGCGCGCCTTTAAACTGGCGGTGGTCGATCAGAACGATGAGCAAGCGTTGGCACAAGCATTAGCGCAGAAACCCAAGTTGGTATGGTTGGAAACCCCGTCTAACCCATTACTGCGTTTGGTGGACGTAGCTAAAATCGCAACTCAAGCACACGACGCCGGCGCTCTCGTTGTCGCAGATAACACCTTCTTATCGCCAGTATTGCAGCAACCTATCGGTCTTGGGGCTGACATTGTTATTCACTCGACCACTAAGTACATCAATGGCCATTCCGATGTCGTTGGTGGTGCTGTAATCGCCAACACGACTGAGCTGGCGGAGCAATTAGCTTGGTGGGCCAATTGTTTAGGGATCACCGGTGCACCGTTTGATTCATTTCTTACTCTGCGTGGCCTGCGTACCCTGCCGCTGCGGATTGAACAACACCAGCGCAATGCTGAGGCCGTAGCAGAGCTGCTCAATTCGCATCCAGCCATTGCCAAAGTGAATTACCCCGGTTTGCCTTCTCACCCACAACATCAATTGGCTCAACAGCAGCAACTGGGCTTCGGCGCCATGCTCAGCTTTGAACTCAACGGTGGTGAGGCGGAAGTACGGCAGTTCTTGGCTAAGCTCGAGCTGTTCTCATTGGCAGAAAGCCTCGGCGGAGTGGAATCACTGGTGGCTCACCCTGCGACCATGACTCACGCGGCGATGGCGCCAGAAGCGCGGGCGACAGCAGGGATAAGCGATACTCTGATCCGCCTTTCGGTGGGGATTGAAGCCACAGAAGATCTTATCGCTGACTTACAACAAGCATTGGTTTAAAGGAGTAGTACCCGTGTCTGAACAATCTCGGTGTGTGCATAAATTTGGTGGTTCGAGCTTAGCGGATGCGGATTGTTACCGGCGCGTAGCGCACATACTGCTTACCCAAGGAAAAAGTGACGATCTGGTAGTGGTGTCCGCCGCTGGTAAAACCACTAATCAGCTGATTGAATTGCTTAGCTTGGCTCACAACGGCCGCAGCTACAGTGCCGAGCTGGCGCGCCTGCAGAGTTTGCAACTTGGGCTGATTGAACGTCTTTTGCTTGGGCCAGAGGCCTTGCAACTGGCGGATAAGCTAAATAAAGATATCGATAAACTACCGGCTTGGTTAGCGGATGCCAGCCATCATCGTGCTCAAGTTCAGGCGTTAGGTGAACTGTGGTCTAGCCGTTTGCTGGCGGCACTGTTGGGGCAGCTTGGTGTGAATGCCCATGCCATTGATGCACGTGATTTTTTGGTGGTTAATCAACAATCACAACCGAATTACCGCCGTAGCCGCGAAGCACTTAATGCGCTGTGTGTCCGTTACCCCAGCAGTCGCTTGGTGATTACCGGTTATGTCGCCTGTAATGAGCAAGGACAAGCGCAGTTACTGGGCCGTAACGGCTCCGATTACTCTGCTACCGCCATTGGTGCCATTGCGCAAGCCGACTGCTGCACCATCTGGACTGATGTCGAGGGGGTCTTTAACGCTGATCCAAACCTGCTGGTCGATGCTCGACTGCAGCAACAACTGTCGTTGGCGGAAGCGAACCGTTTAGCGCAGTTAGGCTCACCGGTATTACACCGCCGGACCTTAGAGCCGTTGCAGCAACACGCGATGGCGTTGCAGGTGCGCTCGAGCTTTACTCCAGAGCGGCCGTATACCCGTATTCTAGCCGGTGAAACGACGGCAGAGCCGGTTATTACCAGTGTTGATTCGGTGGTGGTGCTGCATTGCCCAAGTGATGCGGATGCTACCGCCCAAGCCGCGGAAGCGTTGGAAGAGCAGGGGATCGCGGTATTAGTGTCCTATCTGCAAGAGCGCGCCATTGTGGTTACTGAAGAGAACGCCAGTGCCGCCGCTGATGCACTCGAGCGCCAGTTTATGCAGCCGATCCGAGTCGAGCGTGGTTTGGGCTTGGTTGGTTTAATCAGCAACCATGCCCAACGCCTGAGCGGTGCTTTTGCTCGTTTACTCAGTCGTCGTGCGTGGCCTCTACAAGCCGACGAGTTGGCGTTGATAACCCTAGTGCCAATGGAGCAGGTGGCGGATCTCACTGCCAGAGTGCATCGCCGCTGTGCCGGACCATTGAAAACCTTTGGTTTGATCGTGGCGGGCAAGGGCAATATTGGCGGTGCTTGGCTACAACAGTTCGCTGAATACCAGCGCCAGATCAGCGACCAACTTGAAGCGGAATTAACCCTAGTGGCCATTTTAGGCCAAAACCGAGCTTGGCTAGAGCCGCAAGGGATTGAAGTATCCCAGTGGCAGCAAGGATTTGCCGAACACGGTTGCGATTATCAATTGAGCGAGATCATCACTCGGGCAGCGGCGTTGCCATACGATGAATTGATCCTGCTCGATATCACCGCCAGTGGCGATCTGGCCTTGGGCTATCCGCAGTTGCTTGAGCAAGGTATTCACCTGATCAGTGCCAATAAGCAAGCGGGCAGTGGCCCATTAGGGTTCTATCAGCACTTAAAGAAGAGCCTTGCTAAGCGCCACCTCTATTGGCGTTATAACGCTACTGTCGGCGCGGGCTTGCCGGTGTTTTATGCCATTGACGATCTGCGCCGAAGTGGCGACACCATCAGCCAAATTGATGGCGTGTTCTCGGGCACCTTGAGTTGGCTGTTTCACCATTTTGATGGCAGCAAACCGTTCTCACAGCTGGTGCTGGAGGCGAAAGCGAAGGGCTTTACTGAGCCGGACCCTCGTGACGACCTCTCCGGCGTGGATATGCAGCGTAAGTTACTAATCGTTGCACGGGAATTAGGGTTAGAGCTGGAGCTCGTTGATGTAGAGCTGGAGTCATTGGTACCGGAACAACTGCAGAACCTAACAGTGGAGCAGTTCTTAGCCCGTATTGATGAACTTGATGAGCCGATGGCGCAAGCATTGGCCAGCGCACAACAGCACAATCAGGCGCTGCGTTACATCGCCGCATTTGAGCAACATGGTGGCGAAGTGAAAGCCAAGGTTAGCACCGCGGCTGTGGCTCAGGATCACTCATTAGCGACCCTGCCACCGGGGGATAACCAATTCTTGTTACGCAGTGAGCACTACCCTAATGGCTTGGTGATCCAAGGCCCTGGGGCTGGAAGGGAAGTTACCGCAGCGGCGGTACAGTCGGATTTGGTGGCGATATGCCGTCGTCTATTGCATTAATCGGAGGGAACCATGTCATTTCATCACGCCCAACAAATTGAAGCGCTGAATGAGCGCCTAAGCAGCTTGAAAGACATCAATGTCTCGTTTGAGTTTTTCCCACCGAACTCAGAAACGATGGAGCAAACCCTGTGGCAGTCGATTGAGCGCTTGGCACCACTTAAGCCGAAATTTGTATCGGTTACCTACGGTGCCAATTCTGGGGTACGCGACCGTACCCACAGCGTGATTGAACGCATTCATCAACAAACAGACTTGCAAGCTGCGCCGCACCTTACTCTGGTGGATGCCAGTGACGAGGAGCTGCGCCAGTTAGCCCGGCAGTATTGGCAGCAAGGGGTGCGTCATATTGTGGCGCTGCGTGGAGACGTGCCGGACGGGCAACCAAACCCGAATCGTTATGCTGCTGACTTGGTGCGTTTGCTCAAACAGGAGCACGACTTTGAGATCTCAGTAGCGGCCTATCCTGAAGTGCACCCAGAAGCCTCTTGTGGGCAGTCGGATCTAGTTAACCTCAAGCGCAAGGTTGATGCCGGTGCCACTCGGGCAATCACCCAGTTCTTTTTCGATATTGAGGCGTACCTGCGCTTTAGGGACCGCTGTGCCGCAACCGGCATTGATGTCGAAATTGTGCCGGGGATCTTACCGGTCACCAACTATCAACAGCTGCTCAAGTTTTCCCAGTTTGCCAAGGTGCGAGTGCCAAACTGGCTTCATCACATGTTTGATGGTTTGGAAGACGATGCGGCCACTCGGAAGTTGGTTGGTGCCAATGTAGCGATTGAAATGAGTAAGGTGTTGGCTAAGGAAGGGGTTTCGGATTTCCATTTCTACACCCTGAATCGTGCCGAACTTTCTTACGCTATTTGTCATGCGCTCGGAGTGCGATCTGGATTGAATTAACATCAAAAAAGCTATTTTTTCGGATGATTAAGTAACTATCGCCACTTTTCTTTAAGGGTTTTTAGGGTAGATTACAGTTTCTAAGATGCAGGGATAATTGGCACAATGGAAAGCAGTAACTACCGAAACCAAACCGTTACGCAGAAAGAGCGGGTGTATCCAGAAGACAGCATCATCATCTCGACCACGGATGTTGATGGCGTTATTAAGTTCTCCAACCAAGACTTTAGCGACGTCAGTGGTTATTCGCAGCAAGAACTGCGAGGGCAAGCGCACAACATGTTGCGCCATCCGGATATGCCTAAAGAGGCATTTGAGTCACTGTGGGCCACTATCAAAGGCGGTGAGCCTTGGTTTGGGGTAGTGAAAAATCGTTGTGCCAATGGCGACCATTATTGGGTTAATGCCTACGTTAACCCGGTGCTGGAAAACGGTCAGATCCATGAGTATCAATCGGTTCGCCGGCGGCCTCAGCGTCAGCACGTTGAACGCGCGGAAGCGCTTTACCAACAGCTTAATCAAGGTAAAAAGCCAGCGGCACTGCGTCCGGCTCGTGTTGGCTTTATCGGTCGAGTGATGTTAGCTGCCGGTTTTGGTGCTGCTGTTACCGGCTACCTTGCGTCATTGCTGCCGGTTTGGGGCAGTGTCGCTGGGGCGTTGCTTACCTTGGCTTTGGTCGCTTGGCTGCTCCAACCGTTGCGCAACATGGTTAACCGTTCCAAGCAGATCATTGACGAGCCACTGGCCAAAGCGGTCTTTACCGGACGTAGGGATGAACTTGGCCAACTTGAACTCGCCATGACCTTCCTCAGCTCTGAGCTTGGTGGGGTGATGGGGCGCGTGGCCGATTCCGCTAACTCGTTGCAAAGCCTTGGTGACCAACTTAACCACACCGTTGATCAAACCCAACTCCGCACCGAGCAGCAATCGGCTCAGACTGCGACAGCAGCAACGGCGGTGGAAGAGATGACCGTTAGCTTTAGTGAAGTAGCCGATAACGCCCATGCGGTTGCTGAAGCACTGAAAGACAGCAAAACCATTGCGGCTCAGGGCAGCACCGTTCTTAACCAAGTAACTGAATCGATTGAAGCGTTAAGTAAAGAAGTGGCTGAAATTGCCGGCTCAGTTGCGACTATCGAGCGCGATAGCCAGTCGATTGGCCAGGTGTTGGATGTGATCCGTGGTATTGCTGATCAAACCAATCTATTGGCACTTAACGCGGCCATTGAAGCGGCACGAGCAGGGGAGTCTGGCCGTGGCTTTGCGGTGGTTGCCGATGAAGTGCGGAGCCTAGCGCAGCGTACTGCCGAATCAACAGTCGAGATTGAGAAAATCATCGGTAAATTTCAGTTAACTAGCCATACCGCAGCTGCGGCGATGAGCGATGGTCAAGCGGCGGCGGCGAAGTCAGTTGATATGACCAAAGAAGCAGATCGAGCCTTTAATGAACTCACCTCTGCGGTTAGTAAAATTGATGAAATGAGCGAGCAAATTGCCACTGCGATGCATCAACAGCGAGTGGTAACCAAAGATATTTCTGAGGCGATTCAGACGGTCACCGATTTAGCTCACGACAGCCATCAACAGGCGCAAGACACAGTGCAAAAAGGCCGAAATATGGCACGCTTAGCAGCAAAACAAGCGGAGTTATCGCATCAGTTTTGGGAGATGGGGATCAAGCGCGGCAACTACTGATCCACCACACGAACTGCAACCGCCAAGACCCCTTGGCGGTTGTTTTATAATAGGCTCAATGAAGTAGGAGGCACCTATGTCGATATCGTCGTTGGGCTTGTTGTTACGGCCACTGGCATTACTTATCTCGTTTACTTTGGCGCTAGCACCAGTAGCGGCGACAGCTGCGCAAGCTGGGTTGAGTAAGTCACCCCACCGTCCGCCAAGCCATAAGCCGCCGCACTTTGGCTATGATCGTCACCACCTACCAGACTTGGTTCGCTATGAAGTGGTGCGCGGGATCAGCTACGCTATCATTGATGGCTTTTACTACCAGCAATCCGGCAACAGCTACCTGTTTGTGCCACCGCCTCATCCAGACAATAAAATCGTTATCAACACCGGTGGCTTTGGCAAAAATAGCAGTGCCGGGAACAGCGCATCAGCACTGGGTAAGGTCGTTGCCGAGCTCCCGCCACAACACCAACAGGTGGTTATCGATGGGGTCGAGTTCGCCGTTGCTGCCGGGGTTTGGTATGCGGCTATTACAGGCAGCGATCGTTATGTCATTATCCCCGCGCAACTGTAGTTGTTGGCAACAATAGTGAACAGTTCCGTTATCAGTTCTTGCCGCTGAGTTCAGTTCAAAGCCAATCGAGTCGATAGCCAAAATAGGCGGACACTGCAATGCTGGGGTAACAGCAGCACTCGGAGTAGTGGTATGAACGATACAGTTGCAGCGTTTGATGATTGGATCCGCACAGATTTTATTGAATTAAACAGCGAGCTTGAACGGCGTTACCGGCAGCAGCAGGACCGCGCTAATGTGGTTGGTGTCGGGGATGAGGTTAAAGCACAGCTGGAAGCCGTTGGTTGTGAGCACACCAAGTTACTGTTGGCGCAAGGTAATACCGATGAAGGCTTTGAGCAAGCGTTTGATCTGCTCGGCAACGTCGGCCTCTATTTGGCGGCGTGTCGACGCCACGGGCTTTCCGACCCCGATAACGATCGTACATCGCCACAGGCGGAAGCCTCAGCACTTGCAATGCATATCGCCGCCTCTATTGGGGTGGTGCCTCGTTTCGCAACAGCCCATCTTTGTACCCATAATCGCGCCGTTAATGGTCACTACAAACGCTTCACTAATCTTGCTGCCGAGCAGTGTTTTATTGATTACAACAGCAAGGGTATTTTAGCGTTTAAGCGCGCTGCCGAAGCCTTGTTGAAAGTGTTGTCGTTGGGGATCTCCCACCCGATTAGTCTTAACCTCTTTGATGCCGCCAAGCATGCCTTAGAAGAGGTTTACCACAGCAATGACACGCTGTTTACTCAGCTTGACCCGGATGATTTTTTTTATGGGGTTCGACCCTATTACAAGCCCCACCATGTAGGTAGCCAAGTCTATCGCGGTGCCAATGCTGGGGACTTCGCCGGTATCAACGTCATCGATATGCTGTTAGGGCTGTGCAAAGCCAATGAGCCAGCCTATGGCCGCATGCTGGTAGAGAAATTCCTCTATATGATGCCGCAAGAGCAACGCATTCTACGTGACTGCATGCGTCAGCAAAGCCTGATGACCGAGTTCTTAGAGGTTGCTCCTAAGCAGCACCACAGCCGGTGGTATCAACAGCACTTGCAGGCGTTTTTAAAGTTATGTCAGTTGCATGGCGAGATTGCCAATCAGCATCACCAGCAGCTGGTGCAGCGCTACATAGTGCAGCCAGCGGCACAGATGGAGCAGCAGCATTTGCAGCAACTGACTGCCAGCGGACCTCAGCTGGCTGGGCTGTTGCAATCCCTAACGGATCTACGCGACCGACGGGCGGGCTATCAGCGCGATGACATCGTAACCAGTTACCGTGAATTGTCACTCCTTCGTCGAACTTTAGGGGAGGATTAATGAATCGAGACGACTTCCTATTACCTTGCGGCTACTACTTTGGCAGCCACTCTGCTGGGCGACCGCTGCGGCGCACGGCAGCGACTATTCAACAGCATTATTTGCAGCCATGGGGTGGTGATAATAGCGACCCTTGGGGCGAATGGTTGGGGCAGATTGAGCGCTTTCGGAGCGCGCTAGCGACATTGTTTAATGCTGATGTTGCCGGCTTTTGCCCGCAAAGTAACGTCAGCAGCGGCTTGGTTAAGGTGGCGATGGCGTTACCAGCACTGCAAGCAGGTAAGCCTGTATTGCTGAGCGAATGTGACTTCCCCAGCATTGGCTTTGCGTTGCAGCAAGCGCTGCCATTGGGCACTGCACAGATCCGCTTTATCCCAAAGGGCGAGGATGTTGCCGATCCGCAGGTGTGGCGTAAATATCTCGACGATGAGTTGGCGCTGGTGTGGATCAGTCACGGTTTTTCCAATTCCGGAGTGCAGGCACCGTTAGCTGAGGTCACGGCGATGGCTCAGGCCAAAGGGATCCTTACCGCTATCGATGTGGCGCAAACCGCGGGGGTGATTCCAATTGATGTTAGCGCCTTAGGGGTTGATCTGATGTTTGGCTCTTGCCTTAAATGGCTGTGCGCTGGCACAGGGGCTGGGTTTATGTGGATTAGGCCGCAGTTGTTGCCACAGTGTCAACCTAAGGACGTGGGCTGGTTCTCTCATCAGAACCCGTTTGAGTTTGATATCCACAACTTTCGTTATCACGATGAAGCGCTCCGGTTTTGGGGAGGAACGCCATCGGTACTGCCGTTTGTGATTGCTGCCGCCAGCATTGAATACTTCAACTCCATTGGTATATCGCGGATCCGAGCGCATAACCTTCAGCTGCAACAGCAGCTGATTGATGCACTTGGCGCTAGGGTCGTGTCGCCCCATGTCCCGAGCCAACGCAGTGGTACCGTAGTGGTGCATCTTGGCCGCGGGCACTCGCACTTGGTTGCGGCGTTACCAGCGGCTCAAATCCATGCCGATGAACGGCCGTTGGGGGTGCGATTATCCCCTCATTGGTACAACGATAATGACGATGTTGATGCGGTGATTACCCTCGTGCGTTCGCTGTGAATTACGGCTAATTCTGGCTACTATGGCGTTAACTATCTCGTTAAGCTACTGCCATGAAACGGATTTTAAATGTACTAATGCTGCTGTCTGGAGTGCTGCTTACTGTTGGCTGTAGCAGCATACCTATTGAGCAGCATGCTCAACCTAGTTTTGCTCGCAATCAACACCAGCCTAGCCATCTGAAAGATGTGTTGGCAGCCTCACTGCAACAACACTCCGGCCAATCCGGTTTCGCTATAATCAGCGAGGCGCAACAAGCATTACAAAGCCGTTTAGCGATGGCAAATGTGGCTGAACACAGCCTCGATATGCAGTATTACATCTGGCACGACGATCTCAGTGGGGTGGCGCTGCTCAGTGCCATTTATCGGGCGGCCGAGCGTGGTGTGCGGGTCCGAACACTGCTGGATGATTACACCGTGCTTACGGCGGATGCGGATCTTGCTCGAATCGCCAACCACCCAAACATTGAAATCAAACTGTATAACCCTTACGGCAAACGTCGCTCAGGCAGTTTTGCCCGAACCTTGGCGTTCTTTGGTGAGTTTGGCCGCTTAAATCACCGCATGCATAACAAGCTGATGGTGGCCGATAATCAACTGGCGATAACTGGCGGCCGTAATATCGGCGATGAGTATTTTGGTCTTAGCGACCGTAAAAATTTCGTCGATATTGATATGTTTGCGGTCGGCCCTGTGGTGCACGATCTCTCCAACAGTTTCGATCGCTATTGGAACTCTGACTGGGCGGTCAGTATCGATAGTATTCGCAGCTTTGACCCTTTCAGTGGTGAGCTTGAGATCCTCTCGGCGGCGGAGATTGAGCAAGTGCTGCAGCAACGGATGCAAGGTTATCCTACCGCCCCTTACACTATTGAGATGGATCGGCAGCAGTTGTTAGCTCAAGTCGAGACCATCCCGAGTTTATTGCGCTGGAGCCACGCCACGGTGACGGCGGATCCGCCCCGTAAAGATTTAGAGCAGCAACTCGAGCCGTTGGCAGTGATTGAGCTGCTGACTCAACTGGGTGCCAATGCAGAGCATGAAATACTGATCAGTTCGCCCTATTTTATTCCCGGAACCATCATGGTTGACGGACTTAGCCAGTTAAACCAACGCGGGGTGGAAGTGAAGGTGTTAACCAATAGCCTTCGCACCAACGATGTTGCTGCTGCACATTATGGGTATGCCAATATTCGCGAACAGGTATTAGCAACCGGAACCAAAGTATATGAGTTACGTACCGACTCCGCGCCGGGCAGCCTCACCCAACCTCAATCAAAACGAGGAGTTGAGTTAGGTTTGCACGCCAAGGTCGCGGTGTATGATCGCCGTTGGGTTTATATCGGCACTGCCAATCTCGATCCGCGTTCACAGTTGCTCAATACCGAGATGGGGGTGGTGGTTGACGATCCTATTTTGGCGCAGCAATTAGCCAAGCAGTTGTTGGGGTTAATGACTCAAAAGTCAGCATATCGGCTCCATCATCAGCAGGCCGCAACCTGTTGGTTTTGGATAGATAACAATAACTTTGAGCAACAATGTTCGGAGCCAAATGTTGGTTGGGGTGACGCGCTGATGATGAAGTTAGTGGAACTACTGCCGATAGAGGAGCAACTTTAGCGCCGTTATTGAAGGCTATGTCGCCTTACTCTTTGTGCCTGAGCCAGCCTAGCCTGTGCTTTGACAGTATTGGAATGAACAACGCTTACTTGGTACACAGCCTATTGTAACGGGGAGAGGCGGTCACAATGTCATTGGATATCTTGGCGGCACTGATGATGTTTGCGTTGGTGTCCACCATCACACCGGGACCGAACAACATGATGTTATTGGCTTCTGGAGCTAACTGGGGGGTACGTCGCAGTATTCCCCATTTGCTCGGGGTTGCTATCGGCTTCAGCGTGATGGTGTTGATGGTTGGTATTGGGATCATGCAGTTGTTTGAGCGTTACCCGTTGAGTAACACCTTACTCAAGTACGGCAGTGGCAGTTATATGGTATTCCTCGCTTATAAGATAGCGACGGCCAGTGCCCCCAAACTGGATGAGGTGAGCACCAGTAAGCCGATAAGCTTCATTCAAGCAGCAATGTTTCAATGGGTTAATCCCAAAGCGTGGGCGATGGCAATTGGTGCTATCAGCCTATACGCCCCCAATCGGGAACTCAGCTCCATCGGCATCATCGCTTTGGTTTATGGCGTGGTAAACCTCCCTTCAATTAGCTTATGGACAATATTGGGGCAGCAACTGCAACGGGTGTTAACGAATGAACGGCGCTTGCGGATATTTAATAGGACCATGGCATTGTTACTGGTGCTGTCACTGTGGCCAATGTTGGGCGGCATGGTTGGCTAAGCCGGCGGAGGGATCTTTGATGCAGAGACAAAAACGGCACCTCAAGGTGCCGTTGTATTTTCAATGCTTACCTTAATCGTTGAACTTAGGATAATTGAAGTTATGACACTCTTGGCACAATGCTTTTTTCGGCGAGTGCTCACCGTGACAATCCTGACACGGCGCTTCCTTACCGTAATGCATGCTGTCGTGAGGGTTTTGTTTCGCGTCTTCGCCTTCCCGAGCGGTTTGTTCCGCTAGGTCATCTACGTCGTGACACTGCAGGCAGGCTTGGTCACTTGGAAAACGATCCATGCCTTGGTCATGACAGCTTTCACAGCCAGACTCGTAAGCCATCTCATGATGAGGTTGTTGGTTTTGTTGGGCATATGCGCTAGTAGACAACACTAAGCCCAGTAATAATGCAGTTAATGATTTCATGATTATGCCTCCATCATTGAACGAGCGGCAGTGATGCCAAAAGCCAAACACTCTGGTGTAGAGCAGCCTCCTAAACGGCTGACACCGTGGATCCCACCGGTTACTTCCCCTGCGGCATAAAGACCTTTAATTGGTACACCGGTTTTTGCAGCCATTACTTCAGCCTTGGTATTGATTTGAATTCCGCCCTGACAGTAGTGCACCTTTGGCCATAATCGTTGCACGATAAATGGGGCGGTAAGTTTGATGCCTCGGCCGGCATCCATACGTTTACCAAACTGTGGATCGGTGCCATTCGCTACGTAGCCGTTCCAATCCTTTATCTGTTGCTGCAGCGGTTTCAACGGCACCTTAAAGTGAGCAGCAATCGCCTCTACGGAGTCGAACTCCCAGGCGACGTTGTACTTCAGTACTTTCTTCATTGATGGATCTTTTTGTGCTTCGGCCTTCGGTGCAATCAATAGTGCCGGTTGTGGATTGCCATCTTTGTCGCGGCGTTGCAGTTCGAGATCAGCACGGGTTTTACGGTCAGCAATCTCATTCATAAAGCGCTGACCGGTATTACGATCGATGGCGATTGAATGGGGGAAGTTATACAGCGAGAAACCTGCACCGTAGCCAAAGCCACCTTCATCAGGGGAGGCCCATGGACCAGATTGGATATGGGCTAAGTGCACCGGGGTCGCGCCAGCAGCCAACATCTCAATAAGCCCATCGCCGGTAGCCCCTTTAGCATTGGTACAGCCTACTTCGGCAGTTAAGGTTGGGTCTTGAGCCATGCGGAAGTTAACGTTGAAACCAAAACCACCGGTGGCGATTAACACCCCTTTGTTACAGCGAACATTGATCAGCTCGCCACTGTCTTCATGGCCAAAGTGGTAACCACGACGGATCTGAACCCCAAGTACATCGCCGTTGTCGTTGCGGATTAGGTGTTCAAACTTATGGCGGTTGTGGGTTTCCACCCCAAGTTCTCGTGCGGTTTTAAGCATTGGTTGGATAAAGCCAGCACCAGAGCGCTCGATGGTTTGGTGACTACGGGTGGCACTGGTGCCGCCGGTGGTGATGATGTGATCACGGTATTTTACGCCGCAATCTTGAGTCATTTGATAGACGTAAGGGCCAAGTTCGGCACTGTGGCGTAATAGCGATTCGCTGGCGATGCCTCGACCGGCTTTAAGCTGATCCTTTACCATCAGCTCAGCACTGTCGGTAATGCCTAACTTAGTTTGCAGCTCGGTGCCAGCAAAGCAGGATTGGCCTGCATTGAGGGTGCTGTTGCCGCCGTAAACCCCCATCTTCTCAAATACCACTACTGACTTGGCATTAAGGCGCTTAGCTTCCACTGCAGCGGCAAGGCCGGCGAAGCCAGAGCCGACAATAATAATGTCGTACTCTTGGTCCCATTTGGTGTCGCCATTGCTGGCTTGGCTAGAGATTGGAAACAGTGCGCCTGCTGCGGCAGCACCTGCGCCGAATTTTAGAAATGAACGTCTGTCTGTCATGAGTATTCTCACTATTAGTTAATTCATATTCATCTTGGGGTAAACACCCCCGGTGCTATTGTGAAGTGTGTCACACTGATATTTGGTTAGAAAAAATGTTTGTGGTAGCGGTTTGAAATAATTATTTGGTGATGTCTCATAAATAATGTTTGTGACAAGACAACAACAAATTAAACTGACAAAGTTAAGGTTTTATTGGGGTAACAATATGCGCTGTCCTAATACCAACAGTGAACGTTTACATTGTGATCAACTATTGAATGCGGCTGAAGATTTAGTCGACGAGAATGGGTTGGTGTCATTTCGATTCGCTGAAATGGCAAAACTGGCCAGTTGCTCTAATCACGTGCTGTATAAACACTTTAAGTCTAAAGAAGATGTTCTAGTGTGCCTGTTTTTACGCAATTGCACTTCCAATTTTATGCCGGTTTTTTTAGAGAAAAACAAAGATATAGAGCCAAGGTTGCTGGCGGCATTTGCAGCGGTGTTCTCGTTTGTCGCAGTGCAACGAAGTCCGACCTTTAACACCTTGCGTAGTGTATCGATTAACAGCCTCTGCTGGCAGCTTGCCAGTGATGATAAGGTCAATGCGTTCCGGCAGCGAGTAAACCTATTTTGGCATCGCAACTACTACCACATTGAGCAGGCGCAACAGCAACAGATATTACTGGAGCCTGCAGATAAAGTTTTAGAAGTTACCCAATCAATCTACTTTTTCTTAGCGGGTATATTGTCGAGCTTTGAAAGCGGCCTAATGGATGAAAAATATTTAGGTAAACACGACGAGACTTTTTTTAACTTACTGTGTGGCCAATTAAATAAATATAAATGGATCCAACGGTTTACTGCCAGCGAGCTACGTCAACTAGCGGATAAAATAAACTTATTTTTTGATAAGTATTATCAACAGAATAAAAGCTGCAAATTTTGTCAGCGACTAAATGGCTTGCAACAGTGCGATAAAATTAGCGCTGAAATTGCCCTTGGTTGAATGGATTTCACTAGTGCTAATGTTTGCATTGCCGCGTTGGTGGTAACTATTACAGCAGCTACAACAACGGCGCCTAAAGGCGCCGTTGTTGTTCGCATTGGATAGCCTGCAGTTATTAGCCCCTAAGCAGCGGCTTTAAGAATCGTGCGGTATGAGACTCTTTACACTCGGCTACTTCCTCTGGGGTGCCAGTTACTAAGATCTGGCCGCCGCCGGAGCCACCTTCTGGGCCTAAATCGACGATCCAGTCGGCGGTTTTTATCACATCGAGGTTGTGTTCAATTACCACTACAGTATTGCCATGATCACGCAGCCGATGCAGTACGTCCAACAACATTTGGATATCTTTAAAGTGCAGGCCAGTGGTTGGCTCATCCAAAATGTAGAGGGTTTTACCGGTATCGCGTTTTGACAGCTCTTTCGCCAGCTTAACTCGTTGCGCCTCACCGCCGGAGAGGGTGGTTGCCGCTTGACCTAAGCGGATGTACGACAGGCCAACATCCATTAGGGTACTGAGCTTGCGGGCAATGGCTGGCACTGGTTGGAAGAACTCATTGGCCTCTTCAACTGTCATCTCTAACACTTGATGAATCGACTTGCCTTTATACATCACCTCAAGGGTCTCGCGGTTGTAGCGTTTGCCCTTACATTGGTCACAAGGCACGTACACATCTGGTAGGAAATGCATCTCTACCTTAATCACGCCATCGCCCTGACAGGCTTCACAACGACCGCCTTTAACGTTGAACGAGAACCGACCCGGTTTGTAACCGCGGGAGCGCGATTCATGGGTGGCGGCAAACAGTTCTCGAATTGGGGTGAAGATCCCCGTGTAGGTGGCGGGGTTGGAGCGCGGGGTACGACCAATCGGGCTTTGATCGATGTCGACCACTTTGTCGCATAAATCCATCCCCTCTATCTTGTTGTAAGGCGCTGGTTCATCGACGGTGGCGCCATTGAGATCGATATGGGCAATCTTGTAGAACGTATCGTTAATTAGCGTCGACTTACCGGAACCGGAAACACCAGTTACGCAGGTCATCAAACCACAAGGGATGCTCAGATCGACATTCTTTAGGTTGTTACCACTGGCGCCAAATAGCTTGATCTGTTGCTCTGGGTTATTCGGCGTTCGCGCCGCGGGGATCTCAATCTGTTTACGGCCAGATAGGTATTGGCCAGTAAGTGATTCCTCACTTGCGAGGATATCTTGCAAGCTACCTTCGGCCACCACCTCACCACCGTGAACCCCAGCGCCAGGGCCAATGTCGATGATATGATCGGCGGCGCGGATGGCGTCTTCGTCGTGCTCAACCACCAGCACGGTGTTGCCCAAATCGCGCAGATGTTCGAGGGTGCCAAGTAAGCGCTCATTATCGCGCTGATGCAGACCAATAGAGGGTTCGTCTAAGACATACATTACCCCGACTAAGCCGGCACCAATCTGACTGGCTAAGCGAATACGCTGTGCCTCACCGCCAGAGAGGGTGTCCGCCGAACGGGAGAGGGTGAGGTAGTTCAAGCCAACGTTAACCAAGAAACCCAAGCGGTCTTGGATCTCTTTTAAGATTTTGTCGGCAATCTTGGCCTTTTGCCCTTCGAACTCTAATGCGGCAAACCAATCGCTGGCGGCGCCAATTGACCACTCAGTTAACTGTGGCAGTGGGGTTTCACCAACAAAGACGTTGCGGGCTTCCTCGCGCAGGCGGGAACCACCACAACTGCGACAGGAGCTGGTCGAAATGTATTTCGATAACTCTTCACGCACAGTGTTGGATTCGGTGTCTTTGTAGCGGCGGTTGAGGTTATTGAGAATGCCCTCAAACGGGTGTTTGCGGATCACCGTATCGCCACGGTCGTTGTTGTATTTAAAGCTGATGCTTTCGCGCCCAGAGCCCTCTAACACCAATTTTTGGATCTTCTTTGGCAACTCATGCCACGGTGTTTCAATATCGAAGCTGTAGTGCTCAGCCAAACTCAATAGCATCTGGTAGTAGTAGAAGTTGCGCCGGTCCCAACCGCGAATACACCCGCCTGCCAGAGATAGATCAGAGTTTGTAACCACTCGCTCTTCATCGAAGAACTGCTGAATACCAAGACCATCACAGGTGGCGCAGGCACCGGCAGGGTTGTTGAACGAAAATATCCGTGGCTCTAGCTCGGCCATTGAGTAACCACAGATTGGGCAGGCGAAGTTAGCTGAGAACAGCAGCGGTTCGCTACCATCGTCATCCATTGATGCCACCGTGGCGACCCCACCTGACATCTCTAGTGCGGTTTCAAATGACTCGGCCAAACGTTGGTGGAGATCATCACGCACCTTAAACCGATCGATCACTACCTCGATGGTGTGCTTAACGTGTAGCTCAAGCGTAGGTGGATCGGACAGATCGCACACTTCGCCATCAATACGGGCGCGGATATAACCTTGCGCAGCCAAGCTTTCTAATAACTTAAGGTGTTCACCTTTACGGTCGTTGATGACCGGTGCCAGCAACATCTGTTTGCTGCCTTGGGGTAGGTTCAACACCTTATCTACCATCTGACTAACGGTTTGCGCTGCTAACGGCTCGTGGTGGGTTGGGCAACGAGGCTCACCGACGCGAGCGTAGAGTAAGCGCAGGTAATCATAGATCTCAGTAATGGTTCCGACGGTAGAGCGCGGGTTATGCGAGGTCGACTTCTGCTCGATGGAGATTGCCGGCGACAGCCCCTCGATGTGGTCGACATCAGGCTTTTCCATTAAGGAGAGAAACTGCCTTGCGTAGGCAGATAATGATTCAACGTAACGCCGCTGACCCTCCGCGTAGAGCGTGTCGAACGCCAGCGATGATTTACCCGAACCAGACAGACCGGTAATCACCGTCATCTTGTCGCGAGGGATAGTAAGGTTGACGTTTTTTAGGTTGTGGGTACGAGCACCACGAACTTCTATGTTTTCCATCGAGCCGCATTAATGAGATCAAAGTCTTATCAGTATCGCACAACTATTCAGTTGCGGCACCGTTGTCAAAACTCAGATCCAGATCGCAATAATACCTGACTGATTACGTAAGGTTCACGGCACCAATAATATTAGCGACAGTAGTCTGGGCGGTTTTGATACACTGCCGTCCATAATTGAATGTGATTGCTACGTGTTAGGAGCGATGGGTGAGTCAGGGACTAAATCCAACCGAAAAGAAAACGGCATTCTCTCTTGCCGGAGTATACGGGCTGCGGATGTTTGGCCTGTTTTTGATCATGCCGGTGTTGGCGACCTATGGCCAAGATCTGCAGGGTTTTTCACCGCTGTGGGTGGGTCTGGCGATTGGCGCTTACGGTTTAACCCAAGCGCTGTTGCAGATCCCTGCTGGTTTAGCGTCTGACCGCTTCGGCCGTAAAAAGGTGATTACTGTTGGATTGATTGTTTTCGCCATCGGTTCGGTCGTCGCGGCAATGGCAGACTCCATCTACATGGTGGCCGTTGGTCGAGCCTTGCAAGGGGCCGGAGCCATTGCCTCGGCGGTACTGGCACTCGCTTCCGACCTGACCCGAGATGAACAACGGCCCAAAGTGATGGCAGTTATCGGCTCCTTTATTGGTTTGTCGTTTACGGTTGCGCTGGTAGCAGGTCCGTTGTTGGCGGAAAGCTTAGGGATTAATGGCTTATTTGCACTGACGTCAGTATTGGCGCTGGCGGCATTGGCAGTGGTGCATCTGTTGGTGCCAAACGCGGTTCAGCGTGCGCCTTCTGGCGATCTGGTGGCGGCACCAAAGCGGTTAGCTGCGATGCTCAAAAACCCGCATTTGCTGCGCTTAGATTTCAGCATTATGGTGTTGCACATGCTCATCACCGCACTGTTTGTAGCCCTGCCACTAGCACTACTTGATGCTGGCATGATGGCGGATGAACACTGGCAGATGTATCTACCGTGCATGTTGATTGCATTTGTATTGATGGTGCCCATCATCATCTTTGGGGTGAAGAAAAAGACCACGCGTGGACCAATGTTGTTTGCTATCGGTTTGCAACTACTTGCGACCCTAGTGATGGGCGTTGCAACGTTGGCCTTTGGCGCCGGTAGCAGCCAGGTCTGGGCACTTGCCATCGGTACCGTGTTGTTCTTCACTGGCCTAAATTACCTAGAAGCTGCTTTGCCTAGCCTGATATCCCGCATTAGCCCGCCGGGCGACAAAGGTTCAGCGATGGGGATCTACTCTACGGCGCAGTTTGGTGGTGCCTTTGCTGGTGGTGTCTTGGGTGGAGTTTTGTTCCAAACCATGGGCGCTGCTGGTGTGTTTTTCCTTTGTGCAGCCATTATCGCCATCTGGTTTGTGCTGATGCTGAAGATGGAAAACCCGCAAGAGGTGAAGAGCCTTACTTTAGAGGTGCCTCATGCAGAAGCAAACCAAATCGATGCTATTGTGACTCGGCTAACGGCTTTGCCGGGGGTGGTTGAGGTGATTTTAGTACCCGAGCAGCACGCGGCCTTTTTGAAGGTCGCGGACGGTTTTGATGTTGCCGAAGCTCGTTCTGCCATTAGCGGTTAAATATTTGTTTTACGATAAATAAATGCTGCGTTAGATTGTCTCTCTAACGTGACCAAACAGCCCAGTTAATCACTGGGCTGTTTTCGTTTTATTATCGGTTAAGGAGAGACAAAATGCGGTGCTTGTGGTTGCTGCTATTGCTGTTCAGTAGTGTCGCGATTGCCAAGGTCGATCACCTTAGTGTGAATCGCATCGAGCAGTCTGGACAGCGAATGACATGGATCTACGTCAATGTGGTGGCGGACCAAGCCAGCTTTGGCAAACTGCGCTTCTATCTGGTGCAGCAAGGCACGGTAAAACCGTTAACGGGCCGGCCCGAAGGTCAGTTTATGATGCGCTTAGATAGCGAGGGAGCCTTAACCGGCGACGCTGAATTACTGGTGAGCACCTTATTGGACAGTAAAGACGATGCCCTTGGTCGCTTTAAGCTTACCGCCGCTCATGTCATTCAATCGGTGCAGCCATTGAGCCATGCTGCTTCGGCTAAGCAGGTGCCTGTTACTAACAGCAAAGCCACAGCTGTTGTTGTGGCTCAACCAGCTGTGGCAACTAAGTCCGAGCAGTGCCACCTAGCGGCCGGAGAAAGCTTGTGGCGCGGGGCGAACCGCTTAGCTGTACCATATGGTTTAGGTCGTTATGGCATGATGATGGCGCTGTTTGACGCCAACCCCAAACACTTCAACAGCAATCCGCAACGGCTAGTTAATGCCGAGTTGAGTTGTCCTAGTAGTGACATCACAGCGCGGTGGAAAGATGAAGCGCATGCGAAAAAACAGTTTGAATTGAACACCAGCCAATGAGTGTGCTGAGCAACAGCATGTGGTAAATTGAGCGGATCAAATTAAGTGTGGAGAGAACGATGGCCGGCGGCATCAACAAAGTTATCTTGGTAGGTAATCTGGGTAAGGATCCAGAAGTACGTTACATGCCAAATGGTAAAGCAGTAGCAAACCTGACATTGGCAACTTCTGAGTCTTGGAAAGATCAGCAGGGTCAACGTCAAGAGCGTACTGAGTGGCACAATGTATCAATGTTTGGTGGCTTGGCCGAAGTTGCAGGTAACTACCTGAAAAAAGGTTCTAAAGTTTACCTGGAAGGCAAACTGCAAACCCGTAAGTGGCAAGATCAAAACGGTAACGACCGTTACACCACTGAAGTGATTGTTGATATGCGTGGCACCATGGAGATGCTGGATTCTCGCGGTGGTCAACAAGGTGGTGGCTTCCAAGGCGGTCAGCAGCAAGGTGGCAGCTTTAATCAGAACCAAAACCAAGGCGGCTTCCAAGGCGGTCAACAGCAGCAAGGCGGTGGTTTTAATCAGAACCAAGGTGGCCAGCAGCAAGGTGGTGGTTTTAATCAAAACCAAAACCAGGGTGGTTTTCAACAGCAAGCGCCAGCTCAACAGTCTGCTCCACAGCAGCAACAGCAGTCTCGTCCAGCGCCGGCTCAGCAACAAGCGCCAGCACAGCAGCCAGCGAAAAGCTTCACTCCTGAAATGGATGAAGGCTGGGACGACGATATCCCGTTTTAGCACTTACCTGCGCCTGAACAGGTCAATTAATGACATTGAAGCCCAGCATTGCTGGGCTTTTCTTTGGCTGTGTCACAGTTAAGTGTTGAGGTTTCTATCAAGCCTTCGGCGTCACCGATTGCGGTGCTTTTAAGGGGTTATGTCGCGGTGGCGACGGTACATTCTTGTATGCATTAGGGTGAGCTTCGCTCCCTTTGGAATCCCCCTTGCCTTAGCTCGCAGTCCAAAACGCTTGGCTGGACTGCTCCAATGCGGCAACAGATCAACGGCAGTAGTGCTTTACCCTTTGTATCAACACTCACCTAGCCGGTGCTTTAGCAGCATTGGAAAGAACAACACTTAGTTGGTACACAGCCTTTTCTTTAATAAATTATCGACGTTGGAGGGGGCAGTGCTGATGCTGTCAAATCAGCATCATTTCATGCGCTTTATCTACCAAGCTCGCACTATTGTTGGCACCGAGAGTTAATCTGGCTTTTTCGATGTGATAATCGATACCACGAGCTGACATTGAGTGGATTGTAGATAATTGATTTCGAGAATATCCTTTCGCTACGTTACGAATAACGGCCACTGTTGGTGCTTTTAACAAGCCATAGTCTTCAACCGGGCTATTAAGAACACCTAACATACTAAGGTGAGATGACAATAGCTCTAAGTCCAACATTGAGTTCTGCAACAACGCTAATCGTTCCGTTTCCGGCATATTACAATCCGAACCATAAAAGACACAGAATGAGCTTCGTAATTGACTAAACTTGGGTGAATCAAAACCAATCGATATTTGTTTTTCGTATCCTAATTCATTAAACAGTCCGGTTTTAAATTTGTTCGCTGATAAAGTTTCATTCTGTGACCATACATGAACGGGATTCTTTGTAGCCCTAATTATATCGGGGTTCATTGTGACCATACTTTTACGCATTTTTGTCACTAGGTGGTTCAGTTTTTCTGAGCTAAACATCAAAGATGAACGCGACTTTACGCCATGCATCCAGCGTCTTCCAAGCCAATCCTGTGGGTTAGTAAAGTCAAAGTGAAAGACGATATCTTCAGCTGCTAACTTCTTGGTTGTTGCTTTCAAAATACTTTGGCAGTGTTTGACCTTTTGTTTGGCCTTGTTATCCATATTTAACACCTCGAATGATTCGATTTATCTTTTTAGCCACGCTTTACTGAGTCGAAAAAACGAATGTTTGTATTGTTGTTTTGTTAATTCTGTAAATAGGGTTTTAATTTATTGGTGGAAATAAAGTTAGGTAATGGCTCACATTTTTGCGAATCATCAGAAAAGTAGTGTGATTTAGTGAAGTCTAACTTTACTTGTTTGCTCCCATTATTCCGGTAAGCACCCACTTTCGGGGGCTGATAAGGAATGAATGATGAATGCAAAATTACTATTAGTGACGGCATTAGTCGGCTCATTGGTGGTTGGCTGTAGCGATGATGACGATGACAAAACCGTTTCCGTCCCCGAAGTTAACCCGCCGGAAACGAGCACGCCGGAATCTACGCCTGAGCCGGCCACTGGCACCGGCGTTTTCGAAAATGTTTGGGGCCCTGACGTTAAGTTTGAACTTAATACCACCTTATACGCGTACTTAGACGGTCAACTAGATCGGCAAGACATGGTGGATCAGTTCCAGCGTAAAACTCCGGCAAATGGTATCGCCATTGATCCGGAAAAGCTGCGGCAAGCTAAGTCGGCTTCGCTTGAAGCTGAAGACGGCCTTTATATCGTTAGCGAAATGTTTAATGATAATCAGATTACGTTCGCTGATGCGCTGATGTATCTGTCGCAAACCCGCACCGACTTCCATGTTGATTACGAGTGGGATGACAGTTTAAAGACTTACCTGTGGGAGGTCTCTTACGATAAAAATGGTGACGGTGATTTCGACGATGAAGGAGACTCTAAGGCCGATCCTAACTGGTATGCCACCTATATGATCGACTTCGGTGAATTTCGTCGAGAGTTATTCTATGAGCCATCCGGTGAAGCACTCTATATGCGCCTAGAGACGGTATTGATACAGCCAAACTCTGGTCTCCACTTCCGCTCTTACAGTCCGATGATGACCAAACGTCGCCAGTCAGTTCATAAGTTTCAGGCCGAGTTGAAGGCTGCAAGTAAACCTTCGTACTATGATGACGATACTGACGTGATTGTGGTGCCGATGGTGAGCGTGACGCCGATCGAAACCCTTGGTGATGAAACCATGTCTGGCGAGATGTTGATGTTCCAAAACGTTGAAGCTCGCAGCCACAATCTACGTCCAGATATTTTTAAGAAAGACAAAGCGATCACTCGTGCCGACGTGCTATTGAGTATGCGTGAACAGGGGCTTATCGATGTCGGTTATAGCTTCTGGGGTACTTTGGAATCAGGCGTCGATATTCAACACTTTTTGCTAAATGAGATTAATGGTGTTCGTGGTTCCGGTGTTCATGGTTACGGAGGTAACACTGGAGTGAGTTGGGCTATGGCGGACTTTGCTGCCAAATACCTAGTGAGCCAACAAACCGAGTTGAATAATTCAACCGGCGCGCTTACCTCGGTTGAGTCTACACAGGCGACCTACTGTGATCACGTCGGTCAATCCAACCCGTATGACCCGAGTGACAACAGCTTAGATCATCCAGATGGCATTATTGATGAAGTAGGTATTGCAGCGCTGTTTGAGGACTGTGATCCTGAATTAACCGACATCACCGATTGGTATGCTGACCAAGAGGCGCACATATTTGGTGATGTATGGGTAATGAATTATCCAGGTGACATGATGTGGGTAGGTCATATCAATATGTATGGTATGTACGCCCCAGCTGAATCTCAACGTTGGGCCGGCGACGAAAAATGGCCAATCTACGATACCAAAGATGCCGTTAAACCATTGGATGAACAGCATTTCGGTTGGGGCGTTGCTGATTGTGGAAACTGCCACTCTTTGGACGGGATTCACGTTGATGGCGACATTGCCGACGGTTTAGGGGTAAACCCAACGCCAGTCTCGATATTAGACACAGGTGTGCAAAGCTACCCAGAAAGCGATCGCAGCAAATTGGTTGTGGCACCATTCCAATGTGCCGAATGTCACGGCGGCAATGGCGCACCTGCTGGCCATGGTGAAACCGGCCGCTGTTTCTGGTGTCACTCAGAAGACTTCGAACCAACGGGGCACGGCACCATAAATAGTTATATCACCAAGATGTACGAAGGTGGAAATACACCAACTATCCCTAATCGCACCTATGAGGTAGTTGATGTTGATAGTAACGATGCCGATGCGGTGGCTGCGCTAGAAGCGAAGTTACAGCAAGATCTTGTTCCTTGGATGGATCTTAGTATTTATCCTGGTACGGAAGGGGTTTCATGGCAGGGCTACTGGGGCTATTACCCAGATGATATGAAAGTACGTACCAATAGCGATTGGACTACCGATCCGGTATATCCAGACCCTTATGCTTGTGTCACTTGCCACGCTAACGATTAGTCGTCGAGCTGAACAGTAGGCAGAGGCTTTAAGCCTTGAGATGTCAGCCAGTTAATCTGGCTGACATTTTTTATGGAGTGGTTATTTTCCTACGGGGGCACTTATGTCTAGCGAGTTAGTCGCGCGATAGCAAACTGGTGCAGGTAGTCGATTACTTGGTTGGCGGCATGCTCGGCTTGCTGCACATCACCGGCGGCGACGGCACGCATTACTTCAGCGTGCAATTTAGCTGGATGCACTCCTTCAGTACCTTTATAGGCAAACCAGAAGCGGCGAGATAACCCTTGCAGTGGCAGCATAGCCTGGCGGATGTATTCATTGCCAGAGGCTTCAATTAGTAACGCATGGACTTGGCGCAACAGTAAAAAGAACTGTTGATCATCGCCGTTATCGGCACAAATAAGAATGGCATCGGCAAGCTCGAGCATCTGTTGCTTTTGCTGTTCGGTGCCGCGCTCAGCGGCTAGGTTGGCACACAACGATTCCAGCGCTCGGCGGATCTCAAGCAGCTTAAGCTGACTCTCAACCTTAACTTCTGGGATCTGGATACCACGCCGTGGGTGGATAATCACTAGTTGTTCCCAGGCTAACTTTTGTAGGGCTTCACGCACCGGTGTACGGCCGGCCTCTACCATCTCACCTAACTGCTTTTCCGAATACATAGCACCCGGTTGCAGTTGTTGGAAGATAATCATCTGTTCCAGCTTTAGGTAAGCGGAATCGGTTTGGGAGGCCTCTTTTATCACAGGGAAACAATCCAGTTAGGTTGGTGCCAGTAGCAATTGATAGTTCGACCAAATGGTGGTCAGCTAGCTTGTGAGTTTATCAGAACCGGTAAGGATTTAGCGCAATGTCGTGCGGTTATGCTCTGATGGCGTTGTGCATTTGTGAGCTAATACCTAGGCATTAACGTCATTGGAATAAAAATGCCGGTACCGTTCGACCCGGCACCAGCACTGCTGACAAAATGGTTGGCGGCTTATGCCGTGCTTTGCGCTGCCGTTTCAGTACGCTTTGATTTGGCACGAGCCTTAAGCGTTCGCTGCAATCCAAATAGGCTGAACACTAGCCAGACACTATTGGTGAGTAGCGATGCTAAATTATATTGGTAGGTCATAGTGACCAAAATGAGCCCGGCACCAACGATATTCAACACCGAGTAAAGCGGATTATCTGCAGCCATTCGCCCGGTCTGCAACAAAATAAAAGGCGCTAGGTAACCAGTAACGGCAATTAAGCTGATAATGGTTTTCCAATCAAATTCAAACGGAATCATTGCGAACAGTCGTTGTATCGTAAGTAAGCTGGAGCTGACATTGCTGCCAGCCCCTATGTTTAGTGCATCGCGTCTTAGGCTGCGGTTGCTGCCGCTTTCGCTTGCTCGGCAACTGATGATTGGCTGGTCGCAGGCGCTGTTTCCAGCTTATGCATTGCCTCAATCTCAGCTGCACTTAGGTGGCCGTAATCCTCACGGATGTAGCCAAAGGTCTTGGTGATCATAAAGGTCAACAGAACCAATAGCGGTGCAGCGAAAATCAAAATGGCAGACTGCATTGAACCAACCGGTGCGTCAACGATGATGAATACCGCAGGAATGGCGATGATAACCAAACACCAGAAGATCTTTAGTGCGGTGGCTGGGTTCTTATTGCGGTCAAGTACACGCTGGGTTTGGCAAGCAACGGTGAATACCGAGCCATCTAGGGTAGTTACCAGCAGCAGGAAGGTTGCCACAATAAACACCGCCAGAATCACTGAGGGGAACGGTAAGGTGTTCAATGCTGCAACGATGGATTGGCTGGCGCTGCCATCTGCAACCATTTGGCTGATGTTTACTTTGTCGTCCAGCTGAGTCTTCATCATGAACGAGCCAACTACAGCGAACAGCGTTGCGGTACCAGCAGTACCACCACCCAGCATGCAAGCAATTACTTCACGTAGGGTGCGACCTTTAGAAACCTTGGTTACGAAGACACACATCATTGGGATGTAGATCATCCAGTAAGCCCAAAAGTAAGCGGTCCAGTTTTGTGGAAACTTAGCTTGGTCGATCGCGTCGGTGTACAGACTCATGTGGATGAAGTTAGACGCCCACATACCCAGCGAGGTGCTGGTGTTTTCCAGAATGAATAGGGTTGGGCCGAAGATCAGGATGTACGCCACCAAACCGATCAAGCAGTAAGTGCCGTAGCTGGAGATGTTCTGCATGCCCTTTTCGATACCAACGAAAGAGCTAATGATCAGCAGTGCCGCAACCACAGCTAGCATGGCGAGTTTCAAGCTTAAGCCATCGGTTACACCGACCAGTTGAGCTACCGAGGCAGACACGATTGGCACGCCCAGCGCAAGTACGATGATGAGGCCAAATACCACCGCGATTGGGTAGGTGATATCGATGATACGACCGATAACCTTGCCGGCGGTTTCATTCTTGATCATGCCTTTAACTACGTCGCTGATCTTCAGTGACGGGTTCTTACGCACGTAGTAAGAGTACATGATTGGCACTGCGCTAATGGCATATAGCGCCCAAGCGGTTACGCCCCAGTGGTGCAGCGAGTAAGTTACCGCCCACTCGTGAGCTAGAGTTGAGCCAGCTTCAATAGCGAATGGTGGAGTCTTAATGTAGTAAGACCACTCCAAGAAGGCCCAGTACACGGTACCAGAACCGACACCAGCTAACGCCATCATGGTGATGTAAGAGAAAGTTGAGTATTCCGGCTTCTCATTGCCCATACGGATGCTGCCGTATTTACTGAGCATAAAGTAGAAACCAATAACAACCATGGCAAAACCAAACCACAGGATTGGGGTGCCAAGGTTGTAGGCAATTAGGCTGAAGATGTCGCCAGCAACGGCAATAGCTCTTTCTGTGTCGGTCAGAAAGAATGCCGATAGCGCGGCCACAATGATCAATGAGATCGCAACGGTGGTGCGGTCAAAGTTACTTGGGTGACTATTTTGCATTTGGGATTCCTAATGCTCTCAGCCTGTTAGCGTAACTGAGAGCGATGGTGTCGGTGTCGTGGTAGTGCTAAAGCGAACTTATTCGATGATGTAGCTTAGGATTGAAGCGGCGCGCACTTTATCCCAGTCCATCTCAACGCCTAGGCCAGGCGCGTCTGGTACGGTAACGAAGCCCTCTTTATTGGTGCGGATTACGTTCTTAGCGCCGTATTCAAAGTTTTCGTACGGGTAGGCTTGTTCGAAGAACTTGCCGTTGTTGTGGGCCAGTGCCACATGCAGGTTAGCGGCTTGGGTAATGGTGTAGCCCCAGCTTTGCACTTCTAACGGTTTGCCGAAGGCTTCTGCCAATGCAAAACACTTCACTAGTGGGGTGATGCCGCCGCAAACGGTGGCATCCTGACGAACATCGGACCAAACCTCATTGGCCAGAGCGTTGGCTACTTCCGGTAGGGTTAGCAGGCAGTTGCCGTGGCTGGAGATCTCTAAGTTGGTTTCACGAACCAGTCGTTGATAACCCTTAGTGTCGTAATCGGAGATCGGGGCTTCAAACCACATCCAGCCATATTCATCGAGGCGCTTGGCCATCTTCAATGCATCTTGTTGGTTGTAGTACATGGCGGTATCCAACATAAATGCGACGCCACTGTCGCCGTAATGCTCCTGTACCGCTTCAACCAGCTTGTAATCACGTTCAAATACACATGGGCAGTGCATTTTCACCGCCTTAAAGCCGTGCTTGATGCAGTCGTCAATGAACGGAATGTACTCTTCAACTGTTTCGAACATCGGAGTAGATGCGTACGACAACATCTTGTCGCGGCATCCACCGAGCATTTGATAGATAGGCATGTTGGCTTTACGGCCTTTGATATCCCAACAAGCGATATCAAATGGCGATTTGGCCACTAGGCCTCCCCAGTTACAGCGGTTGGCTAACCAAGCGTTGATGGCTCCGGTATTGATGGCATTCTTGCCGATCATGCCCGGAGCGATATTGCGCATCGCTTCAACGATGCACTTATCAAAGTCGTTTTCGGTGTAACTGATGGTTGCGCCAACGCCTTCTGTACCGTCTTCACAGATGATGCGAACGATATTGTTGGTATGCAGTAACGGTTCCTGATCAGCGGCCCACGGCAGGGTATCAGCGTGATCGTCAGCAACGGCATACAGTTCAATACGTTTGATCTTGGCTTCAGTATTCATAATTGGTCTCTCTACGTCTGTGGCGGAGACCCTGTTGTCAGGGCCCCAGCTAAATTCGATTAAAGGGCGCTACCGGCCAGCTTCATTTGCGCTGCAACCTCACGACCTTGTAGCTGGCGTAATGGCTTGTCATCTTTTAGTGATAAGACACAAGCAGTGCCTGCAGCGTGGCCATATTCGAAGGTTTGCGCCGTTACGCGCGCTGAAGCCAAGGCTTCGTGTTCCGCTGATAAGCAACGGCCAGCAACAATGATGTTCTCACCGACTTTGGGTACCAAGGTGTTGTATGGCACGTCGTAATAATCGTTTAGCAACCAGTGCAGCTTAGGCGCGGTACCAGAGTGCAACTCAATTGGCCACGGTGTACGGCAGATCCCGTCTTGGTCTTTATGGCACTCCACAACGTGGTCGTTTGAAAGCTTGCTGACCCCTTCGATAGAACGGGTTTGACGAATACCAACTTCGACACCAGTATCAACGACGTAAGCATTTTCACAGCCGGGAACAAAGTGGTTAAGGAACTTGGCGTAATCACGTACTTGGCGACGACCAAACACTTCTGCTTCGGTGAAGTCGACAGGATCGATAACGTTTAAAACGCGACCGTCTTGGCCAGCCAAACGAGTGGCGTTAACCATGAGTTCGCCAGGGCGTGTTGTTGGGAAGATCCAGATTTTATGGCGTGGCAAGTTGTACTCACCAGAGGCGTTTAACTCGAGGATTTTGGCAGTCATTTTGGGCGGACAGATGGTGTCTTCGCCGTAGTATTCTAGGTACTGCTCCATATCTACTCCGCCGAAGCGGAAGAACATCGATGGGTTTTGGATAACGCCGTTGTCACCAAAGAAGTATTCACCACCAGCACGGGCAATCACTGCTGCGTCACCAGAGGCATCGATGATGCGCTTCGCCAGAATAACGCTCTTGCCAGCATTGGATTCAACAACAACACCACAGTAGTTATCACCATCCATTACCACACCGTCTACAGCAGTGTGGAATAGGGTTTCTACTCCAGCGTCTTCGAGAAAGTCATCAGCCACTTCACGCCATACCAACGGATCGTGGGTTACGGTGTAGGTTTTACCGTAACGCTGAGGCTCGGTTACGCCGCCTTTGTCGGCCAATGCCTGACGGAACTCCTCGGTAAAGCCAAATACCACCTGCTCAGGCTCGTCTGCAATGTTATCGCTGGCCATGTACATGCCGCAGATGGTGCCTGACATACCGGCTACCGCGCTGCCACCGCAAAAACCGTACTTCTCAATCATTACGGTGCTCAAGCCATTACGGCCACAGGTTGTCGCTGCCGCGACGCCCGCGCTGCCACCACCTACTACCACTACATCAACCTCACGCAGGATCGGCAACTGTTGTTGCTGCTGAGGGATGGTGTTGTTGAGTTTCCAGTTTTGCATTATTTGCTGTCTCTCAAGTCTGATATATCAGTTGTATGCGCGCAGTATGTCTATTGTCGGCGAGGCTGGCAGTGAAGCTGATCACATTTTGCCGATCAACTATAGTCAGAGCCGAATTAAATCATGGCAAATGGAGCCCAGTGGAGAGCGGTCATTACTGGATAGAACAAAGTCGCCAAGAAAATGGTGGTGGTGCTAGCTGAGCTGCTAAGAGGTGAAAAGTGGCAGTAGGGCAGGGTGAGCGGATGCAATAACCGCTGTAGAGCATGGCGCTAAGTGAAGAGCAGCAACATCAACACTGTCTGTTGATGTTGCTGCTGAGATTTACTTGCGGCGCAGCCAGCGCTTTATGGTGTTGGTTACCTTTAACACGATGAGAGTTATTAGCAGCGGTACGCCGGTTAATACCAGCACTTTTACAAAGGGCAGGATGTAGATCAGCGCCGAGTCCATCGATTTCTTCCCCTCCTTGCCGCCACCATGCTCATACCCTTGCAGGTTTATTTGTTCAGCCCAGGGGGTGAGCTCCAATGCGATCATGGCAATACTGATCACCACCGAAACCAACACGATTATGGCTGTGCGCGCTTGCCAATCTTGTTGTAAGTACTTCATCGCGTCACTCCTTTAGCTCTCATCCGTTTTGTTAGTTTTACTACCCAACTCCAGTTCAGGGCTAGATGGATACCGGTCATTGGCATCAACAGAACCGACGAGCTGTGGTGTAACTTGGACCAGAAGTCGAGAATATTAATCTCAATATTGAGGGCTGGTAGCAGTGCCTCGGAGATTAAAAAACCACTAACAAAAGCAAGCAGCATGGTGAGGTAGATGACGTAGTTCCAAACAATATTAATGCGCTCTTTAAGTGAGATATTAGCGATTAAGCGGCTGAAGCTTTTCTTAAACCAACTCCAATGCAGCAGCAAATGAATGAGAAAAGGAATAACAAACAATAGGCTCAACCATTCATGTAAGGGGATGCCGGTGGCTTTAGGGGCAGAGATGATGATGAAGCTGACAAGCAATAACACATCCATGACGTAACGTGTTTTTTGCAGACTTTGTTTCCAATCGGACATTGCTGGCAAACCTTATAGAGCAGCGTTAACAGGAATAATGGCGAGCGTATACGGTGGCAGGAGTGACAGTCACCGTGGTTAGTTACAGCACCAGACACAACAAAGGGCCGATAAGGCCCTTTGTTTTTGGTGCTTAGCTACTGCAGTGCTTAGAACTGGTAAGCCACGGTAACTTTAACGTTACGGCCTGGCTCGTAGTCGGTGAAGCCCATGTCGTGAGAAGCGTGCGAAGCGTATTGCTCGTCGAACAGGTTCTCAACACCAGCGGTAATGGTTAGGCGGTCAAGCTGGGTTGGGGTCCAAGCCGCGCTGATGTTATGAACGTCGTAGCTGTCTTTCTCGGTACCATCGGCGTCATCGACTTCAACATCCATAGTTACCAAGCTGGTCCAGCTTAGGTTCAAACCGATGCTGTCAACGGTGTAGCCTAAGTTGAAGGAGATGCTGTCACCCACTTCGTCAGGCAGTGATTCACCTTTGATAAGGCCGCTGTCGGCTTCAACGCGAGTGAACTCAGAATCAGACGCAGAGTAAGTTAGACGGCTGCTTAGGTTGCCTTTACTGGCGTTGAATACGATTTCGTAACCGCTGTTCTCGTAGTCACCAAGGTTGCTGTATAGCGAAGCCTTACCGCTCATAGCATCATCGATGTAATCATCAACATTGGTTTGGAACACGGTAGTGGAGAAACCAAAGCGGTCTAATCCAATAAATTGCTCTTGCTGGAACGCTGCACCTACTTCGTAGTTGACGCCGGTTTCAGGCTTAAGATCTGGGTTTAGCGCAGAACCAGAGGTTAGGAAAGAACCAGTCAATGCAGGGCCTTTGAATAGCTCGGTTGCTGCAGCGCGTAAGGTCCACGCTTCGGTCAGTTCATACTTAGTCGACAAGCCAAAAGTGGTATCAGTAAAGGTGTCGTTTGACGCCGCCATATCGAGTTTGTAGCTGTTGTAGCGAATACCAGGAGTAACGAACCAGCCTGTTGCCACCTCTACCTCATCTTCAGCGTACACGGCCCAGCTATCAGCGGTTTCTTCTTCGCCAGAGGTGGAACCGTTAACCAGCAATTTCGACTCTTGGGTGTTGTATTCAGCACCGTAGCGCACGGTGTGCCACATATCGGCGAGGTTTAGTTCGGTTTCCGCTAGGGTCTTAATGCCGATGTTAACGACGTTACCTTCACTTAAGGTACCAACGAAGCAGTCACTGCCGTTTGGTGTGCATGGCTCGTCCAGTCGCTGTCTAAAGTTAGCATCACCGAAGTAGGTGCTGCTCTTATCGGTCGCGTAGTTCATCTCGTTGTAGTATACCGAGGTATGAACGTTGGTATTGTCTAGCGTTAACTCGTGGTTCAGTGACACTGAATCACGGGTGTACTCGATTGGGTAGATTAAATTTTCGTGATCGTAGTAACCAAAGTTAGACTTCTGGGTGTAGTCGCCAGCGTCTTCGTAGTAGTCGTAGGCCAGTTCAAGGCGGTTATTGGCATTGGCGTTCCAACCGAATTTAACTAAGTAGTTTTTGGTTTCGCCCTCTTGGCCTTCCCGTTCTACGCCATCGCCATCTTCTGGGTTATTGCGATCGATGGTGCTGAAGTAAGCCAACACATCAACGGTGTCAGTTAATTGGCCGTAAGCGGTGGTCGAGTAGTTGTAGTAATCGTTGCTGGCTACGCCTGCCATTACTCGTGCGCCAAACTTCTCATCTGCGCGCAACATGTCTGCGCCATCCTTGGTTTCGAAGGCGATGCCACCACCGATACCGCCAGTCAATACAGAGTTGTTACCAACCTGTAGGTCAACCGTTTTAAGGATGTCTGGGTTGACCAGTAGGTTACCAGCGTGGTGGAACACGTTGTTGGCTTGGTTTACGCCGTCGATGGTGATCTCAAGATCCAGCTCGCTTACGCCACGGATGTTGATGCCTTGGTTCATTGAGTGACTGCCACCGATATCAACCCCGGCTTGGTCGCGCAGTAGATCTGATAGGTGATCGGCCTGCTTTAGGGCAATATCTTCACTAAACAAGGAGTTATCGTTGCTAACCTGTGTGCCCCAAACCACCATTTTGTCGTCTTGAGCATCTTGTTCAGTTTGGGCCTGTGCAGACATAGCACAGCACAAAGCGGCGACTGCAATAGCAACGGGAGTTAGTGAGTAGCGTGAACGGGAAGTCATCGGTCATCAATCCATTTTTAGTCGAAATTTACGGCGCTTAACCAGACGATTAAGCAAACTTGCGCTCACTTTAACCAGATTCATTTTTCGATCAATATTGCAGATGCAAATCATTACCATTTAGATTGTGTTTTGTGATCTTACGCAGGTAATTGTGTTGATTATTAATCACTTGGCGTGCTAGTGATTAATAACGACGGTGTCACAGTTAAGTGTTGAGGTTTATATCAAGCCTTTGGCTCTGCCGGTTGCAGTACTCTTAAGGGGTTATGTCGCGGTGGCGACGGCACATTCTTGTATGCATTAGCGGGGAGCTTCGCCCCCTTTGGAATCCCCCCCTTGCCTTAGGTCGCAGTCCAAAACGCTTCGCTGGACTGCTCCAATGCGGCACAAGAGCAACTGCGGTAGTGCCTTCCCCTTGTATCAATACTCGCCTAGCCGGTGCTTTAACAGCCTTGGCAAGAACAACACTTAGTTGGTGCACAGCCATTAATAATGGCGGGGTAAATCAGGTTAGTTTTTTTTGCTACGGTAAGCGCAACCATTTGGGATAGTTGTGGTTTCAACTCGCTGGCGCAGAACCATTGCCACAAATGAATTGGGTTGGGGTATCCTTGCTATCAATATCTTTCCCCCCACAATTAACCCTATTCGTTGAGACCAATGATGATTGAACGTTATGAAACCAAGCCGCGCATGAGTCGTGCGGTTGTGCACAACAATACCCTGTACCTTTGTGGCCAAGTGGCTGCCGACGCCAGCAAAGATATTACTGAACAGACGCAAACCATGCTGGATAAGGTGGATGAACTATTAAATCGTTACGGCTCTAGCCGTAGTGACATGTTGTCGGCCACCATTTATGTAAAAACGATGGGTGATTTTGCCGCCATGAATGCAGTGTGGGATGCGTGGATTCCAGCTGGCGATGCTCCAGCTCGCGCCTGTGTGCAAGCGGCGATGGCAAGGCCTGAGCTGTTGGTGGAGATCTCGGTGGTTGCGGCGGTGACCAAAACAGACTTAGCCTAATCGCTTAGATTATCCAGTTACCGGTAACGATTTAGACAGAGCGTTATTGGTAATTACCCTAGCGAATTTAAGCTAATAGCGATGGCTCATTTCGTTCAATCTCTGCCCTGTTTAACCCCATCTTTGCGCGGTGTCGTAGTTAGCTGTTGAAGTTTATCTTAAGCCTTTGGCTTCACCGATTTCGGTGCTTTGGGGGAGGATGTCGCGGTGGCGACGGCACATTCTTGTATGCATTAGAGGGGAGCTTCGCCCCCTTTGGAATCCCCCTTGCCTTAGGTCGCAGTCCTAAGCGCTTCGCTGGACTGCTCCAATGCGGCAGAAGGTCAACGGCGGTAGTGCTTAACCCCTTGTATCGGCGCTAGTCTAGCCGGTGCTGTAACTGTATTAGAAAGAACAACACTTAATTGGTACACAGCCCTTCTTTGCGCTCGGTTGTTGATGTTATCAAGCTCACAAATTTGGCCTATATATTGCCGCTCTATTTCATCATCTTTTTTTAGAAAGCAGCGCTATTCAGTGCTATTCCATTCAATTTAATCCGAATTTAATTCATTTTGTCGGGTTCAATCGGCTTATCTGAGCCGATATTAAGTGACGCTAATGGGGGTATAAGAATTCGTCGTTACTAAATATAAGATTCTGCTAATACCCTTTGGGTTAGAAGGTCGCCATAAGGCACCGATAAAGCCTTCAGGAGTAGATGATGAAAAAGCACAGCACTTTGGCATTAGTCGCATTAGTTGCAACTGTTATTGCCGGTGGCGCCTTAGCCGCAGAAGGGGGCAACCCTAAAAAGGGTAAGTACCTCTATAAAAAACACTGCAAAGCGTGTCATAGCGCCGGCGCTGAGGCGCCAGAGTTGACGCCTCTATCGAAAACAATGAAGCAGTGGGATCGATACTTCAAACGCAATAAACACAAGCACAACCCCGATGCATGGCAGGCGTTATCCGATCAGGAAAAGTTAGATATTAACCAGTTTCTATTCGATCACGCCTTGGACTCCGATCAGCCTCAAACCTGCGGCTAATCATCCACTTTCACGCACAGGGAGATATGTGTGATGCGTAAATCAATCATTGCTTTATGTGTGGCCCAATTATTAGCGGCCCCTATTTGCTTAGCAGCAGAAATCAGTCAAGACAAAGTATCCGATCTGCAACGTCAGGTTGAGAGCCTTAACAGCCAAGTCATTGAGCTGACGGAGTGGTTAGAGGAAAACGATGAACGGCTTGATGATACCGAGCGGCATACCGCATTAGATAGAATTCAGATCAGTGGCGACTTCCGTACCAAGGTGCACACGTTGAGCTACGACGACGTTACCTATGCCCCCGGCGCCAATGTTGATTTTGATGATTTTGCTGCCAAGGCGATGCAAGGGGTGTTTGGCGATCCAATGAGTGCCGATTCGCCTATTGGTAAAATGATGCAGGCCTACCCGGATTTAGCACAAGCCTTTATGGCTGGGCAGTTGCAGGGGGTTGGAGCCTTTGCCAGTGGCGCACCGCAGCAATACGATATCGATAACGACATGTTCTATACCACCCGTTTGCGCCTGAATCTGCGCGCCGAGGTGTGGGACAACGTTAGCTTCTCTGGTCGATTGACCATGTTCAAAAACTGGGGGGATGACACCGACGTTCAAGTATTTGATTCATGGCGTTCATTCAATATGGATGGCACCAGCAGTGGCAACCCCTCTGGCGACGACTTGTTTGTCGAGCGTGCTTACTTCGATTGGAAAAATGTTGCTGGTTCACCGCTTTACATCTCCTTCGGTCGGCGGCCATCGACCTACGGCGTGCCGACCAACTTCCGCGAAAATGAGAAGCGTGGCGGAACACCATCAGGCCACGTGGTTAACTTCAATTTTGATGGCGCGACCTTTGGTTACCACATGGATGAGATCACCGGTACAGAAGGTCAAGTCGTGCGCCTGTGTTTAGGCCAAGGTTATGAATCGGAATATGGTAACGGTGAGCTATACAACGAAATTGTGACCAAAGATACCTACCTTGGTGGCTTCAATATTGATCTACTGAATGACGACAACAACTTCCTCCAGTTCATTCTGTTTGGCGCTAAAGACATCAATGATGGTTTTAAAGGCACCTTTGCCATGCCCGACATGATGCTGCCTGAAGATCAACAAGGAACCGGGATTAGCCCTGTTGTCCGTTACCAGCCGGGTAATGTGATTGGCGATATGCTGCTTGGTGGGCTGACCTTCGCTCGTGAAGAGGACAACGACATTAAGTGGTTCACCTCAGTTGGTTGGACACGCAGCATGCCAAATGGTGAAGCCGGTATGTTTGGAGGTTTCCACTCGGATGCGGTTTATCAGGTGACTGATATCGACGCCACCGGCATGCCGGTAATGGCAGTGAGTGGTGCCACTAGCAGCAAAGATCGCGATGGGTACTCTCTCTATGCCGGCATTCAGGTGCCCGTTGGTAACGGTAAGTTTGGTTTGGAATATAACTACGGCTCGAAGTATTGGACTCCATTTACCCAAGCTCAAGATGACCCTATTGGCAGCAAGCTCGCCACTCGTGGTCATGTTGGCGAACTGTATTACATGTACGACATCAATCCGAACATGTTTATTAAGCTCGCTGGCTTGTACTACGACTACGAATACTCCGGCAGCGGTACTCCAGTCGGAGAACCACAAAGTATCGATGAACTGCAAGATGGTACGGCGGTGTCGTTACTGCCGGTTATCGATAAAGCCTACGACATCAATGCGTCGATTACGGTCAAGTTCTAACTGTTAATGAGGAGCGGCTACAGCCGCTCCAAGGAGATCCTATGTCCCTTCGATTTTCACCTGTGGTGCGCGGCTGGCGCAAATCACACCTCGCGTTGGCGGTATCAACACTGTTAGTTGGGTTACCGGCGTTAGGCGAAACGCCTCACCAAGATATGATTCATGGCCCCTTTACTAGCGGCTCACAAGTGACCGAGACCTGTTTAGCTTGCCATGAAGAGCAGGCCCACGATGTAATGAAAACCGTGCATTGGAACTGGTCTAAAGAGCAATTGATTGACGGTAAGTTGGTTGAACACGGTAAGAAAACTGCAATTAACAACTACTGCATCGCCATTGGTGGCGGCAATCAGCAAAGCTGTACCCGTTGCCACTCTGGCTACGGTTGGAAAGACAATCAGTTTGATTTTAAAGATGCCACCAACATCGACTGCTTAGTATGCCATGACACCACGGGCAGCTATGTGAAAAGTGGCCAAGCGGGTGAGCCAACAGCCAGCACCATTGGTAAGTTGGAACGGATTGCTCGTAACGTGGGTAAGCCTGTCCGTGATAACTGTGGCAGTTGCCACTTCTTTGGGGGCGGTGGTGATGCAATTAAACACGGTGATCTGGATTCCAGTATGGGCTATCCCGATCGCGATACCGATGTTCATATGGACGTTGATGGCAACGACATGCAATGTCAGGCCTGCCATATCACCGAAAAGCATGACATCCCTGGCCACTCTATGGGGGTGTCACCAAAAGGCAGCAGTACCTTAGGTTGTGAGAGTTGCCATGATGCGGCACCGCATGAAAAAGCACAGCTTAATAACCATACTGCATCGGTGGCTTGTCAAACTTGCCATATCCCAACGTTTGCCAAGATAGAACCAACCAAGATGAGCTGGGATTGGTCTACTGCTGGCCAAGACTTGCCAGCACCTAAGGATAAGTATGGCAAAGCCAGTTTCAATAAGAAGAAGGGTCACTTTACCTTTGCTCAAAACGTAGAGCCTGAATACGCTTGGTTCAACGGTAAGGCCGGCGCTTACGTTACGGGAGAGCAGATGATTCCAGAAACGGTGACTAAATTGGCCTGGCCACTGGGTGACATCAACGATTCTAGTGCCAAAATTTATCCCTTTAAGGTACATCGTGGCAGTCAACCTTATGACGTTAAACATCGGGTGTTTATTCCGCCGCAGACCACCGGCAAAGATGGCTTTTGGAGCACCTTTGATTGGGATCTTGCTGCTGAGCTAGGCATGGACAAACATGTGGTTATGCAAGCTAAAGGGCTAAGCTACAGCGGTAAGTTGGACTTCGCTGAGACCGAAATGTGGTGGCGATTAAACCATATGGTGGCACCTAAAGAGCAAAGCTTAGGTTGCATGGATTGTCATGGAAAATCTGGCCGAATGGACTGGCAGGCGCTTGGGTTCCCTGCAGACCCAATGAAAAACCGAGAGGCTGCTGCTATTAGATAGGCTGTGTACCAACTAAGTGTTGTTCTTGCCAATGCTGTTAAAGCAACGGTTAGGCGAGTTTTGATACAAGGGGAAAGCACTGCCGCCGTTGCTCTTCTGCCGCATTGGAGCAGTCCAGCGAAGCGTTCTGGACTGCGACCTAAGGCAAGGGAGACTCCAAAGGGGCGAAGCTCCCCGCTAATACATACAAGAATGTGCCGTCGCCTAACAGTACCGAAATCAGTAGAGCCGAAGGCTTGATATAAACCTCAACACTTAACTGCGACACAGCTATTAGATAACGCTTAGCCGACGGCATCAAAGCAACCGCATCAGGTCGATGAATGTGGTTTCTTTGATATCTATCAATGTAGAATTAGATTTTTCTAATATACTTGAGGAGGTTACACTCTTTGAGGTCTCATGATGAGAACGGTAGATCTGGAAACGCTAATCAAAGTGATGGAGTACGGTAGCTTGTCGCAAGCGGCTAAAGCACTGCATTTAACTCAATCCGCGGTATCGCAACGACTTAAAAATCTAGAGAGCTACTTTGGGCAGCCGCTGTTGTATCGCAGTTCGCCATTGCAACTCACCGACAAAGGCGAGCAGGTGATCAATTGTGGCCGCCAGATTTTAGCGTTAGAACAGCAGATGCAGGGGGCACCTTCGGTGCAAACTAACTCTTTGAATGTGTTTTGTACCCCAGTGTTTGGCTATTCCCGTTTGCCGCGCGTAATGCACGACTTTAATCAAATGATGGGAGATACCTCCAGTTTAAGTGTGCTGCAGGGGGTTCCTCAGGATGCGATCAAAGGGATTAACGAACAGACCTTAGATCTTGCTGTGCTTGAACACCACCACGCCCTGCCGCTGCACCAAGGGCAACAGCGCTGTTTGACGCCAGAACATACGTTATTTGTCGCCAAAGCTGGGACGCAGGTACCCACCTCGCTCCAACAACTGCTGCAATATCGTTTGTATACCGCACGCTGCGGTTGCAGTTCGCGCGATCTGCTCGAAGATAACCTTAAGAAAAATGATTGCAGCGTCGGTGATTTTCCGTCGGTAGTGGTGATGGACGATCTCAATTTGGCGTTGGATGCCATTCTTAGTGGCCAAGGTATCGCCTTTATCGCACACAGTTTAGTGCAGCCTTTACTTGCCAGTGGGCAAGCGGTTGGTTTTGAGATTCCTGAGTTCAATCACTTCCTGCATCGAAGCTTAATTACCCAAAATAACCTCAGCCCGATGGCCAGTCGCTTCATCGGCATGATTGAGCAATCACTACAATCCTCCCGGCTAACTGTTGTGCCAGCGGCATAACTATCTGAACTAGAGCCATTATATAGATGAACATCACTGGTGCCTTTGCGACGCTGGTGAACTTTTTGCTTGGCCGCGAAGGTCGTCTTTGCCAGCTGTAACCGTTGGAGTGAGACTAGTTGTACGGTGCCACAAGCGCTGAATCCATCAACCTTAATCTAGAAGTGGGCTCACAACCTAAATGTTGGCAAGCAGGTTAAGACCGACCAGTAGGCCAAGCAGCAACGAAAGGGAAGATTCAGTTAGGGAGGCGCACTGGGAATGAGCTATAGCGCTGATACAAATGTATGTCTTTGGTTGTTTTGGCGACCATTCTGATCTGTTTTTCTTATCTAGCCTAAAAAAGTGAGCCAAGGGGGGCACTTCTGCTGTTAAGGTTGTGGCAATGTGTCGCCATCTATACTTATCGCCGTATGCAACTGTGCTAATTGTCCGGCGTCAGTGATGCGTGCGTTTGGTTAATAATTTAACGCTAAGCAGGGTCGCATTAGCAGGTTTTAAAAGGCAGGAGCCACATTGAAACGTAACCGAGAACAAACTCAACGGCTAGTCCTATTTTGGGGCGTGTCACTATTATTCATCTCCCTCAGTTTGCTGTTTAGCAGCTTTAGTGCCGTTTTCTCCGCGGCAATGAATTACCGTACCCACGGGATTGGACAGCTGGTCAATATCGTTGAGGTGCAAGTCGAACACGACCCCCAAGCAACTGAGATGCAGCAGTGGTTGCCCGAAATCCTGACCTCATTTCGCGCTAAAAGCTTCAAGCTAGAGCGCAACAATCAGGTGTTGATGGATTGGAACAGCGTCAAGATTACCTCAACGTCGGTTATCACCACTGTTCGCCAAATCCATGATGATTATACCCTAACCCTAGTTGTCCCAAGTCCACGTTTGTTTCAGCAGTTTTCTTGGCCGGAGTGGGTGATGATTGGTGGTGGGTTCATGGTGGCGTTATTGATGGTGCTCTATGGGCGTCGATGGTTAAGGCAGGAGATGCATGGCATTGAATTGTTAGCCAGTCATGGTGCTCGAATTAACCAAGGCGACGTTGCAGCAGCAGCAGAGTCGACCAAAGCGATGCGACCATTATCGGCCGCGCGAGCTTATAACACCCTGTACGACCTATGGCGCCAAGAACGACAATCGAAACTCGAGCTAGACCGACAAGTACGTACCAATGCCTTCCAAGATAAAGAGTCTGGCTTAGGCAACCGCTTGTTCTTCGAGCGTCGGCTGATGTCGATGTCTGAAGATGGCCAATTTACAACTAATGGAGTTATCTGTTTATTACAATTTGCCGGTTTAGAAGATCTGCCGGTGGAGATCCGCCTGCCGGTATTGAAGCAGTTTATCGATCTGGCTGAGCCTATTCTCACGGAGCACAGCAAGTCAGTATTTGCTCGACTGCATTGGTTGCAACTGGGTTTGGTTATTCCGGGGTTGCCGCTCAAAGAGGCGGAAAGCTTAGCGTTAAAACTGCATCGATTGGGGGAGCGACTGCATCTGCCCGACGAAGCCGATAGCGAGCACTTTTTAAATATCGGTGTGACCTACTTCTGCCGCAATGAGTTCTATGAACAAGCGATTGATGATGCCGAACAGGCACTGCGCGCGGCGCAGTTACAGGGACAGAGTAACTGGTTCATGTATGAAAAAGGCAATGTTGACCGGCAACTCGCGCAAGGGACGGTACGCTGGCGCAGCATCATCGAAGCTGCGCTCAGTAAAAATCGATTACAAACCCACTATCAGCCATTGTACGACGACACCGGAGCGGTGGTTAAGCGCGAGCAATTTAGTCAGTTGTTGGACCAGAACGGCAAGGTGTTACCGGCTTCGCTGTATTTACCAATGGCTCAGCGTTGTGGCTTACGCCCGCGGATTGAACGTGACTTGATAGCCATGGCGTTGCAACAGATGCAGCAGCAGGGCTGGGAAGAACCGGTATCGGTAAACCTGTCGGCTGAGTCGGTGATGCATCCGCGCTTTGGCAAATCGGTGGCAATGTTATTGGCCAATTATCAGGTACGGCGAACCCAATTGGTGGTGGAGATCAACGAACGTCAGTTGGTTCACTACGGTGCCAAGATGTCTTCGGTGTTAACCGAACTGAAGAAGATGGGGTTGCAGTTGGCTGTCGACGGCGTCGGTTATACGGTTGAACACACCCGCTACATTGAAGACTTTTCTGTTGATTGGCTCAAGCTTCACCCTAGTTTAGTGCGGCACATTGATCGTCGTCCAGATTGCCAGCTAGTGGTAACCAGCCTGTGCCAAGCTTCAGCTCATCACCACCTGCGGATCATTGCCGAAGGAGTAGAGGAGCAGGTTGAATGGAGTTACTTGCAGGAGCTGGGGATCAAGGTAGGGCAAGGGCGATTTTTCAACACTGAAGGCGACTAATTATATTGATATAATCTAGTGCTGGTAAGCGTATGAAGTAATGCGCATAATTGCTGATTATTATATAAAAATATGCGCAGTGTTAGTCGCAACCGTAAATCAAATTTACGGTTTTCAGGGGGTTCTAGTGTTCGAATGGACTCGTAAAAAAACAGTAAACCGGGTGACCGGTGCCTGTTTGCTTGGTGACAACACCATTTGGGTGATGGACGAGCAAGGGGGTTTCGGCTTCAATAGCACAGATCCAACCGCTTGGCATGATGCGGCGAAACGCATTGGCCCGAGTCGAATGCAGCTGGCATTAACCGCCAGTCACTACCAAATGATCGCCATTGACCGACCACCAGTGCCGGAAGAGGAACTGGTGCAAGCGCTGCCGTTTACCGTACGGGATTTAGCGACCCTGCCACTAGCGCGAATGCAGCTGGATTACTTTCAATTAGCCGTTAACCCGGCCGACCGCGATATGCTGCAGGTCGTCGTTAGCGATCGCGATGTGTTGACTAAAATGGTCACCCACGCGGATAACAATGATCTGCAGCTTGATATGGTAACCATCGAAGAGTTGGTGTTGTTAGAACTGCTGGCGGCCAACCCTAGACCACAAATCCTGTTATGGCATCAACCCGAGCAACCATTAAAGCTATTGATTACCAGCGATGGTAAGTTGCTATTTTCTCGTTCCTTTCGTGGCTTTAATCAACTCGATAGCATGAGTGAACAAGAGCTGGAGATGGGCTTATTCGACGCTCTTCAACTGGAGTTGCAGCGGTCCATGGATTATCTCGAGCGGCAGTTACGCCAACCACCAGCCGATAGTATTTCATTGATTGTACCGCCCCAGCATCAAGCATTTTTGGCAACTAGGCTGGAACAGGCCTTTGGCTTGCCGGTACAAAATTTGGCCGATTCAGGGCAAACACCTGCACAGTTGATGGCACATGCCGCAGCAATGGTTCGGGGGCACGATGAAGACAAGAATTAACCTTTATTCAGCAACTATGCTGCCGGTGAAGCCACGGTTGACCTTGCCACTAGTGTTGGGGGCGTCATTACTGTTGCTCGTGTTAATGCTGTTGTTGGGTGTTTACCACAACTGGCAGTTGCAACAGTTACAGCAACAACAGCAACAACTGACGCTTCAAAAACAGGCCCTTACTGCTGATGTGGCACAGTACAGCGCTGAGCTGGCTAAGCTAACCCCTTCATTGCAGTTGCAAGCGGACGTTGCTCAAGCGCAATCAAAGTTACAGGGGCTGCAACAGATCCAGTCGCTGCTTGAGCATGATAAGTTTCTGATTGAACCGGGCTTCTCCAACCTGATGCAAGATCTGTCCAAGGCGGCAGATAAGCAGGTGTGGTTGCAAGAGTTTGCGGTTTCTAGTGGCCATATGCGTTTAGCAGGATTAGCCCAACGCGCAGCAGCGGTACCAGCATGGATCGACAAGCTAGGCAGCCAAGAGTCGTTGCGCGGCCGAGCGCTAAGTAACCTCACCATCAATGGTGAAGAGGGTGGGCCGGTGAAGTTTGAGGCCAGCCATCAGCCACAGGCATTAACGACTAAGGAGGGCCAATGAAGCAGCAATGGCAGCATTACGTCAAACTCTTTAGTGGCCTAAACCAGCGTGAGCGAGTACTTATTGGTGTTTCAGCTTGGTTTGCTATCGTGCTGTTGGGTTACACCTTTGGTATCGAGCCAGCGCTTAAAATCACAACCAAGGCTGACAATCAAAACACCCAACTGGTGCGTGAAAATAAGCAACTAGAACAGCAAATTGAATTGCTGTTGGCACAGTTACAGCAAGATCCTAACCAACAGCTAACGCAGCAATCACAGCAATTGCAGCAACAGATCGAGTCGATTGAAGGGGCGCTGCAGCAAGAGCTGGTAGATTTAGTGGTACCGGAACAGATGGCGGCTTCGTTGGCCCTTCTGCTTGCCAAAGCCGAAGGGGTCGATTTGATTAAATTGGAGATTCTGAGCAGTGAAGCGATGACCGAGCAGGGCGGTTTATATCGTCATGGGGTGTTATTGGAGCTGGAAGGCAGTTACTTCGCATTACAGTCAGCACTGGCGCGGATGGAGCAGATGGAACGCCGTTTTTATTGGCGCCAGTTTAGTTACAAGGTAACGGACTTTCCGTTGGCTCGATTGCAACTGCACTTAGATACATTGGGGACTGAACAGGAGCCTATCCGTGTTGGATATCATCAAGGTGATGATGCTAATGCTGGCGTTGCCAGCAGCCGCTAACAGCATCGACCCTACTGAGCCTCCAAGTTGGAGTATCCCAGTAGTGAAACAGCAACAAGCCAAGGGCGAACTGGAATCCATTGTGATTCAAGGTAAGCAACGCTTGGTGATTATTGGTGGTAAAAGTTACCGCGAAGGCGATAGGTGGGGGCAACAAAGGATCCGCACCATTCATCGAGATCAAGTCGTACTGAGTGATGGCAGCAAACTAAGCCTATTTCCTCAGATCAGTGAGATGAGTCAGGAGCATTGATGGAACGTGTAATGAAAGGCTGCTGGACGGCAGCGCTGCTGCTAGGGATTAGCGGTTGTCAAAATATGCCATCAGAGCATATTGAACCCACTGATTCGCTCAATGCGTTAGATGAAGCCATGCAGGCAAGCGAAAGAGCCAACACCACACCGCCACCATTGCCGCTGTCAGTACAGCAGCAGATTCAACGCAGCGCACTAACACCAACGGCACCTACCGAGCCGTTGATCGACATTGCCGCCAACGGTGTTGATGCACAGGTGTTTTTTGCCAGCTTAGCGGGCAATAGTGATTACAATGTTGCCGTTCACCCAAGTGTTCAGGGCACTATTTCACTCAATTTACGCCGAGTGACTCTAAAGCAAGCGTTGGTGACCGTGCAAGACATGTACGGTTACGAGATTCGCCGCAGCGGCAGTGTTATACAGATTTACCCAGCCGGTCTACGCAGTGAAACCATCCCCGTTAACTATCTGCTGATGCAACGTAACGGCTTGAGTGTGACTTCAGTAAACTCTGGTCGTATTAGTGATGAAAATGATTCCAGTTCGGACTCTAGCTCGGATGATAACGATTCTGATTCCTCCAGATCCTCGAGCGACAGTGACAGCAGCGACTCCACCAACGGCACCTTTATCACTAGCCGCACCGATACCGATTTTTGGACTCAACTTGAGCAAGTCCTACAGCAGATGGTTGGCAACGGTCCAGGACGTAACGTGATTGTGCTGCCGCAAGCTGGGCTCGTCACGGTGAAAGGCTCACCAAGTGAATTGCGTGAAGTGAAGGAGTTCCTCAAGCGTGCTGAAACCAACCTCACCCGTCAGGTTGTGCTAGAAGCGCGGATCCTCGAAGTCAAACTAAGTGATGGCTACCAGCAGGGTATCGATTGGTCTGATGTCACCGCCAGCATAGGTAACTCAGGTAACATTGATGTTAGAGGCGATACCACCTCAGGTAGCTTTGGCGATACAGTAACCGATGCAATTGGCGGCATTACCGGCTTAACCTTTTCTGGTACTGACTTCTCAGCCGTGGTGACCTTGCTTGATACCCAAGGTGACGTGGATACGTTATCTAGCCCTCGTGTGACTGCGGTGAATAACCAAAAGGCGGTTATTAAAGTGGGAACCGATGAGTACTTCGTCACGGACTACAGCTCGTTCTCAACCGGTACAGACAACGACAACGTTGAGTCAGACATTGAACTAACGCCATTTTTCTCAGGAATTGCGCTGGATGTGACGCCACAGATCAGTGCCGATGGTGACGTACTACTCCATGTACACCCTTCAGTTACCGAGATCTCTGAGCAAAATAAATCCATCAGCGGCGGTTCAGAACCAACCATTTTGCCATTGGCACAAAGTGAGATTCGTGAGTCGGATACCTTGGTTCGAGCTCGCAGCGGTGATGTGGTGGTGATTGGTGGTTTGATGAAGACCAGCAACTATCAGTACGAATCTAAGGTGCCAATTTTAGGTGATATCCCAATCTTAGGTGAGCTGTTTACCAACCGCGCTCAACAAACCGATAAGACCGAACTGGTGATCTTGTTACGGCCAACAATCGTTGGCAAAAATACCTGGAGCGAGCAACTTAAACGTACCCAGAGTAAAATCACTGACTGGTATTAATTTGTAGATGTACCTGTACCATTTTGGCCTAAAAAAACTGCCGTTTACGCTTACCCCTAATACGCAGTTTTATTATCAGTTGCCTCCCCATCAGGAGGCGCTACAGGTACTTCATACTGCCTTGGCTGCTGGGGAAGGCTTCATCAAGGTGACTGGTGAGGTTGGCACTGGCAAAACCATGATCTGCCGCAAACTCATTAACGAGTTAGCGGATAAGTATCAATTCGCCTGGCTACCGAACCCTTATCTTAATGGCGATGAGCTGCGCCGTGCTCTAGCGGCTGAGTTAGGGCTACCAGTACAACAAGACGCGCTACTGCTCACTCAAACCATTGGCAATAAGCTGATGCGTAGTGCCATGAAAAACAAGCCAGTGGTGGTGGTGGTTGATGAGGCACAGGCGTTACCAAATGACAGTTTGGAAGCGTTGCGGTTGTTTACTAACCTCGAGACCGAAAGCTTTAAGTTATTGCAGGTGGTGTTGTTGGGACAACCGGAGTTGGATCACCGTCTTGCTCAGCCGGAGTTGCGTCAATTACGGCAACGAATCACCTTTTCCTATCGCTTACGGGGCCTCTCTGTTGACGAGTGCTATGGCTATCTGCAGCACCGCTTACAGATCGCAGGCTTCACTCAACAATCGCTATTTAGCCCAGCGCTGACCAAGTTGCTATGGCGTGCCAGTGGCGGTATTCCTCGCTTACTCAATGTATTGGCTCACAAATCATTAATGCTGGGCTTTGGTTCTGGCCAAGCCAATCTCGATAAGAGCATTGTTCGCAAAGCCATTGTCGATACTGAAGCGGCACATCAGCCTCAGTTTTGGGACAACTGGCCGCGTAGTACACCGCTGTGGTTAGCGCTATGCGGGTTATTGGTAGCAGGTGTGTGGCTGCGCTTTTTTGCGGAGTTGGCTATATGAGTATTATCAACGATACCTTAAAGCAGCTCGAGCGCTCAGGCCGCAACCCCAGTGCCATTGCTCCAACATTCAGTGCCAGCCAAGTGGTTACAGCGGCGAAACCCAGAGCAAAACACAAATGGTTGGTTGTTGTGTTGCTGCTGGCCATAGTGCTGTGGCTGTGGTGGCCAACGTTAACGCCATTGCTCGCCAACATGAGTGCCGATAATAACAAGCTGTTGACACCCAGTGAACCTGACGTGGCCATTGAAACATCATTACCGGTAGCGCTTGAGCCACAAGCACAAACGATCGCCTCGGTAGCGCTGCCCGATACACAACTTACACCAGTACCTGTTGAGGAAGCTGCTGTGATTGAGCCTAATGCACCCGATCTGGCTGAGGTTGAATCCAATGCGGTTCAAGCTGTCGCTAAAACCATGATTGAAGTTGAACAGCCTCAGCCGATAAGGCGAGATGAAGCGACTCCAGTGCTGGCTAATATCAATCAGCAGCCGACGTTCTCAGCGCCAGTAAAGAGCGCTGAATCGACTCCGAAACGAGTAGGGAAAGTTACTCAGCCCCAACCTGTTGCGACCTTACAAGTTCAACCTTCGCCGTTGTCACCGCAACAACTAGCACAACAGTTGTGGCAGCAGGCCCAGACTGAAACCGATCCCCGCGCAACACTGCAACGGGCATTAGAGCTTGATCCCGAGCTCCATCAAGCACGTGTTGCACTGATTTCGCTGATGCCAGTTGATGAAGCGGAGCGTTTGTTGCAGCGGGCGCTAGCGCAATATCCACGATACGCCGGTTACGCCATTGTTGCGGCCCAGCGTGCCATAAACCGAGATGAGCACACGCTGGCGCAACAGTGGCTGCAGTTTAGTCAGTCGTTATCAGTTGAACCGGTGCAGTTAGCGCAGCGAGCAACCTTGTTGCAGCAACTGCAACAGCACGAGATGGCCGCACAGGATTGGCAACAGCTGGCACAACTGCAACCCAATAACCCGAATTGGTGGGTCAGTTTGGCTTACAACCTTGAATTTATCGCAAGCAGTGATCAAGCCATTAATGCGTATCAACAGGCGTTGTTGCTACCGGGATTAGATGCCAGTGCAACCGACTATGCGCAGCAACGTCTGCAGCAGTTAAGAGGCAGTAAATGAAACCACAATTAAAACAACGCTTAGGTGATTTGCTGGTAGCCGAAGGCGCCGTAACCGAAGAGCAGGTAATGGCGGCGTTAACCGCGCAAAAAAGTGGTGGGCGTAAGCTCGGTCGTACCCTGATTGATATGGGAGCGATTACCGAGGAGCAGCTGCTGACCATTTTGTCGCAGCAGATGGCAATTCCATTCCTTGATATCAGTCGCCGTCGTATTGCCCCTGCGTTGGTGCAGTTATTACCCGAGGTTCACGCTCGTCGTTACCGCGCTTTAGTGGTTGAAGCCGATGAAGATGGGGTGTTGCTCGCTATGAGCGATCCCGCTGATCTGGCCGCGTTGGATACCCTAGAAACGCTGTTGGCTCCGCGCCAGATCCGCCTAGCGGTTGCGACAGAAGGGCAGCTGCTGGACGCGTTTGACAACCTTTACCGCCACACAGAAAAGATCGCCTCAATTGCTGGTGAGTTGCAAGAAGAGTATGGCGACGAGCAAGACTTCACTCTGTCTGGATTGATGGCCGATGACGACGGTGGTGACGCGACCGTAGTGCGGCTACTGCAATCGATTTTTGAAGATGCGATGCAGGTACGTGCATCGGATATTCACATTGAGCCGGATGAGAACGTATTGCGGATTCGCTACCGGGTTGATGGTCAGTTGATGGAGAACACCTTAACCGAGTTCCGAGTCGCTAATGCCTTGGTGCTGCGGATTAAGTTGATGTCTGGGCTCGATATTTCGGAGAAGCGCTTACCGCAAGATGGTCGTTTCCAGTTTACCATCGCCCAGCATGAGGTTGATGTGCGAGTATCCACCATGCCGGTCCAAAATGGCGAAGCAGTGGTGATGCGTTTGCTGGACCAATCGGCGGGCCTGCTCGATATTGCCAAAACCGGTATGCCCGATGCGATTCAACGTCGCTTACGAGCACAGATTAATCGTCCCCACGGCATGATTTTGGTTACCGGCCCAACTGGTTCAGGTAAAACCACCACGCTGTATGGTTTGTTGAATGAGCTTAACCAGCCGAGCAATAAGATCATCACCGTTGAGGATCCTGTCGAATATCGCCTCGACCGCATTAACCAAGTACAGGTAAACCAGAAGATCGGCTTAACCTTTTCGCAAGTGCTGCGTACCACCTTACGTCAGGATCCGGACATCATCATGGTTGGTGAGATGCGTGATCAAGAGACCGTTGAAATTGGCCTGCGAGCCGCCCTAACCGGTCATTTGGTGTTATCAACCTTGCACACCAACGACGCCATTAGCTCGACCTTGCGCTTAATCGATATGGGCGCCGCACCTTACTTGGTTTCATCGGCACTGCGGGCTATTCTGGCCCAGCGTTTGGTGCGTCGGATCTGCAATCATTGCGCCACTGAGGTTGAGGCAGAACCAGCTGAAAAAGCCTGGTTAACCCACGTTGCAGATGCTCAAGTAGCGGCACGAACCTTCCATCGCGGTGTTGGTTGTCAGCGCTGTAACCAAACCGGCTTCCGCGGTCGTATCGGGGTATATGAACTGCTTGAGCTTGATGAACCGATGATTGATGCCCTGCGCGACGGCGACCCACTTGCCTTTGCCAAAGCGGCGCGCCGTAACCCAAGCTTCCAGCCGTTGGCTTTAGCTGCGCTTGATTACGCCAGCCAAGGTTTAACTACGCTGTCAGAGGCGATGCGCTTAGCTGAAGACATCAGCGAACTCAGCCAGAGTCTGGCTCAACGAATAGACGAGTCTTGATATGCCTCAATATCAATATCAAGGACGAGGTCCCGGTGGCAACAAAGTGGATGGCACTTTAGAGGCCAATAGCGAAAGTGCGGCGATGGAACAGCTGATGCGGCGGTCGATAATCCCGCTCGAGCTTAAGCCAATCAGTGAGCGCAAAGGGCTTGAGTTTAAGGCGCTGTTTCAATCGAAGATTCCGACAACAGCCTTGCTGTTATTTACGCGACAGATGCAGTCGCTGGCTAAATCGGGGATCCCATTGCTGCAAGCTTTAACGGGCTTGGCTGAAGGACAAGATAACGAGTTAATGAAGGAAACCTTGCTCGATCTGCGTGATCAGTTAGTGCAAGGGCACCCGCTGTCTGCGGCGATGAACCAACATCCGCGAGTGTTTAGCGCCATGTATGTGGCGATGATCCACGTTGGTGAAAATACCGGTAACTTGGATGAGGCTTTTGGCCGTTTGCATCAGCACATCGAGCAAGACTCTGAGACCAAACGCCAAGTCAAAGCAGCGATGCGCTATCCGACGATTGTGGTCGCGGTGATTGCCGTAGCAATGGTGGTATTGAATATCTTTGTGATCCCCCAGTTTGCCAGCATGTTTGCCAAGTTCGGTGCTGAATTGCCGCTGCCTACCCGAATCCTTATCGGTACGTCTGATTTTTTTGTCAACTATTGGTGGCTGCTAACTATTGGCGTCATTGCCGCCTTTTTTGGGATCCGTGCTTATCTGTTGTCGGCAGCTGGTGCCTATAACTGGGATAAATTCAAACTGCGGATGCCGTTGCTTGGCAGCTTGATCCGTCGTGCCACCTTGAGCCGGTTTAGCCGCAGCCTAGCGATGATGTTGCGCGGTGGGGTGCCGATCCATCAATCGTTGCAATTGGTTTCCGAAGCAGTCGACAACACTTACATGCAGCAAAGCATTGTTACCATGCGCCGAGGGATTGAAGGTGGTGATAGTTTGCAGCGGGTTGCTGGTCAAAGTGGCTTGTTTACTGCGCTGGTGATGCAGATGATTTCGGTAGGCGAAGAAACAGGCCGTTTGGATGAGCTGTTGGATGATGCTGCCGAGTTTTACGATCGTGAGGTTGAACACGAGCTAAAAGGCTTAACCGCCAAGCTTGAACCAATCTTACTGGTGATTGTGGCGTGTATGTTAGCGGTATTGGCATTGGGTATCTATCTGCCGATGTGGGATATGTTCAGCGCAGTACAGGGACACTGATGAGCCGTCAACAACGTGCTGACACTCGGCAACAACGACTGTTTATGTTGCTGTTATCATTGTTGATTATGTTGGTGTTGTGGTGGCGGTTACCCATTGGTGAGATAGAGAAGACGATTCCAGCAACGGTAGTGCAACAGCGTTTTATTGATTCATTGCTGATTGTCCGAGGAAACTGGTTGGTTAAAAATAAACCTGTATCACTCTCTTCTTCATCACCCGATGGTAATGTATATACACTTACGGTTATGTCTGCTCAAGGTTGGCCACAACCGCAACATGGCTGTCAGCTGCTGTGGCAACAATTGATGGGTAAGCCCGCTGAAGCGTTGCTGGTTCGCCAGCAGCAGCGAGCGGATTATTGCAGTTATCTGTTAACGACAGGGGGTGAGCTTCATTACTACCCGAGTACTGGCAGTGTGTTGTTATATAATTGATTTTATGAAGTTATTAACTCGGCTCTAAGTAGATAATATTTAATAGCTGTGTCAATCTAGGCGGTAATCGACTTTGTTTGTTAAACCGCTTCATTCTTGCGTGGAAGAGTAATATGAATACACAAAAACAACGAGGCTTTACCTTCGTCGAATTGGTTATCGTCGTGGTGATTTTAGGCTTACTGGCAGCTGTTGCCCTACCACGCTTTATTAACTTAACCGATGAAGCTGAAGTCGCTGCTGCAGAGGGTGTTGGCGGTGGTTTTGCCGCAGCAGTTGGTTTGGTTCGCGCCCAGTGGGAAGTGGATGGTCGTCGCAACGACAACATCTTACTGAACGGTAGTACCGTTAATGTTAACCAGTTTGGTTACCCTACTAACGATAGCAACCGTGACAGTAGCAATATGTCTAGTGCCGATTGCGGTGGCGTGTTTGACGATATCCTGCAAAGCACCCCGTCTTACCTGACCTCGGCAAACGATGATCTTCGTGATGCACGTTATTACGTTCGAGTGGAGACCAATGGTGTTGGTACTGTTAAGGATTTAGAGGGTAACGACGTTGCCAACGTTGATATGTGCCATTACTTCTTAACCTCTGCCCTAGAGCTTGATGCGAGTACTGGCCGTCCTGAAACTGCTGACCCAGTTGACGCAGCCGGTACCGTTGGCTTCAGCTACAACCCGGGCACTGGCCAGATCATTAGCTTTGATAACTAATTAAAAAATAAAATATTATTTGTATTTGGAGTACAAAAATGCAGAAACAAAAAGGCTTTACCCTAATTGAACTGGTCGTAGTGATCGTAATTTTAGGCATTCTTGCAGCAGTTGCTGCACCAAAGTTTATCGATATATCTTCTGATGCGCGTATTGCGACTTTGAATGGTGTTGAAGGTGCTCTTAAAAGTGGTAATGAGTTAGTGCATTCAAAAGCTCTCGTTGCTGGTCAAGAAGATAATGACAGCTATAAAGTTGATGCTGATGGTAACGGTGTCGATTCAGGTCAAGTTACTTCTTTGGTGAACGGTTACGTTCCGCATACTGAAGCTGGAATCAATCTGATTTTCGACAACTCTGGAGATTGGAGTGTTATTGCTGTTGATGGTGATACTTCTGTGCGCATTTATCCTGAAGATATCGTGGTTACTGATGAGACGGATTCGCCTGCTTGCTACGTTGATTATGTTCAGTCTGCTGGAGATGGAGTTAAGCCGACTTATACTCTCGAAGGTGACGGCTGTTAATAAGCCCTAGCACATGATGCAGTCAAAACTGCGCGGTTTCACCCTTATCGAACTGGTGGTTACTATCTTGTTGATAGCCATCTTAGCGGTAACGGTGGCACCGCGCTTTTTTAGTTCTAATGCCTTTGATGCCACAATTACTCGTGATGCATTGATCACCCAACTGCGCGCCGCGCAGCAAGCGAGTATGGCGGGGCAAACTTGTGCCCTAGCGGTAACCAGTGCCCAATTTCAGCTCAGTGGCGACTGTGCTGCTGAGGCGTTTTTACTTGAGAAGACTCAAGTCGTTCTTGACCGAATTCCAACCTTCTCAGTTACCTTTAACCGCGAAGGGACGCCACTAGCAACTGGGGCCGGCAATAACTGCAGCACTGGCTGCGATATCTATGTTAGTGCCGATGAGCTGTTGAAGTTACGTATTGAATCCCAAGGCTATGTGCATGCAGACTGAGCGCGGCTTTACCCTGATTGAAGCCGTTATCGGCATGGTGGTGTTGGCGATATCATTAACGCTGCTCAGTACGCTGTTATACCCCTTAGCGGAACGCTCCGCCGATGCTTTTATCCGTGCTCAAAATGCTCAAGTTGGTAAAGCAGTGCTAGCCGAACTTAACGGGCGTCACTTTGATCGAACCACCCCAGCAGGTGGTGGTACCGTCACTTCGATAACTTGCTGTGGCGATGATGGCAATTTGTGCCCCGGTGCAGATAGTGATCCACGCGAGTGGCAGTTACTCGATAACTTCCATAACTATCAAGGTAATGCTGAGGAGTTATTGGGCGGCGATCACTATGACCGATTTGAGGTTGGTATTAGCGTTAATTGCCAACGCAGTGCCGGCTGGCAGGGAGACGCTAAGTCGATAACCGTAACGGTAACCAGCCCCAGTGGTGAAGCGATGAAGTTTAGCCAAATGCGGGGTAACTTCTGATGAAGCAAGTGGGTTATCGTGGGTTTACCTTAGTCGAGATGGTGGTCACTATTGTGGTGATTGCGGTGTTGGCGCTTGGGGTTACCAGTTTTATTACCTACGGGATGCAGATCTATAAGACCAGTACCGCGTGGCAACAGCAGATGAGCCAGTTGCGATTGGCCTCGCAGCGCTTTACTGCTGAGGTAGGGCAAGCCGTTCCCGGTACCGTAAGAGTTTGGCCTGAAACTGATGTTAATGGTGACTCAATTGCACTGGGTTGCATCACCTTTAGGCCGCTTGAATCGGCGGAGCGTTTATTGGCTAATCCTCTAGTTGGGACGACGGATCATATCGTCAGTTACCTTCCTAACTGCTGTTCAACTTCAGATTGTAGCGGTTGCAGCGCGACAGAAGTGGCGCTGTTCGATGGTTATCAGCCCTATTTCTATTCGATTAATAGTGCCAACATCTCCAGTTGCGGTACCGACTGCAGTCTCGCTGAGCTGGAGCTCAGTGGCACAATTGAGCCAGCCACATATTCATCCAATGACCGCTTTTTTATGGCCAGACCAATGGTGGAATGGTGCGTTGTCGGTGAACAGATTCGGCGCAACAATGTATTGATGGGTGAGGGGCTTACTAACGATCTCGGTGTTTGTGCCAACTCAGTGGCAGGTGATCCACAGTGCCCATTTGTTTCAGAACCACCAGCCCTGGGCCGTAATAACCTAGTGCGCTTGCAATGGTGGTTTGCGGTTGATGGTCAACAACAACGCTGGGTACAGGAGGTACAACTTGCGAATGTACCTTAGCACTGGCGCTGGCACACAACGTCAACAGGGGTCGGCGCTTTTTATTGCCGTATTCGTTATTGTGGTGATGTCTTCCCTTGCCTTAGTTTTGCTTAATAACCTTCGTCAGGAAGACAGTAATCTGGGTTTAGATGTAAACCAAACGCGAGCGCTAGCCGTGGCTAACACCGGCGTTGAATGGGCTTTAGCAAGGGTGCTCAATCGCAACGCCAGCGAAAGCCCAGCTGCGGCCTGCAGTAACGTGGAGGCGAAGGCGCTCGCCGCCGGCAACGGTTTAGTGGGCGACGGCTTTGTAAACTGCACTGCTACCCCAATATCATGCAACGCTTCCGATGCCGCTCCGGGGGATGCGGCGGCAACCCGCTTTTTGATATCGGTTGAAGGGAACTGCGGTAGTGGCGCCGCCACCGCCAAGGAAGTAATAGAGGTATTGGCGTATGACTAAGCATTATGAATTGGGATCTTGGAGGCTGTTACTTGTTTTTTTGTCTCTTGTATTTTTGTCCTTTTCAGCAAAAGCCGATGAGCCGGGCAGTTGCGAATGGGCCGGTAACTCCTCGAATCTAAAATGTGAGAATAAAACAACATATCGTTCATGCCAGTCATCTTTGTTCGGAATTGTTGTTGAATGCCCCAATCCTGAGCCGATATATTGTGTGCGTGATCCAGTATTAGATTTTGACTCGGATACTTACAACTGTGTATTTGCTGATGATCGCACTGATACTGATGGTGACGGTATCATTGATGAGTTGGATAACTGTCCGTTAACCGCAAATACCGACCAACTAGACAGCGATGGTGATGGTATTGGTGATGTGTGTGATAACTGCCCGTCAACCGCAAATACCGACCAACTAGACAGCGATGCTGATGGTATTGGTGATGTGTGTGATAACTGCCCGTCAACCGCAAATACCGACCAACTAGACAGCGATGCTGATGGTATTGGTGATGTGTGTGATAACTGCCCGTTAACCGCAAATACCGACCAACTAGACAGCGATGCTGATGGTATTGGTGATGTGTGTGATAACTGCCCGTTAACCGCAAATGACGACCAACTGGACAGCGATGGTGATGGTATTGGGGATGTATGTGACAACTGCCCATCAACCTCTAATGCCGATCAATCAGATAGAGATTCTGATGGTATTGGTGATGTATGTGAGGTCGTTACTATTCCTGTTTGTAATTCTGGAGAGTCGCTTCAACAAGGTTTGATATTTAGCACTTTCGATACTGAAGGCTATGAAGATATTCCGTCTGGTGCGGTAGAGTATCAACTTCTGGTAAACAATTATTCGGTGCCTAATAAGTTATTGGGAAAATCAATAACGTCGAGTCTTTACCAAGAGCAAGCATATAATATAAATCCTCATTTTGACTCCATACCCCACGATGATTATTTGAGCCTATTTCAAGGGTATTTATACATTGATAGTGCCGGCTATTATGATTTTGCTGTTGATGGTAACAATGCCATCGAAGTACTCATAGATGGTGACGTTGTTACCGGTGATTACCGCACATCAGGGATGTTAGGTTACGCCCACGAGCAGCAGCAGATATGGCTAGCTGAAGGGTACCATCCGGTAGAGTTTAGACATCAAGAGTGGTACAACTCCGAGGGGTATGCCTTTTACTTAAAAAGTCAGGACAGTAGCCTTTTTTCTATTGTTCCAAGCGATGATTTATATAGTTGCCAACCGGAACCAATAGAGCCCGAACAACTTCTCGAAGTTGGACAGTTTTCATTAGGGGCTCAAACCAGCCACACCATTAAGTTTGAGAATACTTACACAACACCACCTTTAGTGTTGGTGATGCCGACCATCAATCGACCCCAATTCGGCGACGATTTTACCGACAATGCTGCAACGGCTTTAGTTACGTCAGTTTCAACCACTGAAGCGACTGTGGTGCAGGACTCGCCTACTGGCAATGCCGATGAAACGATGGATAAACTATCATACTTGGTGGTAGCACAAGGTAAGCACATACTGCGAGCTGATAATGGGCAGAGCAAGGTTTGGCTTCAGGCAGGTACACTAAATAGCCAAAAGCTGGTTCGAAACAATGGTTCTAATACCAGTGCCAATTATGAGGCTGTCGATTGGGACAGCGGCCATTTCCCACAAACTCCAGTGATGTTGACCCAGCGGCAGACCAAAAATAATAATGAGTTTGTTACCAGTTTTAGTCGGCCCAGTAATGGGAATCCAGGCTATATAACCTTGGATGGTAACGTTGATGTTTACAGTGTCCCGAATGAAGAGACCATTGGTTGGTTAGCGATCTATACCGATGGCGGCAGTGCCGAAGTCAGCTTTGGGGATAGTGGATTAAAAATCGAGTCGGGCAGTACCTTCAATTTCCAGAGTGGCGGTTCAAGCTTAAGTAACCAATGTAATAGTGTTGATGATTACATCACCAACGATTTCTCCACCGCCCCTTATGTTTTTGCTTCTAAGCAGAGCCGAAATGGTGGCCAAGGTGGTTGGGCTAGGTTGTGCCAAAACAACGCCGATTCATTTTCGATTGTTATTGACGAAACCCAAGATCGTAAACATACGATTGAGTCTATTGCTTATGTGGCAATCGAGGTCGATAAGCCGGAGAGCGGAGCAGTCTATTACCGGATTACCCACGATGGGGAAGGTGTAACCTGTGAACCTGAATCGATTACTATCGAAGCTTTTGCCGACGCCGATTACACTTCACTGTTAACGAGTGACACTACAGTAACGTTAGTTCCTGACGACGGTTGGGTTGATGGACAATTGCTAACTTTCACAGGTGCAACCGAACAGTCATTATGGGGAGTGACGGCGCCGACTACGCTTGGGTTAACGGCCACAAATGCAGCTGAAGTAAGTTGTGTAAATACTGGGGCAGGTGATGATTCATGCGTGATTAACTTTGCTGAAAGTGGTTGGTCGTTACAGGCACAAAGTCATGTGCAAGGGTGTGCAACGCAAAATAACGGTTTGCAATTAAAAGCAGTTCGTACCAGTGCTAGTGATTCAAAGGTCTGCGAGCCATTTTTTAGTGAGCAGGGTGTCTCGGTATTGTGGACAATTGACCCAATTATTCCCATCAACCGCAAAGGTGATCCAGAGTTTTCTATTCAGGCAAATGAAATAACTGAATATCAAGGTAACCCGGCCTTAGGGACAGCACTACTAGTCTCTTTTGATAGCAATGGTATTGCCAATTTAAACTATAAGTATACCGATGTCGGCCAACTCAACCTTCGAGCCTACTATCAAGAGTCCAATCAAGGGGTCAATCAACAGCTCAATGGTTATGTCACCTTGAACTTTATGCCCGCTGGGTTTGAAATCGCTGCTGAGGCGCATTGTATAAACGGTGATAGTAGCTGTAATGTTTTTAAACAAGCGGGTGAGTCATTTGAGTTAAATATAGCGGCTAAGTGCTCCGCCGATGGTGACCCTCGTAATGGCAGTGTTGCCAAGAACTTCCGTCATGATGGCATCGATTTCACTTCGTCGTTGCTATCGCCTTTGCCGGGGAAGGCTAATAACTGGGAGAAAAGCGTAGCGTTCACACAAGCCACTATTGATAACGATGGTAGCGTAACGGTTTCTGCATTTAGCAGCGAAGTTGGCGTATTTAATTGGCAACCAAAACAAAGTGCCGACATCAGCTACTTAAGTGGCACTATTGCCAAAGAAAGTTATTACACCCTTCCCATTGGACGTTTTACTCCAGCTTACTTAAGGGTTACTCAAAACTCACCGGCATTAGAACCATTTTGTGGCAGCATGAGCTATTTGGGGCAACCTCGGGGGTTTGCATCAGGCTTAGCTCCATCGTTAACCATCGAAGGGTTTAGCCGTAATGATGCTGAAACCGAAAACTACTCTGGTGATTATTGGGTATTTAATAATGCAGTTGATGTGTCGGTCTATGATTCCGGAGCCTCAGCTGCGGTAACTCGGCAGCTCAATTACAATTTAATTGCTTCATCGCAAACGATGAATTTTATTGATACAACGGTTACCTACGACAGAGCAGCAACGCCAGTGATTCCATTTGATGCCAATTTAGGTTTTGAGATCGATGCAGATTCGGTTACCGATAGAGATGCAATCTGTGTCAAAACGGATGCCAATGGCAGTTGCCAAACGGTTGTTTTCTCAAATATAACGGGGACCGAGTGGCGAGACGGTCGCATTCAGTTGCAGTCGGTATACGGCACTGAAACCCAGGCGTTAACCATTCCCGCAGAAGTGCAGTATTTTAATACCGCAGGGCGTTATCAGCGTAATGTTGAAGACAGCTGTACTGTCATCGATTCTAGCGATGCTGTGGTTTCCAATAGCATGGTTGCCATTTCTGGTGGTGGCACCGTGAGTGCGGGACTGAGTGAGTTAAATGCTTCTGCATTAGGGCAAGCGAGCGTAGTTACCTTAGAGCAGCGATTAGAGTCGACCTTGCCTCACTTGCGTTGGTGGTGGGATCGTCCTATCAGTGAGGACGACATCGGTCGCCAGTGTTTTGCCGGTTCGACCGCGACTGTGTGCAACCCTAAAGCAACGCTCACCTATGGCCGTTATCGAGGCAATGATCGAGTGATCTACCGCCGAAGTGTGCCATAACCTCAAAATATACCCCTATATCGCTGTTTCAACCCCATGGTGACCACAAGCGCCTTGTGCCACCATGGGGGCGTTGGTAAAGTGAGCCAACTTTCTTATTCCTACAGTTTGATTCACGGGCTCGGTACATGTTTAAAAAATTTCGTGGTCTGTTTTCCAATGACCTCTCCATCGATTTGGGTACAGCGAACACTCTTATCTACGTAAAAGAGCAAGGCATTGTGCTGAACGAGCCTTCTGTAGTAGCAATTCGTCAAGAACGTGCTTCAGGCCCGAAAAGTGTTGCCGCTGTTGGGCATGACGCCAAGCAGATGCTTGGTCGTACTCCAGGTAACATCAGCGCAATTCGCCCAATGAAAGACGGCGTAATCGCTGACTTTTACGTGACTGAAAAGATGTTGCAGCACTTTATTAAGCAAGTGCATGACAACAGCATCTTCCGTCCAAGCCCGCGGGTTTTGGTTTGTATTCCGTGTGGTTCAACTCAGGTTGAGCGTCGTGCCATTAAAGAATCGGCAATGGGTGCCGGTGCCCGCGAGGTTTACCTGATTGATGAGCCGATGGCGGCTGCAATTGGTGCGGGCCTGCCGGTTTCCGAAGCTACCGGTTCGATGGTGGTTGATATCGGTGGTGGTACTACAGAAGTGGCAATCATCTCCTTGAACGGCGTGGTTTACTCATCTTCCGTTCGTATCGGTGGTGATAAGTTTGATGAAGCGATCATCAACTATGTACGCCGTAACTATGGCAGCCTAATTGGTGAAGCGACCTCTGAGCGCATTAAGCATGAGATCGGCTCTGCTTACCCTGGCGACGAAGTACGTGAAATCGAAGTTCGTGGCCGTAACTTAGCAGAGGGGGTGCCACGCAGTTTCACGCTGAACTCCAACGAAATTCTGGAAGCGCTGCAAGAGCCACTGTCGGGGATTGTATCTGCAGTAATGACGGCCCTTGAACAGTCACCGCCTGAGCTGGCGTCCGATATCTCTGAACGTGGCATGGTACTTACCGGCGGTGGTGCCTTGATTAAAGATCTTGATCGTTTGCTGCAGGAAGAAACTGGTATTCCAGTGGTTGTAGCTGATGATCCGCTGACCTGTGTTGCTCGTGGCGGCGGTAAAGCGCTGGAGATGATCGACATGCACGGCGGCGACGTTTTCGCTGACGAGTAAAGGTTGGCGCGGCAATGAAGCCATTTTTCCTCAGGGGAATTGCATTAGAGTACCGCCTTGCTATGGCGGTGCTGTTCTGTTTGGGGCTGATTTTTTTTAATCAGCAGCTTGCCCCTGTGCGCTCCACCTTGGCCACGTTGGTTAGTCCAATTCAATATTTGGCAGCAATGCCCTCCAACTTCTTTGATGGCCTAAGCGATAACTTCGCAACCCGGGCCAACTTGCTCGATGACAATAAGCGTTTGCAACAACAACAACTGTTGAACAGCGAACGGTTGCTGCGCCTACGTCACCTTGAACAAGAGAACCAACGCCTGCGTGCGCTACTTGATTCGCCAACTCAGGTTGACTCGCGCCGAGTCGTGGCGGAAGTAATTGAGGTTGATCAGGACCCATTTAAGCATCAAGTGATGATTAATAAGGGCTCCAGCGATCGGGTTTATCTTGGCCAGCCGGTGCTTGATAGCAATGGTGTGGTTGGTCAGGTGATTGAAGTAGGACAGACCGCGTCGCGGGTGTTGCTTATCTCTGATCTCACCCACGCTATTCCGGTGCGAAACAGTCGTAATGACGTCCGCGCAATCGCTCATGGCGGTGGTCAAACCGATATCCTAGAATTGCCCAACGTTGCGATGAATACTGATCTGCAAGAGGGCGATGTGTTAATGACATCTGGCCTTGGTGGACGTTTTCCAGAGGGGTACCCGGTTGCCCAAATCACTTCGGTGGTGCGAGCAGAAGGGCAGACCTTTGCTGAAATTACTGCTGCCCCAGAAGCGAAACTAGCGCGGATCCGTTATCTCCTATTATTGTGGCACAACGAAGAGGCTGCTAATGACCGGTGAACGCGCCTCTGGCCGAGGCATAATGTGGCTAACGGTGCTGATCGCCCTGTTATTACAGGTAATGCCATTACCCCATGCATTACAAGCTTTTCGCCCAGACTGGGTGCTGCTAACCCTGTTTTACTGGGTGCTGACGTTACCGCATCGCTTTAATATTATCTCTGCCTGTCTGGTCGGGGTGATCCTCGATGTATTGATGGGCGGCACCATGGGGGTACGTGGCTTAGGCTTCGCTCTGGTCGCCTTTGTGGTGGCAGTCCAATATCAGAAGTTGCGTCACTTCACCGTGGTGCAACAACTACTATTGGTTGGCTTGTTAGCGGCTCTGGCACATTTAGTGGTGTTCTTGGTTGAGTATCTTACCTCGCCGGAGCTTAGTGTCGCTTTCAGTCCAGCCTACCTGCAACCGGCAGTGTTTACCGCGATACTGTGGCCGTGGGCATTTTGGTTATTAGGCCGAATTCGGCGCCGTTTTAAGATCCGTTAATCATGAACACACTCTATTTAGCTTCCACCTCGCCAAGACGTCAGCAGTTGTTGGCGCAGTTAGGCTATGAGTTCTCGCTAATAAAACCTGAGCTTGATGAAACCCCATTGCCGGATGAGCTGGCGCCAGAGTTGGTGATCCGCTTGGCGCGAGGCAAGGCGCAAGCCGGGCTGTCGCTGCTAACTGACGGAGCCGCTGACGCTTATGTGCTTGGCTCGGACACTATCGTGGTGGTTGATGGTCATATCTTAGGTAAGCCGAAGGACAGTGGTGATGCCAAGCGGATGCTGCAGACCTTAAGTAACCGCGGACATCAGGTCATGACGGCGATTGCCGTGGCTTCTGCGGCAGGCACTGAGCACACCTTGGTGGTTACTGATGTCCAATTTTGTGAGCTGAGCGACAGCGACATAGAGCAGTATTGGCATACCGGTGAGCCAGCCGATAAGGCGGGAAGCTATGGCATTCAGGGCATCGGTGGCAATTTTGTCAGCAGTATTAGTGGCAGCTATTCGGCGGTAGTCGGGTTACCTTTGGTAGAAACCAAACAGTTGCTTGAGGCGACGTTCGCCCAACAGTAAGAATTAATGGCGTAATTGATGGCACATAAACAGAACAATAGCACCAGCACTGAACTGCTGATCAACAGCTCGCCAACGGAAACTCGCGTCGCCTTAGTAGAGCACGGTATGTTGCAAGAGGTGCACATAGAACGACGCTCTCGTCGTGGCATCGTTGGTAACATATATCGCGGTAAGGTAACCCGAGTCTTGCCCGGTATGCAGGCGGCATTTGTTGATATTGGGCAAGAGCGTGCAGCATTCCTGCACGCCTCTGATATCGTGCCGCATACCGAATGTGTCGATGATGCAGAAGCCAAAAACTTCCGCAGTGAAGACATCGCTGCACTGGTACGCCAAGGCCAGGACATCGTGGTGCAAGTGGTTAAAGACCCACTAGGCACTAAAGGCGCCCGCTTAACGACTGACATCACCATCCCGTCGCGCTACTTAGTATTTATGCCGGGTTCTGCCCATGTTGGTGTATCGCAACGGGTTGAAGACGCGCGTGAGCGCGATCGTCTTAAAACCATTGTCGGCCAGTTTGTTGATAGCGACGGTGGCTTTATCATTCGCACTGCCGCAGACAGTGCTTCGGAAATTGAGCTTGCTCACGATGCCGCATTTTTACGTCGGATCTGGCGTAAGGTTAGTGAGCGCAGTAAGCGCCCGCAAAGTAAGAAGGGCGGAGTGTCGTTGCTGTACGAAGAGCCATCGCTGCCGTTGCGTGTGGTTCGAGATTTGGCTGTCTGTCAGCTAGATCGGGTACAGATTGACTCAGCTACTGAATATGAAGAGCTAAAAGAGTTTGTTGCTGAGTTTATGCCGGAGGTTAGCGCCGCGTTAGAGCTGTATCGTGGTAAGGCACCAATCTTCGATCTGTTTGATGTAGAAAACGAAGTGCAGCGAGCGCTGCAACGTAAGGTTGAGCTGAAGTCCGGTGGATATTTGATCATCGACCAAACCGAAGCGATGACCACCATCGACATCAATACTGGCGCCTTTGTTGGTCATCGCAACCTAGAAGAGACCATCTTTAATACCAACCAAGAAGCGACTCAGGCGATCGCACGCCAACTGAGATTGCGTAACTTGGGTGGTATCATCATTATCGACTTTATCGATATGATCTCCCACGATCACAAACAGCGGGTGCTGCACGGTTTAGAGCTGGCACTGGCGCAAGATAGAGTTAAAACCAGTATCAGTGGCTTGTCGCAGCTGGGATTGGTGGAGATGACCCGCAAACGCACCCGCGAAAGCCTTGAACACGTGCTGTGTGGCGAATGCCCATCGTGTCGCGGCACTGGCCAATTGAAAACAGCCGAGACCGTCTGCAACGAGATCTTCCGCGAGATCATGCGGGTGGATAAAGCCTACGATGTGGATGAATTTGTCGTTTATGTGTCACCTACGGTAGAAGATCTGCTTGGCGGTGAAGAGTCCCACAGCGTTGCCGAGCTTGAAGTCTTCTTGAGCAAGCGGGTTCGCATTAAAGCCGAGCCAATGTACAGCCAAGATAAGTTCGACGTGGTGATGATGTGAGTCTCACCCGTTTTAGTCAGCTGGCCGGGCGTTTCTGTTGGAACGTGCTGGCGCTGGCTTTGGTGCTATTGGCGTTAGCCGTTAGCCTAGTTCGTTCGTTGTTGCCGCAACTCGATGGTGCTCGGGAGCAACTGACCGAGACCCTGCAACAACGTTATGGCATTGAGCTCAGCATTGATGAGCTTGGTGCGCAGTGGTACCACAATGGCCCTCACCTTGTGGTTAAAGGCGTCTCACTACCGGCACAGGCGGCAATGCCGTTGCAGCTGTCCATTACGCAATTAGAGTTAAAGCTGGATTTCTGGCAAACCCTAATTGAGTGGAGCCCGCAGTTCGACACGATTTCAATTAACGGGGTTGAGCTGGAGTTGCATCTAACTAGCGACAGCAGCGATAAAGGTTTCGATTATCAAAAGTTGAAGCCGCTGCAAACGGCTTTACTGCAACAAGTACGACAACTCTCCTTCAATAATATTGCCGTCGATATCCGTCGCGATCAGCAACACTTTGCGCCAATCTATTTGGCCGAATTCCATTGGCGTAACCTACAACAGCGCCACCTAGGTCAGGGTAAGATTTATCTCGACCAAGCGCGACAGGACAATGAACAGTTGCTGCTGACCATGGAGGTTGAGCAACGCGATAAAGATGGGTTTCAAGGCCGTGCCTACCTGCAAGCGCAACAGTTGGATTTAGGTGAATGGATTCAGCGTCATCTTAACGAGGAATTACAACCAGTGGTCGATGGCATCGACTACTCCGGTGTTTTAAATCTAGAAAGCTGGATTAGCTTTAATCAGAGTGGATTACTGCAAGCGCAGTGGCAGTTGGATGGCAGTCGCTTTAGCTGGCAGGACAACAACAAGCATGAGCTTAGCCTTGATAGTGGCAGCTTCTTATGGCGACCAACAGTGCGAGGTTGGGAGCTAAATAGCAGTGCGTTGGCGTTGTCAAATGATGGTAATGCATGGCCGCTAACCAGTATTCAAGGTAGTAAAGTCGATCGACAACTGAGCCTGCAGTTGGGGGAATTGCCGCTGGATGGATTAAAGCCGCTGCTTGGTTTTATTCCTAGCTTGAACAACGCCTTGATTACAGAACTATCCAACAGTGAAGCGCAAGGGCAGATTGGTCCGCTAGTAGCGCAACGCCGTGACGAAGGGTGGTTCGCCCAGCTGAGCTTTAATGGCTTAGGCTGGCAACAACAGGGACAACTGCCGGGGTTCGATGGCTTGTCTGGACAGATTGATTGGCAAGCAGGCTGGGCCAATATCCGCATTAGCGGCGACCAGTTGAGTGTCGATTGGCCAAGTCAACTTGCGAGTGTTGCTGAATTGCCAACACTAGAACTCAATCTGCAATGGGTTCCGCAATCGCTTGGCAGTGTATTGCGAGTCACCCAAGCGCAGATCGGTAATGATGATGTTAGCGTTGATGCACAAGCGGCACTGCAATTTACTCCACAGCAATCACCGCGACTGCAGCTCGGAGCTACCTTACAGTTAGCCCAAGCCTCTGAACTTAAACATTACCTGCCCTCTGTGATGGGGCAGAGCTTAGCCGATTATCTTGGTAAAGCGATTCAGCACGGCCATTTTGATGATGGCCGCCTCATCTGGCATGGCGATCTTGATCAATACCCCTACCAGCAACAGCAAGGTCGCTTCCTTGCTGGCTTTAGCATGCAACAATTGCAGTTTAACTATCTGCCACAATGGCCAGCGGCCAAAGAGGGTTATGTCGACGCTCGGTTTGAAAATGCCCGGATGGATCTGTTGGTAGAGCGCGCTTTGCTGGCAGGGGTTGCGGTGGCCGATGTCGATATCATCATTCCATCCCTTGGTCCTGCAAGCCAGTTGCAGATACTCGGCGCGTTAACAGCGCAGCCTGATCAAGTGCAAGCGGTACTAGCTGGTACTTTTCTCGAAGATTCGGTTGGCGGCACATTAGATATCATCCAGCCACAGCAGGCACTGCCATTAAGCCTAGATATGAGCTTCAACCTTGGTAGCCAAGTTAAGCACCTACAGAACCAAGTGAATGGTGTTATCACCTTGTGGGATCATGATATCTATATCGCCCCATTGCAGTTACCGCTAGAGCAGGTTCGTGGTGAGATCCGCTTCAACAACAATATCATCAGCGCCAACAACTTGATGACCAAATTACTGGCGCAGCCAACGGAGCTTTCGATCTTGGCGGAACCACAGCAGCAGGGATACGGCATTGATATTGATCTGTCGAGCCACTGGCAAGTCAGTCGTTTGCCAGAGCAGCTGGATACTCCCCTTACCCCATTCTTCCAAGGTGGCGCCGCCATCAGTGGCGAGATTGATCTGCTGGTAGATGAACAACTGCACTATACCGGTGAGTTGAATTCCACCCTTGCGGGAATGGCCATCGATCTGCCAGCGCCGTTAGGTAAGAACGCTATCGGCGAAAGCCCGCTGCAGCTTCGAATTCAAGGTGACAGCAAACAAGCACAGCTGGAATTAGAGCTGGGCACTGGGTTTGGTATGGTTGGAGAGCTTGGGTTTGACAACACATCGCTGTTTGAGCGCTATCTGTTGGCGCTAGGTGAAGCGCCATTGCTGCTACCGCAACAACATGGTGGCAAAGTACACTGGATAGGCGATGAACTGCTGCTGGAGTCGTGGTTACCGTTAATCGATAGCTTTAGTAGCAAATCCGTAATGGATGCTCCGGACACCACTGCGACCAATGCAGCTGCAGCGGATGAAAAAGATGGCAGCACGCGCGGATGGTTCGCGGGCATCGATAATGTTGTGCTGGAAGGGCAACAGCTGCAGCTATATCAAATTCCGCTAGGTAGTGGCCAGATAAGTGCTGTGCCGCAAACTGGCGCGGGCTGGAAGCTGCAGCTGGATACCGATCGAACCCAAAGCATCGTTTATGTTGGCGAAGAGAATGATCAGCTTAAGGTTGAAGTTGATGCGGCGCACTTTTACGTTGCTGAACTCGTTCAAGCAGGTGCGGAACAACTACCACCTAACTTGCCAACCGAGCCACCAACCAAACAAGCGAGCACTGATACAATTGAAGCGTCGTTATTTGCTGCTGCAACGTCTGCAGATATTGATAGCATGCCTGCACTAACCATCAATATTGATGACTTTAGAGTTGGGCCGAAGCGATTTGGTCAGGCTAAGTTGGTTGGTTACCATGAAGACGAACATTACCGATTAGAGACCTTTGAGTTTGGTTACGATAAGCACAAAGTGCGCGGTCAAGGGATCTGGCTTGCTCAAGGCAACACCACCCGTACCCGTATTAGCGGTAACCTGAACTCCCAAAAAGTCGATAAGATGACCGAATACATGGCGGTTGAACCATCGATTGAAGACGCCAAAGCCAATGTCGATTTTCAGTTCAGTTGGCAGGGTGCACCATGGCAGGTGCAGTTGACTCACCTGGATGGCAATGTCGCTTTTAAGATGACCGAAGGACGGTTGCGCCAAGTCTCAGATAAGGGCGCTCGGTTGTTATCGGTATTCAGCCTAGAGTCGCTGGCGCGCAAGCTGGCTTTGGATTTCTCTGATGTGTTTGGTAGCGGCATGCATTTTAGCGAATTCGGCGGCAACATCAGCTTGGCTGATGGTGTGGCAACGACCAAAGATGGCCGCATGGATGGCAGTGCTGGGGTTTTGAAGGTCGACGGTTGGACTAACCTGCATACCCGTGAGCTCGACTATCAACTTAGCTTTTCACCGGCGTTAGCTTCGAGTGTACCGGCGGTGATGTACCTCAGTACTGGCACCTTAGCCATCGGCCTCAGTGTGTTTGCGGTGACTAAGCTGCTAGAGCCGGTGATTGAGGTTGTCACCCAGCTAAAATATCACTTAACCGGTACATTGGATGAACCCGAATTGATTGAGGTTGAGCGACTCAAGCGGGAAGTTGAGATCCGTGACCCAGAAACCAGCAGCGAAAGCCAATCGCTGGGCACGAATGACAATGGCCCCTCAACGGTGGAGCACAAGGAGAACGATGATGAAGTGCCACCTGCTGCAGCTAACCAGCCAACACAGCCCGCAATACAACTTCAGTCGGATCCAGCAGTATCTGCAGCAACTGGGGAGCGACAGCCATAACGCCTTAGTGGTGTTACCGGAGGCGTGTTTGCATTTCGGCCAAGGTTCGCGCTGGAATCAACAGGCCGAGCCCTGTAACGGCGGCTATTGGCAACTACAGTTGGCGCAGCTTGCGCAAACACACCATTGTTACCTTGTCGCCGGCACATTGCCGGTCTCAGCTGAGGATGGCCGCGCCTATGCTAGCAGCTGGTTGTTCGGCCCTAATGGTCAGGGCTTGGCACGTTACGATAAAGTTCATCTGTTTGATGCTGAAGTGAATGATGGCAGCCGCTACCAAGAGAGCCGTGATACCCACCCTGGTCAATACCTGCGGGTAATCGATACCGCAATCGGTCGAATCGGCATGGCGGTATGCTACGATGTTCGTTTTCCGCTGTTGTTTCAGCAGCTGGCAGCAGAACAGGTTGATGTGGTGGTGTTACCCAGTGCCTTTACTGCCACAACAGGCGCAGCCCATTGGCAAACGCTGTTGCGAGCCAGAGCGATAGAAAACCAGATTTTTATGGTTGCCGCCAATCAATGGGGCTGCCATGGCGATGGTCGTCAAACCTGGGGACAATCAATGATTGTGGACCCATGGGGACAGATTGTCGCTCAATTACCACAGGGTGAGGGTTGGGTTAGTGCCGAGCTCCCCTTGCAAGATATTGCGCAGCTTCGCATTGATATGCCGGTGCTGCACCACCGTCGAGTCGCGACGGTTGAGCGAATAAAAGAGGATTCATGAGTTTTAATACTGTTGCTGCATCACTACTCACTCCAGCCAATCTAACCTGCGACAGCCTAGAACAGGCGTTAGCGCAGATGCATCACCACAAGTTGGATTACTCAGACGTATACCTGCAAGCCAGCAAGCACGAAACCTGGGTGCTGGAAGATGGCATCGTTAAAGAGGGTAGCTTTAACATTGAGCAGGGACTTGGCGTGCGCGCGGTCAGTGGTGAGAAAACCGGTTTCGCTTACGCTGATGAGATCAGCCCATTGGCATTAAAACAATCGGCAGAGGCCGCTCGTGGGATCTCTGTTGCAGGTGCCAACGGCAAGGTGCAAGGTTTAGCACGGCAACAGATGACCGCGCGTTATCAACCAACTGATCCCATCGACGCGTTGGCAGCCGAAGCCAAGCTAAACCTGCTACGTGAACTCGACAGCTACGTCCGTCAGCTCGATCAGCGTGTTACCCAAGTAGTGGTTAGCTTAAGCGGCGTCTATGAAGAGATCTTGGTAGCGGCCTCTGACGGTACCCTTGCAACTGACATTCGCCCACTGGTGCGTTTGAACTGCTCGGTTATCATGACCGAAGGTGAGCTACGCGAACGCGGCGCCGCTGGTATGGGTGGTCGCTACGGTTACGACTCGCTATTAGAGCTTGGCACCGACGGTAAGCTGAAAGCGTTTGAGCTGTGCCGTGAAGCGGTACGCCAAGCGGCTGTGAATTTAGAAGCCGTTGACGCACCTGCCGGTGAGATGCCAGTGGTATTGGGTTCTGGTTGGCCCGGTGTACTGCTGCATGAAGCGGTAGGACATGGCCTTGAAGGTGACTTCAACCGTAAAGGCTCGTCGTTGTTTGCTGGACGTGTCGGCGAGCAAGTCTGCTCTGAGCTATGTACCATTGTCGATGACGGCACCATGGCCGATCGTCGTGGTAGCTTATCGGTTGACGATGAGGGCACACCAGGTCAGTACAATGTGCTAATCGAAAATGGTGTCCTTAAGGGTTACATGCAGGACAAGCTCAATGCCCGCTTGATGGGTGTTAACCCAACCGGTAACGGTAGACGTGAGTCCTATGCACACCTGCCGATGCCACGGATGACCAACACTTACATGCTGGCCGGTGAACACAACCCTAATGACATTATTGCCTCGGTAGAGCGTGGGATCTACGCCCCTAACTTTGGTGGTGGTCAGGTTGATATTACCAGCGGTAAATTTGTGTTCTCGGCTTCCGAGGCCTACCTAATTGAGAATGGGGAACTTACTACCCCAGTCAAAGGTGCCACCCTTATCGGCAATGGCCCTGAGGCGATGAAAACCATCTCTATGGTGGGTAACGATCTTGCCTTAGACAACGGTGTTGGGGTTTGTGGCAAAGAGGGCCAAAGCGTGCCAGTGGGAGTGGGCCAGCCAAGCTTAAAGTTAGATCGTTTAACGGTTGGTGGCACAGCTTAACTTATCCATTCGATAAAAAAGCGAGCTCTGAGCTCGCTTTTTTAGGCTCTGTCGTAGTTAGCTGTTGAAGTTTATCTTAAGCCTTCGGCTTCACCGAACCCGGTGCTTTTTGGGGAGAATGTCGCGGTGGCGACGGCACATTCTTGTATGCATTAGCGGGGAGCTTCGCCCCCGTTGGAAACCCCCTTGCCTTAGGCCGCAGTCCAAAGCGCTTCGCTGGACTGCGCCAATGCGGCAGAAGGTCAACGGCGGTAGTGCTAAACCCCTTGTATCGACGCTGGCCTAGCCGGTGCTTTAACTGTATTAGAAAGAACAACACTTAATTGGTACACAGCCCTTTTTATCGCTTTTGTTTAGGCGTTGCTGATCCGATGAGTAGCGTAGGCGAGCAACAGTCATGGTTGTGATGCAGACATACTGTTAGAATTTATTGAGTTTTTACTCTAAAGAGATTGCTATGGATTGGCGAAGGCTGGCTGTGCTGGCATGTTTTCCCGCGATGCTAATGGCTAAACCGCTGAGCTTAGATGAAGCGTGGCAGCAGTTAGATAACGACAGTGCGTTGTTGGCTGCAGAGCGACAAGCAAGTAAGCGTGCTGAAGGTGCTCGTGATGCTGCGGCGGATCTTGGTCTGCCTAGTTTGGATTTGAGCGGCAGCTACGTCCAGCTGGAAAAACCGTTGCGACTTGAAATTGATGAGCAGTTGGCAACCCCGATTGGTGCACTTCCTATCGATATCGCCCTCGATTTAACCGAGCGGCAGATCTATCGCACCTCGTTGACAGGTGCTTTTCCTATCTATGCTGGCGGTCGTATTGAAGCGGCGCAAAAGATCAAACAGGCTGAGCTAGAAGCCAGTATGCAACAGGTTGAAATCCGCCGCCGAGAACGCTTTAACCTGCTGGTTCAGCGTTATTACGGGGTGGTATTAACCAAGCAAAACCTTGATTTACGCCAGCAACAGGTTGACGCTAGAAAAACCCATTTTGACCACGCGACCTTGCTAGAACAGCAAGGGCAGATAGCTGCGGTTGAGCGACTCAACGCTCAGGTAGCGCTCGACAATGCCAAGGTCGAAGCCAAGTCTGCGCAACACCAAGTAAAGCTGGCCCAGTACGCGCTCAACAGCCTGCTGCAACAAGCAGTTGAACCCACGCCATACCAACGAGCATTGGTGGTACCGCCGTTGGCACCGTTAGAGCAGCGAGTTGGGAATGAACACCCGGCGCTGCTGTTGTTTGATGCTAAGCAACGCCAAGCTAAAGGGGCGATCGCCGCGGAAAAGGGGCGTTACAAACCTTCGTTGGGGCTGTTTGGTAGCTACACCTTGGCTGAAGACAACAGTATCTTGTCGCACCTTGAGCCCGAATGGTTTGTCGGGATTCGTTTCTCTATGCCTATTTTTGCTAACGATGGTCGCAGTGGCCGTCTCCGAGCGGCCCGCAGCGCTGAACTTGAAGCCCGTTATCGCCGTCAGCAAACCAAACAAGATCTGTTGTTGCTGCTGCAATCGCAGCACCAAGCGGTAGAGCAAGCCGCTTATGAATATCAGGCGTATGCCAGCACGGTTGAACTGGCTACTGAAAACCGTCGCTTACGTCAGTTGGCCTTCCAGCAGGGGCTAGCCACCTCATTGCAGTTGGTAGATGCCGATCAAAGCTTAACCGCGGCTCAGCTCGCGCGGGCGCAGGCGCAATACCACTATTTGGTGGCCTTGGCTCAAGTGGTCAGTCTTGGTGGCAACTTTGAGCCACTGTTAATCGGTACGAATTGGGAGAGCAGCAACGGATGAACGTGCGTAATTTGGTAATGGGCGGGGTTGCGCTGGTCATTCTGGCAGGGCTGAGTTTGTTTGCACTAAAACAGGCTTATCAGCCACGCCCTGTGATTATACAAGGACAGATTGAGGCGCGGCAGTATCAGATCTCCTCAAAAGCTGCGGGTCGAATTGACAGCCTATCTGTCCGTCGCGGTGACGTTGTGCAAGCGGGTGAAGAGCTGTTTCGGCTCGACAGCCCGGAATTAGAGGCTCGATTTCAACAAGCCCAGGCAGGGGTAAATGCTGCTGCGGCAATGCAGCAACAAGCCGATACCGGCGCACGTAAACAGCAAATCCAAGCAGCGCAAGACGATTGGCAACGAGCCCAAGCAGCAGAAAAGCTTGCAGCAGCGACCTTCGAGCGGATTAAGGTGTTGTATCAAGAAGGTGTTATGGCGCAACAGAAACGCGATGAAGCCTATGCCCAATGGCAAGCGTCATTGCATCAATCCAGCGCTGCTAAGGCCCTGTTTGATATGGCGTCGGAAGGTGCACGAGTTGAAGAGCGCCAAGCAGCCAAAGGCCAAACCGATGCCGCAATAGCCCAGCTTGATGAAGTTAAAGCGGTGCTGGCAGATATGCAGATCTTAGCGCCTCGACATGCTGAAGTAAGCGCAGTGATGTTGCATCAAGGCGAGTTGGTTCCGCGGGGATTCCCAGTTCTGACATTAACCGACATGGACGACGCTTGGGCGCTGTTTCAGGTGCGTGAAGACAAACTTAACCAATTTGCTGATGGTGCAGTGGTGGAGGTCTATCTGCCTGCGTTACAACAGCGCTTCCCGTTTACTGTTGCGTATAAAGCGGTGCAGGGCGACTTTGCTACTTGGCGAGCGACCGAAAGTGGCCGTGACTTTGACCTACGAACCTTTGAAGTCGAACTGCGCCCGAATGTTGCTATTGATGGCCTCCGCGCTGGCATGACAGCGATTATTGAGCCAATTTGATGTTGCAGTGGTTGCGCGGTGATCCGTGGCAGGCGTTTGTATTGTTGCTTGCTCCAGCGTTACTGGTAGGGATGCTTTACAGCATCTTTGCCCCACGCAGTCCTACCGATTTAGCGGTCGCCATTGTTGATCTTGATAACAGCAGTTTGAGCCGCCGGCTGGGGCGTGCGCTGCAGGCGACGCCTGCGGCGACGTTGCGAAGCTACCCTACGCTAGCGGCCGCAGCAGACTCACTGCGCTCTGGTGATAGTTACGCGATGGTGGTGATCCCGACGGAGTTCTCGGCGGATCTGCAACATAACCTCAGCCCCAGTATCGAGCTGCGTTACAACGGCACTTACCTGTTGATGGCAAGGCGTTTATTAAGCCCGCTGCAGCAAGCGATTGGCTCCATCTTGACCGATGCAGCAGGGATGTCGCTAGCAGCTAAAGGCGTGCCGCTGGTGGCCGTGGCTGCTCAATTGGCGCCGGTTAAAGTACAGGTATCGGCACTCAATAATATTGGTTTGGATTACGCCCAGTTCCTAATGCCGCCACTGGCACTGGCTATCTGGCAACTGTGTGCGATGTTGTCGATGATAAACCTACTACAGCGACCTCCTCCCGGGGTAAGCAAGCGCCGTGCGTTGCTGCCTTTAGTATGTTGGCAGTGGGCTTGGGCTGGATTGGGTTTACTCTTACTGCGTCCGTTGTTAGCCATCCCCGTCGAGGCGTCGTTATGGCCACTGTGGTTGGCCTCAGCACCAATGCTGTTGCCACTTCTAGCATTGGCCTTGCTGTTAAACACCAGCGGCCGAGAGGGAACTCAGCAAGCCAGTAGTGCCGCCGCGCTGCTTAGCCCTGCCTTTGCCTTTATGGGAGTGACTATGCCTGTTGGGGATATGCCTGCGGCAGCACAGTGGTGGGGCCAACTGATTCCCTCTACTCATTTCCTACCGCTGCTACAAAGCTATCGCGCTGGCGCCAGTGCTGATTGGTTGCAGCTGTGGCCTCTATTTATTGTTGTTCCTATTGTGGTGGTGCTATGGCGCAAACTAACCTAAGGCGTTGGCTACAGCTGTGGCAGCAATTAGGGCAGCAAATCCTGTCCGATAAAGCGGTGCGACTAACCTTCGTTGCCGGGTTGTTGCTGTATGCAGTCTTGTACCCCTTGCCTTATCTCAATCAGGTGGCCGTATCGCAATCGGTGGTGTTGGTGGACTTAGACAACAGCGGTGCCAGTCGGCAGTTGATCCGTGCAGTGCAAGCCAGCCCCGGACTTACCATTAGCGGTCAGCTCGCTTCAGAAGCAGAGGCGCTGACGGCAGTACATCAAGGACAGGCTGCGGGTTTGGTTCTGATCCCGCAGGGCTTTGGCAAACAGCTTCGTCTTGGTACGCAAGCAACTGTTGCCGTTGCAGCCGATGCGCATTACTTCTTAGCGTACGGGGTAATTGCTGAAAGCGTAATTAAAGCCAGCCAAGTCCTTAGTGGTGAGGTGCGATTGGCACGGCAACTTATGGTTGGGCAAGCAGTAGCTAGTGGCGGTGTCCGACTTAATGCAGCGCCATCAAGTAACCTTAAGATGGGTTACCTTGATTACATGTTGCCGGGGTTATTCGTGCTGATCTTGCATCAGTTGTTATTGCTGTGCGGCGGCTTAACCACGGTGCGGCTGCTGCAGATAGATGGCTTGTGGTTGCACACTGGTTCTGGGCAGTTGTGGAGTGTTTTAGCTGCTATTGCGCTGCCACCATTTGTGTTAGCTGGGGTGTGGTATTTAGGGCCGCTGTTACTGCACTATGACGTCGCTCTATTGGGAACTTGGCTTAATCTGATGGGATTGATGATCCCATTTTGGTTAGCCACTTTTAGCTTATCCATTGTGCTGGGGTGTGTCTTTCAACGTCGAGACAGTTTGGCGCAGTTAATCTTATTTAGCGCCATGCCGCTGCTGTTTAGTGCGGGGTACGTATGGCCTACCAGTAACTTGGCGTGGCCGTGGCTAACGCTATGGGGGTTGATCCCATCGCAACCGATGATGCAGGGGATGATCTTGTTAAATCAGTTGGGGGCGCCAGCTCAGGCGTTGCAATGGCACCACTTGACCCTATGGGGCCAAGCGGTGGGCTGGAGCTTACTGGCAATGCAATTGCTGCGTAAGCGTCGACTTAGTCGAGCAGCAGTTCTCGCAGCAGTTTAAACAGTTCTCGGCTCGCTTTGGGTGGCTTGTTCTGTGATTGCTCTTTGGCTGCTTGGCGGATCAATTGACGTAAACGCTGCAGCTCCGCATTCAGATTTGGATGCTCAGCCAATGCCTGTTGCAAGGCGTCATTACCGCCACCAATTAGGTTGTCTCGTAACTGCTCGAGTTGGTGGAAACGCTGGTTAGCAAGCGCGCTTTCATTGCGGAAAATGTTCATTGCCGCTTCGATTGGCTCGATATCACGGCTGCGCATCAGTTTACCGATGTATTGACGCTGACGACGATAAGCCTCGTTCTTATTGCGGATCTTGTGCGCCAGTTCCAGCGCAGCGATGAGATCCTCGTCTAAAGGCACTTTCGCCAACTGACCAGGGTTAAGAGCCAGTAACTCCTCACCAATTTTCTGGATCTGCTCCGCATCCCGCTTCAGCTGAGATTTACTGATCCAATCATCTTCAAAGTCTTGATTATTGACCATCTTGGGCGGCTCCGAGGCTAAAAGCGGGGAGTGTAGCAAAAACCGGCGGTGATTGTGACTGTGATGGTAGGACAATCGGCATTTGTGCGCTATTGGTCGACTGAAATTGCTATAGGGTGGGCGAGGGCAGGGCTCTTTGCTATGCTGTGCCTTTGATATTTATTCAGAGCAACCCACTGATGAGTGAGCGTTTAGCGCTGCAGCGCGCAGAGTTGGAGCAGGCCGTAGAGCGTGCATTAGAGGTAGCCACTGGGCTGGGTTTAGATGGCGCCGAAGTCGCCTTGCAAAAACAGCAGGGGTTATCGGTTTCAACGCGCCTAGGCGAAGTTGAAACGGTGGAGTTCAATAAAGACGGTGCCCTAGGGATCTCGGTCTTTCGCGATGGTTGTAAAGGCAACGCCTCTACCTCTGATCTGTCTGATGACGCAATTCGTGCTGCGGTTAAGGCGGCGGCAACCATCGCCAGTCAAACCAGCGCTGATCAATACAACGGTTTGGCAGAAGCTAATCAGATGGCGACTGAGTTGACCGATCTCGAATTGTACCACCCGTACGATCTCGACCCGCAGCAAGCGGTGGCCTTGGCTGCGCGTGCTGAGCAAGCGGCGATGGCAGCAGACTCACGCATTGTTAACTCCGACGGAGCCAGCATCAATAGCCATGAAAGCGTTAAGGTCTACGGCAACAGTCACGGCTTTATCGGCAGCAGCTGTAGCTCTCGTCATAGCCTCTCGTGCGTTGCGATTGGTCAAGACGAACACGGCATGGAGCGTGACTACGATTACACCGTTGCTCGTGATTTCAACAACCTGCTTAGCCCAGAGCAAGTCGGCAAGCAGGCCGGAATCGACACAGCTTCACGCTTAGGCGCACAGAAAATCGATACCTGCCAGGTACCGGTGTTGTTCAGTGCAGCACAATCGGTTGGTCTGATTGGCCACCTAATTGGTGCCATTAGTGGCGCTAGCCTATATCGCAATGCTAGCTTTTTGAAAGACAGCCTTGGTGAGCAGTTGTTTCCTGACTGGTTCTCTATCAATGAAGATCCGCACCGCAAGGGGGCATTAGCCTCAGCCATGTTTGACGGTGAGGGGGTTGCTACTCGGCAGCGCAGTATCGTTACTGCTGGTGTACTCGATACCTACCTGCTTACGGCATACTCCGCTCGCCGCTTAGGAATCAATAATACCGGACATGCTGGCGGGATCTACAACTGGGATCTGAACCGTAATGGTGGCGATCTCAAAGCGATGCTGAAACAACTTGGTACTGGCTTATACGTTACCGAAATGATGGGCCAAGGCGTTAATGGCGTCACTGGTGATTACTCTCGTGGTGCGGCTGGTTTTTGGGTTGAGAATGGTGAGATTAAGTACCCAGTACATGAGATCACCATTGCCGGTAACTTGAAGCATATGTATCGCAATATGGTTGCGATGGGCAGTGATGTCGATTCGCGTCATTCTCTTGCGGCCGGACCTATACTATTAGAGTCGATGATGGTGGCGGGTAACTGATGCGTAAATGGGTGATGGTTAGTAGCGCACTGTTGATTAGCGGTTGTGAGCTGACCTCACCCAAGCCGAGCGCGACTCTGGCCCACTTTCAGGTGGAACAACATTCGTTTCATTTGGTGGTGGGGCAGCAGCAACAGTTCGGTGCTGATACGATCAAACTTAAGCATCAATATCAAAGCGATCTGGATGGTGATGGGCAAGCGGAGCGTATTGGTGTAATCACGCTCAATGGCGGCGGCAGTGGTACCTTTTACTACCTTGCCTTAAGTCGTTGGCATCAAGGGAGTTGGTTTCCTGCTGGCAATATGCTTCTCGGCGACCGTATTAAGTTAGATGGCGTTAAGTTGCCGCAATATGGCGATGTTGATGCCGGTAGCTTTTATCTTTCCTATTGGGTGCATGGCCCCGAGCAGGCTATGGCCGAAGCGCCGAAGTTCTACCTATCAAAGCAGTTCACCATGCGCGACGGCGAACTGCTTTACCTAGAAGCAAACTGAGTGTTTTTAGTTTGCGGGCATTAGCGCTGCGGTAACTGTTCCAGCAGTTCAGCTTTACGCTCTGGACTTGCGAAACTTGCTTCAATAGCATTGCGGCTTAACTGCAACCATTGGGCTGTGGATAGCCCTAAAGCGGCTTCAACCTGGCGATAGTTCTCCATCATATAACCACCAAAGTAGGCTGGGTCATCGGAGTTGATGGTGACTTTAAGGCCACGCTCTAGCAGTTGCTTGAGGTTGTGCTCGCTCATCTGTTCAAACACCTTCAAACGAACATTAGATGTTGGGCATACCGTCAATGGAATCTGCTCATTTACCAATAGTGCCACCAACTCTTCATCATCAACGCAGCGCACGCCATGATCGATTCGTTCGACACTCAGCTGTTGCAATGCTTCCCAGATATATTCTGCTGGGCCCTCTTCACCAGCGTGCGCGACCAGTCGATAGCCTTGCTGTTTGGCAGCGGCAAAGGCGCGTGCAAACTTTTGTGGTGGGTGGCCAACCTCAGAACTATCGAGGCCAATGCCGATGATGTGCTGTTTGAACGGCTCCGCTTGAGCCAGTGTGGCTAGGGCTTGCTCTTCGCTTAAGTGGCGGAGAAAACACAAAATGATGCCGTAGCTGATCTGCCACTGCTGTTGGGCATCATGTAACGCTCGTTTGATGCCATTAATAACAGTGGCAAAGGCGATGCCACGATCGGTGTGGGTTTGCGGATCAAAAAATATTTCTACGTGCTGGACGTTGTCTTGCTGGCAACGTTCTAGGTAGGCCCAGGTAAGATCGTAGAAGTCTTGCTCGGTTAAAAGTACCGAAGCGCCTTGGTAGTAGAGATCGAGAAACGACTGTAAGTCATTGAACTGGTAAGCGGCTCTAAGTTGATCTACAGAGTCAAAAGGTAGGGCAACGTTATTGCGCTGCGCCAATTCAAACATCAGCTCTGGTTCGAGTGTGCCTTCAATATGAAGGTGTAGTTCGACCTTGGGCAGGGATTGTAAAAAAGCGTGGTCAATCGTCATAAGGTCCTCACTCTGGCTGTGGTCGCATCAAATACCCATGGCATCGATACATTCAACAAATAATCTGGTTGTTGGGTGCGGTTCCTGCTCACCCTATGCTCAACCACTCGAGCGCATATCCTTTGCCTATTTGGTCAATTTTATTGCTACTGGATGGATAAATTTGAGAAACAGTATAACGTGATAAAGTCTAGTTCAATTAATGGTTTGCATTGCTAATGGAGAGGCTATGAAGGCGTTACGAACAATACTGACCCATGGGGTTGCTATGCTGGTTGGGATCGCGCTTGGAATCTATCTGTTACCACTGTTAACGGAGACGCCAGCGCCGTCGTCAGCAACAATGGCGTTGGTCCAAGCTGAAGCGCAATATGTGGCTCAGTTTGAGCGCGAGCGAACCGACAGTGATTTACTGCACTGGGGCGAAGGACAATTGCTGTTGGGCGAGGGTAGCATCGGCTTTCGTGGTGAATTGGCGCCGGGGCCAGATTACCGTCTCTATCTTTCCCCACGATTTGTTGAGACCGAGCATGAATTTTTAGCGCTGCAGGGAGAAATGGTCGCAATAGGCAGCATAAGCAGCTTTGATGGCTTTGCTTTGCCCGTACCCAACGGAGTTGAAGTTGGCAGCTATCAGGCGGCGATCGTCTGGTGTGAGAGCTTTCAGCAGTTTATTACCTCTGGGGTTATTCGTCCTCGTCAAAGCGACTAGCAAATAGCTCACATATCGCATCGAGTGCAGCTAAGGCATCGGGCCCGTAGCTGCACACTGTGATCTCTTTGCCTTGGCAACCTTGCAACATCAAGATCCCAAGGATGCTATTGGCGTTGGCTTGTTGTTGCTCAAGTTGTAGCTCGATTTGTGCATCGAAGGTTGTCGCGAGTTGGGTTAAGCGGGTCGCCGCACGAGCATGTAGCCCTAGTCGGTTAATAACCACTACTTGTCGACAAACTCTCTGCTCAATCGACATCAAGCTCTCGGTGACGAACTGAGATCCCATCGCGATGGAGCTTAAAGCGTTGAGTCAGTTGTTCGACGACATAAACACTGCGGTGCTTACCACCGGTACAACCTATGGCGATGGTAAGGTAGGCGCGATTATTACGCTCTAGCATCGGCAACCAGTTCAGAATAAAACGTTCGGTTGAATCGATAAATCGAGTCACACTGCTGTGCTGTAAGAAAAAATCGGCAACCGGTTTGTCTTTGCCGGTAAACGGTCTTAGCTCTGGTTCCCAGTGCGGGTTGGCAAGAAAGCGTACATCAAACATAAAGTCCGCTTGTTGTGGCATACCATGTTTAAAGCCAAAGGATTCAAACACCACCATCATTTCGTTTGGAGCTTCGCCGAGCAGCAAGGTTCGGACTTCGTTGGCGAGGTCGTAGACGGAGAGGTTATCGGTGTTGATAAGATGATCGGCGTCTTGGGCTAATGGTTGCAGTAAGCTTCGCTCTTGGCCAATAGCCTCTGCTAGCGGCGCGCCGTCGTTGGACAATGGGTGGCGACGGCGAGTCTCGCTGTAACGGCGCATTAGCGTATCGTCAGAGGCATCAAGGAAGTAGATCTGCGCATCGATACCGGCGGGGATCCGTTCTCGCAGCTTGGTTATCGCCAGTTCCTGATCCGGTAGGTTACGGATATCTAAACTAACCGCGACTAATTCCCGCTGATTTTCGAGGCTTTGCAGCAGTTGCAGTAGCAATGGCATCGGCAGATTATCAACGCAGTAGTAACCAAGATCTTCTAATACGTGCAAGGCAACGGTTTTACCGGCTCCAGAGCGCCCCGAAAGAATAACTAGCTTCATGCAGTGATCACTTGATACAGATGTTGATTATCAGAGGCTTTGCGCATCGCTCGGCAAAGCTCTTTTTGGCTCAATTTCTCTGCCACCGTGGCGAGCATTGATAAAAACTCTTGATGTTGTTGCTCCGGTACGAACAACGCAAATAACAAATCAACAGGCTTCTGATCGACGGCATCAAATTCGATGGGAGAGTCGCTTTTGAGTAACACCGCCAGCGGCCTATCTAATCGGTTCAGCCGACCGTGCGGAAGCGCGATGCCCTTTCCGATGCCCGTACTGCCCATTTTTTCCCGAGCCATAAGGCTCTCGAACAACTCGTGTTGGGGGAGTTCAGGGCACTGAGAGGCAGCCAATTCACTGATCATCTCAAGTGCCCGTTTTTTGCTTAACTCAGAGTCGACACATAGGGTGCGCTCGAGTGTCAGTAGTTCATTGATTTCCATTAGTGCCGGGAAATTTTCTCTTTGTGTTTGATTACCTGTCGATCGAGTTTATCGACCAACCCGTCAATTGCTGCGTACATATTGTCGTGCTCGTGGGTAGCAAACACTTCACCGCCGTTTAAGTGCAGCTTAGCTTCGGCAATCTGTTGTAATTTCTGCACTTCCAGTATTACATGAACGTTGTTGATGTGGTCGAAATGCCGCTCCAAACGTTCAAATTTTTCGTTAATGTAGTTGCGTAGTGCGTCTGTTATATCAACATGATGACCGGTTAAGTTGATCTGCATAGCTTACCTCCGTAGGTGCGCGTTACAGCATTTTGCGCTGGTTTGATGGTGGAATCGTTAAGGCTTCGCGATATTTAGCCACGGTGCGTCGGGCTACTTGGATGCCTTGTTCCGCCAGAATTTGAGCCATTTTACTGTCGCTAAGAGGTTTCTTTGGATTCTCTGCCGCCACGAGCTTTTTGATGAGCGCGCGGATAGCAGTAGAAGAGGCTTCGCCGCCGCTGTCAGTGCTCACATGGCTGGAGAAGAAGTACTTCAGTTCAAAGATCCCTCTTGGGGTATGTAGATATTTTTGAGTAGTCACTCGAGATATCGTCGATTCGTGCATCTCGACCACCTCGGCCACATCATTGAGCACCATTGGCTTCATGGCTTCTTCGCCGAACTCGAGGAACCCTTGCTGGAATTGCACGATGCAGTTGGTAACCTTCATCAGTGTTTCGTTACGGCTTTCAAGGCTTTTGATAAACCACTTAGCCTCCTGCAGATGTCCGCGAACGAACTGACCGTCACCGCTACCGCGGGCGCCGTTACCGATGGCGGCGTACTGTTGATTGATGCGAATCTTGGGCATGGCGTTAGGATTGAGCTCAACCACCCAGCGTCCCTGTTTTTTACTTACTGAAACATCAGGAATCACGTATTCACTTGGTGTTGCTGCGATTTGCCCGCCTGGTCTTGGGTTCAGTGACTGAATCAGATCCATGGTGTCCTTAAGCTCAGTTTCACTGAGCTTAGTACGCCTTATCAGGGTGCGAAAGTCTCTATTGGCCAACAGATCCATATGTTCATCAAGGAGATTGATAGCCTGATCTCGCCAAGGGGTGTCAGCGTTGTGCTGCAACAGTTGTACCTTGAGGCATTCAGATAGGTCGATGCTGACACAGCCGACCGGATCAAATTGTTGAATGCGTTTGCGGACCGCCTCGACTTCATCTAATTCAATGTCGTCCCGGCCGACAGCAGTTAGTACATCAGCCACGGGAATAGTGAGATAGCCGTATTCATCGATGGCATCGATAAGGGTCGTGGCGATGGCCTGGTCGGTATCGCTCATTGGGGTGAGACCCATTTGCCAAAGTAGATGGCTTTGCAGATCGTCACTGGTTTCGCCCTGATAGCTGTCATCGTCATCGCGTGGACCACTGGCCGCAGCGGCAGGGGCTGCGCTGTAAACGTCGTCCCAGGTGCTATCAAGGGGTAAATTATCGCCTAAGTCAGTTTGGCTTAGGGCTTCGCTGGTATCTAACGCGGCTTGCTCGGTCACCGAAGCACTTGGGCTGTCCTGACTTTCCGGAGATGCTTCTTGGTCTTGGTTATTGAAGTCGTCGTCGCTCTGCTCCAACAGCGGGTTAGAGTCGAGGGCTTCTTGGATCTCTTGTTGCAGATCTAACGTCGACAGTTGCAGCAGTCGGATAGCCTGCTGCAACTGAGGTGTCATCGTTAGCTGTTGTCCAAGTTTTAGCTGTAGCGAGGTTTTCATTTAATGCCCTAATCCTTGTACTGCCCGATGGAAGGGGGCACTAGAGTCTGAATTGATCACCCAAGTAAACAGAGCGTACTAATTGGTCTTCCAATACCGCTTCTGGTGCCCCTTGAGCAATCATTTCACCATGACTGACAATGTAGGCGTATTCACATACGTCCAAGGTTTCTCGGACGTTGTGATCGGTGATCAACACCCCGAGACCGCGTTGTTTCAAGTGTTGGATGATCTTCTTAATGTCGATAACCGAGATCGGGTCGACACCGGCAAAGGGTTCATCCAATAAAATAAATTGTGGATCTGCTGCTAGCGCTCGGGCTATTTCTACACGGCGACGTTCGCCACCAGATAGAGCCATCCCTAAACTGTCACGTATGTGAGTAATATTAAACTCTTCGAGCAGCTGTTCCAGTTTTTCTATACGTTGCTCTTTACTGAGCTCTTTTCTGATCTGCAGTACCGCCATCAAGTTGTCATGAACAGTGAGCTTGCGGAAGATCGACGACTCTTGCGGTAAATAACCAATGCCTTTGCGAGCACGACTGTGCATTGGCAGATAAGTGATCTCTTCACCATTGATATGAATGCTACCTTGGTCGTTTTGGACCAAGCCAACCACCATATAAAAGGTGGTGGTTTTACCTGCGCCGTTTGGACCTAATAAGCCTACGATTTGTCCCTTTTCAACTTTAAGGCCGACATTCTTAACCACTTGGCGACCGTTGTAGCTCTTGGCTAACTGCTGCGCTTCAAGAACCACTGGCTTCATGGTTTAGGCTCGCTTTTAGGTTGTTCTTGTAGTTCTGGCGCTGGCAATACTATCGGTTGGTTTTCCGTTGGAGTTGTTGTTTTCGGTGCTGGCATAAAAATGGTGGTGATCTGGCTCTCGTCGGAGCCTTCCGCACTGAGTTTCTGTTGCTCGGCGTTGTAGCTAATACGTGAGCCTTTGACAACGCTGCCTTCTTGACTCATCTGGGCTTCGCCAATGAGGATCAATTCGCGGTTACTTACGCTATAGCGAATCTCTAATGCGTTGGCTTCCGCCTTCATGCCATTTTCTTGTACTTGTTCGTACGTAGCTGGATTGCCAGTGGCAACAAAGATCTGTTCGGACTTGTCTTCAGTGGCAATGAGAGTCAGCTTGTCAGCTTCGATTCGCAATGTACCTTGGGTAACTACTACGTTGTCGATGTAGCTTAGGGTGCGACTTTGGAGATCGCCTTCAGAACGGTCAGCGGTGACGCTAACCGCTTGCAAAAAGTCGGCTTGCAGTGCCTGTGTTTGCGGCGCCAGTAACGCCAGCGCAATTAGGAGTGGCTTACTGAGTTTCATAAGTAGCACTAACCTTTTGTTTCAAAATAATGTGATTTTGCTTGAGATCAGCCCAAAGGCCGAGACCAGTCATTTGGAATTGCTCGCCAAAGGCCTGCAGCTGTCGATCAGTTTCCATCTCCATCGTGGATAGGTCCAGGTTCAGCTGTTCAGTATGGATGGTTCTGATTGGCTTATACGGCTCAATAGCTTCAACAATAACGCTGTGTTCTAGCGTTAGGAAGCGATTGTCGCGCAGCTCACCCACCTTGGCTTTGACTTTCCATACGGTGTTGCCGTCTTCTGGGTAAACCAGATAAACGGGGTTTTCAAATTCAGTTAGCTGCTTTTGCTGATAGTGGAACATGGTGTCAGCAGCTATCTCGGCATTAAGGCGGCCATTGGCATCATAAGAGCGGGTTTTCATTTCTCGAGCTACGTAATCGGGCTCACTCTCAGAGAGTGAATCCACTACCGGAGGCTCAATCGAAATGTTGCGCAGATATAGGCCGCCAGCCATTGCGAGTAGCAGCAAGCCAGCAAGCAGCTCACGCTTCATACTGACATGCCCTTAGCATCCATCAGTTTACCTTGCGCTTGCAATAGAAGGTCGCACAGCTCACGGACGGCACCAAAGCCGCCGCCAATAGTAGTGCGATAATGTGCCTGAGGCAGCAATGCTGGATGAGCGTCGTGGACGGCAACCGCAAGAGCGACCTTCTCCATTACTGGCAGGTCAACTAGATCATCGCCAATGTATGCGCATTGATCGGCTTCAAGTCCGAGCTCAGAGCGAATCTGTTCAAACGCGGTGAGCTTATCTTCGCAGCCTTGGACGATGTGTTTCACCCCAAGGTTAGTCATCCGTTTTTCGACAATAGCAGAGCGCCTACCGGTGATCACTGCTACCGCAATACCGGCATTTTGAACCGCCTTGATGCCAAAACCGTCGCGGGTATGAAACGCTTTCAGTTCTTCACCGTCGTTACCGATGTAGATACGACCGTCGGAGAATACACCGTCAACGTCACACAGTAGCAGTTTAATATTGCTAGCACGCTCGATTACGTCGGCATTTACTGCGCCATACAACGTTAAGATTGCGTCCATTAGAGTACTCCTGCCTTTAGCATATCCATCATGTTGAGGGCGCCAGCAGGGCAACCGTCACCGTCGACGCTGATTAAGCCGTTAATATTGTTATCTTCCATCAATTTGAGTGCTTGTGCAGCCAATAAGTTGCAATCGATAGTAATTGGTTTTTGGGTCATCACCGTACCGATGGTGGTCTGGTGAATATCAACCCGGGCATCGAGAACTCGGCGCAGGTCGCCATCGGTAAATAGCCCAGTCAGAACACCACTATTATCAACTACAGCAGTCATTCCCAGCCCCTTGGCTGAGATCTCCAACAGTGCTTCACTTACGGTCACCTGTTCATTAACTATAGGTAGACGCTCACCACGGTGCATGATGTCAGCAACCTTTAATAACAGCCGCCGTCCGAGCGCGCCGCCAGGATGTGATAAGGCAAAGTCATTGGCGGTGAAATCCCGAGCCTGCAGCAGTGCTACCGCAAGGGCATCACCCATGACTAAGGTGGCGGTGGTGGAAGAGGTTGGTGCTAAACCCAGCGGGCAGGCCTCCTCGCCGACGGCAATACACAGGTGATGTTGTGCTAGCTCCGCCAAGGTTGAGTTGGGTTTGCCGGTCATCGCGATAATCGGCAAACCCATCCGTTTGATTACCGGCATCAATGTCAGGATCTCGTGGGCTTCACCAGAGTTGGAGATAGTAATAACGATGTCCTGCTTGCTCAACATGCCAAGATCGCCATGGCTAGCTTCACCAGGGTGTACGAAGAAAGCTGGTGTACCTGTGCTGGCAAGTGTCGCCGCGATCTTGTTACCGATGTGACCAGACTTGCCCATACCCATAACTATCACTTTGCCTTTACAGGCGATAATAGCGGCGCACGCGGCTTCAAACTGATCGTCGATGTAGTTACTGACATTGCGAACGGCATCCGCTTCTATCTCAACTACTTGACGACCCCAGCGGCGCCATTGCATTGGTACAGACATCTCTTAACTCCACAAGCTTATGCTAATTGGCTAAATAAACTGATTTGGTAGGCAATAAAACAAGCCAGTAATAACGCGCCTTCAATACGGCCAATGGTCTTGTTCTTTTTCAGTATTAGGATCGCAAGTGGCGCCAAGCTGGTCGCCAACATAATGAAGAAATCACGGCCAGCGGCAGCGGCATCAATGGCGCCGGGAGCGATAAAGGTCGGAATTGCTAATACTGCCAAGATATTGAATAGATTAGAGCCAACTACATTGCCAATAACGAGATCATCTTCACCTTTCGCCAATCCGGCTACGCAAGCGGCAAGCTCGGGTAAGCTGGTACCGACAGCAATAATAGTGAGACCAATAACCAGATCGGACATGCCAAACAGCTTGGCGATGCCAACTGCGTTATCGACCATTAGATCAGCTGAGATTGGCAATACAATCATACCGACAATCAACCACAGTGCCGCTTTGCCCATCGGCACATTATCGGGCACGTCATCACTGCTTTGCTGCGTGAGTTGGTCATCACGGTTGCGGAAGGCGTTGAAAATCAAAAAGCCCATTACGCCAATGAAGGCAGCGGCAAGAAGGATACCGTCGGTACGAGACAGGGTGAGATCGTGCATCAGATAGCCGGCCAGTACGGTTGCCATAATCATCATTGGCATCTCTTTCACTAAAGTGGAAGAGCCAACGATGAGTGGCTTCAATAGCGCGCACAAACCAAGGATCAGGGTGATGTTGGCAATGTTAGAGCCAATCACGTTACCGACTGCCGTATCGAGTTTTCCCTCCATTGCTGCGCTGGCGGCCACCATGGCTTCAGGAGCGGAGGAACCCATCGATACGATGGTTAAACCGATGATCATCGGAGCGATGCCTAAATTGCGAGCTACAGCAGCTGCGCCAAAGACAAAGCGATCTGCGCTCCAAACTAATAGGCCTAAGCCGAAGAAAAGTAATAATAAGTGTATGATCATAGTATTATAGGGACAGATAATTGGCGCGCATTGTCGCCCGATCCGAATCAAATTGAAAGTATTCGGCCACTGATAGCACTCGGTTACATTAGGTAACCAAATACCGTTATGTGGATAACAAGGAGATCGGTGGTACCACCACGATTAAGTTATGCTAAAAAATCAGACTCAGCCACCTGTCGGGCTGATTGAAGTGAAAGGGTTGCACTTTTCACGAGGGCAACGGGCGATCTTTACGGATCTCAACCTGACTATCCCCGCCGGAAAGATCACCGCCATTATGGGTCCCAGCGGTATCGGTAAAACGACCCTGTTAAAGTTAATTGGTGGGCAGCTAATGCCTAGCCAAGGCCAAGTGTTGTTTGATGGCGTGGATGTACACCAGCTGCCACGAAAAGAACTGTATCAACTGCGACGGCGGATGAGCATGCTGTTCCAATCTGGAGCACTGTTTACCGACATGTCGGTGTTCGACAACGTCGCCTTCCCTCTGCGAGAGCACACCAAACTATCTGAACCGATGATCCGTCGTGTGGTCCTAATGAAGTTGCAAGCGGTGGGGTTGCGCGGTGCAACGGAATTGATGCCGAGTGAACTCTCTGGCGGAATGCAACGTCGGGCGGCTTTGGCTCGAGCAATCGCGTTAGAACCCGATTTAGTCATGTACGATGAGCCCTTTGCCGGGCAGGACCCTATTTCTATGGGAGTAGTGGTTCAGCTCATTCGCCAGCTCGGGCAAGCACTTAATCTCACCTCCGTGGTTGTAAGCCATGATGTTGAAGATGTCCTAAGCATTGCTGATCAGGTTTATGTCATCGCTGCCGGTAAAGTGATTGGTTCCGGCACACCGGAGCAGATTAAAGCGCTTGACGATCCGCAGCTGCAACAGTTCTTAGAGGGAGCTCCAGATGGGCCGGTTCGCTTTCATTATCCCGCCGAACATTATCAGGAGGCGTTGCTGAAGTAATGGATGCAATTGCCAAACTAGGCCGTTATGGCATCGATTGGCTTGCTCGGTTAGGGCAGGCTGGTTTGATGTTGTTTGGGGCCATATTCACAATAACCTCAGTAAAACAGCTGTGGCCGTTAGTGATAAAGCAGCTCTACCATATTGGGGTGCTATCACTGCTAATTATTACCGTTTCTGGTTTGTTTATCGGCATGGTGCTTGGGTTACAGGGTTACACCATCTTGGTCGACTTTGGTACCGAGGACAGCCTTGGGCCGATGGTGGCATTGTCGCTGCTGCGTGAGCTTGGACCAGTGGTTACCGCCTTGCTATTTGCAGGGCGAGCCGGCTCTGCGGTTGCCGCTGAAATAGGCTTAATGAAAACCACCGAGCAGCTAGCGTCAATGGAGATGATGGCGGTCGATCCGCTTAAACGTGTGGTGGCGCCGCGCTTTTGGGCTGGGATGATCTCGATGCCACTGCTTACCTTTATCTTTTGTGCGGTAGGCATATGGGGTGGTCATCTGGTTGGCGTGGTGTGGAAGGGGATCGATGCCGGTGCGTTTTGGTCGATTCTTAATGCCAGTGTTGAATGGCAACAAGATATTGTTAATTGTGTAATTAAATCAGTTGTTTTTGCTCTAGTGGTAATGTGGATAGCGCTGTTTAAAGGTTACAGTGCTTTCCCTACTGCAGAGGGAGTAAGCAAGGCGACAACGGAAACCGTTGTTCACAGCTCGCTGGCGGTGCTGGCGTTAGATTTTTTGCTTACGGCATGGATGTTTGGGAGCTAGGATGAATTCAAGAAAAATTGAGTTGTTGGTGGGTGGTTTTATCTTGGCCGGGCTCATCGCGTTTGCAGTATTAGTCATTAAGGTTGCTGATATTGATCCAACACAACAGGCGCAGCAGTACCAACTTACCGCTTACTTCGACAACATTGGTGGATTGAAGGTGCGAGCGCCAATTAAGGTCGGCGGCGTTGTGGTTGGCCGAGTAGCTAAAGTTGAATTGGATGTAACCGAGTTGGTGCCGAAGGTGACGATGTCGATCGACAGCCGTTTCAATCAATTTACCGATACCAGCAGTGTTTCGATACTAACCTCAGGGTTATTGGGTGAGCAGTACATTGGGCTGACTCCAGGGTTTATTCTTGATGAAGAGAACTACCTCGCCGATGGTGATGTAGTTGAAGACACTCGCAGTGCGGTGGTGTTGGAAGAGTTAATTGGTCAGTTTTTGTATAGCTCAGATGAAGGAGAGTAGGTCGATGTTGTCACGCTGGTTGTTGTTAGGGCTATTGAGCATTGGTTGGGTAAGTACAGCGCAAGCGACAGTGGATCAAAGTAACCCATATTCGATGGTTGAAGAGGTTGCCGCGGTGTTGCTGTCTCACTATCGCTCTGAGCAAGAGTTACTGCAACGCGAACCACAGCAGTTAAGGCCATTGGTCGAAGAGCACCTGATGCCTTACGTGAACCACACTTATGCGTCTTACAAGGTGATGGGCAAAGCGGTACGAAAAGCCTCACCAGAGCAGCGACAAAGGTTCACTGACGAGTTTAGGCAGTATATGATTGGGATCTTTGCTAATGCCTTTACCATCTATACCGATCAAACTATCAGCTATGAGCCTAAAAAACCATTAGGCGACCGCGGCATCGTTAATGTCGGGGTAACCTTTGATGATGGGAAGCGAGCGCCAATTGAAGTGAAGTTCAAGATGCGTCTCAATAAAAAGTCGGGCCAATGGCAAGCGATCGATCTTATCGCCGAAGGTGCCAGCATTCTGGCGGCTAAAGAGAGTGAGTTTGATGGCTTGATTCGTAAGCAAGGTCTCGACGAAGTGATCAATATGCTAGCGGAGAAAAACCGTCAGGCTGTTCAACCTGCAGAAGCGCCAGCCTCATGAGCTTACAAGTAAGTCTACAAGGCTCCAGTTTGAAGCTGGTAGGGCAGCTTACTGTAGCTGAGGTTGAGCAACACTGGCCAGTGCCAGAGCACTGGTTTGGCGGCAAGGCACAACAACTGGATTTGGCTTTAGTAGATAACGTTGATAGTGCGGGTTTAGCGTGGCTACTCGAGCTTGAGTCTCGGCAACAGGCGGCTCAAGGTGAGTTTGAATGGCTGCATTGTTCGCCCAAGCTGACACAATTGATGACGTTGTACGATTTGAGCTTAAAACAACAACGCTTAGTAGCGAAAACCACAAGTTAGGAGTAAAGCGATGGAGCTCAACGAAATTGAACAGCGCCTCAATGAGGCGCTACAACTAACTGAAATTAAGGTTAGCTCTGAAGGTACCCACTACAAAATTATTGCAGTTGGGGAAAGCTTTGATGGCTTGTCTCGGGTTAAGCGCCAACAAGCAATCTACGCCCCATTAGCAGACAAGATTACTGATGGAACGCTTCATGCTTTGACCATCAAAGCATTTACGCCAGCGGAATGGCAGCGCGAAAAACTATTTAACTAGCCTACAGCTGGCGGAGTATCAGTGGATAAATTGCAAGTAAGGGCTGCTGGCCCATTGGCTGGAGAAGTTACCATCTCTGGCGCTAAGAATGCCGCATTGCCAATTTTAATGGCGGCGGTACTCGCTCAAGACACCATGACATTGCGTAACGTTCCTGAGTTGCGCGACGTTAAGACCACCATTGAATTGCTGCGCCAACTGGGTGCAGAGGTGAGTGATCTGAACGATGGGGTGTTGACTATTAACCCTGCCACCATCAATAACTACGTTGCTGCTTACGAGCTGGTTAAAACCATGCGAGCGTCAATTATGTTATTGGGACCACTGGCGGCGAAATATGGCCATGCCGATGTTTCCCTGCCCGGCGGTTGTGCTATTGGCGCACGCCCAGTCAACCTCCACATCCATGGTCTACAGGCTATGGGGGCCGATGTTGATGTGGTTGAAGGCTACATCAAAGCGCGCGTAAATGGTCGCTTAAAAGGCGCTACCATCCTGATGGATGTGGTATCGGTAACGGGGACAGAAAACCTTATGGCGGCTGCCGCATTGGCTGATGGCATAACGGTAATTGAAAACGCTGCCCGCGAGCCAGAGGTTATCGATCTTGCTAACTGTTTGAATGCCATGGGCGCGAAAGTAGAAGGTGCAGGTACTGATGTTATTCGCATCGAAGGGGTTGAGCGCCTGCATGGCTGTGAATACAGTGTAATGCCGGATCGTATTGAAACCGGTACCTACCTTGTTGCTGCGGCAGCAACCCGTGGCCAGGTGAAGTGTTTGAGCGCCGCTCCCGCGACCCTTGAGCCAGTATTGCTTAAGCTTGAGGAAGCCGGTGCAATTATTGAGCGTGGCGACGATTGGGTAAGCCTTGATATGCAAGGGCAACAACCCAAACCGGTGTCAATCAAGACCGCTCCACATCCTGCCTTCCCTACCGATATGCAGGCACAGTTCTGCACCATGAATGCGCTGTCTAGCGGCAGTGCTCATGTTACTGAGACCATCTTTGAGAATCGCTTTATGCACGTGCCTGAGCTGCAGCGCATGGGCGCAAAGATTGAACAGGAAGGGAACACCTGCATTATTGAAGGGTGTGAAGATCTTCAAGGAGCTCAGGTGATGGCAACGGATCTGCGTGCCTCTGCTTGTTTGGTAATTGCAGGCCTAGTGGCCACTGGAACCACTGTGGTCGATCGCATCTATCATTTAGACCGTGGTTATGAGCAGATCGAAACCAAGCTGGCCGGACTTGGTGGCAACGTGGTTCGAGTTAAGTAACAACGACTCAACCTTCAATAAAAAAGGAGAAGCATGATGCTTCTCCTTTTTTATACCCAGCGTTGGCTAGCGAATCCCCGTTATTGGATGGGGGGCCGCTCTTCAATAGTTACCGGTACGTTATAGCGCTCTCCTTGGCGGATGAGGATGATGTTTACTTCGGTGCCTGGCGGCGTTTCGGCAATCACATCCATCAGCATATCAATCCCTCGAATAGGTTCACCATTGACCGAGATAAGTACATCATGAGCACGAAGGCCGGCTTTTGCCGCCGGACCCGTTGGGTCGACTTCGGTCACTGCCATGCCCATTGGCTCGAGTAAGCGCAGCTGACGGGCGATGGTTTGGTTCACTGGAGTACCGGTTAAGCCTAGGTGACCGCGGATGACACGACCATCGCGGATCAACTTACCCATAATGGTGTGGGCAAGCTCAATTGGAATAGCAAAGTTGAGGCCGACACCGGCTTCACCTAACTGCTGATAGTTGGCGGTGTTTACGCCGATAAGATTGCCATCAGCATTGACCAGCGCACCGCCAGAGTTGCCTTGGTTAATGGCCGCATCTGTTTGGATGAAATCCTGAAAATTTGAGCTCAAGCCGGTACGACCGGTGGCACTGATGATCCCCTGAGTAATGGTCTGGCCGAGGTTATAGGGGTTACCTATCGCCAGTACCATGTCGCCAATGCGAGTTTCCCGCTCTAGATCCAGTGAAATTACTGGCAGATCGGATAGAGATATCTTCAGTACCGCCAGATCGGTGTATGGATCAGAGCCGATGAGAGACGCGTCGGCTACTCGACCATCCTGTAAGGCGATAAAGATTTGGTCTGCTTGTCGCACTACATGGTAGTTAGTCAGGATATAGCCGTCGGCGCGCATGATGATGCCGCTGCCCAAACCTTGCGGTAGCAGTTGACTGAAATTGTTTGGCCCTTGGCGGTGGGAATAGACATTTACTACCGCAGGGGCTGCGCGGCCGACCGCATAGGAGAAACTATTGCGATCAACTCGGCTTATCGACTGATTTAACTCAGGTAGGTAACTGCGTAAATTGGGGTGAATAACCACAATAATGGCAGCTAGTACTAACCCAGCGAGTATCGGTTTTAATAGGTAACGCAGTAATGACATTTGTGACTCTTGGTTACATAAGGCGTTAACGGTGACGCTGTTGGCGCTACAGTAGCAAAAAAGGCGGCCGGTTGGCCGCCTCAATATTGTGACACGAGGTTACCGCATAATCACCATTAGCGGATTCCCGTCGCGAATGACGGTGGCGGCGAAGGCACCATCATAATCACTCAATAACTCGCGCAGTTGACCGAGGTCTTTAATATCAACTCGGGCGCGGTTCATGAGACTGATGCTAATCAACACGTCATTCTCCTGTAACCCTTGCTGGGCTGCGCGTGAGCGGTCAGCTAATTCAGTTACCTTCACGCCGCGTAATCCATCGTCGTTAAAGGTGGAGAGCTTAGCTCCCTCTAATGCAGGGTGGATGACCGCCGCTTGAATATTTTCACCAGGCGCTTCATTTAAGGTCACCTTGACGGTTTTCGAGTCGCCGTCGCGGATTAAATCAAGCTTAACGGTAGCACCAGCGCCCATGGTGGCAATCTTAGCGCGCAGCTCTTGGAAGGTACGGATTTTCTTGCCATTAAGGCTAGTAATGATGTCACCGGCCAATAACCCAGCGTCGTCGGCGGCCGATTCTGGTACGACTTGGCTAATGTAGGCGCCATGCTTGGTGTCTAGACCAAATAGCTTGGCGGTTTCATTGGTTAGCTCACCGCCGATGATCCCTAATACGCCGCGGCGTACTTCACCATACTCAAGGATTTGGTCGGTTAGGTTCTGAACCATGTTAACTGGGATAGCAAAGCCGATACCGACGTTACCGCCACCAGGGGCGATAATGGCAGTATTAATGCCGATAAGCTCACCTTTGAGGTTGACTAGAGCACCACCGGAGTTACCGGAGTTAATTGCTGCGTCGGTTTGAATGAAGTTTTGGTAGCCTTCATTATCTAGGCCGCGGGAGAGGGCGCTGACAATACCAGAGGTCACGGTTTGGCCTAGTCCAAATGGGTTGCCAATAGCCACTGTAAAGTCGCCGACGTTGAGCTTATCGGAGTCCGCGAGCTTCACCTCGGTGAGCTTGTCGGCATCAATCTCGATAACCGCAACGTCAGTAGCGGGATCGGAGCCGATAAGTTTAGCCTCAAATTCACGACCATCACTGAGATTGATCAAGATTTTATCGGCGTTCTCGATAACATGATGGTTAGTAATAATATGGCCTTTACTGGCGTCAATGATGACTCCAGAACCAAGGCTGCGGAATGGACGTTGTTGTTCACCGCCGCGAGGCCCTTGTGGACCAAAGAAAAAGCGGAACTGCTCTGGCAGGCTGCTGTGCGCTGTTTGAGTTCCTTCAACTGAAACCGAGACAACCGCCGGAGATATCTGCTCTACCATTGGTGCCAAGCTAGGCAATGCTTGCCCATCAACTGTGCTCGGCCAAGCTGCAGCAACAGGGCCAGACATCACGGCGAGGCTGCTACATAACAGCGCAGCGGAAAGTAATGGGGCCGATTTCTTTATCATTGATCAATCTCCTACTTACACAACATGAGTATTCTCATTACTGATAGTGACCGTGACCTAGCGCCAAAGTTCCTACTATTTTTAACCATATTAGTTAGTTGCGGTTTAGTCCTATGATTAAAGTATAAAAAAAGCAGCGCACCTGTGGGTTAACGCTGCTTTCCTAGGCCAAGATCAACTAACGCTTGTCGTTGTCATTGATTGGCAACCCTAGTCTCTGGGTTGATGATACCGTGAGAGCCCTGAACGTAATCGTTGGGCGGCAGTGAGGTGACGTTGCTGGTTTCGACTACTTCATCATTCTCTGCCACCATTGCTGGCTCGTCGGTTAGCTCTTTAGCTGATTCCTGCCAAAAGCGATTGGTCTTCTCAAACTGCTGCGACAACGATGTCATCAGTTCCTGCGATTGAGCAAAATAATCGGCCACACCTTGACGCTGCTGCTCCAAATCGAACCGCGCTTGAGCGAGCTCCTGCTGCAATCTGTCGGTATTATCCCTGCTTCCGCCGCTGCGCTTGCCAGCCAGGAATCCCAGTCCAAGGCCTACCAGTAAACACACAATTGCTAATGCCCAATTCATAACTTCTCCCTAAAATATTACTTCATTCTTCAGCATATCTAAGGGGGCTACCCAAACTGAAAGATGGTTACTCAATATACTGTGGCTATGGACGACATGATACACTCTATTAGTCTAATTATAGGGCAAGCCAGTGCCCCAAAACTTATGTTCTATCAGAACTTTTAATATTGCAGTGGATAATGCTGCATCGATTGCCGATGGATTGGATAATGGCGACTCCCAAGGAAATATATCAGCAGGATTTGATTCGCCCTGAGTTTCAACATGACCCTGCTCAAGCTGCTGCAGTAGAGCAGCTGCAACGCTTATACCTACAAATGACCGAGCCGCAGAGTGAGTCAAGGCCACGTTCATGGTGGCAAAAATTTCGTCCACAACCTCAAAGCCAACGTTCACCTCAAGGGCTCTATTTTTGGGGAGGAGTGGGCCGCGGTAAAACCTACTTAGTGGATACTTTTTTCCATTGTTTGCCTACCGAGCGCAAGATGCGCATCCACTTTCATCGCATGATGCAACGGGTCCACCATGAGTTAAACGAACTGAAAGGCCAACAGGATCCATTAATGTTGGTTGCCGATCGTCTCGCCGCCGAAACTGAGATCATCTGCTTTGACGAGTTCTTTGTCTCTGACATCACTGATGCAATGTTATTGGCCGGTCTACTCGAACATCTATTTGCTCGTGGGGTTGTGTTGGTGGCTACCTCCAACATTCCACCGCATCTGCTATATCGCAATGGCTTACAACGGCAGCGTTTCTTACCAGCCATTGCGCTAATAGAGCAACATTGCGACATATTTGAATTAGATAGTGGTATTGATTATCGCTTGCGCACCCTAGAGCAAGCAGAGATCTTCCATTACCCGTTAGACCAACGAGCGGATGAAAATCTCCAGCATTACTTTTCTCAACTTGGCCAGGACGAGGCAACGCCACAATCTACGATTGAGATCCTTGGGCGCGCCATCAGCGTTGTTCGTGAAGGGGAGGGCGTGTTGATGGTGACCTTTAGTTCTCTGTGTGATGGCCCACGAGGCCAAGCGGATTACATCGAACTGGCTCGGTTGTACCACACTGTATTGCTTAAAGACGTGCGTGTTATGGGCAGTAACAATAGTGGTGACGATGTGGCCCGGCGCTTTATTGCCATGGTGGATGAGTTTTATGAGCGCGGAGTAAAGCTGATCATCTCTGCCGAAGCCGCGCTCGAACAGCTTTATGGTGGCGGTCAGCTGTCGTTTGAGTTTAAGCGATGCCAGAGTCGCTTAACCGAGATGCAAAGCCATGACTATTTGGCAAAACCACATTTACCCTAGTGATCGTGAATTTGGTTAAAAAAGCAGGTGATTTTTACACCGAACTCCCTTATAATTCGCGCCCTGCCCACGTTACGGTAGAACGCCTGGCGTTCAAAACCAGCGTCTTGTCCCGCTCGAAGGGGTGGGTGGAAGACCACTAAAGGTTGTTTAGCTCATTGTGAGTTAGGCGAAATTTGTAACAGATAAATTGGGTTTTTAATCTAATGAAAACTTTTTCTGCTAAGCCAGAGTCCGTTCAACGCGACTGGTTTATCATTGATGCCGAGGGTAAAACCTTGGGTCGTATGGCTACCGAAGTAGCTACTCGTCTGCGCGGTAAGCACAAGCCGGAGTACACTCCGCACGTTGACACCGGCGATTACATCGTAATCATCAACGCTGACAAAGTTACCGTTACCGGTAACAAAGCCAACGACAAGATGTACTACAGCCACTCTGGTTACCCAGGTGGTATTAAGGAAATCAACTTCGCTGATCTTCAAGCTCGCAAGCCTGAAATGATCATCGAAAAAGCCGTTAAGGGCATGCTGCCAAAAGGTCCTCTGGGTCGCGCCATGTTCCGTAAGCTGAAAGTGTACGCTGGTGCTGAGCACAAGCATGCTGCACAGCAGCCACAGGTTCTGGACATCTAAGGGGATATAGGCAAATGACTCAATACTACGGTACTGGCCGCCGCAAGACCTCAACTGCTCGAGTATTCATCAAGCAGGGTTCTGGCGAGATCACAGTAAACAAGCGCACTCTAGAGCAATTCTTCGGCCGCGAAACTGCCCGCATGGTAGTTCGTCAGCCACTGGAATTGGTTGAGATGATGGGCAAATTAGACATCTACGTAACTGTTGCTGGTGGTGGTATCACCGGTCAATCAGGCGCTATCCGTCACGGTATCACCCGTGCACTGATGCAGTATGATGAAACTCTACGTCCTGCACTTCGTGAAGCTGGCTTCGTTACTCGCGATGCTCGTGAAGTTGAACGTAAGAAAGTCGGCCTGCGTAAAGCACGTCGTAAGCCACAGTTCTCTAAGCGTTAATTCGCAAAGAGACCTTGGTCTTCAGAAAACCCAGCCTTATGGCTGGGTTTTTTTATGGCTGAGATTCGGTGAAGGCGAAACCAACTCACCAGTTACTTTTTTCTGAAACTATTTTCTCTTACCAAATGCTAACAAAGTGGAAAAAATCGTTGTGATTTAGCTCTGTAATGACCTTCGAGGTGTGAACTGTGTCGCCTTTTATATATAATGGCGTCGCAACGTTCTCGGAACAAAAGGAATTGGACATCTGAGCCGAATCTGCTTCTGGGGCATAAGAAAAGCAACACCCTTTCGGGAGAATATGTAGATGAGCAATGCGCCTGTCGATACTGGACGTCGCAGATTCCTGACTCTTACCACCGCTGTGGTTGGTGGAGTCGGCGCGGTCGCTACTGCGGTTCCCTTTGTTAAGTCATGGAACCCCAGCGCAAAGGCAAAAGCTGCCGGAGCACCAGTAGAAGTAAACATTGGTAAAGTTGAACCCGGTCAAATGCTCCGCGTGGAATGGCGTGGTAAACCGGTCTGGGTTGTTCGCCGCACACCGGCTGTGCTGCAACAATTGTCTGAGTTGGATGACCAACTACGAGACCCAAAGTCATTAGAGCCTCAGCAACCGACCTATGCAGCCAACCCAACTCGTTCAATCAAAGATGAGTTCTTTATTGCCGTTGGTTTGTGTACTCACCTTGGGTGTTCACCCACATACTTGCCAGATTCGTTCCAAGAGAAAGTTGAAGGTGTCCCATCAGGTTTCTTCTGTCCATGTCACGGATCCAAATTTGACATGGCTGGCCGGGTATTTGCCGGCGTACCTGCTCCGTTGAACTTGGTGGTACCACCACACCAATACACCAGCGATAGCACCGTAGTGATCGGTGTTGATGAGGGAGCCGCATAAGATGAGTAAGCTGATTGAATGGATTGACGCTCGAATTCCAATGACGGCAACCTACAACAAGCACGTAGGTGAGTATCCAGCTCCGAAAAACTTTAATTTTTGGTACTTCTTTGGCTCATTGGCCATGTTGGTTTTAGTAAACCAAATCCTTACTGGGATTTGGTTAACCATGAATTACGTACCTTCAGCGGAAGGTGCTTTCGCCTCAATTGAATATATCATGCGCGATGTCGAGTACGGTTGGTTGTTGCGTTACATGCACTCCACCGGTGCTTCGGCCTTTTTCGTCGTTATCTACATGCACATGTTCCGCGGTATGATTTATGGTTCATACCAGAAACCACGGGAACTGCTGTGGATCTTCGGTATGTTGATCTTCCTTATCTTAATGGCTGAAGCCTTTATGGGCTACTTGCTGCCATGGGGACAGATGTCTTACTGGGGCGCGCAGGTAATTATCTCGCTGTTTGGTGCCATCCCAGTTATTGGTGATGATCTTACTTTGTGGATCCGTGGCGATTATGTCGTCTCTGGTGCCACCTTGAACCGCTTCTTCGCTCTTCATGTAATCGCCTTGCCTTTGGTGCTAGTGGTATTGGTCTTCCTGCACATTATTGCGTTGCATGAAGTCGGCTCAAACAATCCAGACGGCATCGAAGTGAAGAAAAACAAGGACGAGAATGGTTGGCCTAAAGACGCTATCCCATTCCACCCGTATTACACCGTTAAAGACATTGTTGGTGTCGCCGGCTTCTTAATATTCTTCTGTTACGTCATCTTCTTTATGCCTGAGGGCGGCGGTTACTTCCTTGAAGCGCCAAACTTTGAAGCGGCTAACCCGATGAAAACTCCAGAGCATATCGCTCCGGTATGGTACTTCACACCGTTTTACGCAATCTTGCGCGCAGTCCCAGATAAACTGATGGGCGTAATTGGTATGGGCGCGGCGATTGTGGTGCTGTTTTTCCTACCGTGGCTTGATCGTTGTCAGGTGAAATCAGTTCGCTACCGCAGCATGATCCACAAAGCCAATATCACTCAATTTGTTGTGTGCTTTATTGCCCTAGGTATCCTTGGTGCACTACCGGCTGGTGAGATCGAAACTTTGATGGCACGTATTTTCTCTGTCGGCTACTTCGGCTTCTTTGTTGCACTGTGGATCTACAGCAAGAATGAAACGACGAAACCGCTTCCAGAAAGGGTGACAGGCTAATGAAGAAGTTTTTGATTACAGTATTGGCCTGCTTGCCAACCCTAGTGTTTGCAGCCGGTGGCCATAATCCTCACGTTGTGCCAGCCGATGTGGATTTGCACAATCAAGCGTCACTGCAAAATGGCGCTAAGGCGTTCATGGAAAACTGCATGGGCTGTCACTCTACTCAGTATCAGCGTTATGAGCGCGTTGCCACTGATTTGGGTATTAGCCTAGATGACATGAACTCGATGATTAAGACTGACGCTAAGATCGGTGATCTGATGGTGAGTGCAATGCCAGCAGAACAAGCGGCTAAATGGTTTGGTGCACCGCCACCAGATCTAACCTTGGTTGCCAGAGTGCGCGGTTCTGACTGGTTGTACTCATACCTAACCACCTTTTACCACGACGACAGCCGTCCGTTTGGTGTAAACAACCTGGTATTCCCGTCAGTTGGTATGCCCCATGTATTGGAGCCGTTGCAAGGTAAACCTGTACTTCAAGAGGATGGTAGTATTATTGCCAGCGGTGGCACCATGTCTGATGAGGAGTACAAACAATTCGCTCTGGATCTAACCAACTTTCTCACTTATTCGGCTGAACCAATCCGAACTACACGAGAGGCGATGGGCGTTTGGGTGCTGGCTTTCCTCGCGGTGTTCTTCGTAATTGCCTATCTATTGAAGCGTGAATATTGGCGAGATGTACACTAATCGCCAATAACAGGTTACAATCTACCGCTTGGGTAAGTGGGGGCTCATGCTCCCACTTACTATTTCAGTGATAAAAATTCTTCTCGGAGGGTATCAATGGCTGTCGCTGCCAACAAACGCTCTGTCATGGCCCTATATTCTGGTGCCAGCGATCTGTATAGCCATCAAGTACGCATTGTTCTTGCGGAAAAAGGTGTGGGTGTTGAAGTACTGCAAGTCGATCCGAATCAGCTGCCACAAGATCTGGCAGAACTGAACCCGTACAACAGCGTACCAACTCTGGTTGATCGCGAATTGGTGTTGTACAACGCGCGTATCATCATGGAGTACTTGGATGAGCGTTTTCCTCATCCGCCATTGATGCCGGTATATCCAGTATCTCGTGGTCAAAGTCGCTTGATGATGCATCGCATCGAAAACGATTGGTATGAGCTGGTTGCTCGTATCGAGCGTGGTGAGAAAGCTGATGCAGCTCGTAAAGAGTTGGCAGAAAGCATTCTTGCATTAGGCCCAATCTTTGCTGAGTCAGCTTACTTCATGAGTGAAGAGTTCACCTTGGTGGATTGCTACCTAGCACCGCTGTTCTGGCGCTTGCCTGCGTTGAACATCGAGTTGAATGGCCGTGGCTCTGCTGAAGTTAAAGCTTACATGACTCGTATCTTCGAACGTGAGTCCTTTAAGGCTTCACTGACCGAAGCTGAACGCGAACTGCGTATCGGCGCATGAGTGCAAAAGTAACGCCTACTCGTCCGTACTTGTTACGGGGCTTTTACGAGTGGATGCTTGATAACGAGCTAACGCCACACTTAGTTGTAAACGCTAATGCTGTTGGAGTTCAGGTACCAACTCAGTTTGTTGAAGATGGACAGATTGTATTGAATATCGCTCCGCACGCCATTGGCAACTTGCAATTGGGCAACGATGTTGTTCAGTTCAATGCACGCTTTGGTGGTAAGCCACACGCTATCTATGTTCCATTAGCTGCCGTTGAAGCGATCTACGCTCGCGAAAATGGTGCTGGAACAGCTTTTGCTCCAGAAGAAGCTTACGAGATACCGGATGAAGAGGTACCTGAAGTGCCGCCTCGCCCGAGTGGGCGACCAAGCCTGAAGGTAATCAAGTAAGTTACTTAACTAAACCGTCTCCTAGAGGCGGTTTTTGTTTTTCTAGGTTTTTGTTAGAACCTTTACTGCTACGACTTTCAACACACTCGTCATCAATCATCTATACGTCACTCTTATTTCGCATTAACTCCGCTTGCTGTCGCATTACGTAATGTCGCTGTTGCAATACCCATGCAAGTGGTAGGGTTAGTGACGTAGATCACATTAAGATCAAATCTGCATCAAATTAGACGATATATCGAGGTAGTCATGATTCAAGGTATCCAAATTACTCAAACTAATAACGCCGATCTGCTTAACTCCATCTGGATGATCGATGAAAGTAACGATCAAGCTCGTTGTCTAGCTGCTGCAGGTGGATATCAAGCTGATCAAGTGGTTGCTATCGCGGAGTTGGGTGAGTACCAATCTCGTCCAGTTAATATTGAAGGTGCAGAGCCGATTCGTGAAGGTGGTCAGCACTTAAACGTAAACGTATTGGATCGCCAGACCCTGGTGCGCATTATGGAAGCCCGTGAGCGTATCGAAGCTGGAACGGCCAGCAACGATGATCTTGAAGTGGTTGCTGATAATTCACAGCTGACTATTCGCGTATCCGGTTATGCCGTTCGCTTCAATGCACTTACGCTAGAACAGCAGAAAGACGTGATTACCCGTACCTTTACCCAATCTCTGTAAAGTCCGATAGCGTTCCCCCCAAAGGGCCACTTATATAGGTGGCCTTTTTTGTTTATTGCTCAGTTCAATCGACTTAGTTAGCTATATAGCTAGTAAAATTCCAGAGGAAATTGAGCGTAAATACCATTTTCTGTGGGTAACTCTGTGGAAATCTCGGTATTGGCTGTGTCTTTAACCAAACGGTAAGAAAAGCACAAATAAGCGCTTGCGGCAGCAAAGAATCTCCCTATAATGCGCATCTGTCGACGGGGCACAGCCACTTACCAAGTAAGCCGCTGAGCATTAAATCGACACTCGGAAAAGCCTTGAGAAATAGAGCTTGACGGGGAAATAGGAAAGCGTATTATACGCCTCCTGCTTCGGCAACGAAGCCAAGTTCGCAAGAACTGCTCTTTAACAATTTGTCAGACAATCTGTGTGGACACTCACGTAGAATTGAGAAATCATCATTTTCTCGATATTTACTGAGTGACTATACGAAATTCAGTATTCATTGAGTGTCTAGCTCTTAGGAGTTGGACAAAAAATCAAATCTTTAATTGAAGAGTTTGATCATGGCTCAGATTGAACGCTGGCGGCAGGCCTAACACATGCAAGTCGAGCGGAAACGATGATGATGATCCTTCGGGGAATTCATTAGGCGTCGAGCGGCGGACGGGTGAGTAATGCTTAGGAATTTGCCCAGTCGAGGGGGACAACAGTTGGAAACGACTGCTAATACCGCATACGCCCTACGGGGGAAAGGAGGGGACGCTTCGGCACCTTCCGCGATTGGATAAGCCTAAGTGAGATTAGCTAGTTGGTGAGGTAAGAGCTCACCAAGGCGACGATCTCTAGCTGGTTTGAGAGGATGATCAGCCACACTGGGACTGAGACACGGCCCAGACTCCTACGGGAGGCAGCAGTGGGGAATATTGCACAATGGGCGAAAGCCTGATGCAGCCATGCCGCGTGTGTGAAGAAGGCCTTCGGGTTGTAAAGCACTTTCAGCGAGGAGGAAAGGCCAACGGTTAATACCCGTTGGCTGTGACGTTACTCGCAGAAGAAGCACCGGCTAACTTCGTGCCAGCAGCCGCGGTAATACGAGGGGTGCAAGCGTTAATCGGAATTACTGGGCGTAAAGCGCATGCAGGTGGTTTGGTCAGTCAGATGTGAAAGCCCCGGGCTCAACCTGGGAACTGCATTTGATACTGCCAAACTAGAGTCCTTGAGAGGGGGGTAGAATTTCGGGTGTAGCGGTGAAATGCGTAGAGATCCGAAGGAATACCAGTGGCGAAGGCGGCCCCCTGGCAAGAGACTGACACTCAGATGCGAAAGCGTGGGGAGCAAACAGGATTAGATACCCTGGTAGTCCACGCCGTAAACGATGTCTATTAGGAGGTTGTTCCCTTGAGGAGTGGCTTCCAAAGCTAACGCATTAAATAGACCGCCTGGGGAGTACGGCCGCAAGGTTAAAACTCAAATGAATTGACGGGGGCCCGCACAAGCGGTGGAGCATGTGGTTTAATTCGATGCAACGCGAAGAACCTTACCTACTCTTGACATCCAGAGAAGCGACCAGAGATGGACGTGTGCCTTCGGGAACTCTGAGACAGGTGCTGCATGGCTGTCGTCAGCTCGTGTTGTGAAATGTTGGGTTAAGTCCCGCAACGAGCGCAACCCTTGTCCTATGTTGCCAGCACGTAATGGTGGGAACTCATGGGAGACTGCCGGTGATAAACCGGAGGAAGGTGGGGACGACGTCAAGTCATCATGGCCCTTACGAGTAGGGCTACACACGTGCTACAATGGTCAGTACAAAGGGTTGCCAACTAGCAATAGTGCGCTAATCCCATAAAGCTGGTCGTAGTCCGGATTGGGGTCTGCAACTCGACCCCATGAAGTCGGAATCGCTAGTAATCGTAGATCAGAATGCTACGGTGAATACGTTCCCGGGCCTTGTACACACCGCCCGTCACACCATGGGAGTGGGCTGCAAAAGAAGTGGGTAGTTTAACCTTTCGGGGAGGACGCTCACCACTTTGTGGTTCATGACTGGGGTGAAGTCGTAACAAGGTAGCCCTAGGGGAACCTGGGGCTGGATCACCTCCTTAAACGACATGATTACTTGTTTTGCGCTGAGTGTTCACACAGATTGTCTGATGAAATGTAAAGAGTGATTGAGAACCCATTCTCAATCAACGGTGACGGGTCTGTAGCTCAGCTGGTTAGAGCGCTCGCCTGATAAGCGGGAGGTCGGTGGTTCAAGTCCACTCAGACCCACCAACTTCTTTGAAGTTGTCACCAGGAAAAACTCGATGGGGCTATAGCTCAGCTGGGAGAGCGCCTGCCTTGCACGCAGGAGGTCTGCGGTTCGATCCCGCATAGCTCCACCATCTTCCTCCCCTAATTTGGGGATGAGAAGCCAAAGCTAATTGCTTCTAGATAATAGAACAATTTACCTTTGGCTTTTTTTAGGCCTAGGCCTAATGAAAACCTTGCTCTTTAAAAATTTGGAAAGCTGATAAAATTTTCTCGAGAAACTGTAAGAGTTTCTAAATAAACAATCTTACAAGTGTCTAAAGATATCCGGCGTTACACCTCCTACCCGGAGCGTGTAACTAACGAAAACATTTGGTTGCGGCATATTACGATGCTGAGTTTGCATACTCAGAAGCGTATTGCGCAGGTATTTGGTTCTCAATCGCGGAGAAACGAGAGTGAGCGAGGAAGTTAGTTTTTGCTAATGACCGAAGTGAACGAACGGTTCAACAAAGAGTGAGATTCAAAGACCAAGCAAGACCCCTTGGGGTTGTATGGTTAAGTGACTAAGCGTACACGGTGGATGCCTTGGCAGTCAGAGGCGATGAAGGACGTAGTAACTTGCGATAAGCGTAGATTAGGTAGTAACAACCGTTGAGTCTACGATTTCCGAATGGGGAAACCCACTTGCATAAGCAAGTATCATTAACTGAATACATAGGTTAATGAGGCGAACCTGGGGAACTGAAACATCTAAGTACCCAGAGGAAAAGAAATCAACCGAGATCCCCTAGTAGCGGCGAGCGAACGGGGGTTAGCCCTTAAGCATTTTAGAAGTTAGTGGAACAAGCTGGAAAGCTTGGCGATACAGGGTGATAGCCCCGTACACGAAAACGACTTTAGTGTGAAATCGAGTAGGACGGGACACGTGATATCCTGTCTGAACATGGGGGGACCATCCTCCAAGGCTAAATACTCCTGACTGACCGATAGTGAACCAGTACCGTGAGGGAAAGGCGAAAAGAACCCCTGTGAGGGGAGTGAAATAGAACCTGAAACCGTGTACGTACAAGCAGTAGGAGCCCACTTGTTGGGTGACTGCGTACCTTTTGTATAATGGGTCAGCGACTTACATTCTGTAGCGAGGTTAACCGAATAGGGGAGCCGTAGCGAAAGCGAGTCTTAACTGGGCGTCGTAGTTGCAGGGTGTAGACCCGAAACCCGGTGATCTAGCCATGGGCAGGTTGAAGGTGCCGTAACAGGTACTGGAGGACCGAACTCACTAATGTTGCAAAATTAGGAGATGACCTGTGGTTAGGGGTGAAAGGCCAATCAAACCGGGAGATAGCTGGTTCTCCTCGAAAGCTATTTAGGTAGCGCCTCGTGTCTTACCATTGGGGGTAGAGCACTGTTTGGACTAGGGGTCATCCCGACTTACCAACTCCATGCAAACTCCGAATACCAATGAGTACAATCACGGGAGACACACGGCGGGTGCTAACGTCCGTCGTGGAGAGGGAAACAACCCAGATCGCCAGCTAAGGTCCCAAAGTACTAGCTAAGTGGGAAACGATGTGGAAAGGCTTAGACAGCCAGGATGTTGGCTTAGAAGCAGCCATCATTTAAAGAAAGCGTAATAGCTCACTGGTCGAGTCGGTCTGCGCGGAAGATGTAACGGGGCTAAGCTAGTCACCGAAGCTGCGAATGCTTATTTATAAGCATGGTAGAGGAGCGTTCTGTAAGCCGTTGAAGGTGGATTGAGAAGTCTGCTGGAGGTATCAGAAGTGCGAATGCTGACATGAGTAACGTTAAAGGGAGTGAAAAACTCCCTCGCCGGAAGACCAAGGGTTCCTGTCCAACGTTAATCGGGGCAGGGTGAGTCGACCCCTAAGGCGAGGCCGAAAGGCGTAGTCGATGGGAAACGGGTTAATATTCCCGTACCGCTAATTACTGCGATGGAGAGACGGAGAAGGCTAGGCTAGCGCGGCGATGGTTGTCCGCGTTTAAGGTAGTAGGCTGTTCACTTAGGCAAATCCGGGTGAACGTTAGGCTGAGAGCCGATGACGAGGTGCTACGGCACTGAAGTAGTTGATGCCATGCTTCCAGGAAAATCTTCTAAGCTTCAGGTAATTAGAGATCGTACCCCAAACCAACACTGGTGGTCAGGTAGAGAATACCAAGGCGCTTGAGAGAACTCGGGTGAAGGAACTAGGCAAAATGGTACCGTAACTTCGGGAGAAGGTACGCCGCTGACGGTGATGGAACTTGCTTCCTAAGCTATTGGCGGTCGCAGATACCAGGTGGCTGCAACTGTTTATCAAAAACACAGCACTGTGCAAACTCGTAAGAGGACGTATACGGTGTGACGCCTGCCCGGTGCCGGAAGGTTAATTGATGGGGTTAGACTTCGGTCGAAGCTCTTGATCGAAGCCCCGGTAAACGGCGGCCGTAACTATAACGGTCCTAAGGTAGCGAAATTCCTTGTCGGGTAAGTTCCGACCTGCACGAATGGCGTAATGATGGCCACGCTGTCTCCACCCGAGACTCAGTGAAATTGAAATCGCAGTGAAGATGCTGTGTACCCGCGGCTAGACGGAAAGACCCCGTGAACCTTTACTACAGCTTGGCACTGAACATTGAACCTACATGTGTAGGATAGGTGGGAGACTATGAAACTTTGACGCTAGTTGAAGTGGAGTCAATCTTGAAATACCACCCTTGTACGTTTGATGTTCTAACGTAGGTCCCTTATCGGGATTGCGGACAGTGCCTGGTGGGTAGTTTGACTGGGGCGGTCTCCTCCCAAAGAGTAACGGAGGAGCACGAAGGTTGGCTAATCACGGTTGGACATCGTGAGGTTAGTGCAAAGGCAGAAGCCAGCTTAACTGCGAGACAGACACGTCGAGCAGGTACGAAAGTAGGTCTTAGTGATCCGGTGGTTCTGAATGGAAGGGCCATCGCTCAACGGATAAAAGGTACTCCGGGGATAACAGGCTGATACCGCCCAAGAGTTCATATCGACGGCGGTGTTTGGCACCTCGATGTCGGCTCATCACATCCTGGGGCTGAAGTCGGTCCCAAGGGTATGGCTGTTCGCCATTTAAAGTGGTACGCGAGCTGGGTTCAGAACGTCGTGAGACAGTTCGGTCCCTATCTGCCGTGGGCGTTTGAGAATTGAGAGGGGCTGCTCCTAGTACGAGAGGACCGGAGTGGACGAACCTCTGGTGTTCCGGTTGTATCGCCAGATGCATTGCCGGGTAGCTAAGTTCGGAATCGATAACCGCTGAAAGCATCTAAGCGGGAAGCGAGCCTCGAGATGAGTTCTCACTGGAACTATAAGTTCCCTAAAGGGCCGTCGAAGACTACGACGTTGATAGGCAGGGTGTGTAAGCGTTGTGAGGCGTTGAGCTAACCTGTACTAATGACCCGTGAGGCTTAACCATACAACACCCAAGTGGTTTTGCGGATATCGCAGAGCTTGTGAGATTGTAGAGAAAGTCAGCTTACCAAATTTACGTTTTTTGTCTGATGACAATAGCGCTGTGGCCCCACCTGATCCCATGCCGAACTCAGTAGTGAAACGCAGTTGCGCCGATGGTAGTGTGGGAGTTCCCATGTGAGAGTAGGTCATCGTCAGACACTTATTTAGAGAAAGCCCGTTCCGAAAGGAACGGGCTTTTTCGTATCTGCACCAAAATGATTGAAGCTGCCACGACATGAGGCAGACTGCAGTTAGCTCGAAGCCCGCCCCGAAAGGAGCGGGCTTTTTCGTATCTGCGCCAAAATAGTTGAGGCCGCCACGACATCAGCTGGGCTACAGTTAGCTCGAAGCCCGCCCCGAAAAGGCGGCTTTTTTGCATTTCGACAGTTGTTAAGTAGTTAGTTAAGCGGTACTTAGGCTGTGATCTCAGTCTGAACCAGGCACAAGAGCGCTATTTGAAAATTGAGGCGCTATATCGCCAATTCGCTCAGGTTGGAGTTAGTCATCTCTCGCCAACTTGAATTATGAGGGTTATTTTCAAGCTCGGGTCGAATAAACGGTGAATTAGAACTGAGTAAGGCAGAAAATAGTCGCTGATGGAGTCGGGTATTCTTACCGTTTTAACGTGCTAATAAGTAACTCGGTATATTTTTTTGCTGCTTTATCGGTTCACTTTTTGTTTTTAGTGGGATAACACGGCAAAGGATCGATTATTAAAGTAACAATCCAGCACTTTATTTTCATTGTTTACAACTCCGCCTTGGGCTTGTAAGTGATCACTTACCATAAAAAGCTGTTGCGACTGGCCATCAGTTCGCTGACAGTTCTCGTTATTCTTCTCTAGAATGCGCGATATCTGTGGATAACTCTGTGGATTCTTGTGTGTTTGCTGTGTTGTTGCCCAGTCGGTTATTTAATTCAAATAAGCGCTTGCGGCAGCAAAGAATCTCCCTATAATGCGCATCTGTCGACGGGGCACAGTCACTTACCAAGTAAGTCGCTGAGCATTAAATCGACACTCGGAAAAGCCTTGAGAAATAGAGCTTGACGGGGAAATAGGAAAGCGTATTATACGCCTCCTGCTTCGGCAACGAAGCCAAGTTCGTAAGAACTGCTCTTTAACAATTTGTCAGACAATCTGTGTGGGCACTCACGTAGAATTGAGAAATCATCATTTTCTCGATATTTACTGAGTGACTATACGAAATTCAGTATTCATTGAGTGTCTAGCTCTTAGGAGTTGGACAAAAAATCAAATCTTTAATTGAAGAGTTTGATCATGGCTCAGATTGAACGCTGGCGGCAGGCCTAACACATGCAAGTCGAGCGGAAACGATGATGATGAACCTTCGGGGATTCATTAGGCGTCGAGCGGCGGACGGGTGAGTAATGCTTAGGAATTTGCCCAGTCGAGGGGGACAACAGTTGGAAACGACTGCTAATACCGCATATGCCCTACGGGGGAAAGGAGGGGACGCTTCGGCACCTTCCGCGATTGGATAAGCCTAAGTGAGATTAGCTAGTTGGTGAGGTAAGAGCTCACCAAGGCGACGATCTCTAGCTGGTTTGAGAGGATGATCAGCCACACTGGGACTGAGACACGGCCCAGACTCCTACGGGAGGCAGCAGTGGGGAATATTGCACAATGGGCGAAAGCCTGATGCAGCCATGCCGCGTGTGTGAAGAAGGCCTTCGGGTTGTAAAGCACTTTCAGCGAGGAGGAAAGGTCAACGGTTAATACCCGTTGGCTGTGACGTTACTCGCAGAAGAAGCACCGGCTAACTTCGTGCCAGCAGCCGCGGTAATACGAGGGGTGCAAGCGTTAATCGGAATTACTGGGCGTAAAGCGCATGCAGGTGGTTTGGTCAGTCAGATGTGAAAGCCCCGGGCTCAACCTGGGAACTGCATTTGATACTGCCAAACTAGAGTCCTTGAGAGGGGGGTAGAATTTCGGGTGTAGCGGTGAAATGCGTAGAGATCCGAAGGAATACCAGTGGCGAAGGCGGCCCCCTGGCAAGAGACTGACACTCAGATGCGAAAGCGTGGGGAGCAAACAGGATTAGATACCCTGGTAGTCCACGCCGTAAACGATGTCTATTAGGAGGTTGTTCCCTTGAGGAGTGGCTTCCAAAGCTAACGCATTAAATAGACCGCCTGGGGAGTACGGCCGCAAGGTTAAAACTCAAATGAATTGACGGGGGCCCGCACAAGCGGTGGAGCATGTGGTTTAATTCGATGCAACGCGAAGAACCTTACCTACTCTTGACATCCAGAGAAGCGACCAGAGATGGACGTGTGCCTTCGGGAACTCTGAGACAGGTGCTGCATGGCTGTCGTCAGCTCGTGTTGTGAAATGTTGGGTTAAGTCCCGCAACGAGCGCAACCCTTGTCCTATGTTGCCAGCACGTAATGGTGGGAACTCATGGGAGACTGCCGGTGATAAACCGGAGGAAGGTGGGGACGACGTCAAGTCATCATGGCCCTTACGAGTAGGGCTACACACGTGCTACAATGGTCAGTACAAAGGGTTGCCAACTAGCAATAGTGCGCTAATCCCATAAAGCTGGTCGTAGTCCGGATTGGGGTCTGCAACTCGACCCCATGAAGTCGGAATCGCTAGTAATCGTAGATCAGAATGCTACGGTGAATACGTTCCCGGGCCTTGTACACACCGCCCGTCACACCATGGGAGTGGGCTGCAAAAGAAGTGGGTAGTTTAACCTTTCGGGGAGGACGCTCACCACTTTGTGGTTCATGACTGGGGTGAAGTCGTAACAAGGTAGCCCTAGGGGAACCTGGGGCTGGATCACCTCCTTAAACGACATGATTACTTGTTTTGCGCTGAGTGTTCACACAGATTGTCTGAAATCATTAAGTCTTTGACTTAATGATTTTGGCTCGTTGTTCATTTATGAATGACATGCTCTTTAAAAATTTGGAAAGCTGATAAAATTTTCTCGAGAAACTGTAAGAGTTTCTAAATAAACAATCTTACAAGTGTCTAAAGATATCCGGCGTTACACCTCCTACCCGGAGCGTGTAACTAACGAAAACATTTGGTTGCGGCATATTACTAACAATGACTTGCAAGTTGTTGTCAGTATTGCGAAAGCAAGACCCCTTGGGGTTGTATGGTTAAGTGACTAAGCGTACACGGTGGATGCCTTGGCAGTCAGAGGCGATGAAGGACGTAGTAACTTGCGATAAGCGTAGATTAGGTAGTAACAACCGTTGAGTCTACGATTTCCGAATGGGGAAACCCACTTGCATAAGCAAGTATCATTAACTGAATACATAGGTTAATGAGGCGAACCTGGGGAACTGAAACATCTAAGTACCCAGAGGAAAAGAAATCAACCGAGATCCCCCTAGTAGCGGCGAGCGAACGGGGGTTAGCCCTTAAGCATTTTAGAAGTTAGTGGAACAAGCTGGAAAGCTTGGCGATACAGGGTGATAGCCCCGTACACGAAAACGACTTTAGTGTGAAATCGAGTAGGACGGGACACGTGATATCCTGTCTGAATATGGGGGGACCATCCTCCAAGGCTAAATACTCCTGACTGACCGATAGTGAACCAGTACCGTGAGGGAAAGGCGAAAAGAACCCCTGTGAGGGGAGTGAAATAGAACCTGAAACCGTGTACGTACAAGCAGTAGGAGCCCACTTGTTGGGTGACTGCGTACCTTTTGTATAATGGGTCAGCGACTTACATTCTGTAGCGAGGTTAACCGAATAGGGGAGCCGTAGCGAAAGCGAGTCTTAACTGGGCGTCGTAGTTGCAGGGTGTAGACCCGAAACCCGGTGATCTAGCCATGGGCAGGTTGAAGGTGCCGTAACAGGTACTGGAGGACCGAACTCACTAATGTTGCAAAATTAGGAGATGACCTGTGGTTAGGGGTGAAAGGCCAATCAAACCGGGAGATAGCTGGTTCTCCTCGAAAGCTATTTAGGTAGCGCCTCGTGTCTTACCATTGGGGGTAGAGCACTGTTTGGACTAGGGGGTCATCCCGACTTACCAACTCCATGCAAACTCCGAATACCAATGAGTACAATCACGGGAGACACACGGCGGGTGCTAACGTCCGTCGTGGAGAGGGAAACAACCCAGATCGCCAGCTAAGGTCCCAAAGTACTAGCTAAGTGGGAAACGATGTGGAAAGGCTTAGACAGCCAGGATGTTGGCTTAGAAGCAGCCATCATTTAAAGAAAGCGTAATAGCTCACTGGTCGAGTCGGTCTGCGCGGAAGATGTAACGGGGCTAAGCTAGTCACCGAAGCTGCGAATGCTTATTTATAAGCATGGTAGAGGAGCGTTCTGTAAGCCGTTGAAGGTGGATTGAGAAGTCTGCTGGAGGTATCAGAAGTGCGAATGCTGACATGAGTAACGTTAAAGGGAGTGAAAAACTCCCTCGCCGGAAGACCAAGGGTTCCTGTCCAACGTTAATCGGGGCAGGGTGAGTCGACCCCTAAGGCGAGGCCGAAAGGCGTAGTCGATGGGAAACGGGTTAATATTCCCGTACCGCTAATTACTGCGATGGAGAGACGGAGAAGGCTAGGCTAGCGCGGCGATGGTTGTCCGCGTTTAAGGTAGTAGGCTGTTCACTTAGGCAAATCCGGGTGAACATTAGGCTGAGAGCCGATGACGAGGTGCTACGGCACTGAAGTAGTTGATGCCATGCTTCCAGGAAAATCTTCTAAGCTTCAGGTAATTAGAGATCGTACCCCAAACCAACACTGGTGGTCAGGTAGAGAATACCAAGGCGCTTGAGAGAACTCGGGTGAAGGAACTAGGCAAAATGGTACCGTAACTTCGGGAGAAGGTACGCCGCTGACGGTGATGGGACTTGCTCCCTAAGCTATTGGCGGTCGCAGATACCAGGTGGCTGCAACTGTTTATCAAAAACACAGCACTGTGCAAACTCGTAAGAGGACGTATACGGTGTGACGCCTGCCCGGTGCCGGAAGGTTAATTGATGGGGTTAGACTTCGGTCGAAGCTCTTGATCGAAGCCCCGGTAAACGGCGGCCGTAACTATAACGGTCCTAAGGTAGCGAAATTCCTTGTCGGGTAAGTTCCGACCTGCACGAATGGCGTAATGATGGCCACGCTGTCTCCACCCGAGACTCAGTGAAATTGAAATCGCAGTGAAGATGCTGTGTACCCGCGGCTAGACGGAAAGACCCCGTGAACCTTTACTACAGCTTGGCACTGAACATTGAACCTACATGTGTAGGATAGGTGGGAGACTATGAAACTTTGACGCTAGTTGAAGTGGAGTCAATCTTGAAATACCACCCTTGTACGTTTGATGTTCTAACGTAGGTCCCTTATCGGGATTGCGGACAGTGCCTGGTGGGTAGTTTGACTGGGGCGGTCTCCTCCCAAAGAGTAACGGAGGAGCACGAAGGTTGGCTAATCACGGTTGGACATCGTGAGGTTAGTGCAAAGGCAGAAGCCAGCTTAACTGCGAGACAGACACGTCGAGCAGGTACGAAAGTAGGTCTTAGTGATCCGGTGGTTCTGAATGGAAGGGCCATCGCTCAACGGATAAAAGGTACTCCGGGGATAACAGGCTGATACCGCCCAAGAGTTCATATCGACGGCGGTGTTTGGCACCTCGATGTCGGCTCATCACATCCTGGGGCTGAAGTCGGTCCCAAGGGTATGGCTGTTCGCCATTTAAAGTGGTACGCGAGCTGGGTTCAGAACGTCGTGAGACAGTTCGGTCCCTATCTGCCGTGGGCGTTTGAGAATTGAGAGGGGCTGCTCCTAGTACGAGAGGACCGGAGTGGACGAACCTCTGGTGTTCCGGTTGTATCGCCAGATGCATTGCCGGGTAGCTAAGTTCGGAATCGATAACCGCTGAAAGCATCTAAGCGGGAAGCGAGCCTCGAGATGAGTTCTCACTGGAACTATAAGTTCCCTAAAGGGCCGTCGAAGACTACGACGTTGATAGGCAGGGTGTGTAAGCGTTGTGAGGCGTTGAGCTAACCTGTACTAATGACCCGTGAGGCTTAACCATACAACACCCAAGTGGTTTTGCGGATATCGCAGAGCTTGTGAGATTGTAGAGAAAGTCAGCTTACCAAATTTACGTTTTTTGTCTGATGACAATAGCGCTGTGGCCCCACCTGATCCCATGCCGAACTCAGTAGTGAAACGCAGTTACGCCGATGGTAGTGTGGGAGTTCCCATGTGAGAGTAGGTCATCGTCAGACACTTATTAACTTCATGGTTGAGTCATTAAATTCAACGGTGAAGCGTCTGTAAGGGGAGCTTGTATAAGCGCTGCGTCAGACACCAATTCGTTGCTATTCTTTGATGAGAAAAGCAGCAATGAAGTTTTAGTGCTGATATAGCTCAGTTGGTAGAGCGCACCCTTGGTAAGGGTGAGGTCCCCAGTTCGACTCTGGGTATTAGCACCATTATTTCGAATAAGCCCTGTCCTTTGGACAGGGCTTTTTTCGTTTCTGGCGTTTGCGAGTTGGGGATTCAGCTCGCGTACTTCAATGGGCCATCCACCACATGCATATGGCAAATTGTTAGCCTACGACTAGAGTAAGTTTCGCACCCCAAAGTGCGATTAAGCCTAACAAACACTTCATTGTGGTTTACAGACGATGATAGATTACCGCTATCACTCTTGTTTAGCTCCGCTCGATGACCGACATAGACACGTTACTCCGTACCAAGTTAAATAGCGGCTCTGCTCAACTGATTGAAACCGTACAGTCATTGTGGAGCGGCTACGGCGCAATTGAGCGCTGGCAGCTTGATTACCGCACCGTTATCGTCAAACGTATATCGCCGCCCAATGATGTTGATCATCCGCGCGGCTGGAGCAGTGATCTCTCCCACCAGCGTAAACTGCGCAGTTACCAAGTTGAACAGCTGTGGTATCAGCAGGTCGCCTCGTCACTCCCCGATAACGTCATCATTCCCCAATTGTTGTTTGCGGTTCGTGATGGTGATCTGCAGTTACTGGTATTGGAGGACCTAGCTGCACAAGGTTTTGATTGTGCGCTTGCTAATCCATCTTTGGAGCAAATTGGCCTTTGTGTACAGTGGCTAGCACGTTTCCATGCCCACTTTATGGGGGATGTGCCTCAGGGAGTGTGGCAACAGGGCGGTTACTGGCATCTGGATACTCGCCCTGAAGAGTGGGCGGTGATGAACAATCTTGAGCTACAAGCTGCTGCTAACGCGATTGACGCACACATCCAGTCAGCGACTTATAAAACCTTGGTGCACGGTGATGCCAAGCTAGCTAATTTCTGTGGTAGCAGCGATGCAGTGGCAGCACTGGATTTCCAATATGTTGGTGCAGGTATCGGTGTACGTGATCTTGCCTACTTTCTGGGCAGCTTATTTGCGGACGATGAGTTGGCTATGCAGCAACCCCGTTGGATAGATCGCTATTTTGAAGCGTTAGCTCAGGCACTCGCATTGAAGGGGATTGATTCTGCACCGGTTGAAGCGGAATGGCGGGCCCTTTATGATTTCGAAGTGGCTGACTTTGCTCGATTTCTTGATGGTTGGGCGCCTGATCATTGGAAGATTAATGACAGCTTAACCTCATCCGTTACCTGTGTTTTGGGGTGGTACCGCCAACATTACGCTAATGTGGTGTCGTTGCAATCTAGGAAGGGTGATGAATAGAGCGCACAATATCTCAACTGAATATATTGAAAGTCTGCTAAGCCACGCCGAGCAACAAGGTTACGATGTTCCTGAATTGCTTCGAAGTGTTGGTATCAATTACCGTCAATTGAGCCAACCACAATTCCCGGTTAGCCAATTTGCACGATTATTTCAGCGTCTTACTGAACTGCTCCAAGATGAGCAGTTTGGCATGCTCACCGGAGGGAAGATGCCGTCCGGCACCTTTCGGATGATGTGCTATGCCATCGAGCACTGCGCTGATCTTGGCGATGCCTTGCGCCGCTGCAGTGAATTTTACGAGATCTGTAAAGGGCCAACCATTAAACCAGCCATTAGTGTTGAGGGGGAGCAGGTTAGATTTCATTTTTGTCCGTTAGATAGCATGCCTAACGAGACAATGGAGCAAGCGGTATTGACCCAATCGCCAGCATTGATCCGCACGTCATTGTCCATTTGGCATCACTTTATCAGTTGGATGATCGGCTCGAGGCTGCCACTGGAAGGAGCTAGCTTTACCTTTGCTCCCCAATCTAATGCGCAAGACTATCAATTATTGTTTCAGTGCCCGATCCGGTTTCGGCAGACTGACAACTGCTTTTGGTTTAAACGCAACTGGTTAGATCGACCATTAATACAAACCGCGGCTTCATGGCGTGGGTTCTTAAAGACTGCACCTCATCAATTGGTGGTGATGGTTAATGGTGATCAGTCGATTGGTGCCAGAATACGCGCTCGCTTTGGCCGAGACTTCAGCCGTGCATTGCCGAGTTTGGAGCAGATGGCGGCGATAGAAGGGATGTCTGCTCGAACGCTGCGACGCCATCTTGCCAATGAAGGGTTAAGTTACTCTCAATTAAAGAGCCAATGCCGTCATGAAGCTTCCTTGGATTATCTAAACTGTCCTGAATTGTCTATTCATGATGTTGCGACCCTAGTCGGGTTTGAGGATCCAAGTCCGTTCATTCGAGCCTTCAAACAATGGACTGGAACCACTCCAGGTGACTACCGTTCTACTTTAATGGAGTAGTCTTGGGCGGAGTGGGCGCTTACATTCACTGCGTTTTTTTCACTATTTATACTTAGTTGTTACGCCTGCCTTATCCATTTGTGGCCGATTATGTCTATTTGGTTGTCCCATCTGGTCATTGGCAAACTGTGCGCTAGCTCACACAATGGAGTAACTTGATGCAACGGATGCATCGTCAACAGTAGGTGGACGTAATGAAAGTACTGGTCGCAGTAAAACGCGTAATTGACTACAACGTGCGGGTTCGCGTCAAAGCGGATAATACCGACGTTGATTTGGCTAACACTAAGATGGCCATCAACCCGTTCTGTGAGATCGCTGTAGAAGAAGCAGTGCGCCTGAAAGAGAAAGGTGCAGCAGACGAAATTGTGGTGGTATCCATCGGCGACAAATCCTGCCAAGAGCAATTACGTACCGCGTTAGCTTTGGGAGCCGATCGCGCAATCCAAGTTGATGTGAGTGAAGCGCCAGATCCGCTGTCGATTGCCAAGTTATTAAACAAAGTTGTTGAACAAGAACAACCAGGGTTGGTGTTGTTGGGTAAGCAGGCGATCGATTCAGATAATAACCAGACAGGACAGATGCTAGCTGCACTGGCTGGAATGGCACAAGCGACCTTTGCATCTGAATTGCAGGTTGCTGATGGTCAAGCCACGGTAACCCGTGAGATTGATGGCGGTATGCAAACGCTGGCATTGAAACTGCCAGCAGTGGTGACCACAGATCTACGCTTGAACGAGCCGCGTTACGCGTCGCTACCAAACATCATGAAGGCTAAAAGAAAGCCGCTTGCGGTTGTAACCCCTGCTGATCTGGGTGTGGAAGTCTCTCACAACATCACTACCTTGCGCGTTGATACGCCGCCGGTACGAAGTGCTGGTGTCAAGGTAAGCTCGGTTGCCGAGCTGGTAGAGAAACTGAAATCTGAAGCCAAAGTGCTTTAAGCTGCCCCAATCAGAAGGAATTGAATTATGACCACACTGGTTATTGCTGAACATGACAATACTGAGCTAAAGCCCGCAACCTTGAATACTATTGCTGCGGCGCAAGCCATTGGCAACGACATCACCGTTTTGGTGGCCGGAGTAGGCTGCCAACCAGCGGCTGAGCAGGCGGCGCAAGCGGTTGGAGTAAGTAAGGTATTAATTGCTGATAACGGTAGCTACCAACATCAACTGGCTGAAAATGTATCTTTGTTGGTGGCTGAGCTAGGTAAGGACTATCAACATATCTTGGCTCCAGCTACCTCCATCGGTAAAAACCTGCTGCCACGAGTTGCCGCCTTACTGGATGTGAATCAGATCTCCGATATCATTTCGGTTGAGAGCGTTGACACCTTCACTCGTCCTATCTATGCCGGCAACGCCATTGCTACGGTCCAATCTGCCGATGCGATCAAGGTGATTACCGTTCGCGGTACCGGTTTCGACGCAGTGGCGGCAACGGGTGGCACTGCCGTGGTTGAAGCGGTAACTGCAGTGCACAACGCTGATATTTCAAATTACGTGTCGGAGCAACTGGCTGAATCAGACCGTCCAGAGTTGACCGCTGCTGAGGTGATTATCTCTGGTGGTCGAGGTATGGGCAATGGCGACAATTTTGCCCTGCTTGATGGTATTGCCGATAAGTTGGGGGCCGCAGTTGGTGCCTCGCGCGCTGCTGTCGATGCCGGTTTTGTACCTAATGACATGCAGGTTGGTCAAACGGGCAAGATCGTCGCGCCTAACCTTTACATCGCAGTGGGAATATCTGGTGCCATTCAACACCTCGCTGGAATGAAGGACTCAAAGATCATTGTTGCTATTAACAAAGATGAGGAAGCGCCCATCTTCCAAGTGGCAGACTATGGTTTGGTTGCCGACCTATTTGATGTGTTACCTGAGCTTGAAGCCGCATTGTAACCAATCACATTACTCAATACGGCACCTTCGGGTGTCGTTTTTTGCAACAATACCCGAGTGTTGTTCTAGGTAATTTGAGTCTATGTTACATTGCGGATACTATTGTTAAGGATAATTATTAACATTTGCACTTGGAGTTTACATGCGTCAGATTTTTGCTTTAGTTGCGTTGCTGCTCAGCGTTACAGCTCAAGCTGCTGAAACCGTTACCATCTATTCTTACCGTCAGCCTTTTTTAATTGCACCTATGTTGGAAAAGTTCACTGCTGAAACGGGCATTGAAACCGAGGTAGTGTTTGCTAAAAAGGGGTTAGATGAACGCCTTAAGCGTGAAGGTAGACTAACCCCCGCCGATGTAATGTTGACCACTGATATCTCTCGCTTAGCTAACCTGGTCGCGATGGACTTAGTCCAGCCGGTAGAGAGTGAAATCTTGACGAAAAACTTACCCGCGCAATACCGGGACCCATCCAACAATTGGTTTGCTTTGACTGTACGCGTGCGCAATGTTTACAGCTCTAAAGAGCGAGTTGGTAAAGCCAACTTAAGCTACGAAGATCTCGCAAAGCCTGAGTTTAAAGGCAAGATTTGTACTCGCTCCGGTAAGAACGCTTATAACATTGCCTTAGTATCGTCGATGATTGCTCACCACGGTGAAACCAAGACCATTGAATGGCTGCAAGGCGTTAAGGCTAATCTTGCACGCAAGCCACAGGGTAATGATCGTGCTCAAATTAAGGCAATAGCTGAAGGGGTTTGTGACTACGCCATTGGCAACAGCTACTACTTCGGAAAGATGCTGAGCGATGAGAAACAGCGTCCCTTTGCTGACCAAGTGGAGATTAACTTCCCTAACCAAGCTGATCGTGGTGCACACGTAAACGTTTCTGGTGCTGCGCTAACTAAGTACTCAAAGCATCCTGAAGCAGCAATCAAATTGCTTGAATTCTTATCAGCACCAATAGCACAGCAGATGTATGCGGAAGCAAATATGGAATATCCAGTGAATCCCATGGTTAAGCCTTCTGAGCTGGTATCGAGCTGGGGCAGCTTCAAATCTGATGACTTGCCGGTTCACCGTTTAGCTGAATACCATCAGGATGCGGTTAAGCTGCTTGATAAAGTGAAGTTTGATCTATAACCGATGAACCATTCCCTCAATCGTCGCTGGTTGTATGGCGGAATGATGATTACCTTGTTGCTGTTAGCGCCTGTTGGGGCGCTACTGCAACAGGGAATGATGCCAGCCAGTGAGGTGTTTACCGATCTGGCCTCGTCGGTGTTAGGGGATTACATAATAAACACCACTTTGCTGGTTCTAATGGTGGCGTTAGGCAGTGCTGTTATTGGTGTTCCTGCGGCGTGGTTAGTGGCCATGTGCCGTTTCCCACTGCAACGGCAGCTGCAATGGGCGCTGTTGTTACCCTTAGCGATGCCAGCGTATTTAGTCGCTTACGTTTATACCGACCTACTTGACTATGCAGGCCCCGTGCAAAAGGCGCTGCGTAACTGGTTTGGCTGGCACAGCCCCAGTGATTACTACTTTCCCGAAGTCCGCACTCTTGGTGGCGCTGCTATCATGCTGGCCTTGGTGTTGTTCCCATATGTGTTTATGTTAGCTCGCACTGCTTTTTTGGAGCAGGCGGGCAATTTGGTGCAAGCCAGTCGTACCTTAGGGTGTAGTCCGTGGAGGAGTTTCTTTCGGGTTAGTTTACCGCTTGCCCGCCCAGCGATTGTGGTTGGTGTGGCGTTGGTGGGCATGGAAACCATGGCTGACTTTGCCACTGTAAATTACTTTGCCGTGAACACCCTCACCACAGCGGTTTACGATGTTTGGCTAGGCTACGGCAGCATTAGTGCAGCGGCGAGATTATCTTGTTTGATGTTGCTCGGGGTGATGTTGTTGATTGCGGTTGAGCGCAGAGGCCGAGCACAACAAAAGCTGTTTCAACGTGGCGATAATCAGCAATCGTTTCATCCCTATACACTTGGTGGTTGGCGGGCTTGGTTGGCTTGCGGCTATTGCGTCACGATGCTGTTATTGGCCTTTGTATTGCCAGCTGCCATTTTGCTGAATTACGCTATCGCCTACTTGGATTGGAGCGAGCTAGATAAGTTTTGGCAGTTTAGCGGTAACAGTTTACTGGTTGCCGTGCTGGTGGCCCTGCTGTCTATTACGGTCGCATTGTTATTGCAATTCCTTGCACGCACCGGTGTGGCTAACTGGCCAAGTCAGATAGCGGGTTTTGGTTATGCATTGCCGGGTACCGTATTAGCCATTGGCGTGTTGATCCCGCTAACGTGGCTGGATTACCGTATTAATGATGTTGCTCAATGGCTGGAACAACCATTACCGGGACTGGTGTTATCAGGTTCGATGCTGGCGCTGTTGTTTGGTTACACTGTTCGTTTCTTAGCGGTGGCCTTGGGCAGTGTTGAATCAAGCTATAAGCGGATAAACCCAAATTTGGATATGGCGGCAGCCACTATGGGGTGTCAATCGCCGCAGATCTTACGCCGTATCCATCTGCCTTTACTACGGCGGGGGCTGCTGACCGGAGCGGTTATTGTATTTATGGAGTCGATGAAGGAGTTACCAGCAGCACTACTACTGAAACCGATAGGCTTTGAAACCCTAGCGACCTACGTCTATCAATTTGTTTCTGATGAAGCGTTGGAACTCGGTGCCTTACCTGCGTTAGTGATTGTCGCCGCTGGACTGCTGCCGGTATGGTTACTGAATCGAAGTTTGGAACAGTCACAATGACAACGACGCTCGAACTGAAACAGCTCCGCTGTAACTACGACGATAAAACGGTACTAGATGGCATCAACCTAACCGTTAAAGATAATGAGATTCTGGCTTTGCTTGGCCCAAGTGGGTGCGGCAAAACTACACTGCTGCGGGCAATCGCCGGTTTACAGGCCGATGTGCAAGGGGAGATCTGGCTGCAGCAACGGTGCTTAACTGCGGCCGGTAAACAGCTCCCACCTGAGCAGCGTAACGTTGGTATTATCTTTCAGGATTATGCTCTGTTTCCTCATTTAACGGTGGCTGACAATATCAGTTTTGGTTTGCAAGGCATGACCAGTGCGTGCAAACGTGAACGGGTCAATGAGATGCTCGAACTGGTGCGGCTTGAGGGGTTAGGGAAACGTTATATTCATCAACTCTCCGGTGGGCAGCAACAACGGGTCGCTATTGCTCGGGCGCTAGCTTATCGACCTAAGTTACTTTTATTAGATGAACCATTTTCCAATATTGATTCACAGGTTCGCACTGAGATGATGCGAGAAATTCGCCAGATCTTGCAGTCGCAAAAAGTGAGTGCCGTTTTCGTTACTCATGCTAAAGAGGAAGCGTTTGCCTTTGCGGATAAGTTGGCCTTGATGCATCAAGGTCAAGTGGTGCAACAGGGGCAAGCGGAACAGCTTTACCGATTTCCCGCGAGCCGTTTTGTTGCCGATTTTCTTGGTGGAGGGAATTATCTTGATGCGGTGGTCAGTGCCGTCGATGAGGTTGAAACTCCGCTTGGTTCGATCAAAAGCTTAAACCCGCTTTCATACCCGCCTGCCCACCAAGGGAAGCTACTGTTGAGACCACAGCAACTTAACCTAGTAGCCGATGATGATGGCAGCGGCATTGTTACCGCGCGTAACTTCAGCGGTACCTATTGCGATTATCAGGTTGAGGTAGGTCCGATTAGCCTAGCAGTGCGTTCGGAACGGTTAGATCTAGCTCAAGGAGCTAAGGTTGCAGTGTCTGCTTTACCTCACGCGTTGATTTTATTGTAATTGATGTTGGTTTTAGCGTTATCCTACTTGCTTGATTGCGGCTCAGTGAGCAAACTATTGCCAGTTGAATTTTGAAGGATAAGACAATGCCGAGAGAGCAGGGTGGGATCTGTGCAGAGGGTAATCTGCATGGGTTATATATGATGTTTAATGCCTACGAAGGAGCTGAGTTGGCATTGCCAGGAGTATTAGCTGGATTAGCGTCATGGCTGCAAAGCTCTGCTGATCGCAATGCTGATTGTGCCTTTAATGGTTTTGTTGCCGTTGGTGCTAACTATTGGGATACCTTGTACCCAAACCAGCGTCCGCCATTGCTTAATCCGTTCCCACAATATTCAGCTGAAGATCGGCACACTCCAAGCCAGCCGGTTGATCTGTTTATCCACCTGCGCAGCGACCGCCTCGACTTTAACCATGTCGTGGCGCAAGAAGTGTGTCGTCGTTTGGTTGGCTTTGCTGAATTGGTCGAGGAGGTGCGTAGTTTCCGTTACCTTGATAACCGTGACTTTACCGGTTTTGTTGATGGCACTGAAAACCCTACAGGCAGCCATCGGCGTGAGGTTGCCTTAGTCGCCGAAGGTGAGTTTGCTGGTGGTAGTTACGTTCATACCCAGCGTTACGTACACAATATGGCGCAGTGGCAACAACAATCGATAAAGACTCAAGAAGATACCATCGGTCGCACCAAGGTTGATAACGTTGAGTATCCATCAGCAGCCAAGCCTGCTTACTGTCATATTAAGCGTACCAATCTTAAAGATGAACACGGCAAAGGCATGGAGATTTTACGTCAAAGCATGCCTTACGGTGATATGAAGGAGCAGGGACTGTTCTTTATCAGCTGTTGTTATACCCCGGTACACTTTGAGAAGCAGTTGCATTCGATGGTTGTCGGTGATGGCCACGGCCACCACGATCACTTGCTGAACTATACACAAGCGGTAACGGGGGCTTCATTTTTTGCACCGTCGCTCGACTTTTTAGAGCAAGCTGCGAATCTATAAGCTGCCACAAAAAACGCCTGACTTAATCGTTAGGCGTTTTTGTATCTAGCGACTTAACTGGTAGAGGCTAATCGACGTAATTGAACAGTTCTTTGATCATCGCTAAGGTTGGCTCTAATTGAGCGTGGCTGGTTGGAGCGATGAAGATGGTATCGTCGCCTGCGATGGTGCCTAAAATCCCCTCAGCTTTACCCATGGAGTCCAACAGACGAGCAATCAATTGGGCGGCGCCTGGACTAGCGTGAACGACGATCATGCTGCCGTTATGATCAACATCTAATACTAGATTACGAAGCTGTGCATTCGCCGTTGGTACCCCAAGCTCTGCAGGTAAGCAGTACACCATCTCTTGCTTAGCGTTACGAGTGCGTACTGCCCCAAACTTGCTAAGCATCCGCGATACCTTGGACTGGTTAATATTGCTGAACCCTTCCCCTTGCAGTGCGGTAACGATCTCGCCTTGTGAGCCAAATCGCTCCTCTTTCAAGATCGATTTGAATACTCGTACTAGTTCGTCTTGCTGATGGCCTGTCTTCATAAGTGCTTTAATACAACAAAGTTAGCTTTTAAGGAGGGTTAGGTTGCATAAATAGTGCTTATAAAGCAAGAGTGATTCATATATACGGCATAAAAATTCATCATTACGTATTATCTACAGCCATTTTTGCTGCCATTGACAGTATTGATACCAGTCATTGCGAAACGTCTTACCTTTGGGTATTGTGGGCGCCAATAGAGTGATGTCTATCACATTTTCATGGAAAGATGGAGACAACGATGAAAGTTGCAGTATTGGGTGCCGCAGGTGGCATTGGTCAGGCCTTAGCCCTGTTGTTGAAACTGAACCTGCCTGCTGGCAGTAAATTGGCATTGTATGACATTGCGCCAGTAACCCCGGGCGTAGCAAAAGACATTAGCCACATACCTACCGATGTGGAAGCAACCGGCTTTGCCGGCGAAGACCCAAGCCCAGCGCTTGAGGGAGCTGACGTAGTACTGATCTCAGCGGGTGTTGCCCGTAAGCCAGGTATGGACCGTTCTGATCTGTTCAATATTAATGCCGGTATTATTCGGAACCTAACCGCTAAGGTCGCTGCAGTAGCTCCAACAGCGTGTATCGGCATTATCACCAATCCAGTAAACACTACAGTGGCGATTGCTGCTGAAGTGCTAAAAGAAGCGGGTGTTTACGACAAGAATAAATTGTTCGGCGTAACCACGTTGGATGTGATCCGCAGTGAAACCTTTATTGCTGAAGCAAAAGGCTTGAACGTTGCAGATGTTAAGCTAAATGTAATTGGTGGCCATAGCGGTGTGACTATCTTGCCACTGCTGTCCCAAGTTAAGGGCGTTGAGTTTAGCGCTGAGGAAATTGCCAGCCTGACTCACCGTATCCAGAACGCCGGAACAGAAGTAGTAGAAGCTAAAGCCGGTGGCGGTTCTGCCACATTGTCGATGGCGCAAGCGGCTTGTCGCTTTGGTTTAGCGGTTGTTCGAGGTTTACAAGGTGAGCAGGGCGTAATTGAGTGCGCTTACGTTGAAGGCGCAGGTGAACACGCTCGTTTCTTTGCTCAGCCGATTGAACTTGGTACCGCGGGTGTTAAAGCCATTTTGCCGTACGGTGGCCTCAGTGCTTTCGAGCAAGATGCACTGACCGGCATGCTCGAGACTCTTAAGGGTGATATTCACATTGGTGAAGAGTTCGTTAAGTAATAATGCTCTTTGCTAGTGCTAACAAACCGACGCTGATGCGTCGGTTTTTTTATGCTTTGATGTTGCCAATGCGCCGAGCCAATCACATTCTTCGCCACTGCGATATCGTCAACTGTATGCCAATTCAATTGGAGCCTATGAAACGCTGGACTTGGTGTTGATATGCACTTAGGTCTGCTACTGGGGTTGGCAGGCGAGGGTATAAGTCAGGGGGGAACTGCTAATTTCTGGCGCAGCAATCGGCATGATGATGCTGTTGTCGGTATTGGTTATTCGTGAGTAGCTTAGTGTTGGGCGATGCTAGTGATAGCCAAGGCATTGCCCGAGCGTTTCAGTTGAGTGAGCTAGCGGGTGCATTCGTAGGGTTGGTAATAACAGTTCATTTATTACTGCCGTTGCTCAGCTCGTACTAACGACACTCTTTTCTCGGCGCTAGATACAACAACACGCCTACAGCGGTAGGCGTGTTGGTAAGCTAGGCGAAACGCCGCGGATTAGCTTTGGCTTTTCACTGTGACGAACTCAGGGTACGCATCAATACCACAATCTGATGCATCCATGCCGTTGTACTCTTCCTCTTCGGTAACACGGATCCCCATGGAGTATTTAAGCGCTACCCATACTACGAAGCTGGTGCTAAATACCCAAGCGAAGATGATGGCAGCACCCAGTAGCTGGCCGCCAAAGGTGGCGTCGGCATTGGATACTGGTACTGCTAACAAACCAAATAGGCCACACACGCCGTGAACTGAAATTGCACCCACAGGGTCGTCCAGCTTAATCTTGTCCATCGCAACGATGGAGAACACTACTAAGCTACCAGAGATGCCACCAATCAGTGCAGCCATAGGCAGTGATGGTGATAGCGGGTCGGCTGTGATAGCAACTAGGCCAGCCAAAGCGCCGTTCAATATCATGGTTAAATCGGCTTTTGCCCAGGTGATTTTACAAAGCAGCAGCGCAGCGATGGCACCAAAGGCAGCAGCGGAGTTAGTATTAACGAAGATCTTAGCAACAGCGGTTGAGTTTTCAGCATCGGAAATCAACAATTGCGAGCCACCGTTAAAACCAAACCAGCCTAACCACAAAATAAAGGTACCCAGTGTTGCCAGTGGTAGGTTTGAGCCCGGAATCGGATTTACGCTGCCATCGGCGTTGTATTTCCCCTTACGCGCTCCTAATAAAAGCACACCAGCGATTGCTGCTGCGGCACCAGCCATATGGACAATGCCTGATCCAGCAAAGTCTACAAATCCGATAGTGCTAGAGATAAAGCCACCCCCCCAGGTCCAGTACCCCTCTATCGGATAGATAAAGCCAGTTAACACAACAGCAAACGCCAGAAATGCCCAAAGCTTCATGCGTTCAGCGACAGCGCCGGACACAATGGACATGGCAGTTGCAACGAACACCATTTGGAAAAAGAAATCAGACTCAAGGGCGTGATCGGCCCCCTCTGCTTGGCTGCCAATCAGGCTGCCAAAGCTTGGTAACCAGCCGCCTTCGACGTTGTCGACGTACATAATGTTGTAACCGACCAACAGGAACATGGCACAAGCAATGGCGTACAGTGCCATGTTTTTGGTTAGGATCTCGGTGGTATTTTTAGAGCGGACTAACCCCGCTTCGAGCATCGCAAACCCGGCTGCCATCCACATCACTAAGGCGCCAGACACCAAGAAGTAAAAGGTATCTAAGGCAAAGCGTAATTCAGTAACTGTGCTCGTCAATTCGGTAACTTGTTCCATGTTGGGTTCCTCCTTAAATTGCTTCGGCGTCGAGTTCGCCAGTACGGATCCGAACCACACGATCAAGATCGACGACAAAGATTTTCCCATCCCCGATTTTGCCGGTTCCGGCGGCTGCAGTGATCACTTCGAGTAGGCGTTCAACCTTGTCGGTTGAGGTAGCGATCTCTAGTTTCACTTTTGGGAGAAAATCTACTTGGTATTCCGCCCCGCGATAGAGTTCGGTATGACCTTTTTGACGACCAAAGCCTTTAACTTCAGTGACGGTCAATCCTTCAACGCCTAACTCGGCGATGGCTTCTCTAACGTCATCTAGCTTGAATGGTTTTATGATTGCACTGACCAGTTTCATTGCCGTTACCTCGCCTTTTTAATTAGTTGCCAAGACTCTTACAACAGTTGTGCCAGTTTTTTTTATCTAACATTAACAATGATTTAGATGTTATGGCGCTGGTGGGGGCTGGAAGCATGCACCGAGTTGGACTGTGTTGTTGCACACTTATTGTGCAGGGTGCGTTGTGGTGCAAGCTGTGAGGTTGTCGAGCTAGGAATAAAAAAGCTGTGTACCAACTAAGTGTTGTTGTTTCCAATGCTGTTAAAGCACCGGCTAGGCGAGTTTTGATACAAGGGGAAAGCACTACCGCCGTTGATCTCCTGCCGCATTGGAGCAGTTCAGCGAAGCGTTTTGGACTGCGACCTAAGGCAAAGGGGGATTCCAAAGGGGGCGGAGCTCCCCCCTAATGCATACAAGAATGTGCCGTCGCCACCGCGACATCCTCCCCTAAAGCACCGAAATCGATGAAGCCGAAGGCTTAAGATAAACTTCAACAGCTAACTACGACACAGCCATAAAAAAGGCAGCCATAGGCTGCCTTGATAATCGAACCAAGTTAACGGTTACTCAGGAGAGCTGCCGTACTTGTTGTTGTAACTTTCGTCCCACTTAGGCGCCAATGTTTCTAGGAATTTTGCTTTCTCTGCTTCCAGTTTCTCCATATCCCAACCAACGGCAGCTTGCGCTGCGGCTTTGGTGGAGATATCAGGAATGGCAACCACGTCGGTGTAACCATGCTTAGCCAATACTCGCGCCAAAGCGGCTCGGGCATCAGCACTACGCTCAAGTGAGCTGGCCAATAAGCGCAGAGCTTCGGCTGGGTTGTGCATATGGATTCCGTGGGAAGCGATAGCCATATCCCAACGCCATTGGCTGTGGCGAATGGCGGTCAGCACCTCTTTCATTTCCGCTTCGGTTGCACCAGCATCCCAAGCGGCTTTGGCCTCAAAGTGCGCGTGTACCAATTGTTTCTCGGCATTAAGCTTAGCTTCGTTCACCATCTCCTTATAACCATGAACTACTTTTTCGAGATCCTCTTTGCTCTGATCGTGACAGCGAGCACAAGTGAATTCGAACTGGTCAAATGGGTTACCAACGTTGTGATCGGTAAACTTGCGCCCCTCGGCGTTAGTGACTCGCGGCATGTGACAGTCCGTACAGGAGACGTTATTGCGCCCATGGGTACCGGAGGTCGTGGTTTCAAAGCCCGGATGCTGGGCTTTCAGCATCGGTGCCTTAGAGATCCCGTGGGTCCAGTCTGAGAACTGAATGCTGTCGTAGTACTTCTCGATCTGCAGTGCATCGGTGCCCATATCCCATGGGAATTTAACGAATTTGTTGCTCTTTTCGAAGTAGTATTCAACGTGACATTGAGAACAGACCATGGTCTGTTTTTGTGACTTAGTGGCTTCTTTCCAATTCCAGCCGATGGTATCCATGGCACGTATAGCGAAAGGCACACTCATCCGCAGTCGAGCGTTATTGTCGTGGCAGTTGCCGCAACCAATTTGGTTATTGATCTCGTCGCCACCTTTAGCCCACTTACCAGTGAAATACTCTTTCTCGCCATTGGTTTCTATATAGCGTGGCACATCGGGAGACTTACATGACCAACAAGCCATTGGCATCGGTCCATCTTCTGGGCCGGTTGGACCGCCGGTTCGCAAAGTATTGCGAATGTCGGTAATGGCGTAGTGGTGCCCACGTGCCTTGTTATAGTCTTTGGAAAAACCATAACCGGCCCAAAGCACAACCAGATTAGGATCACCGGCTAGGGCATCCTCAACCTCGTCACTTTCGCTGGTCTTCATCCATGACTCATGCTGCTTTTTAAAGCGTGAAAACTTGCTGTTGTCCGCCTCGGTGATTTGCGCTGCTCCTGCACTGAAGGAGATGGATGCAATTGCAGCCATCAACACGCAGGCGGTCTTAGAAACCATAGTCCTCATTATTAATCCTTAAATTTAGTAGGAGTACATCCTCTATAAAGTTAGTGCAAAAATCACCCGCACACACGCGCTTTTAGATCACAAATAGGCCTAATTTTGCTGGTTATGCCACATCAGTCGCGGCACAATAAACGTTCCTTTCATACGAGCATTTTCATGGCCAATAAGTTATCCCTCGGGCGCAGTGTTGCGGTCACGATTGCAGTAGTGATGCTTTGTGTCACCGTCCAAGCCAGCGTTGGCCTTATTACCGCTATATACAGCATCGGCGACGGGCGAGCGATTAACTACGCAGGTTCATTGCGCATGCGTTCCTATCAGCTGGTATTCGTTGCAACTACCACTCCAACTAAGTTGCCCTTTAAATTGGATCAGTTTGAGCTAGTGCTGCACGCCCTAGAAGGTAATCTTGCCGAGCAAGGTTTAAGCCCTGATGAGTTGGAGCAGCGATTCCGCTTGGTTGAGAACCGTTGGGACAGCATGCGTGGCCTTATCGAGAAGGGGGACATTAATCGCTACGTCAATGAGGTGCAGCCGTTTGTCGAGGAAATCGATGCCTTTGTGCGCGAACTGGAGAATTTCTCCCGGCAAAAACTATTGATGTTATTAATCTGTCAAATCGCAGCGATGGTGTTGATTGGCGGTTTAACGCTACTAGCGTTTATCTATATTCGACGCCAAGTTATCCAGCCACTGGCGCAGCTTGAAGATAATGCTGAACTGATGGCTTCAGGTGACTTCAACGTCATTAACCCGGCTTCGCGGTTTCGGGAGCTCTCCACGTTAGGTGATTCGATGGCAAGTGCCAGTCATCAACTGAATACGTTGTACCAACGCTTAGCCAATCGAGTTGAAGCGCAGGATATTGCACTTCGGCAGGCGCACCTGAATCTAACCTTCTTATACGACACTTCGTTTACGTTGCATGCGCAACCGCAAAAGACCGAGCTGATTGAGATTGGCCTCGATGCGTTCAAACAGCATATTGGCGCAACTTCAGTAGGCTTGTGGTTAGGTGATGAACAACGAATAAAGTGGCGGGTTGGTTCTGCTGTAGATGCTAATTACGAAGTAAAGTTACCGGAACAGCACGGCGTGCAAGGTTCGTTGCTGGTCAGTCATGAAGGCAAGGTGGATAAAGAGCTGTTGCACAGTTTTGCGCTATTGATCAGTCAGACGCTACGGATCCAACAAGACGCCAACCAGCACGAGCAGATGGGCTTGATGGAGGAACGGGCAATTATTGCCCGTGAACTGCACGACTCGTTAGGGCAGTTGCTAGCCTATATGAAGATCCAGATAAGCTTACTTAAACGAGCTAATCGTTCCGGTCAAAAGGCTGCCATTGATGATGCCACAGCGGCATTGCAGGACTCGACTGATGCCGCTTATAAACAACTGCGGGAGTTGCTCAGCACCTTCCGTTTAAAGTTGGTGGCGACCGATCTGCGCCAAGCGCTTAACAGTATGATTGAGCAGTTGCAGCCCCGGACTAAAACCAAGCTCAAACTTGATTATCGCTTGCCTAAAATTGTATTGGAGGCCAGCCGGCAGGTACACCTTCTGCAGCTGTTACAAGAAGCGGTAGTGAACGCGATTAAACATGCGGAGGCCGACAACATCACCATTCGTGGCGTTGCAAAAGGAGCCAGCTGGCGTGTCAGCGTGTGTGATGATGGCAAAGGGATGGATATTCCCAAAGATGTGTCTGGTCACTTTGGTTTGGGCATTATGCGAGAACGTGCCAGTAAAATGGGAGCAGAGCTCTCACTGGAATTAAATGAAGGCGGTGGCGTTTGTGTCATCGTGCGATTGAACGACTCAGAGGACAACTTACATGACTGAGACTTGGTCAGTGCTTCTTGTTGATGATCACCCGTTGCTACGACGTGGGGTTGCTCAGCTGCTTAACAGTGAAGCGAAATTTGACGTGCAATGGCAGGCTAGCAGTGGTGAAGAAGCGTTAGCGTGCTTAGACGAATATAAGCCAGCGCTGGTGGTGTTGGATCTCAACATGCAGCCGATGAGTGGTCTGGATACCCTGCAAGCTATTCGCCAGCGTGGCGATGACGTCAAGGTTGTGGTGTACAGCGTGTCTGATAACTCTCGCGAAGTGAATGCAGTACTGGAAGCCGGAGCCGATGGTTTTTTAGTAAAAGATACCGACCCCGATGAGCTGCTCGAATCGCTTAGCGCGGTAATGCACGGCGACAAGTGCATTACTCCAAGGATTGAGCAACAGTTAGCGGAAACCAACTACTGGGATCAAGACCTGACTCCGCGTGAGAAAGAGATTGCCCAGCTAATTGGTTTAGGTAAAAGCAATAAAGCAATTGGCGAAGCACTGTTTATCAGTGAAGGTACCGCTAAGGTGCACGTTAAAAATGTACTTCGGAAAACGGGTTGCAGCAGCCGAGTAGAGCTAGCGTTAATGGCAACACAGGATTAACGGCCGCCTAGAAACTCAAGCCAGCTGTGAAGCAGGTGTTCAAAATCATCTAAACCGCAGCAGGCTTCGCTTTCCGCGTCATAAAGCGATAGGTCGGGGTCATCTAGCTCCTCATGTTGATGCAAGCGATGATCCTTCACCTCAACCTCGCCGTCGAGAATAACTAAGGTTTGCTCGCGCCCCTCGAAGGTAAATGGCTTGTGTGCACTAAATTCCCCTTGTGCTAACTGGGCCAACAGTTGCTTTACACTGTGGCTGTCACCCAGTTCATCGTTAATAAAACGGGCGATGGCCTCGTGGCCCATCGATAGCTCTAGTTGAGCTTGGCCGCCAAGCTCGCGGCGAAATTCAAACTCCATTGTGATCCTGTAACTTGCTCGTTGGGTAAGGCCTTATTGTAACCCAGTCAATTGGATTTGGGGCTGACTTGACCATAGCTGTCGATACTAAATTGATGTGCTTTATCGTCCCTACGTGATTCTCACGCAGATTACAGGGTAAACTTGCGGCTAAAGCCATATTGACGGTAGTACTAGTGAACGCAGAACAAACAACGACCGAGATTAATGAACGCCTGATCGACCTAGAAACAAAGGTGTCCTATCAAGATGGCATTATCGAACAACTCAATGATACCGTTGTCGAACTTAACAGCATGTTGGCCAAGCAGGGTGAACAGATTCGCTTGTTAGCGGAACGAGTAAAATCGATGCCGCAGGGAAACAGTACTGACGGCGATGACAACACGCCACCGCCACACTATTAATAGGATAGGAGCTGCTTTGAATAACATTGCACAACTAGGTGAGCCGGTATTAGCTGAGGTTGCCACCTATGTTCGTGATTTCGGTCCAGAGTTACAGCAGCTGGTGGAGCGAATGCAGACCGCGATGGAAGATGCCAATGGGGTTGGTATTGCAGCGCCACAGATCTTTGAAAGCCAACGGGTGATGATCATCGCCTCGCGCCCGAGTGAACGCTATCCAGATGCACCGCATATGGAGCCATTGGTGTTGGTTAACCCAGAAATGCTTACCCATGGTAGTACTAAGCAGCTGGGGTGGGAGGGCTGTTTATCGGTACCGGGGATCCGCGGTCGTGTCTGTCGTTTTTGCGATGTTGGCATTGCCTACCAAGACCTCAATGGCAATAGCCACAGTATTCAGCTTAGCGGTTTTGTAGCTCGTATTGCTCAGCATGAACTGGATCATCTTGACGGCAAAACCTTTGTTGATAAAGTTGAGTCGCGCCGTGATTTGATTGCGGGAACCGTATGGGAGCAGCAGTGTCGGTGATGGGACGACGGTGTCGACAATGGTGGACAGTAACGCTATTGGCGGTGCTGCTCTGTGGCTGTGCTAATAGTAGCTTACTGCTGTCTTACCCTAGTCGATACGCCAAGGTGGCTGCCAACGCAGACGCCGATCCCAATGCGGCATTAGAGCAGTTGTCACAAGGGCTCAACGGCAACGACAAACTATTGTATGCACAAGAGTCCGGGCGAATAGCCTCGTTAGGCGGTGACGTTACCGCCAGTATCGATTTCTATCACCAAGCTGAGCAAAGTTATCAGCAATACGATTGGAAGGCGGTGTTCTCGTTAACGGATATCAGCAGTCAGGTTGCCGGTTCGACCATCTCCGATAATCTTATTCCATACCGAGGTCAAGCCTACGAGCGGGTGATGCTGCATCAACAGCAGTCTCTCAACTACTTGTGGCAAGGCAAGCTCGATGATGCGCTGGTTGAAGTACGACTGGCGACTCAAGCTCAAGACCAAGCGCAGAAAGCTTATGCTGATGCGTTGCAATCTAACCAAGCCTTTGACGGTGGTTATGTTGATTCTGATCTGGCAGAGCTGGATCGGGCCGCTGGTAACGCCCCTGATTCGTTTATTAACCCTTACGTGCTCTACTCCAATGCAACCTTGTATGCGGCTGCAGGAAAGGAGAATGATGCACTTATCGATGTGCGTAAGGCGCTGCAGCTTCAACCAGAAAATCCACTGCTGCAACGGGAGTTTGTGCGGTTGTCCTGTGTAGTTCGGATTGACTGTGACCAGGCACAGCAGCGCTATGGCGAACTTGCACCGGCTGATAACAAGGCAGGGCAAGTGGTGGTATTGATGGAGTCTGGCCAGATCTCCGCTAGGCAGACCTTTTGGTTACCGTTTAGCTGGGACGGAAACTATCAACAGATTGCGATGCCTTACTATTATCAAGCGCAGGTAACGGCACCGCCGCAAGTGAGTTTAGGACAGCAACCACTGGCGTTAACGCCTTTAGTGCGACTGGACCAGTTAGCGGCGCGGTCATTGCGTGAGCAATATCCGTTCATTTTGGCACGACAAACACTCCGTGCAGTCACCAAGCACAATAGCAATAAATGGGCTGAGAGCGCTGGCGGTGATATAGGTAGCATTGCGATGCAAATTTTTAATGCGGTAACCGAACAAGCGGATCGTCGCAGTTGGTTATCGCTGCCTCAACAAGGTTTGGCTTGGCAAGGGGCTTACGCTGCCGGTGAACATCAACTCAATGTTGGCAGTCAAAGTGCCACCATTAAGGTTATGGCAGGGCGAACCACAGTAGTATGGGTTGCCAATAGTGGCGCTCGCACTCAAATCCATTCACAATTGATTTGATTTAACTAATTTAGCAGAAGGACCCGTCCGATGAGTAAGATGAGATTGATGTTAGGGCTGGCGCTGGCGGTTGCGTTAACTGGCTGTGCCTCAAAAGTGGAATACCGCGACGCAACTGAAGTGGAAACCGTTGATGTCAGCTTTGGGTCCAGCGACCTGCAAGCGGTCGCTAGCAAAATGGTTGATTCAATGTTGACTACTCCGTCAGTGATGATGCTCACCAATGACAGCCGCCCGATTCTGTTTGTTGATCGTGTGACCAATAAAACCTCTGAGCACATCGATACCGAATCCATCACCGATACCATCAGCACGCAGTTGTTGCGCAGCGGTAAGTTCCGCTTTATCGACATGACCAAGGTTGATGCGGTTCGGAAACAGCTGGATTACCAAAACCACTCCGGTTTGGTTGATCCAAGCAAAGCGATTCAATTTGGTCGCCAAGTTGGTGCTCAATACATGTTATACGGCAACCTTTCGAGCATCGTTAAGCAAGATGGCTCAACCAAAGATGTTTACTATAAGATGACCATGCGTTTAATGGATCTCGACTCTGGCCTGATTGAGTGGGCTGATGAGAAACAGCTGCGTAAGCAGAAGTCTAAATCGCTGTTTGGTATGTAACATACTGCAAAAACAAAAGGGGCCGTTGGCCCCTTTTGTTGTTCTAGTGAGTTACTCGGGTTTGAATACCCCGATAACGTCGCCACTGGCTTGCTGCTCTGCAGCTTCGGATCCTTGGTGCTTGCGGTAGCCGCAGCTAACACACTCCATCACCTCAACGCCACTCTCGATAAACAGCATAATACTGTCCTGATCACTGCACTTTGGACAGGTTGCACCAGCAATAAAGCGTTTACGCATGGTAGTACCACTCCCTTGTTGAGCCGAAATCCGCTATTATCCGGCCACTTTTCCCAATTAGATGTTTCCTATGATAACCCTGGATAACGTGCAACTCATCCGTGGCGGTAAGCGATTGCTCGATAACGCCAGTTTGACTGTATTTCCAGGCCACAAAGTGGCCTTAGTTGGCGCCAATGGCGCGGGTAAATCAAGCCTATTTGCCTTGCTTCAGGGTGAATATGGCGTCGATGCCGGTAATTGTCAGTTGCCGAAAGATTGGCGAATGGCGTCAGTGGCACAGGAAACTCCAGGGCTAGATACCAGCGCCATAGATTACGTGCTGGATGGTGACAGCCGTTATCGTCAGCTAGAGCAGGAACTGCACGATGCCCAAGAAGATGGCAACGGTGACCGTATTGGCCATGCCCATGAAGCGTTTGAGGCATACCACGGCTATCAGGTTGGGGCGACAGCAGCAGAGCTGCTTAATGGCCTAGGCTTTGAACAGGAGGCCCAAGGGCGTCCGGTACGTTCATTCTCCGGTGGCTGGCGGATGCGACTTAACTTGGCTCGGGCACTGTTGATCCCATCGGATCTGTTGTTGTTGGATGAGCCGACTAACCACCTCGATTTAGATACCCTTATCTGGCTAGAGCAATGGTTGAAACGCTATCAGGGCACCTTGCTATTGATCAGTCACGATCGCGATTTTCTCGATGAGGTAGTCAATGAGATTGTTCACTTAGATCAACTGCAGCTTAACCATTATCAAGGCAACTACAGTCAGTTTGAACGGCAGCGAGCCGAGCGTTTGGCTCAGCAGCAGGCAGCTTTTGATAAGCAGCAGCGTGAAAAGGCGCACATGCAGAGCTTTGTTGATCGCTTTCGAGCCAAGGCCAGTAAAGCCAAGCAAGCGCAAAGCCGTATTAAGGCGCTGGAGAAGCTAACACTCTCCGCCCCAGGGCACGCGGACTCGGTATTCCATATGGCCTTCCGTCAACCTGCGGCATTGCCATCGCCGTTATTGCAGATGGACAAGGTACAAGGGGGCTACGGTGACCATGTAGTGCTAGAGCAGATTAAGCTCAACTTGGTGCCTGGCAGCCGTATTGGTTTACTGGGTCGTAATGGTGCTGGTAAGTCGACCCTAATTAAGATGCTATCCGGCGACCTAACGCCACAAGCCGGTGAGCTCAAGTTGGCCCAAGGGGTGAAGATTGGTTACTTTGCTCAGCATCAGCTTGAGTTATTGCGCTTGGACGACTCGCCACTGGATCATCTAGTGCGATTGGCTCCAGAAGCGAAAGAACAAGAGTTGCGCAATTTCCTTGGTGGCTATGGCTTCGCTGGTGACCGAGCTCTGGCACCGGTACGGCCATTTTCCGGTGGTGAAAAGGCGCGGCTAGTATTGGCTTTACTGGTGTGGCAAAAGCCAAACCTGCTGTTGCTTGATGAGCCGACTAACCACCTCGATTTAGAGATGCGTCATACACTGACCATGGCGTTGCAGGACTTCGAAGGAGCGTTGGTCGTGGTGTCGCACGATCGTCACTTGTTGCGCGCTACCTGCAGTGATTTTTATCTGGTTGATAGCCGTCGAGTGGATAACTTTAATGGCGATTTAGAGGACTACCATCAATGGCTGCTGCAGCAGCAAGGTGCTGGAACGGCTAAAGAGTCGGCGAGTGTTGCAGTGGTCGATCGCAAAGCAGAGAAACGCCAACAAGCTGAGTTACGCAAGCTGATCTCTCCATTGAAAAAGCGACAAGAGCGCATAGACAAAGGGATGTCTCAAGCACAGACTGAACTGGATGAGATTGAAACCTTATTGGGCGAAAGTGAAATCTATCAAACTGATCAAAAGGATAGGCTCACCGAACTGTTAAAGCGTCGCGGTGATCTGCAAGGTACTCAGGAAGAGTTGGAGATGGAATGGTTAGAGTTGCAGGATCAGATCGAACAGCTGATGGCGTAGAGCCCAGTATCGATCTGCAAGGTTTTGTGGCGTTTGGTGATAGTCAGTGGCATAACAAAACCTTACGAGCTTTGGCGTTGCGCCTACAGGATGAACATCAATTGGAACCCAACCTATTGTTGTTGGCCATCTTTCTTAGCTCGAAGGGGCAATTTGTCGACAGCGATGACTTTAAACAGATCGCTTTAGCGCAGCAGCCGTTTGCAACTGAGGTTCTATCGCCATATCGAGAGCTCCGCCGCTTAGCCAAAAAACATCTTGTTGAAACTGACTATCGGCGGATGCTGGAGGTAGAGCTTATATTGGAGCGTCACAGCCAGAAGTTGATTGTTGGTGCATACAAAGGCATTACGCCCAAGGCAACAGGTAACAACGGAGCCGCCTTGTTAGCCGCCCACCAGTGGTATGAAACGCCATTGCCTGCGGATTTAGCTGAGCAGCTGCAGCTTTGTATAGGCTCAGTCGATTTGTAAGCTCAAGAAAAAGGGTAGCCATTTGGCTACCCTTTTTGCTTTAGGCTTGTTGTGATAGCCGTTGCAGTAGCTTGGTGCAATTGCGCCGCGCTAACCCGTATAGGGTAACTTGTGGGTTAGCGCCCAAGCTGGTTGGCAATACTGAGCCATCAAATATGGATAAGTTCTCAAGCTGGTGGTGTTCGCCGTTAGCATTTACTACCCCAAGCTCCGGACTGGCCCCCATGCCACATCCACCCATGATGTGAGCGCTGGACACTATGGTTTGGTATTTTTGCAGTGTTAATTCGTTAAAGGCCAGCTCAGCTTCCTCCACGCTATTAACCCAAACTAACGGATCATGTGCCAGTGCTACCCGTTTAGCGCCTGCAGCAAATTGCAGTTTAGCCATGTGAATCGCGCTGTGTCGTGCGCTTTTCCAGAACAGCTCATTAAGCGGATAATCGAGCAGTGGGTCGCCAAATTTATCGAGTTCAACTGTCCCCCCAGGACTGTTTGGTCCGAAGCCGTCTCGGAGCAGGGCAATCGTCATCTGTAGGTGCTGGAATGATTGCATTAACTCGGCATGTTGCTCCCCCAGCAGCGGCAACTTGGTTGCTAACAAAATAGGATGCAGTGGTGCCGCTTCCATTTTATAACCTAAGCGCTGCTCATCTTCTGTCGGCCATAAAAATTGGTCACTGTAGATCGATTGTGGTGCGCCACTGTGGGCCGCGATGGTACGGTCAAACTCACTGATGTTGATTAGCACCGGGTGAAGAAAAGTTCGCCTACCGATAAGTTGATGTGGATCTGGCACCTTGGAGCGCAGCAGTAGTGCCGGGCTATGCAGAGCGCCGCCACAGAGCACAAAGTGCTTGGCGCTGATCGAGATGTTGATATCACGCCGTTGATGGTTGGTGTCGCGGGTACGACAGAGTATAACGGTGACCTTATTGTCGCTGTGCTGTAGTTGCCATGCCTCGGTATAGCTCAGTAGAGTTGCGCCGGCGTTGAGAGCGGCGGGCACAGTAGTGACCAACATCGATTGTTTAGCATTGATGGGGCAGCCCATGCCGCAGTAACCCAAATTGGCACAGCCGTTAACATTGCGTTCGATCACGGTGTGATCCCAACCAAGCTGTTGGCAGCCCTGTGCCAATACATCATTGGATTGATTGGGACTCATTTGCCATTGATGGATATTTAATGCTTTATCGGTTTGCTCAAACCAGGGGTCTAGTTCTTGGCGGGTAAGTTCAGTTAAGCCAAAATGCTGTTGCCAGTGGGTGAGTGTTGGCTCTGGGGTGCGAATTGAGGTGGTCCAGTTGACCGTGGTTGAGCCGCCAACACAGCGCCCCTGTAGCATCGCAATAGCACCATCTTTAGTCTTCATTGCGGCAGACTGCTGATACAGATCTGGGTAGGCGATCTTTTCCTGCATCTTAAAGTCCGATGAGGATTTTAGCGGCCCCGCTTCAATGATGATTACCTTAAAGCCGGCTTCTGCCAAGATCTGTGCACTGGTACCGCCACCGGCACCGCTGCCTATCACTACCACATCGGCTTGCAGTTGTAGGTCTGCGGCCAGTTGGGCGCCATTTATGTGTTGCCATCCCGCCGCTAGGCCAAGTTTAATTGGATCACTTATCATGACGACGATCCCATTGACGGCGCTTGGTAATTAAACTCGCTCCAATGGGATGGGTCACCCCAGTAAGCGGCAAAAATTGGTTCTTTTAAACCGACATAAGCTAACTTGATGGTATCTAGGAAGTGGTGCCGCCATTGGTTGAGTATCTGTGTTAGTTGTTGCGGTTGTCGCTGCGCCAATGGCACGGTCGAACCGGTTAATGCTAGCAGCGCGACGCGGTTATCTAACAACCCCAGCAGTTCGTCTAGTTGCGCCCGGGTATTGGGCGGCAACGTCTGGATGGTTTGGCTGATAGCCTCGACTAACCGTGGGGCCAACTGTTGCAGTTGTTGTGGCGATTGGGTACCGGCCAAAACCACCGGAACCAAGGCCTGAATAATCCAACTTTGCTGATCGGTAAGGGTCGAGTTTGGCGCTGCCGTTGGCACCACCGAGATCCCAACGGTCACGGCGGCCACTCCAGCGAGCGAACCATATAGGAATGTACGTCTATCCATGACGGCACCTTGGTGTTGTCCAAAAATTGACTTACAGTGGTACCATTTTTCAAACGGCTGTTTCAATATGGATCTAGTGAATGAATTTTATCCGAACCGGTTTTGGCGTAACCCCCATCTGCAAACTATCTGGCCGTTAGTTTGCCGACCTCGCCGTGCCCCAAGGCTTACACGGCAACGCCTCGAGTTGGCGGATGGTGATTTTTTAGATTTAGATTGGCTCATCCGACCAGAACAGCAGCAACCTATTTTGTTGTTAATACATGGTTTAGAGGGCAACGCTGACTCTCATTACATCCGCCGCATGCTGTTGCAGGCACAGCACGTTGGCCAAGCTGTCGTGGTGATGCACCAACGCTCCTGTTCCGGTGAAATGAACCGATTGCTGCGCAGTTATCACAGTGGTGCCAGTGATGATATTGCTGCCGTAGTGGCGACGTTACAACAACATTATCCGCAATCGCCACTATGGGCTGTTGGTTACTCTTTGGGCGGTAATCAATTGGCGAAGTACCTAGGCGAAACCGCTACTAGCAGTGGCCTTGAGCGAGCGGCGGTGGTTTCAGCACCGCTTGAGTTGGCAGCTTGCGCTAAAAGAATGGAAGCGGGTTTTTCGCGGATTTATCAACGTCGACTGTTGAAGCAGATGCAGCAAAAAACCGAACAAAAACTGGCGATGTTTCCCCAATTTACGTTGCCGCAACCGGTAACCAGCCTTAACACTTTTTATCAATTTGACGATGTCGTTACTGCCCCAACAAACGGTTTTGACGATGCGCCTGATTACTATCGTCGTGCGAGCGGCAAACCTTACATCGCACAGATTGAAACGCCGACTCTGTTGTTGCACGCCTTGGATGATCCGTTTATGACCGAGGCTGTGGTGCCAGAGCAGATCGCCCCAGCGGTAACGATGGAGTTGCATCCCTACGGCGGGCATGTTGGCTTCATTGCTGGCGGTTGGCCATGGGCACCTAAGTTCTATCTTGAACAGCGACTATTTGATTTTTTTAATAACAATGCCGTTCAGCCTAACTAAACTTAGCGTTCGTTTTTAGCCTTTGAGCAGTATCGGTTCGCCATCGACTCGGGTTTTTGCTAGCGCTTTGGTAGTAGGAAAGCGACAATAGTGCTTTGTTTTAAGTAGTGAAATAGGCCATGTTGATCGACTACGCGACGTTAGTGTCAGCCATAGATGCGGATACCATCGACAATTTGCTGCGCGAGTTTCTGTTAACGCAGGTAAGTGACGAAGGTTTTGAACAGACCGATGCTGAAGGTTTGAGTCGTGCCATTACTGCTGCTCGAAGTGCACTAGCGCGGGCTGAGTTGGTAGTTGAGTTTAGTGAGGAAGATGAAAGCATAACGGTGCGGCGAGCAGAAGATATCGCTCGTTAAGATTGAATTTACGGATGCGACTACGACAGAGGGATTATGTCAGCTAAACACCCAATTATTGCGGTGACCGGCTCTTCAGGAGCTGGTACCACAACTACTACGACTGCGTTCAAACATATCTTTCGCCAGCTGAGTATTAATGCCTCATTAGTCGAAGGCGATAGCTTTCATCGCTATACCCGTGTGGAAATGGAAGTGGCTATTCGTAAAGCTAAAGAGGAGCGGCGGGCGATCAGCTACTTCGGTCCAGAGGCCAATGACTTTCAATCGTTGGAAGCGTTCTTCAAACAATATGGTGAAGACGGGCAAGGACAACTTCGACGCTATCTACACACCTTTGACGAAGCAGTCCCATTCAATCAAATGCCAGGCACTTTCACTCCTTATCAACCCTTGCCAGATGACAGCGAGCTGCTTTATTACGAGGGGTTGCATGGTGCCGTCGTTACTGAACAGTGCGATGTGGCCAGTCATGCTGACCTGTTGATAGGGATGGTACCTATCGTCAACCTTGAGTGGATTCAAAAAATTGTTCGTGACACCAATGAACGCGGCCATAGCCGTGCAAAGGTGATGGACTCAATTGTACGTTCTATGGATGACTACATCGAACATATGACACCGCAGTTTTCCCGAACCCACATTAATTTCCAACGAGTACCGACGGTAGACACCTCTAATCCATTTTCGGCTAAAGCGATTCCTAGCTTGGATGAGAGCTTTGTGGTTATCCGCTTCCGTGGAGTAAAAGATGTTAATTTTACGTATTACCTACAGATGATCAGTGGTAGTTTTATGTCGCGCGTGGATACGTTAGTTGTGCCGGGCGGGAAGATGGCATTAGCGATGGAACTGATCCTCACACCACTGATCCGTAAGCTTAAAGAGACAAGGCAGCAATGTTTATTGGCTGGCCAAGCAACCAATATCCAGCCCAAGGAGTAATAGTGGCCAACACGTAGGTCACATTACTGCAAGATATGACAGAATAGGCCAAACTTTGATAAAAATTTGAACAGGTTCAAAGTGTCATTCGCTTTACCGTATTAACATTTGCCTGTAGAATTTTTTGAATTATGTTTCAACCGACTCGAACCGAAAGGAATATTTATTATGGCGCTTATTGGTAAGCCGAAGCCAGATCCAACACTGGAATGGTTCCTGTCTCACTGCCACATCCACAAGTACCCAGCAAAGAGCACATTGATCCATGCTGGTGAAGAATCGGATACGCTGTACTACATCGTAAAGGGTTCGGTAGCAGTACTGATCAAGGATGAAGAAGGCAAGGAGATGATTCTTTCCTACCTTAACCAAGGTGATTTCATTGGCGAACTGGGCTTGTTTGAAGAGCAACCAGAACGTACCGCATGGGTACGTGCTAAGTCACCTTGTGAAATTGCTGAAATCTCTTACAAGAAATTCCGTCAGTTGATCCAGGTTAACCCTGACATCCTGATGAAGCTTTCTTCACAGATGGCTAACCGTCTGCAGTCTACTTCCCAAAAAGTAGGCGATTTGGCATTCTTGGATGTAGCTGGCCGTATCGCTCAAACGCTGCTGAGCTTGGCTCGCCAGCCGGATGCGATGACTCACCCAGATGGCATGCAGATTAAGATCACTCGTCAAGAGATTGGTCAGATTGTTGGCTGTTCCCGCGAAACTGTGGGCCGCATCTTGAAGATGCTGGAAGAGCAGAACCTGATCCAAGCCCATGGTAAAACCATCGTGGTATACGGCACTCGTTAAGCGATTGCCGCATAACAAAAAAGCACCTTAGGGTGCTTTTTTTGTGCCTACCGTTTACTGCTTAACGAGCGTCGGTTGATTCGAAAATCTTATCTGCAGAAGCCGCGACAAAACCACTGTAGAGGTTGCCATCAGCCATTGGGTAGCGCTGAGCAAACTCATAGAAACAGGCTGGGATCTGTAATACGCCATCGACAAAATTCACATTGATCTTATCCGCTAGGGTCGAGGACTGCTCTAATAGCACCTGCGGCGATCCTTTGATCTCCCCTCCTGCTTGATTAAGAGGGAAGCCCGCTTGCTTTAGCGCGGTGTTTACGTCGCCCAGGTGGGAGAATTGAGGTAACTGGTTAACATTCACTGTGAAATGATTGGCACGATAACCAAAAGCGGCTAGCCAAGCGGCGTATTCACTCTCTTGCTGCAACGCTTGGTAGGTCGCGGTGGAAACTTGCCATTGCTGACCGCTGTAGAGGAAGTCTTTATCTGCGACGGCATCGACCTTGAGCTGGGCTACCAATGATTTAGCCACTTGTTGTAATGAATCACTGCACTGTTCTAGCAGCAACTCTGAGATAAACACTTTTGGAGCTGTCGGCGACGGGTGCTCGAAGTGACGCGCAAACAACTTCTTCTGTTTGAATGCGTACTCACCCTTGGCTTCATACCCCAAGGCGATGAAGTGCTGAGCCAGCTTATCAAGACCTACCTCGGGTAGATTGAAGGTACGAAAGGCAACATGGTCATTGATGATCTCACCGTCATGTTCAAGCAACTGGTGAATTTTGTCGGCACTCGGGCATTGAACGATATAGTCCTGCCACATGGCGTCAAATAACGAGGCTATGGTGTGGGGCATATGATAGCTCCTATTCCTTGTAACTATCGTTGAAAAAGGCTGCCAGAGGCAGCCTTATATAGAGAGGTTTAGTCGATGGTTAAGCCCGGCGATAGCGACGCGGGGAAGCTCACCTGATCGGACTCCATTGAGGCCACAGGATAAGCACAATAATCAGCAGCATAGTAGGCTGAAGCACGATGATTACCACTGGCACCAATGCCACCAAATGGTGCTGAACCGGCGGCTCCAGTGATTTGCTTATTCCAGTTGACGATGCCGGCACGGCTGCGCGGTAAGAAATAATCCCACTCGGCGCGGTCGTCTGCCAGCAATCCCGCAGACAGGCCGTAACGGGTGTTGTTGGCCATGGCGATGGCGTCATCAAAGGCGTCGTAACGAATCAACTGCAGCAATGGCCCGAAGTACTCTTCGTCTGGTAACTCGGCAATGGCAGTAACATCAACGATACCTGGACGGACCAAACCGGTATCAGGTTTTAACTGAGTTAGTGCGGTGAGAATGGTGCCACCAAGACTAACCAGTTGTGCCTGTGCAGCCACCATCTGTTGAGCTGCTTGAGCTGAGATCATGCTGCTGATAAATGGGGCTGGGGTCGCGTCTTGCTGAGCTACATGGATCGCTTCGGTTGCGGTAATTAAACGGGCTACGATCTCATCACCTTGCGTTGTGCGTGGCACATAGAGGCGACGAGCACAGGTACAGCGTTGGCCAGAAGAGATAAATGCCGACTGAATGATGTCATGAACGGCCCCGCGCACATCACTTACTTCACGAACGATGAGTGGGTTATTGCCCCCCATTTCCAACGCTAAGATCTTACCAGGTTGGCCGCCGTGTTGTTGATGCAGTAAATGACCAGTGCGAGAGCTACCGGTAAAGAACAAGCCATCGATGCCGTTGTGGCTAGCCAGTGCCTTACCGGTTTCCAATTCACCTTGGACTAGGTTGATAACACCATCAGGTAAGCCCGCTTGTTGCCATAGTTTTAGCGCTTTTTCAGAAACCGCAGGAGTTAATTCTGACGGCTTTAACACCACGGTGTTACCGGCGATAAGGGCAGGGACTATGTGGCCATTAGGCAGGTGGCCAGGGAAGTTATATGGACCAAACACCGCAACTACACCGTGGGGTTTGTGACGCAATACGGCGCGACCGGCAGGGGTATCGCTCTCTTTTACACCGGTACGCTCGTTGTAAGCGTTAATTGACAGGCCAACCTTGCCAATCATTGCAGCAGCTTCAGTGCGGGTTTCCCATAGCGGCTTGCCGGTTTCGTTGGCAATCAATTCTGCCATCGACTCTTTGTTTTGTTCGAGTAATGCTTTGAATCGTTCAATGACAGCCAGACGGGCGCCTAGACCCGCGAGGTACCAGTCCAACTGAGCAGCGCGAGCGGCAGCAACCGCATTATCGACCTGTGCGGCATTAGCGCTGTTGCCTTGCCACACCACCAAGTTGTTGGCGGGGTTGAGCGATTGAAATAGGGGGCCTTGGCCGTCAAGCCATTCGCCGTTAATAAAATGAGTCATGGGTAATTTCCTTATCTACAGCGGTAACAGCCAAATTGGATCGCCACAGTTTATCTGTAGGGCGTCCAGTACTTGCTGGCTGAGCCCTACACCATGTGACTCAGTAAGTTGGGCAGCAGCACGGACGACGCGATAGTTGTTGATGCGACCATTGGACACGATGTAATCGCCGCTAAGTTCAGCCTCCTCCGCGGTATGGCAGTGGCGTGGCTCTGACAGCTGCACCGAACGGATCTGTTGGCGTTGACATTCAACAGTTGGGCCAGCATCGAATATGTCGACGTAATTGCGAAAGGTGAAGCCTTCATGCTTCAGCAATGATAACGCTGGCGCGGTATTGGTATGTACCTTGCCGACTACTTGCTGCGCCGCTTCACTGAGCAGATTGACGTACACTGGATGGCGCGGCATCAACTCAGCGACGAAGCTCTTCTCGCCGATGCCAGTAAGGTAATCGGCAGTTGGAAAGTCGATGCCAAAGAAGTGTTGTTCAAGCCACTGCCAGAACGGTGACTCGCCATGCTCATCACTGACACCGCGCATCTCAGCAATCACCGTGTCGCTAAAGCGTTCCGGAAATGCTGCCATCATCAAAAAGCGGCTACGAGAGAGAAAGCGACCAATGTTGCTGTGACGATGCTCTTCGCGCAAAAATAGGGTACACAGCTCACTAGCACCGGTGTAGTCGTTGCAAAGGGTGAGCGTCTCGACCTCGCGACGGATGTTGAGCTTGTCGGAGACATGAACATCCTTGCCAAGCCGATAGTGGTAAAACGCATCATCGTGGCCTACGGCTGCGGCGATGGCGCAGGTACCGACGACTTTGCCATCGTCTTCCAACACCATCAGGTAGCTTTCGCCACCGGGTTGAGTAATGGTATTGGCAAAACTGTTAACCGAGACCTCGATCTTTTTGCGTAGCAAAGATTCATCGACCGGTAACGAGGTGAAGCCGTGCCCAGAGGCGACGGCGATCGCCATCAGCTCTGGGTAATCTTCATTTTGTATTGGGCGGATCACTAGCATGTTGAGGTCCTCGATTAGCCAGCGACTACTTGTGCAACCGCCTTTTCGAAACGAGCTAACCCTTCATCGATCTCTTGGTCGCTGATGACTAAGCTTGGGGTGAATCGAACCACATTGGCACCGGCAACCAAACACATTGTGCCGTGCTCTGCTGCTGCTACTAAGAAGTCACGAGCACGACCTTGGTAATCCGCGTTTAAGGCTGCGCCGAGCAGTAAGCCCATGCCGCGGACTTCGCTAAATACATGGTATTTGGCGTTAATGGCAGCTAAGCCGTCACGGAAACGCTGAGACTTGGCTTCAACCGCAGGCAATACGTCGGGCGTGGTGATAACGTCGAGTACTGATTGTGCCACAGCACAGGCTAATGGATTGCCGCCATAAGTTGAACCGTGGGTACCAACCTTCAGGTGTTTAGCAATCTCGGCTGTGGTAAGCATTGCGGCAATAGGGAAACCGCCACCTAAGCCTTTAGCTGAGGTCAGGATGTCTGGCACGATGCCGTATTTTTGATAGGCGTACAGGTGACCAGTGCGACCTGCACCGGTTTGTACTTCATCAAAGATAAGCAGGGCGTTGTGTTGATTGCATAGGTCGCGGACAGCCTGCAGGAATTCGTCTGAGGCTGGGATAATCCCCCCTTCACCTTGCATCGGCTCGATCATAACTGCACAGGTGCGCTCGCTGAAAGCTTCCTTTAATGAGGCAACGTCGTTAAACGGCAGGTGATCAATAGCGCCCGGTTTAGGGCCGAAGCCATCGGAGTAGGCTGCTTGACCACCAACGGTAACGGTGAAGAAGGTGCGGCCGTGAAAGCCCTGTTTGAAGGCGATGATCTGATCCTTCGTTTCGTCGAAGCGCTCCAAGGCGACGCGACGGGCCAGCTTCAATGCTGCTTCGTTGGCTTCTGCACCAGAGTTTGCAAAATACACGCGCTCAGCGAAAGTATGGTCAACTAGGGTTTGCGCGAGCTTCAGAGCCGGCTCATTGGTAAATACGTTCGATAGGTGCCACAATTTTTGCCCCTGCTGCGTTAACGCATTAACCATCGCAGGATGACAATGACCTAAGCAACTCACGGCAATACCACCGGCGAAGTCGATGAAGTCTCGGCCCGTTTGGTCCCAAACGCGGCTGCCTTCGCCTCGTACCGGCACTATGGCCGCGGGGTTGTAGTTCGGTACCATTACCTCATCAAACAAGGCACGATTTAGGGTGGTTTGTTCACTCATGGCGGGGTTCCTCTTATGGCCACTGCGTCATCTCGGTGTGACGCTTCTCTCATTTCCTATAACGCTGAACCATATAAAAACAAGGCAACAGAGTCAAAAAAGCGCTTATTGTAGCAATAAGCGGCTTTTTGCTTAGTTATGCAGCTTTAAGTTTATAAAATTGTTGGTGATTTGTACCTAGGTTTAAAATTTACTAGGCCACACAACCGCTGTTGGCAGTGATCTGATGTAGGGTAACGGTTGTTGCTATAACGTTACTGGTCGCGCCAAAAACGCTCATTCATGTGATTGTTATGCTGTTCTATGCGTACTTTTTTGTTGCGTCAGCCAAGCTAGGGTAACTATATCGCCACAATACCAGTTGCTCTGGCTCGACCAATTTTCGCTTTTTAAGGGTACTGCTGATGGTAATTAGGTGGGCGTGAGCCACCACTTCAGTTGCGGCTGATAGCTTATGATAATGCTGTTGCGCCATCTCAACCATAAAGCGTTTATTGGCGTTCGATAGGTGCGCAGATAGTGTCTGGAAACCCCATAAATGCGGCTTCTGCCAGGCGCTAACTAAACTGCGGCTTGGTAGCTTTACGTCGAAGATAGCTTGATGGGCCAGTTTTTCACCAGCTTGGCGGGCATGGGTTAACCATTTATGCCGGAGCTGCTCGAACAGGTTCTCGCCAATGTGAAGCAATAACATGATCTCCACCGATTGCAGTACAGCTAGCCCTTCTGCGAGTCCGCTATTGCAGCCGAAGCTTGGCGCTAATTTGCCTGCCATCTTCTTTTGTTGCTGTAGCATTCGCCACAACTTACGCAGTCGAAGTGAGGTTGGGCCGTTGCGACGCCATAACTGAAACTGCAACCATGGCAGCACTTGCTGCAGCTCTTCAACCCCAAGAAAATTGAAAGCCAAGCGGACGTTGGTTACCGGCGCACCATCGCGTTGGAGTTGTTGTTTATTGACATAGCGGACCAAGGCGTTACTTAGACTCGGCAGGGCTGTGAGTTGGGTTAGTACTCGGTTGCGATTGACGTTAGGCGATAGTAACTCGTCCAGCAAACCCAACTCTGCTTCGGTGATGGGGCTGCCCTGACTGATCAACTCCGGTGAGGCCATCACTCGCTGGAGCTCTTTATCGTAATGGCTGACAAAGCGTTGTTGGAATTGCTGTATCTGCTGCTGTTGAGCCTCTAAGTCGGCTTGGCGCTGCTGCTGGGCAACGCGTTCCACCTCAAGCTTACCTTGCCAATAATCCGCCTCTACTTTGTCCGCATCCTGTTGCTGGCGATTTTTCGGGGCGTCGTCGATCAGATACTGCCAAAAGCGTTGTTGCAGGGCGCCTCTATCCGTTAATGGGTTGGCGGTTGAAGGCAAACTACCTGCGGTTGGTTTCAAGTTGGGCTCCGATATATGGGTTTACATCAATTACGTTAAATAGATGCTCTTAGCTAAGTTAGCAACTACTGAATGTATTTGGTATTTATGATCTTGAACAATCTATTTTACCTCAGCCTCGAACAAACGGAAGATCCTTCTATACTCATCGAGCCAACTGCTGGGCTGACGGAAGCCGTGGGGCTCGACTGGATAGATAGCGGTTTCAAACATGGGCTTTTCAAGCTCAATTAGTCGTTGCACCAAACGGACGCTGTCTTGAAACAATACATTGTCATCTAACACTCCAGTCATAATCAGCAGTGGTTTGTTGAGCCCATCGGCGTGATAGATAGGTGAGCTGCGTTGGTAGGCGATATGGTCATCTATCGGAGTATTGAGAATGTTGCTGGTGTAGTTATGGTTATAATGAGCCCAATCGGTCACCGGACGCAGTGCCGCGCCGGCTTGGAATAACTCCGGCTGGGTAAATAGCGCCATAAAAGTCATAAAGCCACCGTAACTGCCGCCATAGGTACCGACTCGAGCTCGGTCAACGGCTGCATTGGCCACCATCCAGTCAATGCCATCAGCAAGATCGTCAATCTCGGGATGGCCCATATGGCGATAGATGGCCGTTCGCCAATCGCGGCCGTAACCTTTAGAACCGCGGTAATCCATATCCATCACCACGTAACCCTGTTGGCTCAGCAGGTTATGGAACATGTATTCGCGGAAGTAACCAGACCAGCCAAAGTGCGCATTTTGTAGATAACCAGCCCCGTGGTTAAAGATCACCGCTGGGTATTGTTTGGTAGCGTCATAATTTTGTGGCAGGTAAACCCGAGCGTAGACAGGCTCCTGTTGATGGCTTGATGGAACCGCAACAATGGTGGGGGCCTGCCAAGGATAAGCGCTAAATTCGGTTGAGATGGTATTGGTTAATCGTTGTGGTGCTGCTCCAAGCACTTGGGTATACAACTCTGGTGGTCGAGTCGAACTCGATGCAAATAACAGAAGGGTTTGCTCGTCTGGACTGAGCTGATAGTCCAAATTACCCTTTAAGTCAGTTAACTGCTCAACTTCGCCAGTCTTAGTGGCAACGCGAAATACTTCATACTGACCCGGATGATTTGGGTTGGATTGATAGTAAATGTATTGCTGATCTGCGCTGACGGTAAGGTTGCTAACGACCTGTTTGCCCGCAACCAATGCGTGCTCGGATTGGCCAAGCGCTTGCAAGTACAGATTGGAATACCCAGATTGCTCCGAAAGATAGTAAAGCTGCTGCCCTAACCAGCCAAACTCGTTGTGGGTGTAGTTGACCCAAGCGTCGTCATGCAGGCGGTGCTCGGTATTAAAGGTACCCTCGCTCAGATTCACCGTCGCAATCCAACGGTCTTTATTGTCCGCTGCCTCTAGCATCACGGCAACAACATCGGCATCTTGCTGCCATACCATCGCGCTTTGTTGCCACCCCCAGTCTTGTATTAAGCGAATGGTACGCAGCTTAGCTTCAGAATGATAAGTCCGGCCTTGTGCCAAGTAGTTTTGCTGTTTCTCGCTAATCAAGACATCTTCGTCGAAACCACTTAGCCCTTCGTAACTGACATCCTGTTGTTGTCCGGTGTTGGTATCCAAGACGACGAAGCGATGCGCTGCGATCTGCGCTTCAGCGACTCGGGTCCGGACCGGCAGTGCATCCACATATCCAGACTGGGTAACGTAGTTGGGCATGATGTCATGCTCTGCGCGTCTGCTGGCGTCTTTGTCAGTCAACGCCAGTAATAGGTAACGGCCCGTTGGAGACAATGAGAGTTCCACTAATCGCTCTGTTTCACCGAGGTAAAACTGGGCATCGCTGATGGCTGGATCTTGTTGTTGACGTAGCTGCTTCAATTCAAACTGTTGCCGCGCTTGATGCTGTTTTTTAGCTAAATAGCTGCTGAGTAACTGCTGCTGTTTAGCTAGGTAGTTCGTTGCCTGTGGCACTTGGGGTGCGGCGCTAAAAATGAGTTGGGCTAATAATTTAGGTTGTGGTCGATTGGGCTCTATTAGCCACACCTGTTGATTATGCCAATAGGCTAGCCGACCATCCTTTAACCAGCGAAAATCGTCAATTGGCTCATTACCAAAGGTCAGCTGTTGCACTTCACCTTTATCTTGGAAAAACAGGTTGCCTTGATATAACCACGCTGTTGCGCCTTGGTGAGACTTGCCTGGCTGTGCGACTGAGCCCCATTGCGACAGCGGCAGCTGTTGTGGGTTGATAGCGTCCAACCGATGCACATATCGGTCTCGTAATATCGAGCCGTGCTGTTTGCGCTGATAGAGTACCGCTTGGCTGTCTGGAGCCCAGTAGTAACGCTCCGGTGAGCGTGCTATCCAGTCTGGTTCGGCCATTATCTGCTCCAGCGTCAAAGGCTTTGCCGGCAGTGGCGGCGCAGTTAACGCTGGGGGGAGTGCCGAGGTATTTGGCTGCCCATTATTCGCTATTGGTTGTTGAGTATTAACGCATCCACATAGGGTGATTGCGACCGCGAGTAAGCCGATTTTCATCATGGTTCTTCCGTGATTGCCATTGTTATTAATGGGTTATATCACGTTAAATACGCGGCAAAAAACAGTTACATCGGTGGGAATTGTGTCTAGGTGTTAGCGTTGTTGATTGAGAAAATTATTGAGCAACTCTAACCCTTGTTCAGTCAGGATAGACTCCGGATGAAACTGTACCCCTTCAATCGGTAAGGTTTTATGACGTAACCCCATGATTTGTTGTTGTCCGGCAGGGCTAGTATGGCTGGCGGTGATCTCAAGACAAGCAGGGAGGGTCGCCGCGTCAACAATGAGCGAATGATAACGGGTGACTCGCAATGGTTGAGCTAAGTGCTGAAATACGCCAACGTTGTTATGGCTGATGTCACTTGTTTTGCCGTGCATCGGGGCATCGGCGCGAATGACGCTTGCTCCAAAGTGCTGGGCGATGGCTTGGTGGCCCAGACACACCCCTAAAATGGGAACGACGCCTGCAAAGTGGGCTATCACCTCCAGACTTAGCCCAGCTTGGTTAGGATCTTTCGGCCCTGGGGATATAACTATGTAATCTGGCTGTAATGCGTTGATCTCAACAATGCTGGTTTGGTCGTTACGTCGAACTACAACCTGTTGACCTAATTGCTGAAAATACTGCACAAGGTTAAAGGTAAAAGAGTCGTAGTTATCGAGCATTAACAGCATGGTGAGCAATTCTTCGTTGTACTGGGCGGGGCGATGATAGCAATTGTCGCGGTAATAGAAACAAAAAACGCCCTAACGGGCGTTGATTGTGGTGACTATTGATTGACGGTCAATTGTCACCTAGCAGGGATGATGAACATAACATCAGACTGCGCCTAATTTGATAAGTTCACATCCGTTTAAAATTTTCTGTAAATTTCTTAATTTCGGCGTTGTACCGCAATGTGGGCCAACCCGACTAAGGCTTGTTTAAAGTCGCTCTCAGGCAGGATAGATAGCGCGGCAATCGCCTTATCTGCTTCCTCTTCAGCACGCTGCATGGTGTATTCGAGTGAGCCAGTTTGATTGAGAGTCGCAACAACGGCCTCGACCTCATCACAGCCGCCTTGCTCGATAGCGGTACGAATACGGCTACTGCCGGTCTCATCAGCATGAGCGATCGCATGGATCAGCGGTAAGGTTGGTTTGCCTTCAGCCAGATCATCGCCAAGGTTCTTACCTAGCTCTTCTGCGTCTGCGGTGTAATCCAATACGTCATCAACTAACTGGAATGCGGTGCCAAGGTAGCGACCATAATCGGACATAGCTTGATTAACGTTGTCTTCACAGCCAGCCAGAACCGCCGCCAAGTGGGTTGCTGCCTCAAATAAGCGAGCGGTTTTGCAGTAAATAACCTGCATGTAGCTATCTTCAGTGGTGTCGGCATCATTACAGTTCATGAGCTGCATCACTTCACCCTCTGCCAATACGTTGGCAGCGCTGGCGAGATCAGCCATTACATAGTGCTCTTTGAGATCAACCACCATCTGAAATGAACGAGAATAAAGGAAGTCACCGACCAACACGCTCGCGCTATTGCCAAACATGGCGTTGGCAGTTTGACGACCACGGCGCATGGTTGATTCATCCACCACATCGTCGTGCAGCAATGTCGCGGTGTGGATAAATTCGATGATAGCCGCAAGCTTGACGTGAGCATCACCGTCTTGATAGCCAGCAGCTCGAGCCGCCAAAACAGCCAATAATGGGCGCAGGCGCTTGCCGCCGCCATTAATGATGTAAAATGACAACTGATTGATCAAAGCAACATCGCTATGAAGCTGCTCAGAAATAGTACTATCTACTGCTTGCATATCTGCTGCAGCAATGGCGCGGATGGCGTTCAGGTCCATGCTGGGATTCCGAGATCGTGCTTAACGATGAGTTAAGCCTATTATGGTTAGTGTTTTTCGGATTGTCATTCTACCCAAAAAGTCGCAATGAACCAGAGTGTTCCTTGCACAAGGTTGAGAAAATATCGGTAACCTCGGTTTTTTTTTAAAGTCGGACTTGCCTGTTTCCTGCTCATGCCGTAGAATCCGCGCCCATTGTCAAACAGTTTTAGCCACACCCTGACCCCCAAACTAATAGGCGGTTTCAGCGTGTGAAGTAGCGGAGTTATTATGTACGCGGTTTTCCAAAGTGGCGGTAAGCAGCATCGTGTTGCTGAAGGCCAGACCCTGCGTCTAGAGAAATTAGACGTAGAGACCGGTTCTAGCATCGATTTCGACCAGGTTTTACTGGTTGCTAACGGTGAAGAAGTAAAAGTAGGTGCACCTCTTGTTGAAGGTGGCAAAGTGGTAGCGGAAGTGATTTCTCACGGTCGTGCGGACAAGGTGAAAATCGTTAAGTTCCGTCGTCGTAAGCACAGCCGTAAGCAAATGGGCCACCGTCAGTGGTTCACTGAAGTTAAAATCACTAGCATCAACGCTTAATACGAGGGTACTGAGAAATGGCACACAAAAAAGCTGGCGGTTCGACTCGTAACGGTCGCGACTCAGAAAGTAAACGTCTTGGTGTTAAGCGCTTTGGCGGTGAAAACGTTTTAGCGGGCAACATCATCGTTCGTCAACGTGGTACTAAATTCCACGCTGGTGACAACGTAGGTTGTGGTAAAGACCACACCTTGTTTGCTACCGCAAACGGTAAAGTTCAGTTTGAAGTGAAAGGCAAGAACAATCGCAAATTTGTGAGCATTGTTGCCGAGTAATTCGACCTGTTCGAATAAGAAAAGCCCCGCCTCGGCGGGGTTTTTTGCGTATTACGCATATACTTTAGGCGAAACCTTGGTGGGACCTGATCATGAAGTTTGTAGATGAAGTCACAATCCGCGCAGAAGCTGCGGATGGCGGAAGCGGTGTTGTTAGCTTCCGCCGTGAAAAATACATTCCCCGCGGCGGCCCGGATGGCGGCGATGGCGGTGATGGCGGCGACGTATACCTGGTTGCCGACGAAAACCTAAACACGTTAGTGGACTACCGCTTTGAACGTTGTCACCGCGCTGAGCGTGGCAAGAACGGTCGTGGCGCTAACTGTACCGGTCGACGTGGCGAAGATAAGCTGTTGCCTGTACCGGTAGGTACTCGTGCTATCGATGCCGACACCGATGAGCTGATCGGTGATCTGACCAAGCATGGTCAGAAGCTGATGGTCGCTAAAGGCGGGTTCCACGGTTTGGGTAACGCCCGTTTTAAAAGTTCGGTTAACCGTACCCCTCGTCAAAAGACCTTAGGCTCGAAAGGCGAACATCGCGAAGTGAAGCTGGAGTTGTTGCTATTGGCAGATGTAGGCCTATTGGGCTTACCAAATGCCGGTAAATCAACCTTCATCCGTTCGGTGTCTGCTGCTAAGCCTAAGGTGGCGGATTACCCGTTCACCACTTTGGTACCAAACTTAGGCGTTGTGCGCACCGGAGCTTCCTCCAGCTTCGTGATTGCTGATATCCCAGGTTTGATTGAAGGCGCATCCGACGGTGCAGGCCTAGGTATTCGCTTCTTGAAGCACCTAGAACGCTGTCGTTTGTTGCTGCACATCATCGATATGGCACCATTTGACGGTTCTGATCCTGGTGATGGCGCTGTTGCTATCTTAAACGAGCTAGCGGAGTACTCCCCTAAGCTGTATGAGAAGCCTCGTCTGCTCGTGCTTAACAAACTGGACCTTGTGCCAGAAGATGAGCGCGAAGAGCGTATCAACGCCATTAAGGACGCTTTGGAGTGGGATGAAGAGGTAGCGACCATCGCTGCAATCTCTAAAACCAATACCGACGACTTAGTGCAACAGGTACAACGCATCATCGATGAGATGCCTGAGCAGTTCTCTGAAGAGGAATCTGAAGAGGAAGTGAGCTTCAAGTGGGAGCATCACCATGCTGAGCAAATGAAGCACGTAGTGGTTGAAGATGACGATTGGGATGATGATTTTGACGACGACGATTATGACGTTGAAGTTATCTACCAAAAGTAACAGCTACTGACTTCTGCTGTGAATTTTGCGAAAGTAGGGCGCCCTTAGGGGCGCCCTTTTTTATACCATCAAGACAGTTACTTAACTGCAACAAGGAGAGTCTGTGCAGATCGCGATGATTGCCTGTATGGCCCGTAACCATGTTATCGGTAAAGAAAATAAGATGCCGTGGCATCTCCCTGCGGACTTGGCGCATTTTAAAAGTGTGACCATGAGCAAGCCTATCGTCATGGGGCGTAAGACCTATGAATCGATTGGTCGACCGTTACCCGGGCGACAGAATATCGTTATTTCTCGGCAGGAAGCGCTTACGATCCCAGGGGTGGAAGTGGTCAACAGCATCGATGCGGCTATGGCACTGGTTGCTGCAACGACCGATGAGTTGATGGTGATTGGTGGGGGCCAGCTCTATGGAGAGTTGCTACCTCGTGCAGATACGCTGTACCTCACAATGGTGGACGCTGAGCTTGATGGCGACACCCATTTCCCTCAATGGGACTCGACACAATGGCGAGAGGTTAGCCGTGAGCGTCGTAGCCGCGATGCCAACAATGGTTACGATTTAGATTTTATCTGCCTCAAGCGATGTGTCGAATAGCAAACAGCCCAGCTATCGAGCTGGGCCGTTTGGGATTGACTGCGTCGTATTAAATAACGAATTGACGTACGCGCGTACGCAGTTGTTCTGACAGCTGCGCAACTTGATGACTGGCGCTGGCAGTTTGCTCGGCGCCAGTACTATTTTCCTCAGCGATCCCGCTAACTTGGTTGATGCTCTCAGAGATACTCATTGACACCTCGTTTTGCTGTTGGGCTGCTTGAGCAATATGATTGCCGGCGCTGTAGACGCGGTTTACCGCATCAGCGATTGAGTCCAGTACCTGATTCACTTCATTGGTTTTATCGACACTGCTCTGCGCTTTCGCTTGGCCATGGCTCATAGCGCTTACGGCTTGCTGAGCACCGAGTTGAAGCGCTTCAATCATATTTTGGATTTCGGTGGTTGAGGTTTGAGTGCGCGATGCCAATGACCTTACCTCATCGGCGACCACAGCAAACCCTCGGCCTTGCTCACCGGCGCGGGCTGCTTCGATAGCGGCATTGAGCGCCAACAGATTAGTTTGATCAGCAATGCCGCGGATTACATCCAAGATACTGCCAATGGTGGCACTGTCTTCATGCAGTTTATTGATCACCATGCTGGCTTGTTCAACCTCTTGAGCAAGCTCAAGCAACGACGCTGAGTTTTCATTCGATAGGGATTTCATCCGCTGAGTTTCATCGTCGGCTTGCTTCATTTCACCGAGGGTGTCATTGGCACTGGTGGCGACTTCGCTGGCAGAGGCGGATAGTTCAATGGTCGCCGCGGCGACTTGCTCTAACTGATTACGCTGCGCTTGGATGCCCGAGGTAGTCTGTGTAGTAATGGCCGAAGTTTGCTCGGCGGCGGTGGCCAGTTGGTTAGCGTTGTCACTAATAGAGCTAATCAAGGTGCGGAGGCTACCAACTAAGGTATTGATGTTAGCAATCAGTAGGCCAAACTCATCCTTAGAGCGGTAATCCAGTTCTGCGGTAAGATCCCCTTGGGCGAGGATAGTCAGGGTGTGGTTGACTTGATTCAGTGGTCGGGTGATCGAGCGAATAGTGAACAAGCCAATGGTGGTTGCTAACAGTATCGACAGTGCCATCACCACTAGAGTTCGTTGCTGGCTCGTCAGAATCGAATCGATGGTGTCATCGCCAGCGCTTTCAGTTGCGTTAAATAGTTGGTCGTTTAACCGCTGCACATTCATTGATAACGCTTCAGCTTGAACGTTATTGGCTGTTAGTGATTGCTTGGCACTTTGGTTGTGTTCAACGTAGCGTCGCGCCTGCTGCCAGACGCCATTATTACGGCTCAGGTTACTGATGATAGCCGTTACGGCTTCAACCAGCTCGTCGATGTCGTTGGCGATGGGAAGAGTATTGTTTAGCCCAATCAATTTATCGCGACTTTGCCCTAAAACCTGTACCGAACCCTGTAGCTCTATAGTGAGCGAGTCGATTTGCGGCAATGTATTGATGGTTGATAGCGCCACCAATGAGCGGGCAAGAACGGTAATATTGTTTTGCAGTTTACCTGCCTCTATGGCCATCTCTTGTTCAAATAGGTTATTGGAATCTTGCAGATCGATAATGTCTTCAAGGAAGTATTCGGTGTCGTCGATGGAGATACGCAGTTGCTCTAATGTTTGTTGCACCTGTACCTGGGTTTCTAAGGCGTTGTTGTGTGCGTTGATTAACGCAGTACCCGATTGATTGAAGGTGTCGAGCTGTTTTTTCAGCTCTATCAATACTTCGAGGGAATCAGGAGCAGTGCTCAGTAGCGGCTCAATCTGTGCCAGCACCTCGAACAGTTGCGCTTGGTGACTATCCAGACTTTGTTGGGCATTGTCGTTGCTGCTTTGGTTGTTGCTGAAATAAGCGTTGAGTAGGTCGACTTGCTGTTTTGACAGTAATCGCTCAATGCTGGTGGCATGATCTTTTGCTGGTAGGGAGAAGTGCAGTAGTCCCTCAGTATTGCGAGTAACCTTTTGCATATCGAGCCACGATAAACTGCCTAACAACAACAACAGTAAGGTTACTGAGGCAAAACCACCAATGATTCTCTTTGCTACCGTTAAAGTCATAACAAGCTACCCTAATTATTATTATTATTCTGAGTTATCGGCAGGAATGTCATTCGACTTTAATTGTCGCGCAAATTTCCCACACTAGTCGTAATCTTTACTCTTTTTGCGTGAGGGTATTGTGTGCTTTATCCCAGTTTCAGCCTGCCAAATACACAACTCTCCGCCCCAGCAGCAGCCTAAGTCGATAGCGATGGCGTTGCTGTCGGTTGTATTTCCCTGTAGTGACGCCCAATGGCCGAACACTAGTCGATGGTGCTTAAGAGCATAGTGATCAGGGTAAGCAAACCACGGTATGTAAGGGGAATCCTCAGTCGGTGGGGTTTTATCCTCAAATTCAAGTGCGCCGTCGGTGGTTAGGTAACGCATTCGAGTGAGCGTATTGACGGTGAAAGTGGCTCGCTCATACAGCGGTGCCGCGGGGTTGTCTTGGTTAGGTTTAACCCCATACATCTGCTGACAGAACTTAAGGTAATCATCCTGCTGTAATATGGCTTCGACTTCGGCGGCACGTTGTTGAGCGGTCTTGAGGTCCCACTGTGGTGGTAAACCTGCATGGGTCAGTACTACGTTATGTTCTGGCAACGTCCGTAGTAGTGGCTGAAACCGCAACCAGTCGATAATTTGCGGTAGGTCCGGTGCTGCTAATAGCTCCTGTTGCAGATCTTTTCTACTGCCTCGCTTTAGCCCAGCGGCAACGCAAAAAAGATGTAGATCGTGATTGCCTAAAACCACCTTGGCATGGTCACCGAGAGACATGAAAAAGCGCAGGGTCGCCAAAGAGTCTGGTCCGCGAGAGATAAGGTCACCGCAGGCCCAAAGCACATCAGATTTAGGGTTGAACTGGAGTTGCGCTAACAGCTGAGTTAGTTCGACAAAACAGCCTTGAACATCACCAACAATAAAGTTTCTGTTGGCTGCAGTGGTGGCCATGTTAATGAAGAATCCCAGGTTGGCTTAATTGGAATGGAGCGATAGGGGCTTTGATAGAGCCGCGGGCAGTGGCTAAGGTAAAGTAGCCATGCATGCTGCCAACAGGGGTTTCGATAACAGCAGCGCTGCTGTATTGAAACCGTTGCCCTGGTTGCAGCGTTGGCGTTTCACCGACAACGCCTTTGCCTTCAACCTCAACCTGTTTACCGTTAGCATCGTGGATAAACCAGTGACGCCGTTCAAGAGTGAGACGGTCATTACTGATATTGTCGATGGTGATCTGGTAGTGAAACAGGAAGCGACATTCGGCCGGATCGGATTGCTCCGGCACGAATGTGGTTACAACCGTTATCCGCAGCGGGGATTCAGGCTGCATTACGGCGGCTAATGAAGTTGGCCATGGTTACGTACTGCTCTACGCTGATGCGCTCAGGACGTAGGGTTGGGTCGATCCCCATTTGCGCAAACTCTTCATCATTCAGCTGACCCTTGAGGTTATTACGCAGGGTCTTACGGCGCATGCTAAAGGAGCTGGCAACCAGTTTTTCCAAGGTACGAATGTTGTCGGCAGGGTACGGCTTCTGCTTGTGTGGCATCAGTCTTACTACGGCGGAGTCTACCTTTGGTGGCGGGGTAAAGCTGCCTGGTGGTACTTCCAGCACTGGCATGGTTTTACAGTAGTACTGCGCCATAACCGTAAGACGGCCATAGTTTTTATGACCAGGGCCAGCACAAAGACGTTGCACCACCTCTTTTTGCAACATGAAATGCATGCTTTCCATGTTGTCGACGGTTTCAAATAGGTGGAACATCAGCGGAGTCGAGATGTTATAAGGCAGGTTGCCAAACACCTTCATCCGTTTACCTGGTTCTGCCAGTTGACCGAAATCAAACTTAAGTGCATCCCCTTCGTGAATAACCAAGTGTTGCCCCCAGCGTGGTTGATTACGCAGGCGCTCAGCCAAATCACGGTCAAGTTCAACCACATTTAGGGTTTCTACTTGCTCTGCCACTGGCTGAGTTAAGGCGCCTAGACCAGGGCCAATCTCAACCATGGTGTGATCGTTATCAGGGCTGATAGCAGCAACGATATGATCGATGACGTTCATGTCATGCAGGAAGTTTTGACCAAACCGCTTTCGGGCGCGGTGCCCCATATGAATATTGTTGCTCATGAATGTTGATTATTCGCTAGCTCGATGGCTTTACTTAAGGCGACATGGAGGCTACCCGGATCAGCTTTGCCTGTTGCGGCTAAGTCTAATGCGGTACCGTGATCGACAGAAGTTCGGATAAAAGGTAATCCCAGTGTGATGTTCAGTGACTGACCAAACCCTTTGTATTTTAGCACCGGTAAACCTTGATCGTGATACATTGCTAAGACCGCGTCGGCCTCATCGAGGTATTTTGCTTGGAACAAGGTATCCGCGGGTAGCGGTCCGGTTAGCAACATTCCTTCGCCGCGTAACGCTTCGAGGGTTGGCTCGATAACGTCGATCTCTTCTCGACCTAAGTGGCCGCCTTCGCCGGCATGGGGATTTAAGCCACAGACGAGGATTTTCGGTTGCTCGCAACCAAATTTGGTTTGCAGATCGTTGTGCAAGATACGGATAACTTTATCCAAACGCGCTGGTGTGATCGCCTTAGCTACGTAAGCTAATGGGATATGAGTAGTAACCAGTGCTACTTGCAACCCTTCGGTAGCCAACATCATCACCACATCTTGACACCCTGCCTGTTGAGCAAAGTATTCAGTGTGACCAGAGAATGGCACGCCTGCTTGGTTAATTATGCCTTTATGAACTGGTCCCGTCACTACCGCATCAAACTCACCACTTAGGTTGCGTTCACTGGCAAAGCGAAGTGTTTCCACGACGTAAGCGCTGTTTGCTTCATTCAGAACTCCGGCAGTAACCGGTGCTCGCAGTGGCGTTGGGGCAATCGTTAAGGTGCCTGCTGCTTGCGGCTGTGGCGGTTGCGATGGTTGATACGGTTGCAGTTGCAACGGTAAGCCAAGTAGCTTGGCACGCTGTGTCATTAAATCAGGATCGGCACAGATCACCAGCTCAACAGGCCATGCCTGTTGAGCTATTTGGATGACGAGATCGGGGCCGATCCCTGCAGCTTCACCTGGGGTAATCGCGATCCGGCGAGTTGTCATTTAGTTTCAACTACTTCGATATAGGCGTTAGAGCGTAGCTCGTTCTGCCAGCTTTGCGCTTGTTCACCAAACTTACGGCGATAAAGTAACTGATAGGCGCGATCTGAATTGATGGATTCGCTGGCGTCGGTGGTACGACGTTCGATTAACTGTACCACGTGCCAACCGTGGCTAGAGCGAAATGGCTGCGAGTATTCGCCCGGCTCAAGACTGTTAAGGGTGTCGCGGAATGCCGGAACATACATATTGGGATCAGCCCAACCTAGATCGCCACCACGAGCCGCAGAGCCAGGGTCGTCAGAATGCTTTTCTGCCAAGTCGGCAAACTCACTTTGACCCGCTTTTAGTTGTTCTAAGAATTCAACTAGCATCGCTTGAGCACGGTCTTCACTTAGGATTGGTGAAGGCTTTAGCAGGATGTGACGCGATTGCAGTTCTTTTAGCTCTTTGGTTTGAATACCGCGGGTCTCAAATACCTTGACGATGTGGAAACCGGCACCGCCCTTAATTGGGCCAATGAGGTCACCAGCTTTAGCGTCGGTAACCACTTCGCTGAAAAGGGTTGGCATGGCGTTGACGTTCATAAAGCCCCAGTCGCCACCCTCAAGTGCTTTAGGGCCAGATGATGCCGCTAGGGCAGTCTTCTTAAAGTCAGCGCCTTCGTTCAGCAGCGTCATCACTTTTTCGGCTCGCTCACGGGCAGCGATTTCGTCATCGGCGAAATCGATAAGGATGTGACCGACATGGAATTCGGCGCTTTTGAGACCTTGTTCCTTAATCAGTTTTACAAGGGTTTCAATTTCTTGAGGGGAGATCTGTACGCGGCGTTGAACCTGAACTCGTTGTACCTGGCCAATGGTGATCTCATTGCGGATCTGCTCACGGTAAGCAGCATAGTTGTCGCCACGGGACTCAACAACAGAACGAAACTGGGTTAGATCCATGCCCTGCTCTTTGGCCATGTTGGTTAGGGTTTGATCTAGTTGGGTATCACCAACAACCATGCCCATACGTTCAGCCATCTGTAGTTGTAGCGATTCAGTAATAAGGCGATCAATCACCTGAGTTCGTAATGCGTTGTCAGATGGCAGCTGCTGGCCCGCGTCAGTAGCAGACTGCTTCACCATATCTAGGCGGTCAACTACTTCACTTTCAAGGATAATGCCGTCATTCACCAGAACGGCGACGTGATCCAGTGGTTGCGGTGCTGCGATGGCTAACATCGGGGCTAGCAGTGAAGCGAGTAGGGTATTACGAACTCTCATTTATGGTATCCATTCTGGCTTTATTGGCGTGATTTGCTCAACGGAGGCACTTTATCACGTCTTAGTTAATCAGTTACGTAAGTAGTAAGGTTTGCGATAGTTAAACTGACCTTCATCGCGCATCTTCGATACGCCGATAGGGCCGGATGAACCAAGTCCTTTCAACACAAAGTTGATGCGGAAACCTTTGTCATAGTCAGAGGTACGACCGATGGTATTGAAATCTTCGCCCTCATAGTTTGTTTCTAATTCTTTGTAGTAAGAGAACTGAATCGCCCAACAGCAAGACTCATATTGAAATCCTGCATAACTCTCAACGGCACGGCTAAGGTGGGTGTCGTAGTAGTAATTACCAATGAAGTAGATATCTTTAGCTACTGGCCAAGTGGTACGTAAACCGGCTTGGCTAATATCGACCGAATCGCCGTTATCGTCGACGCCCAAATCTGGCACGTATCGATGGGACAGCTGAATCATCCTATCGTTATCGACCTGATAATCGACCGACAGTTCAGTTTTGTTGGTATCACCGGATTGGGTATCAAATTGGAATGAGCCTTGCAGTGCCCAGCGCTGGTCGATCTGCCATTGACCTTCCATTGCTAACGCTGAGGTACTTTCTTGGCGCTGCTCATCCTCAGAACCGAGGCTTACCTCAGAGTCTTCGAAATAGAAAATTTGGCCGATTGAGAAACTGCCGCGCTCATGCAGTCCATCATCGAGAACTCGAGTCGACAAACCAACGGTCAGCTGATTGGCGTCGGCAATCCGGTCGAGGCCAGAATAGCGTCGGTCGCGGAACAAGCCATAATAATCTTCTTGCAGTTGCGCGGTATCATAAAGGCCAATATCTGATTGGTCTTCATGGGGAATGTAAAGATATTGGAACTGCGGTTCAACGGTCTGCAGGTAATCGTTGCCCTTGAACTGGAAGTCACGTTCGAAGTTCATCTGGCCGCCGATGCGCAGCTGTGGCAAGGTTCGGCTTACTTGATCATCGAGATCATCATTTTGTTGGTAATTGAGGCCGCTCTGATCGTAAAAGGTCTGCATCAGCTTCAGTTCGGCATTGAGGCTGCCAAGTGGCGACTGATAAGGCAGGCTCAACGTTGGCTCAAGGTGCAGGCGAGTCGCGGTGAGGTGATTACTATCACGGTGAGCAAAGTGAGTGAGTTCACTGTTGAAGTCGAAATTCAGGTTAGCCGGAATGCCGTGTTGGTAATAGTTGAAGGTCAGCGATGGCATAACCTGGAACGGCTTTTCTACATCACCTAATACCTCGATGTCTTGCACCCGTATCGCCATATCCCAGTTGTCACTGAAATAGGACACTTCGCCTTCACGATTGATCTGATTATCGGTGTTGGTACTGACGTCGCTGTCCATGTCAGAGAAATAGTTATCATCACTGAACTGGGTAAATTCACCGAATATGCGCCAGTTTTTGTCTAACTTGCCGGCATGCTCGAAGTGGAAGAGGTAGCGATCTTGGTTATCATCTTCTCTATCTTTGCCAATGTATTCTAGGTTTACTTGGCCTTGTCCCCAAGGCTGAAGGTAACGACCTACACCACGGACGAAGGTGCCACGCGCACTCATCACCTGAGTGGTTAAGGTGGCGTCCATATTCGGGGCGATGTTCCAGTAATATGGGACACTTACGTCGAAACCATTGTCTGAGCTGGTGGCGATGCTAGGAAAGAGGAAACCAGACTTACGTTTATCGGTAATCGGTACCGTCATGTACGGCATATACATTACCGGTACACCAAACATGTTTACCTTGGCGTGCCAAATTTCGCCCCACTCGGTTTCACTGTCGAGGATGATGCTATCCGCTTCCAGCTCCCAAGTTGGATCGTCGGCTACACAGGTGGTGAAGGTTGCATCCGTTAGCTCGATATTATCGTCAGCGGTGATCTGCAATAACTTAGCATCACCGTGAACCTGCTGACCGTTGAGCCAATATTTGGCTTTAGATAGCTCCGCTTCGCTGGCGTTCATGTCGGCGCTGAGTGAATCCGCGGCAACAGAAACCCCAAGATCTTGATAGAAGATCCCCCCGGTAGCGGTTAATTTTCCTTCAGCTTCACTTACTTTGGCTTGTTCGGCGGTAATGCGCCGAACCCCCTGAGTTAATTGAACCTGCCCTTCAAATTTGGCTGAATCACCGGCCACGGCCTCACTGCGATTGGCGTTAACGCGAACCGCTCGGTCATTTTCGTTTTCTTCCAGCGTCGTTGGGCTAGTAAGCTCTGGTGGACGAGGGGCTTCGCATTCGCCAGGCTGGACAAAATCGGTTGCCCACACAGTAAAGGGGGTAACACTAAAAGTAAGGATGAGGGAAAAGCGCATGAGGTCCCGTAATCGTCAACATCAAAAATCGAGTAACATCCATTTCGCCCGATAAGGAGCGCATGAAAGTTTTCCCTACAATTGCACAACAGCTTAATCGTAGGTAGAAAAACTTAGGTATGATAAAGCAATTTTAACTTTTCTACTACGTGTGGGACAGCGATGACGACCGACCCAAGAGCGCAACGATTACATCAATGGCTTGAACAAATTTGGCAACAACCGCTCGCGCCACCAGAAGCCATTTTTGCTGACGCCAGTTTTCGCCGTTATTTTCGTTATCAGCGTAATGGTGTTAGTGAAATAGCCATGGACGCTCCGCCAGAATTAGAAGATTGTCGGCCGTTTGTGGCAATGACTAAAGCACTTGCCGATGGTGGTTTACCAGTACCACAGTTGTTGGCGGAAGATCTGCAGTTAGGCTTTTTGTGTTTGTCTGATTTGGGCGATACCCACCTGTATGCTCGTTTGATAGAGAATGATGCGCAGCGGTGGTATCAAAAGGCGCTAGCGATGTTGCCAGCGTTTGCCGAGATAACCTCAACCGTTGCCGGTGCATTGCCGCAATACAGCCGAGCGCTGCTAACCACCGAGCTTGAGCTCTTTCCTCAGTGGCTGTTAAAGACTCATCTGCAACTCGATGTTGATGCCCAAATGTGGCAACAGCTAGTTGAGGTGTTGGTCGGCAATGCCATCGAGCAGCCACAGGTTGGAGTACATCGAGATTTTCACAGCCGTAATTTAATGGTTATCGGTGATACATTGGCGTTGATTGATTATCAAGGTGCCGTTGTCGGCCCGATAAGCTACGACGTGGTATCACTGCTTCGCGATTGCTATCTAGTGTTGCCAGAGGCGCAAATAACGTCGTTGCTGCAGCAACACCTAACCCAACTGAAAGCGGACGGGTTGCTAGATGAAACGGTTACACAGGAGCAGTTTCAGCGTTGGTTTGATCTGATGGGCATGCAGCGCCACCTCAAAGCCGCGGGAATATTTGCTCGGCTGCACCATCGAGATGGCAAGTCAGGCTATTTGGCTGATCTGCCGCGAGTGATTAATTACCTCATTGCAGTTGGGCAGCGTTATGTTGAAACACAACCTTTAGCGCAACTATTGGCCCAACAAGTTGCGCCTAGATTGGCTAACCCATTAGGCGAGCAGATGGATGATCTAAGCCGATGAAAGCGATGATCTTAGCTGCTGGGCGTGGTGAGCGTATGCGCCCATTGACGGATTCAACCCCTAAACCATTAATTCCGCTGCTGGGTAAACCACTTATTGAGTATCACTTGGAGAACCTAGCCCTTGCTGGTTTTACTGAGATAGTGATTAACCTAGGCCATTTAGGTGAACAAATCCCGCAAGCATTAGGAGATGGTAGCCGCTGGGGTTTATCGATTGCATACAGCGACGAGCAAGGTATGCCGTTGGAAACTGGCGGCGGTCTGTTAAAGGCCTTGCCCTTGTTAGGTCAACAGCCTTTTTTGTTGATTAACGGCGATGTCTATTGTCCCTACCCATGGCAACAGGTGACACTACCGGTAGGTAAAGTGGCACACCTGTTGATGGTGGCTAATCCAGAGCATAACCCCTCGGGGGATTTCAGTTTGGATAACGGCCTATTATCTCAGCACGGAGAGGCTAAGCTGACTTACTCGGGCTGTGCGATTATCGATCCACAACTATTGGCGGGCTCGCAGCCGGGGCGGTTCCCACTAGCACCGCTGCTACGTGCAGCAATGGAACAGGGCCAAGTTAGTGGCCATAGAATTACACAACCATGGTGCGACGTAGGCACCGTGGCTAGATTACAACAGTTGGAGAAACAGCTAGATGCGCATTTGGGGTAAGCTTATCGGTGCCGGAATCGGCTTTATGATGGGCAAATGGTTTGGAGCACTGTTGGGGCTCTATTTAGGGCATCGCTTCATCGATGCTCGTCGCCAACGTCGACCAAACCCGTTTTTCCACACCACCTTCGCCGTAATGGGCCATATGGCCAAAAGTACAGGCCAAGTGACTCAGCAAGATATTGCCTTGGCATCTGCGTTGATGGATCAGCTGGGGTTACGCGGTGATGCTAGGATTATTGCACAGCAAGCCTTTAGCGATGGCAAGTCGGCAGATTATCCATTGCGGCAACGGCTGAAACAGCTGGGTTTAGCGTTGCGTTTTCGTCGCGATTTGGCGCAGATGTTTGTTGAAATCCAGATCCAAGTTGCGCTGGCCGATGGTGAGGTACAAGCGCCAGAGATGCGTTTGTTGGAGATTATTGCCCATGAGCTTGGTTTTAACCAAGAGCAGTTGGCGCAGATGTTGGCGCGTCAAAAAGGTGGGCAACATGGCCAGCAAACTGGCATGAACATGGCGGATGCATGCCAGATCCTTGGTGTCGATGAGGCCGATGATTTGCGTACCATTAAACGCGCGTACCGTAAGCTGATGTCGCAGCATCACCCAGATAAATTGGCTAGTCAGGGGCTGCCGCCGGAGATGGCTCAGGTTGCTCAGGAAAAGAGTCAGCAGATCCAGTCCGCATGGGAGTTCGTTCGCGCTAACAAAGGAGAGTAACAATGCGCCAAGGAGTAGTGGCAGCGATAGCAACACTGTTAAGTGGCTCAGCACTTGCTGCTGAGCCCAATTATTTTATTGCACCAATGTATGGAATGAGCTTCGGCGGTGAGTTTGATACCACCGATGAGGTTGAAGGGGAGCGCACCGATGTTGGCGATCTAGAGATCGATAGTGATAGCCATGTCGGTTTTATGATTGGGCGAGAGCTGGATGACCCAGGTAACGTTTACCTGCTCTATTCGAAACAGAGCACCTCATTCAAGACCGGCAGCTTTGGTCCCTCCAACGGCGTTGATCTTGATGTTAGTTACCTGCATTTTGGTGGCAGTCTCTATTTCCCCAATGGGGATTTTGTACCCTATGTAACGGCGAGTGTCGGTGTTACTGAATTCAAACCAGATGGCGACTACTCTTCTGAGTATGCGTTCTCAATGGGGTTGGGCTTAGGCGCGCGCTATAACATTACCCGTAACATTGGCATCTATGCTGACGCCCGCAGCTTTTTCAGTGGCTACGAAAGTTCATCTGATCTAGTTTGTTTTGACCAAGATGGCCAATGTAAATTGCGACTGGAAGCCGATGCTATTGTGCAAGGGCAGGTGAACATCGGTCTATTGGCGCGGTTTTGATTTTAGCTGTGACGACGTTTCACAACCAAGTGAATTACCATGGCGCGATAACTATCGCGCCTTTTTTCTGGAAGTAGTATGAGAAAAATCATTGTATTGGATGGTGAGACGCTGAACCCAGGTGATCTCGATTGGACTTTGTTAAACCGATACGGTGAGGTGACCGTTTATTCCAACAGTTCAGCGGAGTTGGTGTTAGAGCGTTGTGAAGGCGCTGAGATCGTCTTAACCAATAAGGTTGTTTTAGATGCGTCCTTATTGGTACAGCTGCCACAATTACGTTATATCGGAGTGACGGCAACAGGCTATAACGTGGTTGATGTAAACGCCGCGGCAGCTCAAGGAGTTGTGGTTACCAATATTCCCGGTTACGGGCCCGAGTCGGTGGCGCAAATGGCAATGGCTCATCTGCTCCATTTTGCCAGTCGAGTGGCGCAGCATGATGACGCCGTGCATCAGGGTCAGTGGGTGGATAGCCCCAACTTTTGTTTCTGGAATGCGCCACTGATGGCATTGGCTGGTAAAACACTGGGCGTCGTTGGATTTGGCGATATTGGCCAAGCGATGGCTCGGATGGCGAGGGGCTTTGGCATGAAGGTTTTGGTGCATACTCGGTCAGAACGCCATGACCTGCCAACGGAGCACCGCTGGGTAACTCTAGCCGAACTATTTAGTCAAGCCGATGTAGTGAGCCTGCACTGCCCCCAAACTGCCGCCAATACTGAATTTGTTAATGCCCAGCTGCTGGCCACCATGAAACCAACGGCTCTGCTGCTCAACACTGCTCGAGGTGGACTGATCCATGAGGCGGAACTAGCGCAAGCATTAGCGGCGGGAGTCATTGCTGGTGCAGGTTTGGATGTACTCTCAACCGAGCCACCAGCCGCAGATAACCCACTGTTGACTGCGCCTAATTGTAGTATTACGCCACACAATGCGTGGGCAACTCTCGAAGCGAGACAAAACCTGCTCAACATCGCCATTGCCAATATTGGTAGCTACCTTAATGGTAAGGTTCAGCATCAAGTAAACTGATAGTCATGGTGCTGCCATGGGTCACCGATAAGGTTGGCGCATGCGGTGCTATCCCGTACAATTGCCGCTTTTCTGGTACCGCCGGAAGCCCATTTTAGTCAGCACAGAGACGGTAACCCCGATGTTTCAAGACAATCCGCTGCTGCAGCAATTAAAAGCTCAGATCCGCGAAACCCTGCCAACCGTTGAAGGGCAGGTAAAAGCTACCGCCAAAGGTTACGGCTTTATCGAAACCGATAAGGGCGAAAGCCACTTTGTGCCGCCGCCGATGATGAAGAAAGTCGTGCACGGTGATCGTGTTAGTGCGGTATTGCGCGAAGATGGCGATAAAACATCCGCCGAACCAGAGCAGCTGCTTGAGGCGAGCCTAGATCGCTTTATCGCCAGAGTGCAATGGTTTAAGGGCCGTTTAAACCTTGTTCCTGATCACCCGATGATGAAAGCGGGCATGCGTGCTCGCTGTAAAAAGCACATCGATGAGAAATCGTTAAAGGATGGCGACTACGTGGTTGCCCACCTGAAACGTCACCCGCTGCGTGAAGACGACAAGAGCTTCTTGGCGGAAGTGTCAGAGTTTGTCGCTGCCACCGATGATCCCCATGTGCCTTGGTGGGTGATCCTCGCTAAACATGACTTAGCTAAGGTTGAACCAGAAGGGCCAAGTACATGGCAACTGGATGGTGCTGAGCGTCAAGATCTGACCGCACTGCCATTTGTTACCATTGACGCGGCCTCAACCAAAGATATGGACGACGCCCTATATGTTGAGCGCAACGATAACGGTTGGCGTTTAACCGTCGCTATCGCTGATCCAACAGCCTATGTGCAGCCAGGCGATGACGTTGACCAAGAGGCCTTTAAGCGTTGCTTAACCCAGTATCTGCCGGGTTACAACGTACCGATGCTGCCACGTCAATTGGCAGACGAGCTGTGCTCGTTGGTTGAAGCTGAAGATCGTCCAGCCCTATGTGCCCATATACAAGTGGCTGCTGATGGTGAACTGCAGCCGGGGGCTGAGTTCTTTTTAGCCACCATTCGCTCGCAGGGCAAACTGGCCTACGACAACGTGTCTGACTACTTGGATGAGGTTGCCGATGGGTGGCAGCCACAGCAAGCTGAGATTGCTGAGCAATGCCAACAGCTGCACGCCTTAGCTAATGCTCGCAGTGCGTGGCGTAAAGAGAATGCCTTGGTGTTCCCCGATCAGCCAGACTATCGCTTTGAAGTGGATGACAACGGCAACGTACTCAATATTCACGTTGATGAGCGCCGTACCGCCAACCGTATTGTTGAAGAGTGTATGATTGTTGCTAACGCCGCTTGTGCCGAGCGTCTAAGTGCAACCGTTGGCCAAGGTATTTTTAATGCTCACGCCGGTTTGGACCCAGAGCGCATCAATCTGGTGGTAGAACTACTTGAGAAGCACCACATCACCTTTGACGCAGAACAGTTGCTGACGATGGGCGGTTACTGTGCCTTGCGCCGGGTATTGGATAAGCAAGAAAGCGGTTACCTTGATGCTCGAGTGCGTAAGCTACAGGCCTTCGCTGAGGTAGTAGGAACACCACAACCTCACTACGGCATGGGGCTAGAAGGCTATGCAACATGGACTTCGCCGATTCGTAAATACAGCGATATGGTTAACCACCGCTTGTTGAAAGCCACTATCGCTGCAAGCGATCCAACCCAAGTGGTAACTGACCAGTTGTTAGAGCAGTTGGCTAAAATGCGCAAGCTGCATCGCATGTGCGAACGTCACGTTGGCGATTGGCTCTATGCTCGTTATCTGCTGGCGGAGTCCGGTTCTAAGACCGAATTTACCGGCAAAATTATCGACATCAATCGCGGTGGTATTCGAGTGAAGTTAGCAGAAAATGGCGCCGTCGCCTTTATGCCAGCTAGCCACGTTAGCGTTGATAAAGCTCGTCTGAACATCAATGGTGAAACCGCTCAGGCATCGTTTGACGACGAGCTTAAGTTACAGGTGGCCGATACCATCGCCGTGACTATCGGGCAGGTAGACGTTGATCAACGTAGCGTTATGGTGTTACCGGTGACGCCGCTGGGCAGTTGATAGCTACTTATGTTTAGCAATTGTGAATAAAAAAGGGCTGTGTCGTAGTTAGTTGTTGAAGTTTATCTTAAGTCTTCGGCTTCACCGATTGCGGTGCTTTAACAGCCTTGGAAAGAACAACACTTAATTGGTACACAGCCATAAAAAAGGAGACGGTAAAACGTCTCCTTTTTTGTTGGCGGCAGCGAGCTTACGGAATGGGTAAGCCCAAGACAAAGCTGGCAAAACCAAGATAGATAACCATACCGGTAGCATCAACGATAGTGGTAACCAGTGGGCCAGAGGCCGTTGCTGGGTCGAGGTTGATCCGTGACAGCAAAAACGGCAGTGATAAGCCAATGAGTGAGCCTGCCATTACCACACAGATCATCGCCATGGTAACCACCAGTGCGATCTCTGGCCCACCGCGGAACCAACCTAAACTGGCAACCACGGCTCCCATGGTTAAGCCAAGGCCGCCAGCAACCAAAACTTCACGGCCAAGAACGCCGAGCCAGTCCTTCAATTCAACCTCGCCGGTGGCAAGGGCTCGCACCATCAGTGCGGCGGCTTGCGAACCGGCGTTACCGCCAGAGCCCACCAATAACGGCATAAAGAACACCAGTGCGACATGGCTTTCAATTACCGCCTCATAGTGGGCGATGCCGGCTCCAGAAAGTAGCGAACCAAATACCAACAGGATCAGCCAGCCAATACGTTTGCGATAAAGTTCCCATTTGCCGACTTTATCCATGGTGGAATCAAGTGCGGCAACCGAACCACTCTTTTGCGCATCTTCGGTCGCTTCTTCAACCACCGCATCCATGGCGTCATCGTAGGTACAGATCCCCACTAATCGCTCGGCGGTATCTAAAACCGGCAATGCCAGTAAGTCGTAGTGACGGATTTTTTCCGATACATCTTCCTGATCTTCATCAACGCGAACAAACAGTACCTCGGTCAGCATGATGTCCGACACCAGTCGCTCGGGGTTAGATAGGATCAATTCACGCAGCGAGATGGTGCCAACCAGATGGCGATCGCCATCGATAACGTAGGTTTGGTAGATGGTTTCTTTATCTGGCGCTTCTAACCGGAGACGTTGTAATGCCTTTCGGACGGTCCAGTGACTACGTAAGGTCGCGTAGTCAGAGCTCATCATTGCCCCTGCGGTTTTTTCTGGGTAGGAGGCGAGTTTGCGTACGTCTTCACGCTCGGCTTGAGCTAGCCCTGGCAGCAATGCTTGTTGTTGCTCTTTTGACAGCTGGTTGAACAGATCCGCTCGTTCATCAGATTCCATCTGTGAGAACAATGCCGCCAACTCATTGCGGGGCATCGACTCAGCGATGTCGGCTTGATTTTGCGGGTCGAGGTAACCGAATACATCGGCGTGATCAGGCAGCGACAGCAGATCCAGCAGCTTCGCCGCTAGAGGAGCATCGAATTCATCAACGGCCAGTGCGAAGTCGGCCGCGTGCATATGTTCCAGCTCAGCACGAATAGCGCGTTTATCACTGGCAGCGAGAGCTTCGCTAAGGGTGGCAAAAAGTTGTTCTTTTTGCATGGTCCACCTCCGAGAGTCGGAAGCAGAGCATTAGGGAGGCTATCCCTAGGGAGTATGGACTCTGCTTACCGAAGGTAATTGTTACATGTTTCGGTTATCTCGTCCCACCTGGGACTGGGAATGGGGTCCATATGGCCTCCTGAAATTACTTTTCGCTGAGATTTTAGGTGCTTACATACAGTGGTGCAAGGGGAGATAGAGATAATGCGCAAATTGTTGTTGCTTGCCTGCGGCATCAGTCGTGTCTGGCCACTACCGTTATCACTAACAAAAAAGGGGTGCCATTGGCACCCCTTTTCAGTAGCGATGGCTAACGCTATTTATTCCGGTGTAACCACAATCAAGCGAATAGCATCCAGCTGGATCTGGGCGCGGTCCAGGTGGGCCTTAGCCATGCTCATCTGCTCACGTACTGCGTCAAGTTCTGCGTCTCGAATGTTCGGATTTACCGCCTTAAGTGCTTGGAGACGCTCGAGTTCACCACCCAACTCTTGCTCCATGCGTTGTTCCGCCGAGCTAACCAAGGTCGCCAGACGTTCGGCTACTTGAGTTTCCGCAGCGGCAATCAACGGGTGTAATACCGATTGCGACGCCGATACCAGTTTAGAGCCAGTGTGGCGGTTGATAGGCACCAGCTGGCGGTTAAAGGAATCGAAGTCGATGTTTTGTCCTAGATCTTTACCAGACTTATCCATTAGCAGGCGGATGGGCGTTGGCGGCAAGAAACGACCCAACTGTACTTCGGCCGGGGCAATTGCCTCAGCAACATAGATCATTTCCAAGAACAGAGTGCCAGCTGGCAGTGCCTTGTTCTTCAGCAGTGATACGCCGGTACAGCCAGTTTCTGAACTGGTGATCAGATCGATACCTGCTGCCACCATTGGGTGGGCAGGGGTGATGAACTGGAAGTCATCACGCGACAGTGCGGTGTCGCGATCGAAGGTGACTGAGCAACCGTCGTCTGGTAAGCCGGGGTAGCTTGGGTAGAGCATGTGCTCGGTTGGGCGCAGCACTACCGCATTTTCACCGCGATCGTCTTGATGCACGCCAATTACATCCCATAACTTCAGCATAAAGCTAATGAAGTCGGTATCGTCGTCGGCCTTTTCAATCTGTTCGACCAAGGCTTGCGCTTGTTCGCCACCGTTGGAGTTTATCTCCAACAGGCGATCACGGCCGGCTTCCAGAGCTGCATTGTGCTCGGCGGCACGGGCAGCTGTTTGTTCAATCAGCTCATTCAGGCCTTCACCGGTACCCGCTAACACGTTGATCAACGCTTCACTGAATTCGTTGTGCAGCAGGTGGCCACCTTGACAGTTATGCTCGAATGCATCCATGCCCTTATCGAACCAGTCCAGTAGATGTTGCTGGGCGCTGTTTTCGATATAAGGTACGTGGATCTGTACATCGTGATTCTGGCCAATACGATCCAGACGGCCGATACGTTGCTCGAGCAGATCTGGGTTTTGTGGCAGGTCGAACATCACCAAGTGATAGGCGAACTGGAAGTTACGACCTTCTGAGCCGATCTCAGAACAGATCATCACCTGAGCGCCACCATCTTCTTGGGCAAAGTAGGCCGCGGTTTTGTCACGCTCTAGAATCGACATACCTTCATGGAATACACCAGCCTGAATACCTTCACGGGTACGCAGGGCTTCTTCCAGTTGCAGCGCCGTGGTGGCTTGCGAGGCAATAACCAACACCTTTTTGGAACGGTGGGACTTTAAGAACTCAAGCAACCAGTTAACGCGGGTGTCGAACTGCCACCACGAGGCGTTACCTTTATCCCCTTCAAACTGTTGGTATAGTTTTTCTGGGTAAAGGTTGTTGATCACCTGTTGTTCGGTGTTGCCGGCACCACCAAACATGTTAGATACCTTAACCGCGGTAGCATACTGCTCTGGTAAGGTGACCGGGTGACGGTTGAGCTGACGGGCGGTAAAGCCAGACACGCCAGCACGGGTGTTACGGAACAAGACGCGGCCGGTACCGTGGCGGTCAAGCAGATCGCTCAGCAGTTTGTCGCGGGCGTTTTGGTCATCAGCAGCAATAGCAGCCAATGCTTCAGTCAAATCTTGCTCAGGCAGTAGCGCAGTTAACGCTTTGGCTTCAGTGTCAGTCACCGGTCGCTTCTCTAATAGGGCTTCCGCCGCATCAGCAACCTGCTGGTATGCCTGCTCTTCTGTTAGGAACGCTTGGTAATCGTAGAAGCGATCAGGATCGAGCAAGCGCAAACGAGCAAAGTGACTCTGATGGCCAAGCTGATCTGGAGTGGCGGTGAGCAGCAGTACGCCAGGTACTTCTTCTGCTAGCGACTCTACTACTTGGTAAGCGCGGCTCGGCTTGTCTTCACTCCATTCTAAGTGGTGTGCCTCATCGACAATCATAAGATCCCAAGTCGCATCTAGGGCTTGTTCGAAACGCTTTTTTCGGCGCAACAAGTCAATGGAGCAGATGATCAACTGTTCAGTGTCAAATGGATTGTCGCTATCAGCCAGCGATTCGATGCAGCGCTCTTCATCAAACAGTGAGAAGCGCAGGTTGAAGCGACGTAGCATCTCAACCAGCCATTGATGCTGCAGATTTTCCGGTACCAAGATCAGTACGCGTTCGGCGCGACCGCTCAACAATTGCTGATGAAGGATGTGACCCGCTTCGATGGTTTTACCCAGACCAACTTCATCGGCAAGTAGAACTCGTGGAGCGTGGCGCTGGCCAACTTCGTTAGCGATGTAGAGCTGATGGGGGATCAGGCCTGCACGAGGACCCTGCAGCGCGCGATGGCTGTTCTGTTGCATGGCATGACGCTGTTGCTGACATTGGTAGCGACTAACGTAATACTCCATTCGGTCGATCTGACCTGCGAACAAGCGGTCTTGTGGCTTGTTAAAGCGAATTTGGTGGTCCAGCATGGTTTCACGCAGACTTACTGCTTCACCATCGTCGCTACGTTTGCCGTGGTAGGTAACCAGTTGGTTACTCTCTTCAATGGTCTCGACGATCATCTTCCAGCCTTCATGGCTGCTAATCTCATCACCCTGATTGAAGATAACGCGAGTTAATGGCGCTTCCTGAATGGAAAAGAGGCGGTTGTCGGCGGTAGCGGGGAATAGCACGGTGACCATTCGACCCTCAACGGCAACAACGGTGCCGAGGCCAAGATCAGATTCGGTATCGCTGATCCAGCGTTGACCTAAAGCAAAGGACATAGCGTGGGAAACTCCTGACTGAGCGAATTGCTGGCGCAAAAAGGCGCGTATCTTACACCAATTACCACCTCGCAATCACCTGCTTGTTTTATATGGTTAAATGATAGCCGTTAGCCATGTGATACAGTGTTGTTGATAGCAAAAAATTGATGTTTAGCTGGTCGCTATCATCAATGCCGTTGCTACTCTAAAGATAGAAGCATAGCGGAGGCGTCATGGTTGAGTCTGAGAAAAAGCTATTCGTACTTGATACCAATGTGCTGTTACATGAGCCATTAGCGATCTATTCATTTCAAGAACATGATGTTGTGGTACCGATGACGGTGCTGGAAGAGTTAGATCAAATCAAAGACCGCAACAAGGATGTCGCTCGTGATGCGCGTATTGCGGTGCGAACGCTCGAGCAATGCGTTGGCTCGGCCTCGCCAGACGAGCTGTTAGCGGGAGTACCATTAGAAGCCGCTGGTATCGATATCCCCAGTGGCAAGTTACTTATCTTTCCCGACCACCAAGCGACGTTTGCCCCAAGCCAATCTCTTCCTCTGAGCTGTAACGACAACACTATTATTAATAGTGCTTTATACCTACAACAGCAGCATCCCACTCGGCCAGTAATCCTGGTTACTAAAGACATCAATATGCGTATCAAAGCCAAGGGGGCAGGGCTCCGCTGGGTTGAAGATTATCGCAGCGATCAGTTGGTTGATGACATCCGTTATTTGGCTAAAGGTTTTGCCGAGTTTGAGGGAGACTTTTGGCAAAATGTTGGTGAAGTTAAGAGCAATCAACAGGGCCGTTTTACCGAGCATCTTATAAAGAACGAGGTGTTTGCAGAACAACAGTTCTACCTCAATCAATATCTGCTTGATGATGGTGAACAGTTTTGCGGCCAAGTTAAGCAGTTGGACGAGCGCTACGTCACCATTCGAGATTTGGGTCGCGACCGGTTGATGCACTATCACGCTTGGGGGATAACCCCCAGAAATATCTATCAGGGTATGGCGTTGCACGCACTGCTAGACCCAAAGATAGATGTGGTGATCCTGACCGGGCCTGCTGGCTCAGGCAAAACGCTGCTGGCGTTAGCTGCAGCTTTAGAGCAGGTGATAGAAACCCGCCGCTATAGTCGGGTCATTGTGACTCGTAATACCCCCGAAATTGCCGAATCAATTGGCTTTTTACCTGGTACCGAAGAGGAAAAAATGATGCCGTGGTTGGCGGCCATTACCGATACATTGGAGGTACTGCATAAGCAGGATGAGAGCCCATCAGGTAGTCTGCAGTACATTATGGAAAAGGCCAATATTCAGTTTAAGTCGGTTAACTTTATGCGTGGTCGTTCGATTCAAAACAGTTTTGTGCTGTTGGATGAGTGTCAAAACCTAACGCCATCGCAACTAAAAACCATCATCACCCGCATGGGCGAAGGCACCAAATTAGTATTAAGCGGAAACTTGGCGCAGATAGACTCCAGCTACCTTACTGCAGTTACCTCTGGGCTAACCTATGCGGTTGAGCGCTTTAAAAGCTTTAACGGCAGCGCCAATGTCTTTTTGGATGGGGTCGAACGATCGCGATTAGCGGCGTTTGCAGAAGAAAATTTGTAGTTAATAATAAACTGGGGCACGGCTAATTTCGTGCCCCATTAATTAAAAAATACCAGTTATTTATGTCAACTTGTGTTCATTAGCCCAATATAGTTGAACTGCTACAACGCAGTTAACCGCGGTTGCGGATCACTGCTGCTCTAACTGATTCGGTTTGAATACGTATGGTGCTAACCAAGCGGTAAATGGAATGGTTAGTACGATACCAACGCTGCCGGCTAGGGCGTTGACCACTGCCATTGCGACCAACGGCATATTCATAAACTGGTTTGCTGGCATGTTGAAGCCCCACACCATCATGATGGTCGTTAACGCGCCACCGGCGAAGGCTAAGATTAAGGTATTGGTCATGGTGCCCATGATATCGCGGCCGATGTTCATACAGGCGTGCACTAACTGCTTTGGTGTTAATTTAGGATCGGTTATCCGCAGTTCGTTGTAAGCGGAAGCGATCGAGATAGCTACGTCCATCACAGCGCCAAGGGCAGCAATAACAATGGCGACAAACATCAGCCAGCGAATTGGAATCAGGTTTTCCGCGAGGTAGATGACGTCTTCGCCCTTATCTAAGTAGATCCCCGATAGGTTGGCCATTTCGCCAAACAGCTGCGCCATAATGCCAGCGGCGACAATACCAAGTAGGGTACCGCCCATGGCACAGATGCTTTTGCGGTTGGCACCGGATACCAAGATAAAGCTGACTATGATGATCACTGCCATCAATACAATACTGGTGAGGATGGGATTCCAGCCAGCAAAGATGGAGGGCACCAGTACCCCAATAATCAGTGCTGCGGTGAAGTAAAGGGCGACCATCGAGTTGAGCCCTTCTTTGCGCCCAAATGACAACAATAGCGCGAAGAAAGCGGCTAGCATTAAGTAGATAGCGTCTGAGCGTTTGTGATTATAGGCCCAATAAACGGTGCCGTTGACGGTTTGCCGTACCATCATGATAAATACATCCCCCTCATCAACGTAAACGTTGTGTTGGCGGCTGAGTGGGTTGTCGATCTTAACTTGCTTGCCTTGCTCTGGCCCTTCTAGCAGTTCGGCCATAAACACTTGCTGGCCCGTCGTTATCGAGGGCACCCGTGCGTCTGGCGCAAGGTGGCTCGAGATCATCTTTACCACTTTGGCTTCTACAAATATCTGTTGCTGTGATTGCGTTGGCCGAAATGATTCACTCCAACTTGGAGAGAAGTAAAAGATCAGGGTTGATAGCGCAGCTATCAAGAAGGTGAAGCCATAGTTACGGATCATGGGTACAGCTCTAAGTTAATTTACTCACGACTAAATTCGGATTCGAGCAAACTCAGTGGTGAGTCAATTAGTTGGAAAAAAAGGCACGGTAAATACCGTGCCTTAATGCTGTTAACCGAAGTTATTACTTAGCTTCGATGTTACAACCTAAGTGCAGCTCTTCAGCAGTAGCACCATCTTTGTAATTGGTGTTAGTAAAGTACGTACTTGCATCTTTCACGTTAACTGAAGTCATGATGCCTGGGTACTTAGCGTTAGACCAATCGATCTGAACACAGGTCTTCATCTCTTGGATGTCTTCCCATAGCGCTTGGCCAGCGCCACCGTCAGTGCGTGCAGCTTCAATTGCTGGAGTCTGAACGAATGACCAAGTGTTCAAGCTATCGCTGAAGTCAGCAACGTCGATACCTTGGTTAGCGATAACGTATTCGGTCAGCATGTCGCGGATGGCGTACACGGTTTCGTTAACCGAATCGTAAGTTACGTCGTCATTTGAAGCCCAACCAAATTTAGCAACCTGAGAACCAAAGCGGTAGCTGTTCAGTGCCAGTGAGTAGGTAGCAGCTGGATCGAATGGCTTGCCATCGATTTCGGTAATGGAGATACGCTCACCAGCAGTCGTGATGTTGTATTCAGCATCCATTTCCTGAGCCGCTTTGCTTAGGTCAACGGTGTACGCAATAGCGCCATCGAATTGGTCGTATTGGTAAGCAGCAACACCTGGAGTGAAGGAGATGGTTAGATCGCCGTCTTTGTACTGATTGAAGTAAGTGTATGACCACTCCATGTACTTCTTCAGGTTTTCACCAGAGATGTTTACCGCCAGCAAGGTGTTGTCGTACTTGTACAGGTTAGTCGACTTGCCTTTGGTGTACTCTTCGCCGTCTTCAAGATTAGATGAGTCAGAGAACAGTGAAGCAGCTGAGATGGTTGCACCAGAAGCGTCCAGCTGGATCTTGTTGATTACGTCCATTAGCGGGGTATCGTGTACCTTGGCGTAGTGGATAGTGGTGTACAGTCGACCAGCGTCACCATCGTAGTCAGACTCGGTTGCGATATCTGGCTTACCGGTAGAGGTTGGAGTGAAGTTACCAACAACGTTACCAATTACTTCGTTAGCATCGGCTTTAGAGATGTCATCAACGTACTGGAACTGCGCAGCCAAAGTGGTGTCTTCTGCAACGTTCTTAGTAGAGGCGTTGGTCAAAGTGGTATCAACCATGGTCCACTTATCATCAACCTTGGCCAGCTTGATTTCAGCAATCGCAAGGTTAGAACCCCATTTGCCAGGCTCCATGATCTTAACCGACTCAGCACGGTTGCTTTCGTCGTAGCTGCCAGAGATGCTCTTATCTTCTACATAGCCGTTGCTGTCATCGGCAACTTTGATGTCGACGATGTTTTCTGCGTCACCCAACTTTACTGATTCAATGTAAGTTGCGTGCTCGTGGCCCGCTAGGATCACGTCAAACTTGTCAGCCATTGCAGCGGCGATGTCGTGCACACCAGCGCCATATTCGCCAGAGCGACCTAAGTGCAAGGCGCCTACGATAACGTCAGGGGCGTATTCAGCAACCAGTTCGTCCATTGCGGCTTGGGTAGAGGCTAGCTCTTCTTCAAACTTCAAACCAGCGAAGTGGCTAGGAGCAGATGCTTCCCAGTTAGGAACGTTAGCAGGGGTTAGGCCGATAACAGCAACACGAGCGCCATCAACTTCAAAGATCTGGTAACCACGGATGTAGTTAGCGCTGTTGCTTTCCCACTTGATGTTAGCGGACAGAACGGCACCGTTGAAGTTAGCCAAGTTACGGTCGATGAAGGAGCGCTCGAAGTTGAATTCGTGGTTACCCGGTACCCACACGTCGAAGTCCAGAGCGTTCAAGCTAGACACTACTGGGTGAGTAGGATCATCATTAAACAGCTGAGCGGAGTTACCTTGAACGGTATCACCGATATCAATCATGATGATGTTTGGATCTTGTGCGCGTGCATCAGCAAGCAGAGTCGCTACGCGAGTAAGGCCAGCATCAACGTCTTCGCTGTTAGTAGCGTAATCGTAGCCGAAGATACGACCGTGCAGATCGGAGGTCGCGCCGATGCTGATGGTTACTTCGGTTTTATCGGTATCGTCACTCTTAACAACGATGTCAGGAGTGTTGGTAAGAACTTTACCTTCAGCAACTACTGGGCTGTATGGAGATGGAACTTCAATTGGATCCGTTGGAACTTCGATGTATTTGGTATCGTCATCGTTACAGCCAGATAAAGCAGCAACGATAGATAGGCAGATCAAACTACGATTAATAATTTTCACGGTGACCCCTGCAATGTGTCGGAAAAGACTGGACGCTCTTTGGCGCTTTCTAAACGGGCGAATCTTAAGTCTCTTGGTTTGCGATAACATTACACTGATGTGTTTTTGTGACATTGGTGCGTGATTATTTGTGAACTCCCTTTCAGCGTTCCATAGCCGGTTACCTGAATTAACCTCGAGTTATCATTGGTAACTTGTTGGAAATAAACATATGGGATCTATCTTCTACTTTTTAATGAAATTTAGCTGTGGGTGCTAAAAGAGTCATTGGCGTGTGAAAATGTGTTCCTTAAGGAAATTGTTTGATAGACGATTAGAGCGCGGCTTAAGTTGGTTTTGGTAGTAACCGGGCAATCTTGCATCTGATACACTGGCAAACAACGACTCCTAATGTGTTCGACTGCTTGTGAAATTGCCGATTCTTCGCCGCTACAATAAAGCCGTTTTCTATACCTATTTGGTTGTGGTGCTGTTAGCTATGGTTACCGCTGCGGTTGATTACAACAACAAGCGTCAGCAGCTAATGGATGACAAGTTTGGGCGTATTACTCAGCACGCGCATCAAGTTGATATGCTGCTTGAGTCGAGCGTGCGAGCATTACAATCGTTGCATGATTTTGCGGTAAACCATCTAACCATTGGTCAAGTGACCCGAGTCAGCGCCTTCCCTGATTTAGCTCGGTTTGATGCTCACGACGATTACTTTGAGTTAGAAACCTTCGACAATCAGCTGATTAAAGAGGGGATAGGCTTGATTGTTGGTAAGGGGCGGCTATCAGGGCGCAGCCCTGATTTCTATCTCGAGCTGGATATGCTCCACCAGATGTCACTGACATTGCCAGTGGCGAAACGGATGGCGCCAAAGGCATCACAGATCTATTACATCTCGAACCGCAAGATGATGTCGGTGTATCCATGGCCTCAAGAAGACGGCGGTATCCGTGAAAGCATTCTGCACTCGCCGCTGTTTGGTTTAGCGCAGCCACAACAGAACCCAGAGCGGAAGATGTTTTGGAGCGAAGTGCGCCGAGATGAGCGTGGTGAGCTCATCACCACATTAGGAATGCCGGTATACATTGATAATCAATTTCTTGGGGCGCTGTTCCTTGATATTGAGTTAGTAACCCTCGCCAACCAGATTGAGCGTTACTTCGATGTCGAAGGTATGGTGTTGCTGCTTGATGACAATAATAACCTGATGTCTTACCCCAATATGCATCAGGAGTCGATTGCTCGTACCTATCAACTCAGTCAGAAATTGCCCCCTGCACTTAATAATGTGCCAGTTTCAGAACTGATTAACAGTGATAATGGCTTAATCACTAACGACTTTTATATCCGCTCTATGTCGATGGGGGTGGCACCATGGCGGTTGCTGTTTATGCAACCACAGGCTGAGATGATGGCACCTACCCTACGTCAGCTCGAATCCACCTTCTTGACCGTTATTATGGCGTTGTCGATCTTGGTGACGGCAGTGCACTACCTGACTCGCCGTGCCTTTGTTAGCCCAGCTTCGCAACTGTTAACTCACTTGGAACGCAGCACAGAGCAACCACAGCCACCACCAACGAGGGTGCAGCGAGGGTGGGAGACCTGGTTTGAGTTGATCTCCAGAACCTTTGAAGAGAATCAACAATACACCCGCCACTTGGCCGAACAGAACCGCCGTTTGGACAAGCTGGTTGCCAAGCGAACGGAACGGTTACGCCTCTCGAATGAGCAGCGGGAACGGGATTTTTCGCTGATGCGCAGCCTGATCGATGCTATTCCTGAAGCGATCGTATTTAAAGACACCTCTGGCCGATATCTGGGCTGTAACAAAGCAGCAGAACGGATGCTGGGCCAAAATGAATCGGAGATTATTGGTAGCGCCGTCACTGAGATCGATCCCTCACCGCGGGCAGCTCAACAAGCCAAAGAGGATTCAGAGCTGCTGGAAAAGCGGACTCCAGACCGTTATCAAGAACGGGTAGAGATCGACGGCAAAATGGTACTTCTAGATGTACTTAGATTGCCATTCTATAACCGTCGTGGTGAGCTATTAGGGCTGATTTCCGTATGGCGAGACATCACCCGTGAAGCCCAACAGCAGGAGCAGATCCGTCGTTCAGAGCAGCGCTATCACTTGGCGATGGACGCAGTTGAAGATGGCATGTGGGATTGGTACCTCGACTCCAACCAGATGATCTGTAACCCTGCTTATTACACCATGCTCGGTTATGAGGCCGATGAGTTCCCGCTGCTAATCGATACCTTCTATAGTTTGATGCACAGTGACGATCGCCAGCGGGTCGAGCGCTACATCGACGATTACCTTGACTTCCCCGAGCAAGCGTTTTCGGTGGAGTTCCGCCTTCGAGGGAAAGGCGGGGAATACCATTGGATCCTTTGTCGTGGCCGTGCGGTTGAGTTTGATGAGTTTGGTGAGCCGCTGCGTTTGCTGGGAACCAATAAAGATATTACCCAGCAAAAAGGCAACGAAGTTACCCTGCTGGAAGCAAAGCAAGACGCTGAGCTTGCTAACCGTACCAAAAGTGAGTTCTTAGCTAACATGTCCCATGAGATCCGTACCCCAATGAATGCGGTATTGGGCATGTTAGAGCTAACTTTGCGTACCGAAGTGGACGATCGCCAACGAGACTACTTAGATAAAGCTAAGATGAGTGCCGCATCGCTGCTGCGTATCATCAATGACATTCTCGACTTCTCCAAGATTGAAGCAGGTAAGCTTGAGTTAGAACAGCGTGATTTTTCTCTTGATCAGGTGCTTGAACACGTGTTGTCGATCAATGCAATTAAGGCTCAGGAGAAGGGCGTTGAACTGCTGCTGTATGCGCCAATAACCGCCGGTTTGCACGTGCAAGGGGACTCTCTCCGGCTTGGCCAGGTGTTGGTTAATCTACTGTCTAATGCGGTTAAGTTTACCGAGCACGGTGAAGTTGAGCTGGGCTGTGAAGACATTAAAGAGAGTAACGGTCGAGTTAGCCTCAAGTTTTGGGTGCGCGATACGGGTATCGGCATCACGGCAGCTCAACAAAAGCGGTTGTTTGATGCCTTTAGTCAAGCGGATGGGTCAACTACTCGTGAGTACGGTGGCAGCGGCTTAGGGTTGTCAATTTGTAAGCACCTTGTCGCTATGATGGGCGGTGATATAGAGGTCAGTAGTCGTATTGGTGAAGGCACCACCTTTAGCTTTACCATCGATGCGCTGCAGGTTGAGGCGCCACAAGGCAGTACCAAACTGCTGCCGGAGCAGCTGCAAGGCAAAGCCATTGTGGTCGACGATAATCATAGCGCGCTGCAGATCTATTCCACCTACCTTCGGGATCTTGGCTTTCAGGTTGAAACCGCCGATAACGGCGCCGATGCCCTTAATCTTATCAAGGAGCATCAGCCGGTTTTAGTGTTAATCGATTGGATGATGCCTGAGATGGATGGCCTTGAGCTGGTAGAACAGATCCATCATTTGCAGCAGCAAAACGGCATTGAGACTGTGCCGGAAATCTTGATGATGACCGCTTATCGGGGAGAGTCGGTACAGCACGAGGTTAAACAGGGTCGAGTTCATACGCTGCTACAGAAGCCGTTTAAGCAGAACGATCTGCAAGACGCCGTACTTGATGCTTTTGCTAGTAAGTTTGAACCAGCAGTTAAGGCCGAACAACCAGAGCCATTGCCGCAGACCAATGAACAGGCTCATATCTTATTGGTGGAAGACAACCTGATTAACCAACAAATTGCTACCGAACTGCTCAAAAGTGCCGGCTATCAGGTGAGTTTAGCCGTCAATGGTGCCGATGCGGTGCAAGCTGTGACAGACAACCAATACGACTTGGTACTGATGGACATTCAGATGCCAGTAATGGATGGGCTCCGCGCCACTAAAGAGATCCGTAAGAGTAATACCGACATACCAATTATAGCGATGACCGCCCATGCTATGAGTGGCGATCGCGACAAGAGCCTTGCGGCAGGCATGAATGACCACATTACTAAGCCTATCGTGTTACCACAGCTATTTGAGGCCCTGAATTCGTGGCTGAATAAGGAATCAGCTTAATGAAAGTGGCGCAAGGGCCGTGGCGCTATCTGTTGCTAACGGTAGGTTGGTTAGCGGTAGCGTGTGGCATGGTTGGCTTGTTTTTACCGTTGATTCCCACGGTGCCGTTCTTATTATTAGCGACCTTCTGCTTTTCCCGCAGCTCACAGTGGTGCCAGCAATGGCTGTTTAACAACCGTTTTCTCGGCCCAGTGCTAACTAACTACCTTGAGCGTCGAGGCTTAACACTGCGACAGCTCACCACCACTTTGCTGAGTTTGTGGATCAGCATTACTGTAGGGATTGTATTAGTGCCGCTGTGGCAAGTGCAGCTGTTGCTTGCGGTGATCGCGACTGCAGTATCTATTCACCTGCTGCGCATGAAGCGTCTACCGGAACAAGCTTAACCGCTCGAATCGACGTTGATAGCGCCCGGTCGCTCTATGTCTCTGTGCTTAAGAAAATGCGCGGATCCTTAGGGTAGTAACGGTTGGGTAGCTGCTCTAGTGTCGAGAACTGACGAGTGTTCTTGTAGGGAAGTTTCATAAAGCCAGCGATTCCGCATTCGTCGATATCCACTAGCGCCGCTAAAATTCGCTGCAAACAGTTGCTGAATGCCTGTTGCCGATTAGGATCCAGTAATCGTAGGCAGGAGTGGATTTTAAGGTGGTCCTCAAGCACTTCGAAAATGATGCAACCAGTATGGTGGATCAGGTTGAGGCGTCCGAGCTCACTCATGATTGAGGCAGGTAGGGTCAGGTTTTCATCGGGATCCCGGCCATCCTCAAAGTAAGAGTGTAAGCGGCTGCTTAACTCTTGTTGCGGGGCGCTACCGAGCTCAAACGGCAGCGATAATTCAGGTGGTGCGACAAATCGTTGGCCGTTATTGTTGCGGTTAAGGTGCAAGGTATCGCGTGCGTCAAAGAAGCATGCCTTAAATATCGCGTTATTGTGCTGGGGTTGTAGCGTTTGAGCCAAGCGCACCACGGTATTAACCACATGGGTAAAGGGTTGTCTTAAGGTTGGATCTTGCAGGTTGAGACTGCAATCAATATCGACTCCGTCGCCGTGCCAGTGCAGGGCCAACCCTCCCAATAGTGGGTAGTTTCCGAGTTGGCTTACCGCCACCACAAACGCTTTCTCATTGTCCCCCATACCTTGCATAAAGTCGCGATAGTAGTGTGCTAATTGGATGTCGTGGCGTTGATTGTCATTAGGCTTAATTTGATTGGCGAGCAGGAACGATTTACGTGAACTGTAAACCACGGTATCGATCTGTTTGCCCTGACGATGAACCCATAATGGCAACAGGCAACTGATAACCGGTTGGGGCGGTGCGATAAGACGCCAGTGCCGACTGGCAGGAAGGGTCGCAACAAGGTGATCTCCTGCTTGTTGCCGAGTCGTCTCATCGTCACTGAGCAAGCCATCAAGGATCTCAGCTAACGGCCGTGGCAGACCTAAGCTGCTAGCGGGTTGCAATTTGCTGCCAAAACGACTTATTTGGCCTGAAGCCAGAGCATACAATGTAGCCGCCACCCCCTGCTCGTCAAAACGCGGTGACGATGGTCGTTGAGCAAGTTGTTCTGGCCCAATAAAGTAGACATCACCCATGCGCGCATTGGAGCTTTGCTGGCCCTCATATAGGCCTATACTGGAGCCCAATGCATGGCCGTCGATATCTTGTTGGGCAGTCACGGCAGAGCCCCAATCAACCAAGGAGAGGTGGCGCTGAGCGGGCTCGAACAGCAGGTTTGATGGTTTGATGTCGCCGTGCACAATTGGCCGAGGTAGCTGGCGCAAATACAGCAATATTTCAGCGAGTTGTTGGGCAATTGGCATTAACCATGTGAGCGGGAGTGCGCCACAGCGCTGAGCCAGTTGGGCTAATTCTCGGCCTGGCGCACGCTCCATCTGGAGAATAGGTTGGCCGGAGGCACGTACAAAGTGGGTGAGTCCGGGAATGTTTGGATGGTCGAGTTGCGCTAAGATTTCCGCTTCATCTTGCAGTTGATCCTGGAGGCGTTGTGGCAGGGTGCGGCGGCTGAATTTAAACACCTGCTGTTTGCCGTGGCCGATGCCAGCGAACACAAACCCAAACACCCCTTTACCAATAAAGTGCACCTGGCTGTAACCCAATTGACGCAGCTGTTGTTGGCATAACGCTTGCCATTGTCGTAACTTTCGCGCGTCATCTTGACGCAGCAGGTAGATACTCTGCTCCTCGGGGATATAAAATTGCTGCAACGATTGCTGTTCTGCCACGACTTGGCTCCCTGCCACTAACGATCAATCAGTTAGCAGCATACCGTATAGTGAACAGTTGGTGTGATTGTGATCTACTGCACAATGCTCACTACTGTATTGATCTATGCCGCGGTAGCTGTGACAGACTAAGAGCAAATGGGAATTAGAGCGTTCACCATGACCAAAACCATACAATTAGACACAATCGATCGCACAGGCCTGTCCGAACTGATGGCTTACCCACGCCGGAAGATGCGTGACAACATGGACGTGCGCTTTTGTAAACATGCCGTTTTTTACAACCCGGTTGATGAAGAGTGCACTTATTGTCACCAAGACATGGAATGTAAGTGGTTGAATCACAATGATGAATTAATTTCTTTGGATGATAAAACTGACGACGATATTCGCCGTGAATTAACCAAAGCGATGGATTATGTTGAAGCCCAGCTAACTGCGGCACATCTTAATCGCCGCGCCTGCACCTGCGACAACTGCTCTTGGTTGGCGAAAGTGCGTTCGCTGCTCGAGATCTCCAGCTAGCCTCAATCGTTTATTTTTCTCCCTCTGTCAGCGGCCAACTTTTCACCGTTAATGTTAACGACTCCGGTTGGCTGGCTGCTGCTTTTTGCTATACTCGCGCCTCGATTTTTTCACTTAAGCTAGCGAGCTCCGATAATGAACGATCTCTATCAGCAGCGCTTTGGCGGCATCGGCCGTTTGTATGGAGCGCAGGCGTTGCAATATTTCGCTAATGCCCACGTTTGTATCGTAGGGATCGGCGGAGTTGGTACTTGGGCTGCTGAAGCTCTGGCGCGCTCAGGCATTGGCCAGATAACGCTTATCGACTTAGATGACATTTGTACCACCAATACCAATCGCCAGATCCATGCACTGAAAAGTACTGTTGGTCAGTCAAAGGTAGCAGTAATGGCGGAGCGTATGCGCGCTATTAACCCAGACATTGTGGTTAATGAAGTGGAAGAGTTTGTTGATCTCGACAATCTGCACGAGCTCATTGATAACAAACTAGATTACCTTGTGGATTGCATCGATTCGGTCAAGGCCAAAACCGCTCTTATTGCTCACTGTAAGCGCCAAAAAATTAAGATTGTGACCGTCGGTGGTGCCGGTGGCCAACTGGACCCAACCCGAGTACAGGTGGCGGATTTAGCCAAAACCTATCAAGATCCATTGGCTGCCAAAGTACGTAACAATCTGCGTCGAGAGTACAACTTCAGCAAGAACCTTAAACGTAAATTCAGCATTGAGTGTGTGTTCTCTGACGAACCGCTGCGTTACCCAAGCAGTGACGGTGAAGTGTGTATGACCAAATCCGATGCGGAAGGGCCTAAAGCGATGGACTGTGCCACTGGCTTTGGTGCGGTAACCCCAGTGACCGGTACCTTCGGCTTTGTGGCAGCATCGCGGGTGTTATTGAAGCTGGCAGAAAAAGCCAAACGTGAACAGCAATAGTTAGCGCGATATAAGGCGGTTAACAAAACGGAGCACTTATTGAGTGCTCCGTTTTTGGTATCCACACTTAGCTCTGTTATTGCAACGTCCGGATCTGTTGCACCACGGCATTAAGGCCATTGCTGCGGCTTGGACTTAAGTGGTCAGTGAGGCCCAACTCGGCAAACCAATCAGAGAGCGTGACGCTTGCCAGTTGCGCTGAGGTTTTGCCATTGCAGGCTGCGAGGACCAAAACCAACAAACCGCGGACAATTCGAGAGTCTGAATCGGCTAGAAAATAGTGACGTTCGTCGATCTGTCGATGATGCAGCCAAGTCACGCTTTCGCAGCCAGCTACGACTGCGCTATCGATCTGCAGCGACTCTGGCAATTTATCCATTCGCTGGCCAAGCTTCATTAGAATTCGGTAGCGTCCTTGCCAGTGCCCTTGGGTCATAAGCTCTTCAGTTAGTGCCGCTTGGGTGAGCGTATCGCCTAACGGGCTTTGTAGAAACAGTTGTTGGTTAACAGTCGTCATTTACAAATTCCAAGTAGTCTTTAATAGCTGCGATAAAGGCATCAATCTCAGCCATGGTGTTATAAGCGGCGACCGAGACGCGGCAGGTACCTTTCAACTGTAGGCTGGCCATGAGCGGCTGGCAGCAGTGGTGGCCGCAACGGATCGCAATGCCCGCCTGATCAAGCCACACCCCAACATCCTGATGGTGTTCGCCATTAATATTAAACGCCAGCGAACCTACGTTGTCGTCAAAGGCGCTGTACAAGGTAACGCCGTCTAGCTGGCGTAACTGTTGCTGTGCATAATTAAGGAGTCTCTGTTCATGCGCTGCCACTTCATCTCTATTTTGTCGTTGTAACCACTGTGCCGCGGCCCCCAAACCAATGGCTTCGGCGATGGCGGGGGTGCCAGCTTCAAACTTAAACGGCAACAGATTAAAGCTGCTGTGCTCAAAGCTGACGGTTTCGATCATCTCTCCACCAAACTGATAAGGTGGCATTGCGTTTAACATTGCGCTGTTGCCCCAAAGTACCCCTATCCCTGTTGGGCCGTACATCTTATGCCCAGAGAAGGCGAAAAAATCACAGCTTATTGCCTGCACATCGACCGGGTGATGCCCAACCATTTGTGCCCCATCGACAACGGTAATGGCCTCAACCAGTTTGGCGGCAGCAATGAATTGAGCGAGATCAGTACGGCAACCCAAGGCATTACTGACGCCGGTTAATATCACGACTTTAGGCTTGAGGGTGAGTAGCTGCCGATAAGCGTCGGTGTCCAGTCGGCCACTACCATCCATTGGGATCGCTTTGATGCTCGCCCCTGCGGTTATCGCAGCCTGTTGCCACGGCACAATGCTGGCGTGGTGTGCCCATTGATCGATTAATACCGTATCACCGGTTTGTAACGTCAACTTCCCTAATGAGCTTGCCAGCAGGTTCATCGCGTCGGTGGTGCCGCGGGTGAAGATCACCTCTTCGGTTTTAGGCGCATTGATGAACTGCGCCAACTGATAACGGGCACCTTCAAAGGCACGGGTGGCACGCGCTGACAGCCGGTGAGCACCACGGTGAACATTGGCGTTGTCGCGCAGGTAAAACTGCGACATGGCATCGATCACTTCATTGGGCTTTTGGGTGGTGGCGGCGTTATCTAAATAGATTAGATTGCCCTGTGCCAAAGCTGGGAATTGTAAGCGCAAGGATTCCACGGCGTACCTTTACTAAATCGAGGGTGAAACAGCAATTATACCTTTTGTTACCCCAGTGTGGGCAGCTTAGTACTTGAAACCAGTGGCGATTTGATTAAAAAGTAGCTTTACTAGTATTACCCGAAGTGAGGCTTTGCCCAGATTACTCAGACGACGCGCGCAGTATCCGCATTGTTTTTTAACAAGGAAGATAATTATGACAATAAGACCATTTTTGGTTACCGCGTTGACTGCCGCCTTAGTGCTTGCCGGTTGTGATAACGACTACGACGTACCAACGCCACCAGTGGCGGTGGTGCCACCGGCGCCAGAGCCGATTGTGCCGCCGTCGGTTACTACCATGGCAGACGGTACGCTGGAAGCACGGATCCGCCGCACCAGTTACGGGGTACCCCACATTGAAGCCGACAGTTTGCAAGAGATCGCATTTGGCTCTGGTTATGCTCAAGCAGAGGACCACCTGTGTATCTTGGCGGATGGCTTTGTGAAGGCCAACAGTGAACGATCTAAGTTCTTTGGGCCGCACCGTAGTATTGATTTTAATACCGGTGACGTGCTGGCGGAAGACAACCAAAATATTATTAGCGACTTTGGTTATAAAGCATTGGGGGTGCGAGCCAGTGCTGAGGTGTTACTCGATACCATGCCAGAGCGCTCTGTGGCGATGATGTCCGGTTTCACCGAAGGCTATAACCTCTACCTTTCGGAACTGGAGACCAATCAAACGCCGAACCTTCCCTGTGCAGGGCAAGCGTGGGTTGAACCGATTGAACCGGTTGATCTGCTAACCTACCTGTTTTCTATTGCACTGCTGCCAGGCTCAGCCAATTTCCTCGATCTTATTTTCTTTGCTAATCCCGGTGATGGCGACGAATATCTGCCGCAACCGGCAGCTACAGCTGCTATTGACGAGCTTTCGAAGCCACAGCAACAGCTGTTAGCGCAGATCCACGACAAAGCGCGGAGCCGCGCTGGAAAGATAACCACGCCAGAGCTTAATCCGATCGACTTAGGCTCCAACGGCTGGGGAATAGGCAGTGAGCTAAGTGCCAATGGCAAAGGTATCGTTTTGGGGAATCCTCACTTCCCCCACACCGGCCAGTTACGTTTTTGGCAATCGCACCTAACCATTCCTGGAGAGCTCGATGTGATGGGAGGGTCGCTGGTTGGTACGCCGGGTATCATCAATATTGGCTTTAATCAAAATCTAGCTTGGACCCATACTTTCTCTACCGCTGAACATTTCATTATGTATAACCTTGCGCTGAAAGAGGGTGACCGCCTTACCTACCTCTATGACGGGGCGGAGCTGCCGATTGAATCTGAACTGGTCAGCATCGACGTTAATGTTGGCGGAGGGGTGGTAGTGCCATTTGAAAAGACCATCTACCGTACGGCTAAGGGAGTTATGGTTGAAGCACCGCCGACGTTAGCCCCATTCGCGTGGGACGATAGCCAAGCGTTTTTTATTCAAGATGCGAATGAAGAGAATGTTGACGTATTAGAGCATTGGTTAGCAATGAACCTAGCCACCAATATTGATCAGTTCCAACAAGCGTTTAGGGATTTCGATGGGGTTATCTTTAACAATACCATGTACGCCGATGACCAAGGTAATGCCTTCTATATCGATGACTCAACAGTGCCGCATATCAGTGACTATGCCCAAACCGCGTTACGGGTATCTCCTGATTTAATAACGATTAAAGAGCAAGCCGGCTTTACTATTTTTCCTTACGAACCGCTATTTGCCTTCGATGACGCGGTGCCTTACGACAGTGCACCGAAGCTAGTTCGTCAGGATTTTGTGCAGAACTCTAATAACTCCTATTGGGTTACCAACCCTGCAGAACCGATTGAGGACGTGTCACCGTTATACGGTAAGCGTCGTAGCGAACAAACGTTACGAACGCGATTGGGGCTAACTCTGTTAACCGATAGCAGTGGTGATGATGGTTTGTTTGACCCCGCCGAGGTTGAAGCGGCACTGTTTTCCAACCGCGCTTATTTGGGAGAGTTGGTGTTGCCAGAGTTATTGACTCAGTGTGAAGCGCAAGGGAGTACCGGCGTCGATATTGGTAATGGCACTGTGGTTGATTTAACCAACGCCTGTGCAGCGCTAGGCCAATGGAATGGGGCGCAAAATAAAGACAGTATCGGGGGGGCGCTATTGCGTGAATTTGCCCATCGATTTGATACTGGTAGTCATCTAACTCAACCGTTTGTGTCGACCATGCCTGTAACTACCCCAGCAGGGTTGGTTGATGATGGCAGTGCGCTGGTTATTTTGGCTCAGGCGGCGCAAAGCTTAACGAACGCCGGCTTTGGACTTGATGCCCCCCTTGGCTCGATGCAGTTTATCGAGAAGTCGTTGCCGGATGGCAGCGCTTCAGGTGCCAAGATTGCCATTTCAGGTAGTAACAATCGCGAAGGTGGCTTTAATGTGTTCAGTTATTCACTCGACAGCCGTGATGATACCTTGTTACCACAACATGCCTATACCGCGGTTACTGATCCTGTTAGTGGCGAGCCGTTGCGTTCGCAGCTAAGCACTGAAGGTTATCATGTCCGTTACGGTTCTAGTTGGATGATGGTGGTAGGCTTTGGTGACAATGGGCCGACGGCTCGGGGATTATTGACCTACAGTCAGTCGAATAACTTCCAGTCACCTCATTGGAATGACCAAACTCAATATTACAGTGACAACAATAACTTGCGTCCATTGCTCTTTACTGAAGATGAGATTGCTGCAGCAACATCATCAGACAAGGTAATTCGCCCAGCAGAATAAGCTTTATTGCGGTAGCGCTACGCTACCGCAATCTCTGCTTCATTAATGGGAGCAACAATGATTCCTACCGGAGTGTTGAGCTTAATATAGGACGTCGTCAGCGTGGTTGCTAATGGGAAAACTAATGCTGGATCACTTGCTGATGCAGAGGTTGGACACAGCCATTTTTTAGGCCACTTAAGGCACCTGTTTCACTTAGTCTAACTGCTTGTGCTGAATAACGTGTTTAACGGATCTGTTTAGTTCTCAGTTATTTCGACAGCATAAATTGCTACTGAGATTCCAGTTCGCGCCGCCAAATGCCAAGTAAACTAATGACTACGCTAAAACTGTGGTGCGCGAGTCGATCCGTTCAGCTGCGTATGAATGAGCCATTAATTTGCTTGGAGCGGCAGATTGGCTAAAACAGGTTGGGATGTAAAAAGGGCGCCAGCAACAGTGTCATGGTATCGCGATAGGTGCTGCACCTATCAACCTTGCCATTGGTAAATAATCCAATAGCTCCGCCTTTCTGTTTGATGTTGTGATCGTTAAATAAGATGTCCATCAGCGGCCCAAGTTCGCCCCCTTGTTCCAGTTGGATTGCAACTTGTTCGGGTAGGGGCAGGGTGGCACTGCGGCCGAATTGCACTCGTTCGCCATTGGAGATAGCAACATAGGCAAAAGTAAAAGGCGAGCCGTTAAATCGGTCATAACCACCCTCAAATGCAGCATAGAAATCGGCGTCAGGCTGAGCCAAACGCAAGGCATTGAGACGGTTTTCAGCGCCGAGTCGAGTCTCAGTTTCGGTTAATGGTTGCTCGGCAACACCAGACGGAACTGCAAAGCCTTCAACTAACCAAGTGGTGGCGGGAAAAGCTTGTGATAGTGCCTGTTGCGCGGCTTGAACTTTTACAGGGTTTTTCGATGCTACGACTGCTCGTTTCTCTGACATAACGGTTACCGGTTAGATATATGGCTGTTATTTTGCCAGACTCACTGAGACAATGTGTTTGGTTTTGTAAGGGAAATAACCAACATGTCGGATTTACTGATTTATCTGTGCTTAGGTGCCTTCGCTGGCACCTTATCAGGGTTGTTTGGAATTGGTGGCGGGTTAGTAATTGTACCAGTGCTGATCACCACGTTTAGCTTGATGGGCTTAAGCCAAGATATCTATATCCACATGGCTATCGCGACCTCATTAGCAACCATTGTGATTACTGCGATTAGTGCGATTCAAAACCACCATCAACGGGGTAATGTTGATTGGAGCATCGTCAAGCGTTTTACTCCTGGGGTACTTTTTGGTGCTTACTTAGGCGGAATTATCGCTGATAGGGTTCCGGCCGACGGTTTAGCCATTTTACTGGGAGTGTTCATGTTTGTTATTGCGACCCAGATGTTGTTTGGTTTAAAGCCTGATGCCGGGCGTAAGCTGCCCCACAGTGGTGGTTTGATCGCAGCCGGCAGTGTCATCGGCACCCTTTCCGCCATGGTCGGGATCGGTGGAGCGAGTTTGAGTGTGCCATTTTTGCGCTATTGCTCAGTTGATATGAAGCGTGCCGTAGGCACCTCGGCCACGTTGACATTGCCACTGGCGGTCGCAGGCGTGACCAGTTTTATTGTTAATGGCTGGAATGCCGTCGACTTACCAGAGTGGACTTTAGGCTACGTTTATCTGCCTGCTTTTGCTGGTATTGTAGTGGCAAGCTCCCAATTTGTTCGAGTGGGGGCGGCGTTGGGGGCGAAATTGTCGCAACTGTGGTTGCAACGAGCATTTGCAGCCTTCCTCATTTTTATGGGGTGCAAACTGTTATTTGGATAAGCCAGCCGCCACAGCCTATCCACGCGGCTAAACGCTCCATTGGCATTGGTAACTCGATTATCGATGCCGCCTTAGCCAACTCCGACTGAACTTCCTTCCGGCTGCTATTGCCACCTCGCTCGACTGAGATTCACGCACCGCTGTGGTGCAAGCTCGCAAACGTTACAATCACTGGCGGTTTGTTTGTATTTGGTTGAAAGACGTTACTCATCAGCAACAAGGTGGCATTAATCACAAAATATCGACATTGGTGATCTATCTCGCCACCGTTCGACTGGGATAGTTCTCTGTAAAAGACACTGTATGCGCATTATTAATGGTAAATTGGTAAGACCAATCTGTGGTTCGAATGATATTCTGTTGCAGAACGTGACCTTGGTCACTTATGATCTTCACTGAGGTGATTTATATCACCTTTTTGTTCGCTCAAATCCCTATTCTGTGCCTCGCTAACTCGAACACACTCATAGGTGATAATCATGCAGAACAACACTGCAACCACAACTGATAAAAAATCAGTCGGCTTTTCTAAGCAGGACCTAACTTGGTCACTGTCTATGTTCGGTACCGCGGTAGGCGCCGGTGTACTATTCCTGCCAATCCGTGCTGGCCTTGAAGGTTTTTGGCCATTGATCGTGATTGCAATGCTGGTTGGTCCAATGACCTACCTGTCTCACCGTGCACTGGGTCGTTTTGTTCTGTCTTCTAAGAACCCAAATGCTGATCTGTCTGACGTTGTCGTTGAGCATTTCGGTAAGAACGCCGGTATCATCATCTCGTTCCTATACTTCTTTGCGATTTACCCAATCGTACTGATCTACGGTAACGCCATCACCAACACCTTAGACTCCTTTATGGTCAACCAGATGGGCATGGAATCAATCCCACGCTGGATTCTGTCAGGTGTATTGGTATCAATGATGATGTCAGTGATGATCCTAGGCCAGAAGTTGATGCTGAAAGCCACTGAGCTATTGGTTTACCCACTGGTTGCGATTCTGTTTGGTATGTCAGTTTACCTGATTCCAAGCTGGTCAATGGAAGCGATGTCCTTCGACAAGATGCCTGCTTTCGGTGACCTGATGATGGTTGTTTACCTGACGATCCCAATGTTGATCTTCTCGTTCAACCACAGCCCAGCAGTGTCCTCTATGGCACAAGCACAGCGTAAAGCACACGGCGACAACGCTGCTGCGAAATCTGACGCCATTCTTAAGCGTGCTTCGTTCATGCTGCTTGGCTTCGTAATGTTCTTCGTATTCTCTGTAGTACTGTCTCTGTCTCCAGCTCAACTGGCTGAAGCAAAAGCACAGAACTTACCTGTACTGAGCTACTTGGCTAACGAATTCGACTCTCCAGTTATCTCCTTGTTGGGTCCACTGGTTGCATTCTTGGCTATCTTCTCTTCTTTCTTCGGTCACTACTTAGGTGCGAAAGAAGGTCTAGCTGGTATGGCTCGTAAGAGCTGCCCTAACGCTGTTGAAGCAATGGGCGAGAAGAAGTTTGATAAAGCCTTGGTTGCTTTCTTCTTCTTCACCACTTGGGGTGTTGCCATCATCAACCCATCTGTACTGGGTATGATTGAGTCAATCGGCGCACCGTTTATCGCTGCCATCCTGTTCCTGATGCCAATGTACGCCATCAAGAAAGTACCAGCGATGAAGAAGTACGACGGTAAAGTGTCGAACATCTTCGTGGCCATCATGGGTCTAGTGGCAATCTCTGCCATCGTTAAAGATCTGTTGTTCTAAGTAAAAAGTACCCTTTATAGAAGCCGGGCTTGCTGGTCCGGCTTTATGTTTTCTATCTTTCCGAGGTTATGCAGATGTATAGCGTATTCGATATTTTCAAAATCGGTGTTGGTCCTTCTAGTTCGCATACAGTCGGACCGATGAAGGCAGCGAAAACCTTCGTTGACGATCTGCGTAATAGCAACAAGCTTGGTAACGTAACTCGCATCAGTGTTGATATTTATGGTTCACTCTCGCTAACTGGTAAGGGTCACCATACTGATATCGCTATCATTATGGGGCTGGCTGGCAACAGCCCAGAAAGCGTTGATATTGATAGCATCCCTGGTTTCATTGAGCAGGTTGAGCAATCGGAACAGTTAGTGGTTGATGGCTCTCACGTTGTTGAGTTCCCGCAAGGTTCTGTGACCTTCCATGAAGAGACATTAGCTCTGCATGAGAACGGCATGTCTATCCACGCCTACCAAGGCGAATTCAGCATCTATTCAAAAACCTACTATTCGACTGGTGGCGGTTTTGTGGTTGATGAAGAAAACTTTGGTAAGCCAGACAGTAACCTCAAACCACTGCCGTACGGTTTTACCGATGCGGAATCGATGCTGGATCTATGCCAATCAAACGGCATGAGCATCAGTGCGATGGTGATGGAAAACGAAAAGGCGTATCACAGCGAAGCGGAGATCGCGGCAAACTTTGCCCAGGTGTGGAATGTGATGCGCGAATGCATCAACCGCGGCTGCTCAACTGAAGGTTTGCTCGCTGGACCTCTGAGGGTGCCACGTCGCGCGGCGGCATTGCATCGTCAATTGGTTTCTAGTGCCTCTCTTTCAAACGATCCAATGGCGATTATCGATTGGGTGAACATGTTCGCGTTAGCGGCATCTGAAGAAAACGCTGCGGGTGGTCGTGTAGTTACCGCGCCGACAAACGGTGCTGCAGGCATCATCCCAGCGGTATTGGCTTACTACGATAAATTTATCGAACCAGTAGGCGTTAAGCAGTACACCACTTTCTTCTTAGCAGCTGGTGCTGTGGGTACCCTATACAAGATGAACGCCTCTATCTCTGGTGCTGAAGTTGGCTGTCAGGGTGAGGTTGGCGTAGCTTGTTCTATGGCTGCTGCCGGTTTGGCTGAGCTTATGGGCGCGTCTGCGTCGCAGGTCTGTATCGCTGCTGAAATCGCAATGGAGCACCACCTTGGCCTAACCTGTGATCCAGTTGCGGGTCAGGTGCAGGTGCCATGCATTGAGCGTAATGCGATTGCAGCAGTGAAGGCTGTCAACTCAACTCGTATGGCTATGCGTCGTAACTCGGATCCATGTGTTTCGCTGGATAAGGTTATCGCGACTATGTACGAAACCGGTAAAGATATGCACCCTAAATATCGTGAAACCTCTCGTGGTGGTTTGGCGATTAAGGTATTGAACGTGTGCTAATTGGCCACTTCGCTTAGAACTAAAAAAACCAGCCATCGGCTGGTTTTTTTGTATCTGAACACGAGATATCAAACTGTTATCTATCGGTCGGTTTGCCCGCTAAAAAGTCACTGATCTGATTGGCTGGCAGCGGTCGGCCTAAGTGGAAACCTTGACCATAGTGGCAGCCTAAGTCACGCAGTTGTTCAATCTGTTGTAATCGCTCAACACCTTCAGCATTGACGCTGATCCCCAGTTCGTTACACAGGGTAAAGATGGCACTTACTACGGCAGCAGAACGGTTGCAATGGTTCATTCGACTGATGAAGCTACTGTCGATCTTCACTACTTCAATAGGAAGTTGATGCAGATGGCTGAGAGAGGAGTAGCCGGTACCAAAGTCGTCCATAATCGAACGCACCCCAATATTTTGGAGCTGTTTTAATAGCTGAGCTGCATTCTCTTGATGGTGCTGAACTCCTTTTTCGGTGATCTCCAACAGCAGGTGTTTCGCTGCTAGTTTGTTAGTCGCTAAAGTTTTGATGATGACATCGAAGCTATCGTTACGACTAAACCATTCCGAGCAAAGATTTATACTCACTCCAATACTCTCAAGACGAGGGTATTTGGTTAACCACTGTGCAAAGTGCTTGGTCGCGGTTTGGAGCACCCAACGATCGAGCTCGATGATCTGTCGATTCTCTTCCATCATTGGTAAAAAGTCTTCCGGCAGCAGTAACCCGCGGGTAGGATGACGCCAACGCGCTAGTGCTTCAAAACCACACAACTTACCGGACTCCAAAGTCCATGTTGGTTGGTAATAAACTTCGAACTGTTCGAATTCCAGTGCCCGTTGTAGCTCATTTTCTAAGGTCATCCGCTGTTGGGCAGCCTCGCGCATACTGGCATCAAACACAACTGGCTTCTTACTGTGCTGATCTTTGGCGCGGTACATTGCAACGTCGGCGTCGCGAAGTAACTCTGACGGTTCTTGGTATTGCTCATCGCCAAAGGCGATGCCGATACTGGCACCGCTGTAAACCTCTTCATTATCGATGTAGAAAGGACGAGAAAGCGTAGCCTGAATGCGATTGGCAGTATTGATTGCGTCTTCAGGCGAGTTAAGGTGCTCGACCAGTATTGCAAACTCATCCCCCCCTAAACGGGCGACGGTATCAAATCCACGTAAGCAGTTACTTAACCGCTGTGCTACTTGACGTAGTAGATGATCACCAGTGAGGTGGCCAAGGGAGTCATTAATTACCTTAAAGCGATTGAGATCCAAAAATAGCAACGCATACTGAAAAGACTTATCGCGCTTGCGCACTGCAAGCACCTTGTTAAGGCGCTCCATGATCATGGTGCGATTGGGTAAACTGGTTAAGTCGTCGTGTAAGGTGTCATGACGTAGCTGACTTTCTATACGGCGACGTTCGGTGATCTCATGTTCTAACTCGGCGGTGCGTTGTTTAACTGCTTGTTCGAGCTTTAGTTGATTGTTTGCTAGCTGTTCTTGGGTACGCCGTGTGCCAATGACGTTAGCAATATGATGTGCGACATAGCCGAGCAGTTGCCGCTCAGCGACGCCGTAGGCGTGATCATCATGGTAATCCTGTAATACTAAGCTGCCAAGCACCTCGCCACCGAATCGCATTGGCGCTGCAAGCACACAAGCAGAACGTCTGCCCAGCAAGGTAACTTCACCATTATCGAACAGCGCCTGCATTTGCTCGCGGGTGAGCAATAATGGCTTGGCTTGCTGCATCGAGTACTCTGTGATGCCATTGTATCCTTGCCTAGGAGTGAAATCTTCCAGGTTTTCATTAGCGGTATACACGAAGTCAATCGTGTCTTCGCCCACTTTCAATGCGATGACAAAGTGGGTTGCCGGCATAAGCTGAGAAAGCAGTTCGTGAAAACGACCATACAGCGTATCCAGTGGCATTTCGCTTTGACACAGTTCAGTTAGCTCACACATCACTTGCAGTGACTTTTGCGATTTTCGTTCCGCTTGCTCGGCAATCTTGGATTCAAGCTGCTTATGTTGGGACTGGAGATGCGCAAGTGCACTGGCAATGGCAGGAGTCAGAAGGTCGAGCAGTTTTTTGTCGTCATTGGTAAAGCGGTAGCTGTCATAGGTTTGTAAGATAACGCTGGCAACTAATTGTTGCTGCTGCGCCACAATAATCCCCATCCAGCTGTGGGGTAAATTGCCAATCAAGCTAACCTGACCACGATTAATCAGGCTCAGCACTTCCATTTGATGCAGCACCGCGGAGCGGCCATGGCGCATCAAATAGTGAGTTACGCCATTTTCTAGATTGGTAGGGATTACATTATTGAGATTGTCTTTAATCCACATAAGCTTTGGCCACGCACCACTCATGTCGCACAACACCATATTCTCCGCTGGCATCTCAGTGCCAATCAGCTTTTGTAACGCTAAACAAAAGCTATTCAGATCGGCAGCACTACCCTGCATTTCGCTGATCTTAACATTCATCGCTTCAGCTCTAGCTTGGATCGATGTGGAGTTGGTTTTAGATAAAGACAAAATGGAAATAAACCTACTATTCGCGTGAACTGGTAATAGTGCCATGTTGAATATAAATGCACCACTAATAGCAAACAGATAATTCTAGAAAATATCCAGCTTAGTGTTTGATTTGTTACCTAAAGTAGAAATTTCTAAACATATCCTAAAGTGAGTCAAGGTCATGCTAACTCGCAAGTAAGTTGGAGTTATTAGGAATGCTCACTATTGCAGTTTTTGTTGAGGATTTTGTTAAATAGGTAGCGTAATTGTTTAGTGGTTGTGTGTTGGTCTGGTATATTCAATTCTTAAGCTTAGCAAGCCCTTAGGAATTCGATATGGCTTTAGATTATGTGGCATTGGCTATTTTAGTGATTGTGGTTTTGGTGTTGTTCTACGGCATCATCATTATTCACGACATCCCCTATGAAATTGCCGAGAAGCGCAATCACCCCCATCAAGATGCAATTCACGTGGCTGGTTGGGTGAGTTTGTTTACGTTACATACCATTTGGCCGTTCCTTTGGATCTGGGCTACGTTGTACCGCGAGGAACGAGGGTGGGGATTTAAGGCTGCAAGTAATGTCAGTCAGTTAGACAGTGAGCAAAGCAAACAAATAGAACAACTCACGCTTCAAGTTGACCAACTTCGAGTGCAAGTCGAGCAACTGCAGCAAAACCAAGACAAGGAGCAATAGTCATGGATTTACTGTTACTGATGACTTACGGCGCCATCTGTATTGTCATATTTAAGGTATTTGATCTCCCTCTAAATAAGTGGACAGTACCAACCGCTGCACTTGGTGGAATTGTACTGGTTGGCGCTTTAGTGTTACTGATGAACTACAACCATCCGTTTACAGCATTAGCGCGGCAGGTTTATGTCACCACACCGATCGTCCCTTCAGTTAAAGGACTCGTTACCGATGTACCAGCACAGGCGAACACCCCGTTAGTCGCAGGCGATGTGCTGTTTACCATCGACTCTCGTCGTTACCAAGATGAAGTAAACGAATTGGCCGCTGTCGTAGAGTCGAAGACAGCGGAGCGGGACCGAACCCAAACTGCATTTAAACGATACCAAACCGGTTATAACAAAGGCGGTGCCTTTACTAAGCAAGAGCTAGACAATCGCCGCCAACGTTATGCAGCGGCTGAAGCCGATTTAAAAGAGGCCGAGGCAAAATTACGTAAGGCTCAGTACGATTTAGAAGAAACCATTGTTAGAGCGCCGGCTGATGGTTACATCACTCAGGTAGCACTGCGCAAAGGGGTAATGGCTGTTCCTTTCCCGTTCTCACCTTCGATGATGTTTGTTGAGAGTTCGCATAGCCGAGTTGCCGCCGCCTTTAACCAGCGTTCTTTATTGCGGGTAAAGGCCGGTTACGAAGCCGAACTTATTTACGATGCCTTACCGGGCAAGGTGATTAAAGGACGAGTAGTGCAGGTCTTACCTAACATTGCCGAAGGTGGCTTTCGCACCAGCAGTAACCTGATTAGCTCAGACGTCTTGCGTAAACGCGGCCGCTCTTTTGTCGAGATTGAGATCTTAGAAGACATGAGCAAATACAACTTGCCTCAAGGGGTGCATGTTGAGGTAGCGGTATACTCAGATCATTTCGCCCACGTTTCTATCATGCGTAAGATTTTGCTGCGGATGAAGAGCTGGCAGAATTACTTGTTCCTCGAACATTAATAGCTAAGTCACGTGCGTGTGTGATGCTGTTGTTTGGTGGTCTTACCGAGTAAGGTGAGGCCATTAACGTTTTTGAGGATATGTCACGGATGCTAAACCCTACATTTTGTCGACGAGTGTTATTGATGCTCACCATCTCTGAGCTCGATCGTCCGTCGGTACCGATGCTGATGAAAACCTTAGGTTGGCCACGTCGTACCGTACAGGATGTGATTAAAGCCTTAGCGGGAATGGGGGTAGAGGTAAGCTTTATCGAAGATGGTGTTCGCCATAATGATGGCTACTACCAGGTCAGTGATTGGGGCAGCGTAAACCAACAATGGGTCGCGCTGCATCGAGAGCAACTACAGCAAGCACTGCTGTAGTGCCTTTCTCTATAAAGTAAGATCAAAAAAGGGCTCGTTTGAGCCCTTTTTTGTTGCTGTGAATCTTCTTAGTTCAACATGCGACGCGCTGCATCTACAACAACAGCAATGGCATTTTTTTCGGTTTGAGCCATGGTTGCTTCTGACGGGATTTCTTGTTCAGTACGATTAACGATAACCCCAGCAACACAACCGGCACGTAAGCCTAATGCGGCACACATCGTTAGCAGTGTTGCTGACTCCATTTCGTAGTTCAACACACCAAGAGCTTGCCATTCCTCCATTGAGCCTTGGAAGCGCTTGATTACTCGTTTGGAAATAGTGTCGTAACGTTCTTGGCCAGGATAGAAGGTATCTGAGCTAGCGGTAATACCAATACGAGGGGTTTGACCAATACCATTACTGGCCTCAACTAACGCTTGGGTACAAGCAAAATCGGCAACTGCTGGGTATTCGGCTGGTGCAAAGTGATAGCTAGCACCATCCAAGCGTACTGACCCTTGGGTAACAATAAGCGAACCAACGGGAATGTCTGGCTGGATAGCACCGGTTGTACCAATGCGAAGGAAGGTGGTTATTCCTAGCTGCGCTAGCTCTTCTACTGCGATAGAAGTGGAGGGGCCACCGATACCAGTGGAGCAGACAACCACCGGCTTACCGTCCATCTTACCTAAGAAGCTGGTGAACTCGCGTGTTGCTGCGAGCTTGGTTGGCTCATCCATCAAGCTGGCTATGCGCTCTACTCGTTCAGGGTCGCCAGGGACGATTGCAACGGTGGCACCTTGCAGCATGGTCTTTGTTAAGCCTAAGTGGAATACATCACTCATGATGACAATACCTATCTTTTATAATCCTACCGCTAGTTTAGACACACCTTTTGGTTTGGGTATATAGAAGAACTCAGTAAAGATGATAAACCACGGCCAAGTTCAAACTTGGCGCAAAAAACGAACTAAATTAGCGATATTTGTGGGTAACTCTGTGGAAATCTCGGTATTGGCTGTGTCTTTGACCAAACGGTAAGAAAAGCACAAATAAGCGCTTGCGGCAGCAAAGAATCTCCCTATAATGCGCATCTGTCGACGGGGCACAGCCACTTACCAAGTAAGCCGCTGAGCATTAAATCGACACTCGGAAAAGCCTTTAAAAATAGAGCTTGACGGGGAAATAGGAAAGCGTATTATACGCCTCCTGCTTCGGCAACGAAGCCAAGTTCGCAAGAACTGCTCTTTAACAATTTGTCAGACAATCTGTGTGGGCACTCACGTAGAATTGAGAAATCATCATTTTCTCGATATTTACTGAGTGACTATACGAAATTCAGTATTCATTGAGTGTCTAGCTCTTAGGAGTTGGACAAAAAATCAAATCTTTAATTGAAGAGTTTGATCATGGCTCAGATTGAACGCTGGCGGCAGGCCTAACACATGCAAGTCGAGCGGAAACGATGATGATGAACCTTCGGGGGATTCATTAGGCGTCGAGCGGCGGACGGGTGAGTAATGCTTAGGAATTTGCCCAGTCGAGGGGGACAACAGTTGGAAACGACTGCTAATACCGCATACGCCCTACGGGGGAAAGGAGGGGACGCTTCGGCACCTTCCGCGATTGGATAAGCCTAAGTGAGATTAGCTAGTTGGTGAGGTAAGAGCTCACCAAGGCGACGATCTCTAGCTGGTTTGAGAGGATGATCAGCCACACTGGGACTGAGACACGGCCCAGACTCCTACGGGAGGCAGCAGTGGGGAATATTGCACAATGGGCGAAAGCCTGATGCAGCCATGCCGCGTGTGTGAAGAAGGCCTTCGGGTTGTAAAGCACTTTCAGCGAGGAGGAAAGGTCAACGGTTAATACCCGTTGGCTGTGACGTTACTCGCAGAAGAAGCACCGGCTAACTTCGTGCCAGCAGCCGCGGTAATACGAGGGGTGCAAGCGTTAATCGGAATTACTGGGCGTAAAGCGCATGCAGGTGGTTTGGTCAGTCAGATGTGAAAGCCCCGGGCTCAACCTGGGAACTGCATTTGATACTGCCAAACTAGAGTCCTTGAGAGGGGGGTAGAATTTCGGGTGTAGCGGTGAAATGCGTAGAGATCCGAAGGAATACCAGTGGCGAAGGCGGCCCCCTGGCAAGAGACTGACACTCAGATGCGAAAGCGTGGGGAGCAAACAGGATTAGATACCCTGGTAGTCCACGCCGTAAACGATGTCTATTAGGAGGTTGTTCCCTTGAGGAGTGGCTTCCAAAGCTAACGCATTAAATAGACCGCCTGGGGAGTACGGCCGCAAGGTTAAAACTCAAATGAATTGACGGGGGCCCGCACAAGCGGTGGAGCATGTGGTTTAATTCGATGCAACGCGAAGAACCTTACCTACTCTTGACATCCAGAGAAGCGACCAGAGATGGACGTGTGCCTTCGGGAACTCTGAGACAGGTGCTGCATGGCTGTCGTCAGCTCGTGTTGTGAAATGTTGGGTTAAGTCCCGCAACGAGCGCAACCCTTGTCCTATGTTGCCAGCACGTAATGGTGGGAACTCATGGGAGACTGCCGGTGATAAACCGGAGGAAGGTGGGGACGACGTCAAGTCATCATGGCCCTTACGAGTAGGGCTACACACGTGCTACAATGGTCAGTACAAAGGGTTGCCAACTAGCAATAGTGCGCTAATCCCATAAAGCTGGTCGTAGTCCGGATTGGGGTCTGCAACTCGACCCCATGAAGTCGGAATCGCTAGTAATCGTAGATCAGAATGCTACGGTGAATACGTTCCCGGGCCTTGTACACACCGCCCGTCACACCATGGGAGTGGGCTGCAAAAGAAGTGGGTAGTTTAACCTTTCGGGGAGGACGCTCACCACTTTGTGGTTCATGACTGGGGTGAAGTCGTAACAAGGTAGCCCTAGGGGAACCTGGGGCTGGATCACCTCCTTAAACGACATGATTACTTGTTTTGCGCTGAGTGTTCACACAGATTGTCTGAAATCATTAAGTCTTTGACTTAATGATTTTGGCTCGTTGTTCATTTATGAATGACATGCTCTTTAAAAATTTGGAAAGCTGATAAAATTTTCTCGAGAAACTGTAAGAGTTTCTAAATAAACAATCTTACAAGTGTCTAAAGATATCCGGCGTTACACCTCCTACCCGGAGCGTGTAACTAACGAAAACATTTGGTTGCGGCATATTACTAACAATGACTTGCAAGTTGTTGTCAGTATTGCGAAAGCAAGACCCCTTGGGGTTGTATGGTTAAGTGACTAAGCGTACACGGTGGATGCCTTGGCAGTCAGAGGCGATGAAGGACGTAGTAACTTGCGATAAGCGTAGATTAGGTAGTAACAACCGTTGAGTCTACGATTTCCGAATGGGGAAACCCACTTGCATAAGCAAGTATCATTAACTGAATACATAGGTTAATGAGGCGAACCTGGGGAACTGAAACATCTAAGTACCCAGAGGAAAAGAAATCAACCGAGATCCCCCTAGTAGCGGCGAGCGAACGGGGGTTAGCCCTTAAGCATTTTAGAAGTTAGTGGAACAAGCTGGAAAGCTTGGCGATACAGGGTGATAGCCCCGTACACGAAAACGACTTTAGTGTGAAATCGAGTAGGACGGGACACGTGATATCCTGTCTGAATATGGGGGGACCATCCTCCAAGGCTAAATACTCCTGACTGACCGATAGTGAACCAGTACCGTGAGGGAAAGGCGAAAAGAACCCCTGTGAGGGGAGTGAAATAGAACCTGAAACCGTGTACGTACAAGCAGTAGGAGCCCACTTGTTGGGTGACTGCGTACCTTTTGTATAATGGGTCAGCGACTTACATTCTGTAGCGAGGTTAACCGAATAGGGGAGCCGTAGCGAAAGCGAGTCTTAACTGGGCGTCGTAGTTGCAGGGTGTAGACCCGAAACCCGGTGATCTAGCCATGGGCAGGTTGAAGGTGCCGTAACAGGTACTGGAGGACCGAACTCACTAATGTTGCAAAATTAGGAGATGACCTGTGGTTAGGGGTGAAAGGCCAATCAAACCGGGAGATAGCTGGTTCTCCTCGAAAGCTATTTAGGTAGCGCCTCGTGTCTTACCATTGGGGGTAGAGCACTGTTTGGACTAGGGGGTCATCCCGACTTACCAACTCCATGCAAACTCCGAATACCAATGAGTACAATCACGGGAGACACACGGCGGGTGCTAACGTCCGTCGTGGAGAGGGAAACAACCCAGATCGCCAGCTAAGGTCCCAAAGTACTAGCTAAGTGGGAAACGATGTGGAAAGGCTTAGACAGCCAGGATGTTGGCTTAGAAGCAGCCATCATTTAAAGAAAGCGTAATAGCTCACTGGTCGAGTCGGTCTGCGCGGAAGATGTAACGGGGCTAAGCTAGTCACCGAAGCTGCGAATGCTTATTTATAAGCATGGTAGAGGAGCGTTCTGTAAGCCGTTGAAGGTGGATTGAGAAGTCTGCTGGAGGTATCAGAAGTGCGAATGCTGACATGAGTAACGTTAAAGGGAGTGAAAAACTCCCTCGCCGGAAGACCAAGGGTTCCTGTCCAACGTTAATCGGGGCAGGGTGAGTCGACCCCTAAGGCGAGGCCGAAAGGCGTAGTCGATGGGAAACGGGTTAATATTCCCGTACCGCTAATTACTGCGATGGAGAGACGGAGAAGGCTAGGCTAGCGCGGCGATGGTTGTCCGCGTTTAAGGTAGTAGGCTGTTCACTTAGGCAAATCCGGGTGAACATTAGGCTGAGAGCCGATGACGAGGTGCTACGGCACTGAAGTAGTTGATGCCATGCTTCCAGGAAAATCTTCTAAGCTTCAGGTAATTAGAGATCGTACCCCAAACCAACACTGGTGGTCAGGTAGAGAATACCAAGGCGCTTGAGAGAACTCGGGTGAAGGAACTAGGCAAAATGGTACCGTAACTTCGGGAGAAGGTACGCCGCTGACGGTGATGGGACTTGCTCCCTAAGCTATTGGCGGTCGCAGATACCAGGTGGCTGCAACTGTTTATCAAAAACACAGCACTGTGCAAACTCGTAAGAGGACGTATACGGTGTGACGCCTGCCCGGTGCCGGAAGGTTAATTGATGGGGTTAGACTTCGGTCGAAGCTCTTGATCGAAGCCCCGGTAAACGGCGGCCGTAACTATAACGGTCCTAAGGTAGCGAAATTCCTTGTCGGGTAAGTTCCGACCTGCACGAATGGCGTAATGATGGCCACGCTGTCTCCACCCGAGACTCAGTGAAATTGAAATCGCAGTGAAGATGCTGTGTACCCGCGGCTAGACGGAAAGACCCCGTGAACCTTTACTACAGCTTGGCACTGAACATTGAACCTACATGTGTAGGATAGGTGGGAGACTATGAAACTTTGACGCTAGTTGAAGTGGAGTCAATCTTGAAATACCACCCTTGTACGTTTGATGTTCTAACGTAGGCCCCTTATCGGGGTTGCGGACAGTGCCTGGTGGGTAGTTTGACTGGGGCGGTCTCCTCCCAAAGAGTAACGGAGGAGCACGAAGGTTGGCTAATCACGGTTGGACATCGTGAGGTTAGTGCAAAGGCAGAAGCCAGCTTAACTGCGAGACAGACACGTCGAGCAGGTACGAAAGTAGGTCTTAGTGATCCGGTGGTTCTGAATGGAAGGGCCATCGCTCAACGGATAAAAGGTACTCCGGGGATAACAGGCTGATACCGCCCAAGAGTTCATATCGACGGCGGTGTTTGGCACCTCGATGTCGGCTCATCACATCCTGGGGCTGAAGTCGGTCCCAAGGGTATGGCTGTTCGCCATTTAAAGTGGTACGCGAGCTGGGTTCAGAACGTCGTGAGACAGTTCGGTCCCTATCTGCCGTGGGCGTTTGAGAATTGAGAGGGGCTGCTCCTAGTACGAGAGGACCGGAGTGGACGAACCTCTGGTGTTCCGGTTGTATCGCCAGATGCATTGCCGGGTAGCTAAGTTCGGAATCGATAACCGCTGAAAGCATCTAAGCGGGAAGCGAGCCTCGAGATGAGTTCTCACTGGAACTATAAGTTCCCTAAAGGGCCGTCGAAGACTACGACGTTGATAGGCAGGGTGTGTAAGCGTTGTGAGGCGTTGAGCTAACCTGTACTAATGACCCGTGAGGCTTAACCATACAACACCCAAGTGGTTTTGCGGATATCGCAGAGCTTGTGAGATTGTAGAGAAAGTCAGCTTACCAAATTTACGTTTTTTGTCTGATGACAATAGCGCTGTGGCCCCACCTGATCCCATGCCGAACTCAGTAGTGAAACGCAGTTGCGCCGATGGTAGTGTGGGAGTTCCCATGTGAGAGTAGGTCATCGTCAGACACCTTTTTAGATAATGGCTGAATGCAATTATCTGCACAGAATAGTGCGGAGTGGTAGTTCAGTTGGTTAGAATACCGGCCTGTCACGCCGGGGGTCGCGGGTTCGAGTCCCGTCCACTCCGCCATTATTTCGAATAAGCCCTGTCCTTTGGACAGGGCTTTTTTCGTTTCTGACGTTTGGGAAAATGGCGGTTGCGATATATGCGTCGTTGCGGGAGTGAAGGATGAACGAGCCAATAGTGGTGAAGCTTCAGTTCAGTTAGTCGACTTCTTATTTACAACGCAGCGGCCTGTCACGCCGGGGGCACGGGTTCGCTGGTGATAAGGGACGAGTCCACTGGGCCATTATTTGGCTGTGTCGTAGTTAGTTGTTGAAGTTTATCTTAAGCCTTCGGCTGTACCGATTGCGCACTCTTAAGGGGTTATGTCGCGGTGGCGACGGCACATTTTTGCATGCATTAGGGGGCGCTTTACCCCCTTTGGAATCCCCCTTGCCTTAGGTCGCCGTCCCAAACGCTTCGCTGAACTGCTCCAATGCGGCAGAAGATCAACGACGGCAGTGCTTAACCCTTTGTATCGCGACTCGCCTAGCCAGTGCTTTAACAGCCTTAGAAAGAACAACACTTAATTGGTACACAGCCCATTATTTTGTTTCTGGCGTTTGGGGAAATTGTAGGTCGAGTTTTGATGCTAGTTTGTATGATACCAAGTCGTCGACATTGGACAGATTGGGGTGTGCACTCAAGTTAAGATCACCCTGAAACAGCTATGTTGATCTTGAATAGGTTATCAACGGCTCAACCGTAGCCCTTGATTCTGCCGTGGTTGGCAGCAAAGATTACGAGAACAGACATAACAGTCCCTATTAGTGATGTGGTTTGGTAAGATCGCCGGCTAATGTTGTGGCCAGTATCGGTTAGCATACATTCAGAATACTACTGCCCAGCACGCTGGGTTAGCATCATTCTTCGTTTTATTTGTGCGGATATATCATGGCGGATAGCGGGTCTCGCGAACGACCGAGTAACAAAAAAGATATGGTGGATCAGCTTAAGATCCCACCCCACTCTCTCGAGGCTGAGCAATCGGTGCTGGGCGGCTTGATGCTGAACAGTGAATTGTTTGACCAAGTGGCTGAGCGAGTTGTAAAAGAGGACTTCTACAGTCGCAGCCATCAGCTGATCTATGAAGCGATGGCCAAAATAATGGAAACTGGTGAGCCGCTGGATCTGTTAACTGTGTCTGAAGAGCTATCTAAGACCGGCCACATTGAGTCGGTTGGCGGTATTCCGTACCTGTCTGATATCTCCCGTAACACCCCTAGTGTGGCCAACCTTACTGCTTACGCTGGTATTGTCCGTGAACGCGCGGTAATGCGTGAGATGATTAAGGTTGCCAACGAGATTGCCGATGCCGGTTTTAACCCAGAAGGGCGTGATTCATCACAGCTACTGGATCTGGCCGAGAGTAAGGTATTTAAGATTGCCGAAGCTCGAACTGACGCGAACGAAGGGCCAGAAACATTAAAACTGGTGCTGAATAAAACCATCGATCGAATTGAACAGCTGTTTAATAACCCTAATTCCGGCGGTGTTACCGGTGTCTCTACCGGCTATGCCGATCTGGATAAAATGACCGCAGGCCTACAGCCGTCTGATCTGATCATTGTGGCAGCACGCCCGTCGATGGGAAAAACCACTTTTGCCATGAACCTGTGTGAGCAGGCGGCGATGCACGAAGAATACCCTTGTCTTATTTTCAGTTTGGAGATGCCCTCTGAACAGATCATGATGCGTATGCTGGCTTCGCTTGGCCGAGTAGATCAGACCCGTATCCGTACCGGTGAGCTGGATGATGACGATTGGGCTCGTGTCACCTCCACCATGGGTATCATGATGGAACAGGGTAAAATGTACATCGATGATGGTTCCGGCCTGACTCCAACTGAAGTACGCTCTCGTGCCCGTCGTATTGCTCGTGAACACGGCGGAATTTCGATGATTATGGTTGACTACTTGCAGTTGATGCAGGTGCCGGGGATGTCGGAAAATCGAACTTTGGAAATTGCTGAGATCTCACGCTCACTGAAGTCGTTAGCCAAAGAGCTACAGTGCCCAGTAGTGGCACTGTCGCAGCTTAACCGCTCGTTGGAGCAGCGTGCTGATAAACGGCCGGTAAACTCAGATCTGCGTGAATCCGGATCGATTGAGCAGGATGCGGATCTGATTATGTTCATCTATCGTGATGAGGTGTATCACCCAGATACCGCAGAGAAAGGCCAAGCTGAGATCATCATCGGTAAACAGCGTAACGGGCCAATTGGCCGAGTACCGTTGACCTTCCAAGGTCGCTTTTCACGCTTCGATAACTACAGCGGCAGCAGCTTCGAATACGACGAGTAAGATATGCGTTTTTCTCCCATTGCTCAGATCAGCCGAAGCGCCCTTAAGCACAACATAGCTCGGCTGCGACAAGTCGCTCCTCACAGCAAGATCATGGCGGTGCTTAAAGCGAACGCCTACGGTCATGGGGTTATTCAGTTAGCCCAATGGCTTGATGGCGTCGATGGTTTTGGTTTAGCTCGTATTGAAGAAGCGCTGACGTTACGTGACAGCGGCATTGGTGCTCGCTTGGTGCTGTTGGAAGGGGTCTTCAATGAAGAAGATCTGGAACAAGCTGCACACCACCAACTTGATGTGGTGGTGCATGATGCTGAGCAAGTAGCGATGATATGCAATGCTGAGCTGTCGCAGCCATTGCGAATTTGGCTGAAGATTGATTCGGGCATGCATCGTTTAGGGGTTCAACCTGCTCAATTTGATGATCTCTATCAACAGCTAAGTCAAAGCAACAATGTGCAGCAGCCGATAAACTTGATGACTCACTTTGCCGTCGCCGATGAACTGGAAAACCCGCAAACGGTCAAACAGATCCAGTGCTTTAATAAGCTGACAAAAGGTCTTCCTGGTGAGCGTACGCTATGTAATTCTGCCGGTGCATTATCCTGGCCAGCGGCGCATGGCGATTGGATCCGTCCTGGGTTGGCGCTGTTTGGCGCTAACCCAATGGTTGGTGGCCGCGCCGAGCAGCAAGATCTTACGCCGGTGATGACTATGCGTTCTAAGGTACTAACGGTACGAGCGCTCGCAGCAGGTGAGCCGGTTGGCTACGGCCAGTCGTGGCGCAGTAATAAAGATACTCATATTGCGGTGGTAGCGATGGGGTATGGTGATGGTTACCCTCGCCATGCAGTATCGGGGACGCCGGTGTTGATTAACGGCAAGCGTTTTCCGCTCGCTGGTCGTGTCTCGATGGATATGATCACCGTTGATGTTGGCCATGCCAATGTTGAGGTTGGCGACGACGTGGTGTTGTGGGGGCAAGGGCTTGGGGTTGAGGAGATCGCCGAGTGTGCCAGTACCATTTGCTATGAGTTGTTATGTAGTACTACGGCACGGGTTGCGTACCAGTATATTGACTAATTGAACTCTTCCGGTGGTTGAGTAAGGACATTGACCATGTGGCAACAACAGCTTATTACCCTTCCTCAGTACCAGCGTGGCTTCCATCTTATTACTGATGCGATAGTGCAACGGTTGCCACAACTCGCTTATTTCGATGTTGGCCTGTGTCATCTTTTGATCCAGCACACTAGCGCCAGTTTGAGCCTCAATGAGAACGCCGACCCCACTGTTCGTGCCGACATGGAAGCGCACTTCCATCGCCTTGCACCAGAAAATGCCCCTTACTATCAGCACACTTATGAAGGGGCGGACGACATGCCTGCGCATATTAAATCTGCACTACTGGGCACTAGCCTAACCTTACCGATTCAGCGTGGTCGTTTAGCATTGGGGACATGGCAAGGGATCTACCTTGGTGAGCATCGTAATCATGGTGGTGAGCGCAACATCATCGCCACCCTGCAAGGCCAAGAGTTTTAACGTCCAATTTAATACTCATCTAGTTAAATAAATGTTAACTATGGACTTAAGTCGTAATCGAACGTTATTTGTCCAACTATAAATGCGTAGTCGCTGCTGTTATCGCAAAACGCGTGAGATTGATCGGAGCTAATGTTCATTTGCTGCTTTTTTGAGCACTCAGTTTAATATGGATAGATAACATAATTAAACCCAAACTGACTATTTGTTGGCTATAAAAACTACCATTTACAACAAAAAGCAGTGTAACTCCCTGTCTAAATATTTCATTTAACCGGCCCGTGTTAAATTTGAGTTAATTTCACTGGTTGCTTTCTGACTTTGAGTCAAAGGTGAATGTATCCGCTTGGTGCGTATTGTTTGAAATTTTGTTATGTTTTGACAAGCTGTGGTCGAATAACACGCTGCACATTTGCTTGTTGCAAGCATGTTAATTAAATAAAAATAAACACAGCAGCACAGAACCGACATAATTTAGAACCAGGGAGCACGAAGTACATGGCATATTCACGCTTTACTGCCGTGGGGCTCAGCTTAGTATTGGCTTCACTATTGCCTACTAGTCAGGCCGCACAAATACCGGAAGGAACCAAGTTACATTCGGTACAAGAGCTAGTTCGCGGTAATGGCAGCGAACCGGCCTCATTGGATCCACAAAAGGTGGAAGGGACTACCGGCTCGGCGATCACTAAAGATCTGTTTGAGGGTCTGGTACAGCAAGATGAATTTGGCAATATCATTCCAGCGCAAGCTACTCATTGGGAAGTGAGCGGTGGTAATAAGGTGTTTACCTTTTACCTTCGCGATGGCATCAAATGGTCTAACGGTGATCCAGTAACCGCTCATGATTTCGTGTTTGGTTTCCGCCGTGCTGTTGATCCTGAAACGGCCTCTCGTTACGCCTGGTATCTTGAGATTGCGACCGTAACGAACGCAGACCAGATCGTTTTAGGCAAAGCCTCGCCGGAAACTTTGGGAGTGGAAGCAGTAGATGATAAAACCTTCCGTGTAACCTTAGAAAAGCCGGTGCCGTACTTTGTACGGATGCTCGCGCACCAGAACACTTTCCCGGCACCAAAGAAAGTGATTGAAGCGCTCGGTGATAAGTGGACTCGTCCGGGTAATATGGTTTCCAATGGCGCTTATGTACTCGAAGATTGGGTCGTAAATGAGAAAATCATCGCTAAGCGTAATCCGCTGTACTGGGACAACGAAAAAACCGCTATCGAAAAGGTGACTTACCTAGCCCTGCCCGCCAATACCGAATTGGCACGCTACAAGGCCGGCGAAGTGGACATGACCTTAACCATTCCGATGGAACACTTTAAGTCACTGAAGAAGCAGATTCCTGAGCAGATTAAGATCTCTCCTTACCTTTCTGTTTACTACTACGAGTTCAACACTAAGGTACCGCCGTTTGATGACTGGCGGGTGCGCAAAGCGTTGTCGTTAGCAGTAAACCGCGAAGCGATGACCAAGTACGTTACTGGCATGGGCCAGAAGCCGGCGTACGGCTTTACTCCAGACTCTGTCGCGGGATTTGTGCCACCGGTACTGGATTACGCTACATGGACTCAAGAGGAACGTGACGCAGAAGCTATTCGGTTGATGAAAGAGGCAGGGTACGGCATTGGCAAAGATGACAATGGCAACAAGCTTAAACGCTTGAACGTTAACTTGCTGTACAACACGGCTGAAAGCCATAAGAAGATTGCCATCGTGGTAGCGCAGCTGTGGAAACCACTGGGTGTACAGGTACAACTAGAAAACCAAGAGTGGAAAACCTTCCTCGATACTCGTAACCAAGGTCGCTTTGAAGTAGCTCGAGCTGGTTGGTCTGGTGACTACAATGAAGCCTCCACTATGCTCGATATCATGCTGTCGACCCATGGTCAGAATAAAGGTCGTTGGGAGAACGCCGAATTTGATGACGTGATGACTCGTTCACGCTTGTTAGAAAGCGATGAAGAGCGCTCTAAGTTGTACACCCGCGCCGAAGAGATTATCGCTGCAGAAGCACCGGTATTGCCGGTATACCAGTCAGTGATGGCGGTATTGGTGAAGCCTTACGTAGTTGGTTACCCAATCGATAACGTTGAGAACACCATCTACACCAAGAACCTATTCATCAAAGCCCACTAAGGCGAGCAAGGAGCATATATGTTGAGTTTTGGCTTGCGCCGTCTGCTGATGGCGATCCCCACTCTGTTTATCTTGGTGACCTTGTCATTCTTTATGATGCAAGCGGCACCAGGTAGCCCATTTACCGGCGACTTCAACCTACCGGCTGAAGTACTGGCTAACATCGAAGCCAAGTATCACTTGGATAAACCGATGTGGCAGCAATACCTATACTACCTTGGTGACCTAATGCAGGGCGATTTCGGCCCGTCATTTAAGTACCGTGATTACAGCGTAAATGAATTGATTGCTGCGTCGTTCCCAGTGTCTATTACCTTGGGGACCGTAGCGTTTATCTTCACTGTTATCTTTGGCGGTACCCTAGGTGTCATCGCTGCACTTAAGCAAAACACTTGGATCGATTACACCGTGATGAGTTTGGCGATGGTTGGCGTAGTACTGCCGTCGTTCGTTCTGGCACCAGTGTTGGTGTTGGTGTTTGCGATTAACCTACAGTGGGTTCCTGCTGGTGGCTGGAACGATGGCCATTGGCTTAACTTGGTGTTGCCGGTATCAGCAATGGCGATTCTGTACATGGCCTCCATCGCTCGTATCATGCGAGGATCGATGATTGAGGTACTGCACAGCCCATTCATTCGTACCGCCCATGCTAAAGGCTTGCCGATGAAGCACATCATCTTCAAGCATGCGCTGCGTCCTGCAATGTTGCCGGTTATCTCCTATTTAGGCCCTGCATTTGTGGGGATCATCACCGGCTCGGTAGTGATTGAAACCGTATTTGGTATTCCTGGCATTGGTCAGTACTTCGTTAACGGCGCGCTAAACCGTGACTACTCATTAGTGCTGGGCCTAACCATCTTGGTTGGTGCTTTAACCATCCTGTTTACTGCCATTGTCGATATTGTTTATGGCCTTATCGATCCACGTATTCGAGTGGAGAACTAATTGATGCAAACCATTACCCAAAAACAAAATAACGAAGCGGTAGAGCAGTTTGCCCAAGAGTTAGAAGTTGAAGGTCGTAGCCTCTGGGCCGATGCCCGTCGTCGCTTCCTGCGTAACCGTGCTGCTGTTGTTTCACTAGGTATTCTGGCGTTCATCTTCGTGATGGTGATGATTGGACCGATGCTGTCCATTTACACCTTCGATGAGATGGACTGGGAAAACATGGCCACAGGTCCAAGCTTAGCGAACGGTCACTTCTTCGGCACAGACTTTATTGGCCGTGACTTGTTTGTTCGTACCCTTGAAGGCGGTCGTATCTCTTTCTTGGTGGGCGTACTTGGTGCTGGCGTAGCGGTGATCATCGGTACCTTGTACGGTTCAATTGCCGGTTACATTGGTGGCCGTACAGACAGCATCATGATGCGTATCCTTGAGATCCTGCAGTCGTTCCCATTCATGTTCCTGGTGATCCTGCTGATGACCTTCTTCGGTCGTAGCTTGTTCTTGATCTTCCTCGCCATTGGTGCGGTCTCTTGGTTGGATATGGCGCGGATTGTGCGTGGTCTAACCCTTGGTCTTAAAAAGAAAGAGTTCGTTGAAGCCGCCATTGTGGCCGGTAGCCCGAATAAAGACATCATCCTGCGCCACTTGGTACCGAACGTACTGGGTATCGTCGTGGTATACGCATCGCTGTTGGTTCCTGGCATGATTTTGTTCGAATCTTTCTTGTCGTTCTTAGGCTTAGGGGTACAAGAACCATTTACCTCATGGGGTGCCTTGGTGAACGAAGGCGCAATGACCATGGAAGTGGCTATTTGGCAGCTCGCATTCCCAACGTCATTCTTGGTCGTAACCCTGTTCTGTTTCAACTACATCGGCGACGGTTTGCGCGACGCCCTTGACCCTAAAGACCGCTAAGGAGGCGTCATGAGCTTATTGCAAGTAAACGATTTGAATGTGCAGTTCACCACGCCAGACGGCAACGTAACTGCGGTAGACAAACTGAGCTTCGACTTGGCGCCCGGTGAGACCTTAGGGATTGTGGGGGAGTCCGGTTCAGGTAAAAGCCAAACCGCTTTTGCTATCATGGGACTGCTTGCGAAAAACGGCGTGACTGGCGGCTCGATTAAGTTCGAAGAGCGCGAAATTCTCGGTTTGCCGCCTAAAGAGTTGAACAAGATCCGCGCTGAACAGATTGCGATGATCTTCCAAGACCCAATGACTGCGTTGAACCCGTACATCAAAGTAGGTCCGCAGTTGATGGAAGTGCTGATGCTGCATAAAGGCATGAGTGCTAAGGAAGCATTTGAGATTTCAGTGAAGATGCTCGATGCAGTGAAGATCCCTGAGTCGCGTAAGCGTATGGATATGTATCCGCACGAATTCTCCGGTGGTATGCGTCAACGAGTAATGATCGCCATGGCACTGCTGTGTGAGCCAAAGCTGTTGATTGCCGATGAACCAACCACCGCATTGGACGTAACCGTTCAGGCGCAGATCTTGGATCTGCTGAATGAGCTGAAACGCGATTTTGGCACATCTATCATCATGATCACTCACGATCTTGGTGTAGTAGCAGGTCTGTGTGACAAGGTAATGGTGATGTACGCCGGTCGTACTATGGAATACGGCAGCACCGATGACGTATTCTACCGTCCGGCCCACCCGTACACTGAAGGCCTATTGTCTGCTATTCCGCGAGTGGATAGTAACGAGGCTATCTTGCCGACCATTCCTGGCAACCCACCAAACTTGTTGGCATTGCCTCCAGGATGTCCGTTTAGTGCTCGTTGCGTTAAAGCGAGCGAATTGTGTCACACCCAACCAGCACCGTTAGTTGGCTTTGGTGATAACCGTCAGCGTGCTTGTCACATTCAGTTAGAGGAGGTTGTGGCATGAGCACCTTACTAAAAGTGTCTGATGTAAAAGTTCAGTTTGAGATCAAGAAAGGGCAGAAATGGCCTTGGGATCCTATTCCAAAACTGAAAGCGGTTGATGGTGTTTCCTTTGAGGTCAATGCCGGCGAAACCATCGGTGTGGTTGGCGAGTCTGGTTGTGGTAAATCCACATTGGCGCGGGCGCTGATTGGGCTGGTGCCTGTTGCGTCCGGCACTGTCGCTTTTAATGGTGTTGAAGTAGATACCCGCGATCCCAAGGCGATGAAAGATCTGCGTAAAGACGTGCAGATGATTTTCCAAGACCCGTTGGCGTCGCTGAATCCACGTATGACCGTAGGTGACATCATTGCGGAGCCGCTGCGTAACTACTACCCCGAGTGGAACAAAGAGAAGTTGCTCAGTGAAGTGCGAGCCATGATGGCCAAAGTGGGCTTGCTGCCAAACGTAATCAACCGTTACCCGCACGAGTTCTCTGGAGGTCAGTGTCAGCGTATCGGTATTGCCCGCGCGTTGATCCTAAAGCCGAAGCTGGTGATTTGTGATGAGCCGGTATCGGCCTTGGACGTATCGATTCAGGCGCAGGTGGTTAACTTACTTAAGCAGCTGCAAGCGGAGATGGGTCTAGCGCTTATCTTCATCGCTCATGATCTGTCTGTGGTTCGCCACATTAGTGATCGCGTTATGGTGATGTACTTAGGCAATCAGGTTGAAACCGCGAGTTGTGAAGAGTTGTATGCCAATCCATCACACTTCTACAGTCGTGCGCTGCTTTCTGCGGTACCGCTACCGGATCCAGAGGCCGAACGTAATAAGGTGGTTATCCCACTGACTGGCGAGCTGCCTTCGCCAATCAACCCGCCATCGGGCTGTGTGTTCCGTACTCGGTGCCCTGCAGTATGTGATGACTGTGCCAGCAAGCGTCCCGAGTTGACCAACATTGCGGGAACTCATTTTGTGGCCTGTCCACGGATTGATGCAGAGATTAACGTGGCTTAACCTAGCTATCGTAATAAAGAAACAGGGCGCCTAGTTAGGCGCCCTGTTTTGTTTGATGTCGTTGAGCCAAGAACGTGTTAACTCATATCAAGCCGCAGTTAGGATCGGCTTAATTGCAATTCGAGCGGCGATAATTGCTCCCCGAGTCTGTTCAATAATGCGCTGGCAGGTATGCCAATTTTTACTGTTGGTTTGATGCGCGTTGTTGTTGAATCTGCTGTTATCGACTCGGCCAAATAATGACCTAAATCAATATCCTTTTAAACTAAGCAGCGCATGATAAAACGGAAACCAAAGCAAGGAGAGTTAGGATGATTATTGAAGATCACAGTCTAGTGAATGAGTTTCCGAAGGACAAAACCCTGATTCAGGAACTCAATATGGTTGATAACCAGTTCCATCAATTATTCAACGAGTATCACGAACTCGACCGAGAGGTTCATCGCATCGAAGAGGGGATCGAGGTTAGCGAAGATGCCCATTTAGAAAGCCTAAAAGTGCGCCGACTGAGCTTAAAAGATTCATTGTTTGGTGCTATTCAACAAGCCAAACTTAAACTCAACTGATCCAGTAGCTCTGATTGGGTGAGTAACGGTAAAAAGCGCTGCAGTCGTTGCCGAGCAATAGTCAGTCTGCCAGTAGTTGCGTTAATTCGAGCTGTTGCTCACCTTGTACAAACTGCGATTTAAATAGATAACCTTGCACCAAATCAATGCCCAGATCTCGTGCGTAATGCAGTTGAGACTGCAGTTCTACGCCTTCCATTACCGTGGTCTTACCCATTTTCTTGGCATAATCGATAAGTGTAATCAGCAGTTGATGTTGGCTATCGCAATCAGAGCGATCGAGCCAAGTCATATCGAACTTGAAGCAATCAACCTCACTTAACAGCTGTAACGACAGCATTGAGTGCGGTGCACCAATATCGTCTAAGGCTACTTCATTGCCTTGTTGCTGGAGTTTTTTCAGTAGGGCTGCTGATAGTTTCGCGTCGCTAATAGACGTGTTCTCAATGAGCTCGGCGGTTAGATTTGGCTGCTGTGCTAACAGCGTCAGCATCGCCTCTTCGTTGTGCTGGTTAACCGCATGAGGATCGAGATTGATAAACAATCGGCCGGATTGTGGTGCGTTAATCAGTTGCAGCTGTTTGGCGAGATATTCAACCCGAGCTAAGGTTTTTGGCGACTGATGAAATTGGTCAAACACCACATTGGGGGCGACGGGAGAGCCACAGGGTAAGTGGAATCGCGCTAATGCTTCATAGCCGTGTGCGGTTAAGGTATGGGTACAAATCAGCGGTTGATATTCACAACCCATTCGCAACGCTTCAAATGGTGTCATTAGTGCTACATGTAATTAATGCGGATGGGAATTATTACCTTTAACAATGGCTGAACACCAGTATTAAAGTGCTAATTCGTGAGTGAAGTGGGAAAGACAGTGGATATTAATTAGCTAATTTTCATTCTATGTAATGAGGGCAATGGCTCAGCGCTAAATTCGATATAAAAAGGGCAGCCGTTGGCTGCCCTTAGTGCTAATCAATACGCATTAGTCGATTAAGCCGTAGTCGCGGCTCAGGATCTCAATGATTTCTGCTTTTGGGTTAGCACTTAATGGTACCGGCGCACCAGTGATCTTGGCCGCGATATCGGTGTAGGTTTTTGATACCGCCAACAACACCTCAGTTGGTAGGGCGTTGTCGCGTGCTAACGCTTCACGCTCTGGCATTCGATCTTTGTTGAGCAAGATATCGGGATCTGGGAAGTGGCTTAGCAGCAACTGACGGAAGCCCTCTTTCGATTGTTCTATGATCTTACCATCACGATGGGCGGGGCCATCCCAAATGCGGGACGAGTCAGGGGTGCCAACTTCATCCATGTAGATAAGCTTGTCATTACCTGCGGCATCGGTCACGTAGCCAAATTCAAACTTGGTATCGATAAAGATCTGATCCAATTCAGCCAACGCCGCGCTGATCAAATCAAAGCCTTCTTTTAGCAGCACTTCATAGCGGTCGACATCAGTTGGCGATTGAAAGTTGAAGGCTTGGTAGTTGTCGTCAATGTTGGTGCGGGTAATGTTGACGTCATCGACGGCAGGTACACCCGGAATGCCTTCTAGGATGCCTTTGGTAGACGGTGTAATCAGTAGCTCCGGTAACTTCTGATCCTTCTCCAGCCCTTCAGGTAACTGAATACCACAGAAGTCACGTTCGCCCTTGCTGTATGCTCGCCACATCGAACCAGTGATGTATTGGCGGCAGATCGCTTCAATCATCACCGGTTTGGCTTTTTGTACAATCCAAACAAATGGATGGGGGATATCGAGGATATGGCTGTCAGCTAAGCCATTCTCTTTAAACAGCTTGAACCAGTGGTTGGATATGGCGTTAAGTGCAGCACCTTTGCCGGGTACGCCAGCCATGCCTCCTTCACCGTGCCAGATGCAATCGAAGGCAGAGATCCGGTCGGAGATTACCATGATGGCCAACGGCGCATCAGCGGCAACGTCGTAGCCTTTCTCTTTTATTAGACGGGCGCTGTCGGCTTCAGTAAGCCAGTAAACGGAACGCACTTTGCCGGAGTGAACCGGTGCATCGGTGCGGATAGGAAGATCGTTATTAACGGCCAATACCTGCTCGGCAAGACTCATAATCACTGTCCTGTGTTGGTTGTAGGGGAGCCTAAACTTCTCTGCTAATTATCGATTTAGCTTATTGATAGTGATGAGGTTTAGACCAGCGGATAATAACAGATGTCGACCGTTGCTAGCGCATAATTGCAGCATAGTTTTTACTTATCATAGTAAAAGCCCAGCAAGTTATTGCTGGGCTTTGTGATGGGTGAGTGTGTTCAACTAAGGCTAGTGCTTACGTTGATACATCGCTTCAATCTCCTCAACAAACACCTCATTAATTACCTTACGGCGTAACTTTAGGGTCGGGGTGATTTCGCCATGATCCATACTAAATGGACGTTCCAGCAGGGTAAATTGCTTTACCTGCTCATAACGGGCGAGCTCAGACTGATGTTGCGACAGCTGCAGCTGATAATGACCGACCACCTCAGGCAACTTAACCAACTCGGCATTATCGCGAAAGCGCAGGCTCTGCTCGATAGCCCACTCTTGCAGCTGAACGAAATCTGGCACTATTAGCGCTGAGGCGAAGTTACGGCCATCAGCGATAACGGCAACTTGCTCGATCATTGGTGATAGCGTCAACATACCTTCAACCCGTTGTGGAGCGATGTATTTGCCGTTCGAAGTCTTCATTAACTCTTTGATGCGATCGGTAATGTGCAGGTGATTGTCTTTGTCTAGGTAGCCTGCGTCACCGGTTTTATACCAGCCATCGATAAAGGCTGCCGCGGTGTCTGCTGGACGGTTGTAGTAGCCGGCCATGACGGTATCGCCCTTAACTAGGATCTCATCATTTTCACCGATGCGGATCTGTAGCTTTGGCAGCGGTTTGCCTACGCCAGCAGTGCGACGGTCATGGATTTGGTTACAAGTTGCTGTTGCAGTGGTTTCGGTTGCGCCGTAGCCATTCAGCAATGGAATACCGATGTATTGGAAGAACTGGTTAACTTGCTGATCTAAGCGAGCGCCACCGGCAGACATTAGCTTAAGGTTACCGCCCAGTGCAGCGCGTAATTTGGCTAAAACCAGTTTATCGGCTAAGGCGAACAACAATCGTGAGATTAAGGCGCGGCGGCGTTGTTTAATGTTGGCATTAAACTGCCGGCGACCCTGACGTAAACACCAAGAAAACAGCAGGCGTTTGTGCAAAGGTGCTTTCGCAACTTTGCTGATGATGGCGCTGTGGATCTTCTCAAACAAGCGCGGTACGGCACACATCATCTCAGGTTTTACTTCGGTCAGAGCTTGTTGCACTGCGCTTGGATCGGATAGTACCGCGACCCGGCCACCGCTGCTAAGAACGTAATTGCTCCAGCCTCGCTCGTATACGTGCGATAACGGTAGGAAGCATAGTGATAACGCATTTTCTTCTAGCGGCACCGCAATACTGTGCTGCTCAATCATCGACGCCATATTCTTATGGGTCAGCATTACCCCTTTGGGCTCACCAGTGGTACCAGAGGTGTAGATTAAGGTAAACAGGTCGTCTAACTGCAGCGCTTGAAAGCGCTGTTCTAGCTCGTTCTGATGAGTGCTGGCATCGGTTTCAAGCAACTGCTCAATGGTGACGGTGCGGATGGTTACATTGCGATGTGGCGTTATGGCCGAACTCATCAGCACTAACGTCGTTAGGCTTGAGCAATTAGTAGCGATATTAACGGCGACGTCGTATTGATTTTGATCTCCAACAAACAGCACCTTAATCTGTGCATCGTTGATGATGTACTGCGCCTGCTCACTGGTACTGGTGCCATAAATCGGCACATTTACTGCGCGAGTCTTTAAGCAGGCCATGTCGGTGAGGAACCATTCGAGGCAGTTACCTGCAAAGATGCCAACCTTGTCTTGAACCTCAATACCTAGCTGTAATAATGCTGCAGCGAGTGAGTCACTTTTATCAGTAACCTGTTGCCAGTTTAAGCTGAGCCATTGGTCGCCCTGTTGATACTGAATCGCTTCACGATCAGCAAAGCGTTGAGAGGCAGATTTGAGCTTGCGCGCCAATAGAAAAGGGGACAGTTCGGAAGACATCGACAATTCCATAAGGGGTAATTGGCAAAGGCTATGTAAAATTGACGGGCATGACCATACTCGTTGCGGTTGAAGGCGACCTACATCACGGCTTTGCCAACTGGTCTGATGAGGTTTATTGGCAATGACCATATCCCATATCACTAAAGGTTAGCTGCCGTCGGTAGCGACAAAGTTGGCGATAGTGTCGCCAATGGGTATAATCCCGCCTCTTTTTTCACTGTGAGCCAACATGACCTACGCTGCTTCTCGTTTTTCTGTAGCCCCGATGCTGGATTGGACTGATCGTCATTATCGTTACATGGCACGCCTGATCTCCAAGCGTACGCTGTTGTATACCGAAATGGTGACAACCGGCGCCATTATTCATGGTAAAGGTGATTATCTGCAGTTTAATGAGCAAGAGCACCCGTTGGCGTTGCAGCTCGGTGGCAGCAACGTTCAAGACCTTGCCCACTGCGCTAAGCTGGCGCAAGAGCGAGGCTACGATGAGGTTAACCTAAATGTCGGATGCCCTTCTGATCGGGTTCAAAACGGCCGTTTCGGTGCCTGTTTGATGGCCGAGCCAAAGTTGGTAGCAGATTGCGTTAAGGCAATGCGTGATGCTGTCGATATCCCGGTAACGGTGAAAACCCGTATCGGTATTGATGAGCAAGACAGCTATCAGTTTCTTACTGATTTCGTCGGCACGGTTGCTGCCGCTGGCTGTAATGACTTTACCATTCACGCCCGCAAAGCATGGTTGCAAGGCCTCAGCCCTAAGCAAAATCGAGAGATCCCAGAGCTTAACTATCAGCGTGCTTACGATATCAAGCGTGACTTCCCGCAGCTTGATATTGGTGTGAATGGTGGCATTACCACTATTGAGCAGTGCTTGGCGCATCTACAACACCTCGATGGCACCATGGTCGGTCGTGAGGCCTACAGCAATCCATGGTTGTTAGCGCAAGTTGATAGCAAGTTGTTTGATGAACGGCGTGCGTTGCTTAGCCGCGCAGAAGTGGTTGAACAGATGATCCCCTATGTTGAAGCGCACATCGCTCAAGGTGGTCGCCCGAATCATATCACTCGACATATGCTGGGGTTGTTCAATGGTTTACCAGGTGGGCGCCGTTGGCGTCGACATTTGGCCGAAAATGCCCATAAGCCTGGTTGCACTGCTCAGGTACTTGCTGACGCGCTGGCGTGCCTGCCTGAAGAGGCGTTAATCGCTTAAACATCGCTTTAAATCCCCAATAGTGAAACTCACTACATCCGCTAGTGAGTTTCACTATTTTAAAACTACCTTGGTTAATTTGGATTCACCTTAACTCTCTTAATTTTTAAATTTAATTTATTTAAAACATACACTTAAATAATTATTTTCAATGTGGCACAGCTCTTGAAATACCTTTGGTGTTATTTACTGAAACTCAAAGGAACTTGTCATGTTTGCGGTTAAATCAATTTTGCGTCGTGGTGTGTTGGCTGGTCTGGTGTTTGTTGGTGTAGTAGGCAGCGTATCGGCACAAGGGTTACGTAACGATATCGATGCTGAGATCAAACAACAGAGCTTACTGGCCAGCAGTACTGTCCAGCAGCAAGCGCTTCATAATGCCCGAGTTGATGCCTGGAATGCCTTAATGGGCTACCAGTCGCAAACTGGCTTGCTAACCCTAGAGCAAGAGGTTGAGCATCAGTCTGAGCAGATTGCCGCAGCAGCAAAGCGCGACGCGTTAGAGCAAGCGCAAAGTTACTGGGAAGCGCCTGCTTTAACCACTCCTGTTGCCATCGCCAAAATCAAATAAGGAGCAGACACGATGAATGGAATAGTTCGCCCCTCTGAAGCGTGGATCTATGGTGTGGTGGCTGGTTTAAGTGCTCGGCTGGAGTTAAGCACCACTTGGTGTCGGGTAGCAGCGCTGGGGCTGTTGTACATCGCTCCGTTGAAGGCGCTGGTTATCTACTGTCTTGCACTGTGGTTGATGCCTAAATCATGGCGTGGTTGTTAATCGTATTGTTGGCGGTGTTGGTAGCAGTGGTAGGCATTATCGACATTTGGACGCTGGCGTTTATTGACTGGAAGTTGTCGTTCCTCATAACCGTCGCCACTGTTGTAGTGGCAATCGGATTAAGACATTGGCGACAGCGTGGTGGCAACTCACACCACGCCGATTGATCATCTCATCGCATTAACGATTGCGGATGGCGGCCAATAACGGTTTTGCTTCATCACCAATCAATGCGGCACTAAAGGCAACATCTTCTGCGTTCATCGCAGCATCAACCGAAGGTCGATTGGCTTTTAACAATGCTTTGGTTGCTTGCAGAGCTTTGGGCGGTTGCGCTGCTAAAGCTTGGGCTTGTGCCAACGCAAATGGCAAAACTTCATCCCGTGGTAATACCTTATTAACCAGTCCCAATTGGTACGCTTTGTCACCATCAAACGCTTTGCCTAGCAGCAGTAGTTCTGCAGCTTGGGCCCGACCAATTCGCAATGGTAACAGCAAACTAGAGGCTGCCTCCGGCACCAAACCGATATTAACAAAAGGCAACGAGAATCGCGTTTTGTCGCTGCAATAGACTAGATCGCAGTGCAATAACATGGTGGTACCAATACCAACCGCAGCGCCAGATACCGCTGCTACTAACGGTTTGTTTAGGGTTGGTAATAGACGAATGAATTGGTGTACTGGGCGGTTATTCTCTGCAACTTCAGTTTCCAGAAAGTCGTCAAGATCGTTACCGGCGCAAAAACAGTTATCACTGCCTTGGATTAACACCGCACGGATTTGCTCATCCTCTTCGGCATCGAGCAAACCTTTACACAGCCTTGCGTACATCTCTTGAGTTAAGGCGTTTAGCTTGTCCTGACGATTGAGGGTCAGTACCATGACATGTTCGTCACGACGACAGATTACGGACTCCATAGCTGCTCCTTGCAGTGGTTAAATCTCCATCAATGGTTGGTCAGTTTAAAGGATGAACTGCAATGATTAAACGTTTGTTTGAATTTTCGGCATTATCGGCAATGTTGATTGCCAATGCATGGGCAGGAGCGATTACCGTGTCCGCGCCAACAGTTCGGGCGATGCCAGCCAGTGTGCCTAATACCGCTGGATATGTGCAGCTTACTGCAACTGAGCAAGACGATGCCTTGCTGTCAGCCCGTTGTGAGGGCATTACCGTTACTGAGCTGCATACTTTGCTAATGGAAGACGGCATGATGAAGATGCGGCCAGTGGACGCCATCCTACTTCCTCACAACCAATTGATTGAGTTAGAGCAGGGTGGTTATCACTTGATGATGATGGGGCTGCAGCGGCCGCTGACGATAGACGATACCGTTTCGTGTCAACTCAGCTTTAAGCTGGCACCACCGCAGATGGTCGATTTCACTGTGCGGCGGATGGGTAAGCCCGCCGAACATCACCATCACCACCACTAAGATTTTTCTCAGCGGTTTATATTAAAACCAATGACTTACTAACAAATGATGTAACAAGGACATAATTCACATGCGCATAAATAGCTTAGTTGCAGCGTTCGTTTTGGCCGGTGCTGTTGCCGTGCCTGCACAAGCCGATGTTTTGGGCGTAAAGGTTGGCTTGGATATCTTCAGCACCAGCACCGACGGCAGTTTCGCCAATGCCGATGCTGACTTTAATGATGAAACTCACTTTAGTGGTTACGTCGCGTTTGAGCACCCAATTCCACTGCTGCCAAACGCCATGGTTCGCTATACCGATCTGAGCGATAGCGATAATGGCAGTAAACTGGATTTGAGCAACGCCGATTTGGTGCTCTATTATGAGCTGCTGGATAATCCTGCGCTGGAGTTAGATGTTGGTTTGGATTACCGAATCTACATGGGTGAAGCCGACGCTGCAGATATGTTAAAGAGCAAAGACCTCGATGAAGGTGCGCTAATGGGTTACGTTCGTGGCCGCTTTAACCTAATTGGCACTGGTTTGTTTGCTTACGCTGACATCGTTGCCACCGATTACGACGACAAAGCCATCAGCGATTACCAACTGGGTGTTGGCTACACCTTTGGTTTGGTGCCACTGATTGATATGACTGTTAAGGCCGGCTTCCGCGAGCACAGCTTTGATGTGTCTAAATTCAACGGTATCAGTGCTGACGTTACTCAGGACGGTTGGTTTGGTGGCGTAGAAGTCGCATTCTAAATCGCTATAGCAGTGAGAAAAAGAGGCGCCTTAGGGCGCCTCTTTTGGTTGCAATTTCAGCACCTCTGACTACACTGTGCGCTTTTCAAATGTTGTCCGGCGGCGAAGATGAATCGTAAGAAGAAAGTGAAACAAACGCTGCTAAAGCAGGTTAAGAAGAACAAAGCTAAGTTGGCACCAAGCTCTAAGCCAAAGTACATCTCCAAGGCGGATCGTGAAGCCATCGCTGTTGAAGCCGAAGAGCACAATGTTGTCGATGACAATATTACCTAGCATGCTCGATAACGAGCACCTAAACGCAAAAGAGCCAGTCGATTGACTGGCTCTTTTCGTATCCGCGGTTAACCCATCAATTAGCTGGCAGGGCGTAAGCCTTTATTGATCATTTCAAGATCCGCTTCAGCTAGGGTGCCGGCGGCTTGCTTTAGCGCCAATACTGAGATGATGTAGTTGTAACGAGCGTCAGCCAATTGCTGTTTCGCGCTGTACAGCTGCTGGGTTGAGTCCAGTACATCAACGATGGTACGCGTACCTACTTCAAAACCGGCTTCGGTCGCTTTCAGTGCGCTTTCTGCAGAAACTACAGATTGCTCGAAGGCGCGAATGGAGCTGATTGAAGAGTTAACGTTGTTCAAGCTAGCACGAGTGCTACGAACCACGCTGCGATGAGTTTCTTCCAGCGATTGCTGCGCAACTACGTAGTTCGATTTCGCTTCATCTACCTGACCGGTAACACGGAAGCCAGAGAAGATTGGGATAGAAACGTTAATGCCGATGTTGCTGTAGTTGCCCTCTTGGGAACTAATATCATGGCTGAAGGTATCGTTGTAACCAGCAGAGAAGCTGATGCTTGGCATGTGGCCAGTACGAGCCAAATTGATCTGCTCTTTAGCAATCTCAACACTCAGGCGGTTGATCAACAACGCAATGCTGGACTCTTCAGCAATGGTTTGCCATTGATCGTGACTGGTTGGTGTTGGTTTGCTTGGGCTGAAGCGCTCGGTATCAAGGATGTTGAGATCCTTATGGGCCATACCAGTGATTTCGCGCAGCGCTTCGAAGTTATTTTCGAGCGAGTTTTGTGCGCCAATCTCGTTTGCTACTGCTAAATCGTATTGAGCTTGTGCTTCATGTACGTCAGTAATGGCGGTTAAGCCAACGGCAAAACGCTGCTTGGTTTGTTCCAGCTGACGCTCAATCGCGCGCTTGTTGGCTAAAACAAACTCGAGGTTGTCTTGAGCTGACAATACATCAAAGTAAGCTTGAGCTACGCGCACAATAAGATCTTGCTTGCTGAAATCAAAGTTTAACTCTGATTGCGCAGCCGATTGCTTGGTAATACCTAAATTAACGTAGTTAGAGTGGTCGTAGATACTCTGAGATAAGGTGATAGAGCCGGTGGTGCTATCCACTTCAGAAACGGAATCAACACTGCTGTCGACGATATCGCTGTATCCTAACGAGGCATTAATCTGTGGCAGTAAATTGGCGCGAGATTGGCCAATGCGTTCGTAGGCCGCTTCACGACTGTAATCTGCCTGAAGCAGTACTGGATCTTTAGTCAGCGCAAGCTGATAGATCTGCATCAGATCATCCGCTTGAACGGCGCTGGTGGAAAGAGATAAGCCGATCGCCAAACAGGCAGAACGCAATTTGAAATCCATGGATCTTCCTTAGAGTTTGTAACAGTACTACGCCTTTTAGTCGGCATAACAACTTAAATAAGTGCCTGAATGGGCAATGGTAACTCAAGTAAACTTAAGTTGACCCTAACGAGTCATACAATACTACCAAACAATTGTAACATAGTACTCTGATTAGCTTAGGCTATATCGATTACCACAAGGGAAGATGATGGCTAGTTTTACCCAGCAATTTAGCTCAGCAGATGTGAACGTTGAACAGGTTGATACCGCCTTTAACGGTTTTTTTCGGTTAGACAAAATAACCTTCCGCCATGCGTTGTTTGCTGGCGGCATGAGCGACATCACGACCCGAGAAGTATTCGAACGCGGCGATGCGGTAGTTGTACTCGCTTACGATGCCGATATCGATACCGTCGTATTGGTAGAACAGTTGCGTATTCCGGCGCTGCGGACTGCGGCGAATCCGTGGCAACTGGAACTGGTAGCTGGCATTGTCGAACCGGGTGAATCAAAGGCAGCAGTTGCTCGGCGCGAATTGCTGGAGGAGTCTGGCTTGGTTGCCAACAGCTTAACCAAACTCTGCAGTTATATGCCCAGTCCCGGTGGCTGCAGCGAACGCCACACCCTCTACTTGGCGAATGTGACCATCAGTGACCAACAACAACTGTTTGGAGTTGCAGCAGAGCAAGAAGACATTCGTCGGCACCTATTTAGTCGTACCGAAGCCCTTGCGATGGTGGAGCAGGGCGTTATCGATAATGCGCCTACTATTATAGGGTTACAGTGGTTAGCACTGCATCACTCATCATTATGAAGCAGCGTTACTCACCAAAAGTGGCTGAACTGTTAGCGTTGTGCACTCGCAACTACGCGTCATTACAACGGTTATTAACCCAAGCGAGGCGGGTCAATGGGGAGTTAGAACGCTTCCATTGGCACCATAAAACGCAAGCGATAACCATCGAGCTAGCGCTGTGCGAGCAAACCAAATATACCGAGGTTGTTAAACTGACTCGGCATGATGAATCGACCAAACATCTGGATGCCCCTAGCATTGATTTACGCCTTTATCACGATGCCCAGCTTGCAGAAGTGTTAACTGGGCAACATTTTTCGAGATTCCTTCCGGTCTATCCTTATCCAAATGCGTCAATGCTACAGCGCAACGAAAAATTTCAGGTTAATCTATTTGTCACTGAACTACTGGGCCAGTTCCAACACCGGGATTGGTTGTTGATGACCATACAGGAGAGTCGTAAGTCTTGAGCCACACCAATCGAACTATCTCACCACTCGCTGATGATGGCAGTGTATTGCTAGCACAAGTTAGTGATCCGCACCTATTTGCGGATCGAGATAACGTATTTTTGGGGATCAACCCATACGACAGCTTTGAGGCCGTAGTAGACGAGTTACACGGTATTGATGGTTTAGATTCGGTGCTTGCCACCGGTGACATCAGTCAAGATCATACCCCTGGCGCTTACCACCAGTTTGCGCAGATGCTGGCGACGGTTAACGCGCCGAGCTATGTCTTACCGGGAAATCACGACCTTCCACATTTGATGAAAGCGCTGTTGGTTGGCCCTAAGGTCACCTGTGGTCGTCGTATCGTTGTTGGTGATTGGCAGATCTTAATGCTCGACTCGACCATTAAAGGCAAACCCGCAGGGCATATGAGCATTGATGAGCAAGCGTGGTTGTTAGATATGCTCAAAACTCATCAAATGCATACCTTGGTTGCGCTGCACCACAATCCTATTGCTACCGGCTGTACTTGGCTTGATCAGCACAGCTTGGATAATGGCAGCGAATTCTTGGCGCTGTTGTCGCGCTTTGACCATGTTAAAGGGGTTATCTGGGGGCACGTTCACCAAGAGATGGATCTGACCTATAAAAACATTCGCTTGATGGCTGTGCCATCAACCAGTATTCAGTTTTTGCCCAACAGCCATAACTTTGTGCTCGACACCAAGCAACCTGGCTTCCGTTTGCTGCGACTGCACCCCGATGGTAGCATCGAAACTGAAGTTAAGCGCTTGAACAGTGGTCGATTTAATCCAGATGGTAGTGCCACTGGTTACTAATACCTAGTTACTTAGATTGGTATAATCGTTGAGTCAGCGCCCCCTTAACCAATGAGAATGCTGATCAATGTTTTTATATCTGCACGGTTTTAATAGTGCCCCAAGCTCGCTCAAAGCGCAGCAAGCTAAAGATTATCTGGCTGAACACTACCCCAACGAACCGTATGCGTTCCCGCAGCTAGCCACCACACCTGATGAAGTGAAGGCACAGATAGTGCCATTGGCCTCCGCCGCGCTTGAAGCGGGTGAGCCGTTGCGATTGATGGGCAGTTCGATGGGTGGTTTTTTCTGCACCTATTTGCTGGAAAATTTGACAACTAAATACCCTCAAACCGAGATAACTGCGGTGTTGATCAACCCTGCAGTAAACCCTTGGGCGCTAATGGATGATATCCTAGGCGAACACACCAACCCCTACACCAATGAGGTGTTTCAGGTTGAGCATCAACACGCAGAACAATTGGAGTTGATGAATACCGCTAATATTCGCCACCATGGTGCTTATCGAGTGCTGTTACAAAGCGGCGATGAGGTACTGGATTATCGCTTAGCCGTTGCTAAGTACGGCCAAAGCCAGCTGCATATCGAGCCCGGTGGCGATCACAGCTACCAAAATTTTGCCGCTCAGCTGCCCCAAGCTTTTGCCTTTTTAGGGCTAGCTTGAAGCTAAACAATACGCCTCGTTAAGATGGTTAATAAAAACACAATTGGAATAATTGATGAGCAATCAATATACCTCGGATGCCATTGAGGTTCTCAGTGGTTTAGAGCCAGTGCAGAAGCGCCCTGGCATGTACACTGAAACTGCCCGCCCGAATCACCTTGGCCAAGAAGTAATCGATAACAGTGTCGATGAAGCACTCGCAGGCCATGCTGATGATATCCAAGTTATCTTGCGTGCTGATCAATCCCTAGAAGTGATTGATAACGGCCGTGGTATGCCGGTCGACATTCACCCAGAAGAGGGCGTACCTGGAGTCGAGCTGATCTTAACTCGGCTGCACGCCGGTGGTAAGTTCTCCAACGATAATTATCAGTTTTCTGGTGGTTTGCATGGAGTCGGGATCTCAGTGGTTAACGCGCTGTCGAAGCGAGTTGAGATCAAGGTTCGCCGCGATGCGCAGATGCATGAAATGGCGTTTGAGCATGGCGATAAGGTCAGTAACCTCGAAGTTACCGGCACTGTTGGTCGTCGTAACACCGGCACCAGCGTACATTTTTGGCCAGACCCAAAATACTTCGACTCCGCCAATTTTTCGGCCAGTCGCATGGCCCATGGTCTGCGCGCTAAAGCGGTGCTATGTCCTGGCTTGCGTATCCGTTTCGACAACAAGGTCAACGGTGAACGTCACGAATGGCATTATGAAGCGGGCTTAAAGGATTACCTTGTTGATGCCATTAAAGAGTGGCCTAAACTGCCAGAACAACCTTTTGTTGGTGAGTTTAGCGGTAACAATGAAGCGGTTGATTGGGCGGTCTTGTGGTTGCCTGAAGGCGGCGACAGCATTGGTGAAAGCTACGTTAACCTAATTCCGACAGCGCAGGGGGGGACGCACGTTAACGGCTTCCGCCAAGGTTTGTTGGAAGCGATGCGCGAATTTTGTGAGTTTCGTAACCTACTGCCGCGGGGTATTAAACTTGGGCCCGAAGATATCTGGGACAAAGCCGCTTATGTGCTGTCGACCAAAATGCAGGATCCCCAATTCTCCGGCCAGACCAAAGAGCGTCTGTCGTCGCGTCAGGCCAGTGCCTTTGTGTCGGGCGTGGTACGGGATGCCTTTAGTCTGTGGTTGAATGAACATACCGACCAAGCTGAGCTGCTGGCAGAGTTGTGCATTAACAACGCGCAAAGCCGACTGCGTAAGGCCAAGAAGGTCGCTCGTAAGCGAGTGACTTCAGGCCCTGCATTGCCAGGTAAGCTAACCGACTGTTCGGGCCAAGATGCCTCCAAAGGTGAGCTGTTCTTGGTAGAGGGCGACTCCGCTGGTGGCAGTGCCAAACAGGCGCGAGATAAAGAGTTTCAAGCGATCATGCCGCTGCGCGGTAAGATCCTCAACACCTGGGAAGTGGATGCCTCGCAGGTACTGGCGTCACAAGAGGTACACGATATTTCGGTGGCCATTGGCTGCGATCCTGACTCAGACGACCTAAGCGGTTTACGTTACGGCAAAATCTGTATCTTGGCCGATGCGGACTCCGATGGTTTGCACATCGCGACGTTGCTGTGCGCGCTGTTTATGCGTCACTTCCGCAAGCTGGTGGAAGATGGCCATATCTATGTTGCCATGCCACCGCTGTTTCGAGTTGATGTTGGCAAAGAGGTGTTCTATGCCCTTGATGACAGCGAGCGCCAAGGCATTTTGGATCGCATCACCGCAGAGAAGAAACGCGGCAAGGTGCAAGTGACTCGATTTAAGGGCTTGGGTGAGATGAACCCAGGCCAGTTGCGCGAGACCACCATGGACCCTAATACCCGTCGCTTGGTACAGCTTACCGTTGATGATGGCGAAGCAACCCTAGCGTTGATGGATATGCTGCTTGCTAAAAAGCGCGCAGGCGATCGTAAAAGCTGGTTAGAAACTAACGGTGATCTGGCTGAATTGGACTAGGAGATCATTATGTGGGCAAGGCTTGGATGGCTAATTATCGCGTTTACCTGCACCGCGATGGCGACGGAGGTTGAACCGCCCAAGGCGGTTTATCACGCTAAGCTGCAGCACGGTTTTCAGCTAGAACTGTACGTTGATGGTGTCGCTAATGCCCGCCAAATGGCGTGGGGCAATGACAACACGCTGTACGTTGGCAGCCGCAAAGAGGGTAAGGTCTATGCGGTCTACGACCGTGACCAAGATGGACGCCCTGAAACCGTTACTGAATTTGCCTCTGGGTTGAATATGCCCAGCGGCATTGCAACACATAATGGTTCGCTCTATGTGGCCGCGGTTAATCAAATCATTAAGTATGACTTGAGTGCTCTGAACGCCAGCGCGAAGGTGGTGTACGATCAGCTCCCTAGCGACGGTCATCACGGCTGGAAGTTTATCCGCTTTGATAACCAAGGGCGGTTAATCGTACCAATTGGTGCACCCTGTAATGTGTGCGATGAAGCACTGCCCTATGCCAGCATTTACGCCATCGATTTAGATAAGGGTGAGCGGCAGTTATTAGCCCAAGGGGTGCGCAATTCCGTTGGCTTCGACTTTCACCCACAAACCAACAAGCTTTATTTTTCCGATAACGGCGCTGACATGATGGGCGATGATATGCCCCCATGTGAGATCAACCGATTAGACCAAGTTGGGAGTCATTTTGGCTTTCCATATTGGCACGGTGGTGTGGTTGAGGATGGCCGTTTCACTATTCCTGAGGCACTGCAGGGAAAGATGGTGGATCCTATTGCTCGCCTGCAGGCACATGTGGCTCCATTAGGGGTTGAGTTTTATCGGGGAAGCCAGTTCCCCGAACCATGGCAGGGGGCGTTATTGATTGCCGAGCATGGCAGTTGGAATCGCTCCAGTAAGGTCGGTTATCGCATCAGTGCGTTGACCTTTGATGGCAGTGATAACAGCGGTTACCGTGTGCTGGTGGATGGTTGGCTTGATGGTCAAACACCATTAGCTCGCCCGGTCGCCTTCTTGCCTCACCCCGACGGCAGTATTTTAATTTCTGATGATTATCAGGGCCGGATCTATCGGCTCAGTTATAACTCCGGCATCGCCGGCAAGTGAGAACCATGACAGATCTGAGTGATATGAGCTTAGACGGCGTCGAGCAACAACCGCTGCGCCAATTTGCTGAACAGGCATACCTTAACTACTCCATGTACGTAATCATGGATCGCGCCTTGCCGCACATCGGTGATGGCCTAAAACCGGTACAGCGCCGGATCATCTATGCGATGAGTGAGCTGGGGCTCAGTGCGACCGCTAAGTACAAAAAGTCAGCTCGTACCGTTGGTGATGTGTTGGGTAAGTACCACCCTCACGGTGACAGTGCCTGTTATGAAGCGATGGTTTTGATGGCGCAGCCGTTTACCTACCGTTATCCGTTGGTCGATGGCCAAGGTAACTGGGGCGCACCGGATGATCCTAAATCCTTTGCGGCAATGCGTTACACCGAATCGCGTCTGTCACGCTTCTCTGAAGTGCTGTTGGCGGAATTAGGCCAAGGTACGGTGGAGTGGGGGCCTAACTTCGATGGCACCCTCAAGGAGCCGAAGCTGCTGCCGGCTCGTTTGCCTCATATCTTACTTAATGGCATTACTGGTATTGCGGTTGGTATGGCTACCGATATTCCGCCACACAATGCCCGAGAGATTGCTAACGCCTGTGCGTTGCTGCTGGAAAAGCCAAAGGCTGAACTGGCAGAGCTGATGGAGTTCGTGCAAGGCCCGGATTACCCAACTTCAGCGGAGATCATCACGCCGCGTAGAGATATAGAGAAGATCTATCGCACCGGCAAAGGCTCAGTACGGATGCGTGCTATCTACAACGTAGTGGATGGTGAAATCGTGGTTGATGCGCTGCCGCATCAAGTTTCTGGAGCCAAGCTGATTGAGCAGATTGCCAGTCAGATGCAAGCGAAGAAGCTACCAATGGTGGCGGACTTACGTGATGAGTCTGATCATGAAAACCCGGTACGGCTTGTCATTGTGCCGCGCTCTAACCGCATCGATCTTGAACAATTGATGGCGCACCTGTTTGCGACCACCGATTTGGAGAAGAGTTATCGCGTTAACATCAATATGCTGGGACTGGACAATCGTCCCGGTGTACGTGATCTGAAATCGATTCTTGTGGAATGGTTAGAGTTCCGCACTAATACGGTTCGTCGTCGTTTACAGTATCGTTTAGACAAGGTTTTGGCGCGCCTACATATCCTAGAAGGTCTGTTGGTTGCCTTCCTCAATATCGACGAGGTGATTGAGATCATCCGCGGTGAGGATGAACCAAAAGCAGAGTTAATGCGACGCTTTGAGCTATCAGAGAAGCAAGCGGAAGCGATCCTTGAGATTAAACTTCGTCAGCTGGCCAAGCTCGAAGAGATGAAGATCCGTGGCGAGCTCGACGAGTTAGCTGCGGAACGAGACAAGCTGCAACTTATCTTGTCGTCCGAACGTCGCCTTAAAACTCTAGTGAAGAAAGAACTGCTCAAAGATGCGGAAACCTATGGTGATGATCGTCGCAGCCCGCTGATTGAACGCGGTGAGTCTAAGGCGATGACCGAGCAAGAACTGACCCCTGCAGAGCCGGTAACGGTAGTGATGTCTGATAAAGCATGGGGCCGTTGTGCCAAGGGCCACGAGGTTGATCCTACGTCTCTATCTTACAAAGCCGGTGACAGTTACATGTCTCATGCTCGTGGCCGATCGAATCAGCCGGTAGTGTTCCTTGAGAGCTCTGGTCGAGCCTATACCACCGATCCACATACCTTGCCGTCGGCACGTTCTCAGGGGGAACCGCTGTCAGGCCGCTTTAACTTGGTTGCCGGAGCGCGCTTGGAGCACGTGGTAATGGCTGCTGATGATGACATGTACCTGATAGCGACGGATGCGGGCTATGGCTTTATCTGTCAGCACAAAGATTTGATCAGTCGTAATAAGTCAGGTAAAGCGTTGCTCACCGTACCTGCTGGGGCGGAAATTCTACAGCCACAGAAGATCAGCAACGATGGTTCTGAGCGATTGCTGGCGGTCACAACTGAAGGGCGGATGCTGCTATTCCCACTGTCACAGTTACCAGTATTGGCTAAAGGTAAGGGTAACAAGATTATCGGCATTCCTGCCGAACGAGTGAAGCAGCGCGAGGAGTTCGTCAAGCACCTGATTGTGGTGCCTGAGACTGCCCAAGTTACCCTGTGGGCTGGCAAGCGTAAGCTGACGTTGCGTTCGAGCGATCTTGACCACTATGTTGGTGAACGTGGGCGCCGCGGCAACAAGCTGCCTCGTGGCTTACAGCGTGTCGATAACGTCGAACTTGAGCTCGACTGATAGGTAATTTTGGCAGCAACTGTCTTGAGGTGGTTGCTGTCTATTAAGGAATCGTTGTGAAGTTGATCGATATGGCTACTTGGCCACGGCGAGAGCAGTTCCAGCTCTACCTGCAGCTAGATTTTCCCTATGTTGGTTTATGTGCCGACGTTGATGTTACTGCGCTACTGGCTCATTGTGATGCCCATGGCATCAGTAGCTACCGAGCCATCATCTACGCCATTCTGTTAGTAAGCGATGAGTTGCCATGGCTACGCCAGCGTATTCGCGATCAGCAGGTCGTCGAACACGACAAGGTCAACGCTGGCATTACCGGCTTGAGCGAGCAGCAACAACTTCGCTTTAGTCGTATTCCGTTTGCGCCAAGCTGGCCTGAATTTGATGCCAAAGCTAAACAGGTAGCGGCAGAGATTAAGGCCAGTCAAAGTCTGTTTAATGCCAGCATTGATGAATATGAAGATGCGGTGATCTACCTGTCCTGTATGCCATGGTTACGGTTTACCCAGTTTACCCACCCCGTGCCGATTAAACCTCATTGCTCGATCCCGCGTATGGGCTGGGGCAAATACGATAAACAAGGCGAGCGCACCGTGATGCCACTTTCATTGCAAGTACACCATGGTATTGCCGATGGCCTGCACCTAGCAGACTTTTATCGACGCCTAGAGCAACGTTTCGCCACGCCGGAACAGTGGTTAAGCTAGCTAGTGTAAAGTTTATTCACCGCTATCAAAAACTTGAGCGCACATCTGTAGCCTAAACGTATTGCTCCTTTGACAAGGCGGCTCTATACTGAGCGCCCGTTTTTGTCTGAGGATACGTTTGTGCTGACTTTGATCCGAGGCCTGCTGTTGGTCTTGTTACTTATGTTGTTGTTTGTTGGCACCATGGTGATGTGTATCGTACGGCCATTCCACCGAGATAACGTTCATCAAGTGGCACGCTGGTTTGGCCGAGTAGGACCATTAGTTGGCATTAAGCTGCTTAAACGTGGACAAGAGAATCTCTTGCCCGAGCAGCCAGTAGTTTACATTGGCAACCACCAAAACAACTTCGATCTGTTTACTCAGGCATCGATGGTTCCGAAAAGCACCGTAAGCATCGGTAAAAAAAGTCTCAAGTGGATTCCATTTTTCGGTCTAATCTATTGGTTATCTGGCAATATTTTGATTGACCGGAAAAACAGTAGCAAGGCGCGAGGCACCATCGAAAACGCCACCAATAGCATTCGTGATGATGGTTTATCGGTGTGGGTCTTTCCTGAAGGCACTCGCTCCCGTGGTCGAGGTCTGCTGCCATTTAAAAGCGGCGCCTTTCACACCGCCGTAAGCGCAGGTGTGCCTATTGTCCCGGTATTGGCGTCCTGCCAAAAAGACATCAACATGGGTAAATGGGACAACGGCACCATTATCGTTGAAGCAATGGCGCCGATAAGTACTGAAGGCATGACTCGCGAAGATGTGAGAGAATTAGCCACACGAGTGCAGCAACAGATGGCCACTCGCTTAGAAGAAATTAATGAGGAAGCGCGACAATTAAGCGCGGCCTAAGTAGCCAGTAATACGTTAGGAATGCAGCGATGATGACAGCTGATCAACTGATTAAAGAACAGCAGATGGAAACCCGCGAGATTGTGCAGGCGCTGCTGGAAGATGGCTCTAAAGAAGACGCAATCTATAGCATTGAACACCACTTCGCTTCGGAAGACTTTGACGCGCTTGAGAAGGCCGCGGTTGATGTTTATAAGGCGGGGTTTGAAGTGGAAGATGCCGAAGAGATTGAGTTGGAAGATGGTGATATCGCTTACTGCTTCAGCGCCGTAGTGGACCACGAGCTGAAGGTTGAGCGGTTAGATAAAGACTGCGCCCAGTTGATCGCCTTGGCAGAGAAGCACAAAGTATTGTACGACGGTTGGGGTACTCACTTCGTCGAGCAAGGTGAGTAATTAACAACGATTACCCGGTAACAGAAGCAGCCTTAATGGCTGCTTTTTTGTACCCAGCCTATACTCATGCAAGGTGAAACTAGTGGAGCATTGGCATGGACTACAACGGACCAGAACGAAGAGGTAAAGATAGGCGCTGGCAGATCCAACGTACTATTTCACAGCGCTGGGAAAAAGCTGGAGTTGATCGTCGCGTTAAGGGGCCGGGACGACGAGATGAAGACGTTTTACGGTTACCAATCTAAAGGGGTGCTTGATGAGTTATATGGGACCTGAACGTCGCTTACAGCCGCGACGAGTACAACTTGAGCGGCGTGGTGATACACGTTGGCAAAGCGAGTTGGTCGACCGTCGCTTTAGCCCTGGGCGCCGTACCAGTGATGCGCCCAAAACCCTAACTCGGTAAGGCTTTCTGCCAGATGGCCACGTCATACCAACGTTCAAACTTAAAACCGACCCGGTGCATCAATCCCACTTTTTCGAAACCGAACGAGCGGTGCAGTTGCGCGCTGGCGTCGTTGGGCTCAGTAATGATTGCCAACAGCTGTTGTATGCCCTGACTTTTTAGACGCTTAAACAGTTGCGGGTAGAGGCGCTTAGCAATACCGTGGCCATGATGCTGCGGGTTAACATAGATAGTTACCTCAGCACAGAAGCGATAGGCGCTACGCGGTTTATAGTGGCCACCATAGGCATAGCCGACCACCTCGTTATCGATTGTGGCCACTAACAACGGGTGGCTTTGCTGAATTGTCTCTAATCGCTGTGAGAATAGCGTCAGTGGCAACGGCTGCTCCTCAAAGGTTGCACTGCTATTGATAATGGCATCATTGTAGACAGCCAGTAATGCCGCGGCATCATTGGCGACATAGTCACGGATAATGATCTGTTTCATTACACCATCGTTAGCCGATTACGGCCTTCATTTTTGCTGCGATATAACGCTTGGTCTGCTAGTTCAAACCACTGCTTTGGTGACGTTAGAACCTTGCGGAAACCACATACCCCTAAACTCACCGTTACCTTCAGTGGCGGCTGCAGGTCAAACACCATCTGCTCTACTGTTTCACGTATTCGTTCTGCCAGCAGCTGTGCTTGAACAGGTGAAGTTTCGGTCAGTATAATGACAAACTCTTCGCCGCCATAACGGGCAATGCAGTCACTTTTTCTTAAGCAACTTTTGAGCAGATTAGCGAGCCCAACCAAGACCTTATCGCCGACCGCATGGCCGCGTTGGTCATTGACCAGCTTGAAATTGTCGATATCTAGAACCACCAGACTGCTGGATTGATCGTAGCGGCTACAACGGTGAAATTCACGCTCCAACAACGACTCCCATTGACGTCGATTAGTGAGCCCGGTGAGTCCATCGACCTGACTCAATTGCTCTAAGCGATCATTGGCACTGGTCAATTTCATTCGATCTTGCGCTTGCACGCTGACGTCATAGATAACCAATGCCGCATGGCTGATATTGCCGTTACTGTTCTTGAGCGGTTGGATAGTCATGTTTTGGTGCATCTTTTCCAAGCCACCGGTAATGGGCCTCGAGTTAGCAAATGAGAAGACCCATGGACGTTGCTCCCATACGGTAAAGCTGCGACTCTCTAGCAGGAAAGCGGACTCTAATTTGCTCAACAACCATTGTTGCGGTAGCTCAGGAAACCGTTCAAACAACGATTGCTCTAGTACATCGTTGCTTAGTACGCCCGAGTGGTTCTCCATAAACCCGTTCCATAGCTTTACCTTGTAGTCGCGATCGATAACGACCAAGCCAACTTCAATTCCTTGCAGTAGCTGTGTGAGCCAATGCAGTTGTTCAAATTCATGGTTGTCCAACGGTTATTCCACCAGGTACTTAATGTTGCGCTCAAGCCGGGGCAGGCTGGCATACGGGAATAGGATAAGCAGATCGCAGACGATCTGATGCTCTGCTAGACGGTAGCTGATCTCGACTGCTAGAGTTTGCTCGTCGAAACGTTCCGATGGTAACTCAGACAAAACTACCGGATGACTTTGGCAAAAGGGGATGTTGAGCTGTGCTGCGAGTCCGGTAAGAAATGAGGCAAACAGAATGTTGGCGGTATCCATCTGGATCTCCAACCGCGACTGCTTTGAACTAACATCATTGATGCCCATCAGTTGGCCCATGCTCTTATAGCTCCCCTCCTGCAGCATCAGCAACGCCTCGCCACTGATGCCATCACCAATGAAGCCTTGTGAGATCACTTGCAGATCTTGGTCATCGACTGACGGCAGTAGGATCATCTTCATCTCGCCTCTGTTGAGGCGGCGAACTTTAGGGATTGGCAAGTCAACAAAGGTACCCAACACCTGAGCAATACTGGCACCAGCCTTGCCCATGGCCACGTTGCAGATTTCGCGTAGGGCGTCATCGTAATCGACGGTAATATCGGTATCCGAAGACAATTGGCCGGTTTGGTACAGTTGATGAGTCTTCAACAGCACGAGAATCTCGTCTGCTTTGGATGGCTTTTTTAAGAAGCCCAGCGCGCCAAAGTCTAATACTCGGCGCAGCGCTTCCTGTTGAATGTCTGCTGAGCAGACAATGACTTTAGGAGCGATAGCGACATGTTGGAGTTGCTGCAATACGCCGTAGCCATCAAGCTCTGGCATGTTGAGATCCAAAAATATGAGATCAAATTTGGTGGTGCTGATCTGCTCTAAGGCATCAACCCCGTTTACCGCAAAGTGCACTTCAGCTTGCCAATCCTTTGGCAAATTGCGTTGTAAATGTTTCCGCGCCATTGCGGAGTCATCACAAATTAAAATCTGTAACGTCAAGTATTTAGTTCCAAAATTGCATAAATTAAGTGCCAATTTTATTCTATTTCAAATTCAATCGGTTGTCATGAATAGTCGCGATTGTTACTGTGCAAAAAGCAATCAAGGAGAGATGCATGGAACAGCGAATAGAGTGTGAAATTATCGACTCAGTGGCGGTAGTAACTCTGCAGCGCCCAGATAAGCATAATGCGCTAGATATGGCGATGTTTAAAGCGATAATTGCGGTACAAAAGCGTCTTGCTAAACAACATGAACTACGCGGCGTGATCCTAACTGGAGCTGGTGTCGATTTTTGTACTGGCATCGATGTTAAATCGCTACTTAGTGATGCCAAGCAAGCTGCGAAACTATTGTGGAAGTGGTGGCCCGGCCAAGCGAACATGGCGCAACGGGTGAGTACAGGTTGGCGCGATTTACCGGTACCAGTGATGGCAGTATTGCACGGTAAGGTCTGGGGGGGGGGCTTACAGATTGCTCTTGGTGCCGATTTTCGCTATGGCCAACCCGATTGTACCCTGTCAGTGATGGAAGGGCGCTGGGGGTTATTACCCGATATGGGCGGCAACTTGGCCATGCGCGAACAGATGAACCAAGATCAAGCGTTGTGGCTGGCCATGAGTGCCGATGTTATTGATGCGGAACAAGCAAAAGCACAGGGGTTGCTAACAGAGTTGTGTGACGACCCAATGGCTTTAGCACAACAAAAGATGGCTGAGTTGCTGCAACGTTCTCCTGATGCGCTGGCGGCCACCAAACGCCTCTATCGTCGTCATGGCGTACCTAAATCGGGACGTATGCTCGCAGCTGAAACCTTCAGCCAATGGCGGTTGGTGCTGGGTAAGAACCAGCGTATCGCTGTTGCCAAGCAACAGGGTAAAGAGCGTGATTACCTGCCAAGGCAGTCTTGGTAGTAAAACCGATATAAAAATGCCCAGCTAGTGCTGGGCATTTTTTTGTTGAACTCACCTTAGCCAATGATGTGGCTAATGCTCAGACGATTATTCGTCTAGGAAGCTCTTCAGGATTTCAGAGCGAGATGGGTGGCGTAGCTTACGCAGTGCCTTCGCTTCAATCTGACGAATACGCTCACGGGTTACGTCGAACTGTTTACCAACCTCTTCCAAGGTGTGGTCAGTGTTCATCTCGATACCAAAACGCATCCGCAGAACCTTCGCTTCACGAGCGGTCAGACCTGCCAATACTTCGTTAGTGGCCATTTTCAGGCTTTCCGAGGTGGCGGAGTCTACCGGTTGTGCCAAGGTAGTATCTTCGATGAAGTCACCTAAGTGAGAATCTTCATCATCACCAATTGGCGTCTCCATGGAGATTGGCTCTTTGGCGATTTTCAGTACTTTGCGGATCTTATCTTCAGGCATCAACATACGTTCTGCCAACTCTTCAGGAGTTGGTTCACGGCCCATTTCTTGCAACATTTGGCGCGAGATACGGTTCAGTTTGTTGATGGTTTCGATCATGTGTACCGGAATACGAATGGTACGAGCTTGATCGGCAATGGAGCGAGTGATCGCCTGACGAATCCACCAAGTGGCGTAGGTCGAGAACTTGTAACCACGACGGTATTCAAACTTATCTACCGCCTTCATCAAGCCGATGTTACCTTCCTGAATCAAATCCAAGAACTGCAAACCACGGTTGGTGTACTTCTTCGCGATAGAGATAACCAAACGTAAGTTGGCTTCAACCATCTCTTTCTTAGCGCGGCGAGCTTTCGCCTCACCAATAGACATACGACGGTTGATGTCTTTGATCTTGGAGATAGAAAGACCGGTTTCGCCTTGAATCACTTCCAGTTTGGCAACGCTGCGTTGCAGGTCGGTACGACATGCAGTCAGTGCGGCACTGTATGATTTGCCAGCGGCAATTTCAGCGTCCAACCATGTTTCGTTAGCTTCGTTACCAGCAAAAACTTTCATGAAGTTTTTCTTTGGCATCTTAGCTTGTTCAACACAGGTCTTCATGATCAGACGTTCTTGTACGCGAACGCGATCCATCATGGAACGCATAGAGCGAACCAGACCGTCAAACTGCTTCGGGATCAGGCGGAACTCTTTGAACAGCTCAGACAGTTTAGTAACGATCATCGCTACTTCAAGGGAGTCAGAACCGTGCTCAGCCATCGCAGTCATTGCCAGAGAGTAGTGCTCACGCAGGGCGTCGAACTTCTCTTTAGCTTGCTCAGGGCATGGGCCGGTGTTGCCTTCTTCTTCTTCCTCGTCGTCTTCCTCACTGTCGTCGTCTTCGTCGTCAAGCTCTTCTTGAGGTAACTCGGAACCGACGTGAGTCGCCGTAGGTGCTTCGTCTTCTTCGGTAATGAATCCAGAGATGATATCAGTTAGGCGGATCTCTTCAGCGACGTAACGATCCCATTGCTCCAGCAAGTAGCTGATAGCGGCAGGGTACTCGGCGATTGAACATTGCACCTGGTTGATGCCATCTTCAATGCGCTTCGCGATTACGATTTCGCCTTCACGAGTTAGTAGCTCTACTGTACCCATTTCACGCATGTACATGCGGACCGGATCAGTGGTGCGACCAAGTTCACCTTCGACACTAGCCAGTGCGGCTGCGGCAGCTTCAGCTGCATCTTCGTCGGTGTTGTCTTCCGACATCATGAGTTCGTCTTTATCCGGAGCGGATTCAAAGACTTGGATACCCATGTCGTTAATCATCTGGATAATATCTTCGATCTGGTCAGAATCGACCATATCGGCCGGCAGGTGATCGTTCACCTCGGCGTAAGTCAGATAGCCCTGTTCTTTGCCTTTGGCGACCAGGAGCTTAAGTTGTGACTGCGGAGTTTGATCCATTGATATCATCCACTTAAGGTTAAAAACTGAGGTTGAGCGATCGATGACGCACAAACGCCATAGTATAACGATGTTCGTTACATGCCGCTAGCCTTTGCCGAATATCTAAGCGCTTACCAACTCTTTTGTGAGCCACTGCAGTTGTCGAAGTTCGTCCTTAGTTATGGACCCGTCTCGAGCTTTTTGATTCAGTGTCTCGAACATTTGTTCTAAGAAGCGTTGATTAAGCCAACTTAAGCAGTCGGTGAATTCGCTGCCGAGGTTTTCCTCAACAGCAAGCTTTTGGCCCATTAATTTGCGCAACACCCCGTGCTCGGGGCGCTCGCGGAACCGTTCCAACAGTTGGGCCGTTGTTAATGGCTGTTGGCGGCAGAACTCCAGCATCTCGCTTAGTAACGCGACGCCGTTGAGATTTAGGTGTGCTAGCGCGGTTTGTCGCTGCAACTGATGTCCTAACTGCGGTTGATGTAACAGCAGTGTGATTGCGTGCCGTAATGGCGTACCGCGACCCTTGGATGTCTTTTTTAGTGCCAGCTGAGCAGGCTTAGCTTCTCGTTTGAGGAACTGCTCCAGCTTGTGATCGTGCCACGACAGCACCTGAGCTAAGCGGTTGGCGAAGGCGAGGCGAAGATCTTCGTCATTCACTTTGTTGATCAAATCACGAGTCAGCTTGGCTAAATGGCCTTTGCCCTCTTCGTTACTTAGATCCGCTTGCTTGGTCAACTGGCTGAACAGGTAGTCAGACAAACTGCTGGCGTTACTAATACGCTGTTCGAAGGCTTCTTGGCCCTCTTGGCGCACTAACGTATCGGGGTCTTCACCGTCAGGTAAGAACATAAATTTTAGTGCAGTTCCGCTACGAAGCAGTGGAAGTGCTGTTTCCAGTGCGCGCCAGGCGGCCTCTCGGCCGGCGCGGTCGCCGTCGTAACAGCAAACCACTTCGCTTTTGGCGGTACGGATCAACGCTTGGATATGTTCGGCAGTTGTTGCTGTGCCTAATGAGGCAACCGCATAATCAATGCCGTGTTGCGCTAGCGCAACCACATCCATGTAGCCCTCAACCACCAATACCCGTTCTGGGTTGCGGCTGGCTTGGCGTACTTCATAAAGGCCGTAGAGTTCGTGTCCCTTATGGAAAATCGGGGTTTCCGGCGAGTTTAGGTATTTAGGCGTATCGTCGCCCATTACTCGGCCACCAAAGCCTACTACGCGACCACGGCGATCGTGGATCGGAAACATTAGCCGGTCACGAAAGCGGTCGTAGCGCTTACCGTCCTCTTTCTCGATCACCATGCCGCAATCGGTGAGTAGCTTTTGGCCACTGTTGTTGCCGCGCTGCTGCCCTAGCAGGTTATCCCAGCCAGGAGGAGCAAAACCGATGCCGAATTTGCTTACGATCGACTCATCGAGGCCACGGCTGCGGATGTAATCGATAACACGCTGTTTTTCCGGGTGTTGCCGTAACGCTTGTTGAAAATACTGTGCTGACCACTGCATCAGGCTGTAATGATCAGTAAATTTGGCACTGTTACTCGGTGGCGCGGAACGAGGCGCATTGCCGCCGGAACCATTAGAACTGTAGTTCGATTGTTCGCGAACCACTTCTAGACCAGCTTGGCTGGCGAGCTCTTCTACTGCGTCGGGAAACTCGAGGCGGTCGTACTCCATAATGAAGTCGATGGCATTGCCATGGGCGCCACAACCAAAGCAGTGGTAGAACTGTTTGTCTTGGGCAACCGTAAACGAGGGGCTTTTCTCGTTATGGAAAGGGCAGCAAGCGTTGTAGTTACGCCCAGCCTTTTTCAGTTTCACTCGGCCATCGATCAACTCAACGATGTCGACTCGCGCCAACAGTTGATCAATAAATTCTCTTGGAATGCGACCTGCCACGTGAAGCGTTGCCCTCAAGCGAGTTTGTTGAAATACATATGACACTATTAATTTAGCAGTACTGAACGATATCAGTTACTTGTAATTAATAAGGGCATATATACTAGGTTAATAGCACAAACAAACAAGCCGTGCATTAGGCACGGCTTGTTGCTGTGATCGGGCTAGATCAATTACGCCAGTTGAGCTTTTAAAATTTTGCTCACCACGGCCATATCAGCACGCCCTTGAACCTGGCTTTGCAGCAGGCCCATCACTCTACCCATATCCTTCATCGAGCTGACACCGCTGTCGGCTACAGCTTTACTGATCAGGGCCTCCAGTTCCGCTTCGGTCAGCTGTTGTGGCAAGAATTCTTGCAGTACAACAACTTCAGCAGCTTCAGCGTCCGCCAAGTCTTGACGACCTGCATCTTCGTACTGCTTGATAGCGTCCCGACGTTGTTTCACCAATTTGGTAATCAACTTAATCGTTTCCGCATCATCCGGAGTGGTTTGGGTGTCTACTTCAATCTGCTTTACAGCAGCAAGAGCCATACGAATAGTACCCAAGCGCGGCTTATCTTTAGCGCGCATGGCTACTTTCATAGCATCTTTAAGTTGCTCGACTAATGTCATGATTAGTACAGGCGAACGCGACGTGCGTTTTCGCGAGCCAGTTTCTTAGCTTGACGCTTAGAAGCTGCAGCCTTTGCACGCTTACGTACAGTAGTAGGCTTCTCGTAGTGCTCACGACGACGAACTTCAGACAGGATACCTGCCTTTTCACAGGAACGCTTGAAACGACGCAGTGCTACGTCGAAGGGCTCATTTTCACGAACTTTAATTACCGGCATCTGCCTCTTACCTCGAAAAATATTTCGGTTACATCGGGCTGGTCAATCTTTGAGCAGCCTCAATTCAAAATGGTGCGAAATTCTACTCCGATTACCCCACGGTTGTAAAGTCTGGTTGTGGAGTACTGGCTACTGAAGTTTAGCGGCGGTAGAATTGCACCACTTTTATTACTAATAGAGACCCGTGCATGCGCATTTTAGGCATCGAAACTTCGTGCGATGAAACCGGTATTGCCATCTACGACGATGCAAAGGGATTGCTGTCAGAAACCCTTTATAGCCAAGTAAAATTGCATGCTGACTACGGAGGGGTAGTACCAGAGTTGGCTTCTCGCGACCATGTTCGCAAGATTATACCACTAATTAAGCAGGCAATCGCAGCGGCTGGCTTAACTAAAGATGATATCGATGGTGTCGCCTACACCGCAGGTCCTGGTTTAGTTGGGGCGTTGATGGTTGGCGCTTGTGCTGGCCGTGCGTTAGCGTTTGCTTGGGGCAAACCGGCAATTGCGGTTAATCATATGGAAGGACACCTGCTGGCGCCGATGCTGGAAGATACACCGCCGTCGTTTCCGTTTATCGCTCTGCTGGTCTCTGGTGGCCATACTCAGTTGGTGCAAGTTGATGGCATCGGCCAATACCAATTACTGGGGGAGTCGATTGATGATGCCGCCGGCGAAGCCTTCGATAAAACCGCCAAGCTGATGGGCCTGGATTACCCCGGTGGCCCGTTGTTGTCGAAATTGGCAGAGGAGGGACAAACTGGTCGTTATAAGTTCCCACGGCCAATGTGTGATCGCCCTGGCCTCGACTTCAGCTTTTCTGGCTTAAAAACGTTTGCGGCTAACACTATTGCTGCTGAACCCGAAGAGGCCAAAGCGGATATTGCGCGCGCCTTTGAAGACGCAGTAGTCGATACCCTTGCTATTAAGTGTCGTCGAGCATTTGAACAAACGGGCATCAACCGTTTAGTGGTTGCTGGTGGTGTGAGCGCCAACCGCCACCTGCGCAAGCAGTTAGCGGAGGTGATGAGTAAGCGTGGTGGTGAGGTGTTCTACCCTCGCCCGGAATTTTGTACCGATAACGGCGCCATGATCGCTTTTGCCGGGATGCAGCGGTTGTTGGCTGGTGAAGCACAAGGCTTAAGCGTTAAAACGACGCCACGATGGCCGCTGGATCAGCTTACGGTTCCGGGGCAGTAGTTCGTTTGGTACCGAGCTTAGGCTCGGTACCTTTATACAAACGAATAAAATTATCGCGATGACGCCATAGGATCAGTGCGATTAGCACCGATACAGAACCGGTGTATTGTGCTTTAAAGAAGAAGGTAAACAGCGGTGCTAAACCGCAGCTAATAATCGCAGCCAGTGATGAATAGCGGGTGATCAACGCGACCACCAGCCAAGTAATTGCCAGAGCAAGTAACAACTCCCACCCAATCGGAGCAATTGCGCCCAGTGCGGTTGCGACCCCTTTACCACCATCAAATCCGAAAAATATTGGGTAGATATGCCCAAGCGTAGCGGCGACGCCAATGGCGGCTAATGCCCAAGGTGACAACCCCAGAAAGTAACAGCCCCATACAGGGATGGTGCCTTTAAGAATATCGCACAGCAGCACCAGTATGGCCGGTAATTTGCCTCCTAACCGCAGTACATTGGTTGCGCCTGGGTTGCCTGAGCCGGAATGACGCGGATCCGGTAGCCGAAATACCCGACAGATCAATACAGCGCTTGATATGGAACCCAACAAATAGGCAGCAATGGCCATAGTAAAGGTAAGAAGTAGAGGGCTATCCAATGTTTTTCCTAGGTTGTTTAGGCTATTATCCTTCGCCCACAGGTTGCCGAATTAGATCGGCATATCACTAAGTTTAGGGTATCGAACCCGTAGTCGGAGCGCCAGTATATCCCGGTGCCAAAAACAGATGACTGACACAGTATTTATTAAAGCTCTCGATTGCCAAGCGGTGATAGGGGTATTCGATTGGGAAAAGCAGATTCGCCAGCAGCTTCTGTTGGATCTCACCATCGGTTGGAACAACCGCCCAGCGGCGGCCACTGACGATTACCAACATGCGCTCTGTTACGACACCGTTGCCAAGCAGGTCACTGCATTAGTGCAGGACCAACCACATGAGTTGGTGGAAACCGTAGCTGAAAAAGTGGCGGCACTTATCCTTACCGAATTTAACGCCCCTTGGGTACGGGTAACCGTGAACAAGCCTGGTGCGGTTGCTAACGCCAGCACCGTCGGGGTGGAGATTGAGCGGAGTCGCGCATGACCCGGATATTTATTAGTTTAGGTTCCAATATTGATGCGCATCGCCACATCAGTAATGGCCTTAATGATCTCACCGCGACCTTAGATAATGTAGTTATCTCGACGGTCTACGAAAGTGAAGCGGTCGGTTTTGAAGGTGATAACTTCCTAAACCTAGTGGCACAAGCAGACACCAATTTACCGATTGCCGAGGTGGTGGCGCTGTTTAAGCGGATTGAGCAAGCCCATGGGCGGATTCTTGGGGCGAAGAAGTTTGCGCCGCGAACCTTAGATCTGGATCTGCTGCTCTATGGCGATGTTTGCGTCAAGGAGCCGGTTGAACTGCCCCGAGCTGAGATCTTCCATAACGCCTTTGTGCTGTTGCCACTGCAAGAGCTATGGCCAGAGGGAGTGATCCCTGGCAGCAGTAAAAATTTACAACAGCTGTGGCAACAGTATCCGCAGCACAGTCAAAAACTGTGGCCGATCGCATTCGCTTGGCCTAATTCAGAAAGTTAACGGGGTAGTTCGTGGATTTAATGCAAACCGTTCTGCTGGCATTGCTGCAGGGCTTCACCGAGTTTTTGCCGATCTCTAGCTCGGCTCACCTTATTTTGCCAGCGCAAATGTTGGATTGGCCGGATCAAGGGGCTGCGTTTGATGTGGCAGTTCACTTCGGTACCTTAATGGCAGTGGTGTGGTACTTCCGTGATGATATCGGTCGATTGTGGCTGGCTTGGGTGGCATCCGTTAAAGGCAATCACAGTGCCGACGGTAATCTCGCCTGGTATATTGCACTTGGTACCGTACCTGCAGTTATTGCCGGATTATTGTTCAATGACATTATCTCGACTGAGTTGCGATCGACAACGGTGATTGCCTCAACAACGGTGATTTTCGGTTTGGCGCTATGGTACGCCGATGCCAGCGCGACCGAGCGTAAACAGATAACCGATGTAACTTGGAAAATCGCCTTACTGATTGGTATTGCTCAAGCGGTCGCGTTGATCCCTGGGACTTCCCGTTCAGGTATCACCATTACTATGGCATTGCTGCTTGGCTTAAGTCGGGACAGCGCAGCACGGTTCTCGTTTCTGCTATCGGTGCCAATCATTGTTGCTGCCAGTGGTAAGAAGGCACTCGATTTAGCTGGTGAAACTGTGCCGGTTGATTGGCTCGCGATGGGGGTTGGGGTGGCGCTGGCCTTTGCTTCTGCCTATGCCTGTATCTATCTGTTTCTAAAGGCTATTAGTCGCATGGGCATGTTGCCGTTTGTGATCTACCGTTTGGCCTTAGGGGCGGTGTTGTTTGCCTTCTTCGTTTAGGGGCAACTTTAGAGTTTAAATGACAGGGCAGCCAATTGGCTGCCCTGTTGGGTTTACACCCTATAGTTTTGCTTGAATTCTGTGAGCGCGGCTAAGCGACGTACGCTCATCTCATCGCGAATTTGAGGCCCTTTGAAACCAGCGGCTATTACTTGTTGTACTGATACCGCATTGGCGCAGCTGATTGCTTCGAGTAGATAGGCTTCGCTGGGGTAATTACTGCGCTGTTTATCTGGGCGCCCTTGGACATCAAGGCGGCAGCCTTGCAGAATTAAGCTAAAGCGATCCCCTTTACGCCAAGCATCGATCTTATCAAACAACTTGAGAATGGTAGCGGGCTTGAGTTCGAGGGCTCGGTGAATATTGAGGTGTTGCTCGCAGACAAGTAGCGCCAAATCACGCCACTCGTTGGGTAATCTTAACCGTTGGCATAGAGCTTTCAACGGCTTAATACCGGCGCGCTCATGGCCAATATGACGTGGCCATTCGCTTTCAGGGGTTAAACCTTTACCTAAATCGTGGGTTAATACTGCAAAACGGACTGAGCCAGTTGCCTGTTCGGCACTGCTCAGTTGCAGTGCGAGCATGGTGTGCTCGAACGCATCGAGGCCACCGTGCCATTGAGTTGGTTGCGTCACGCCAACAAGGCTATCGATTTCAGGAAACAGTACCTTGAGGGCACCACAACGTTGCAGCAATTGAAAATAGATGTGAGGGTTTGCCTCACCTAAGGCGCGTTCGGTCTCTTGCCAAACGCGTTCGGCACTAAGGTGCTCAAGCTCACCGCTGTTAGTTAGTTGCTGCATCAAGCTGAGGGTTGCTGGCGCTACGGTAAAACCAAGGTGATGCAAGCGTGCTGCAAATCGAGCCACTCGCAGAACCCGTAACGGATCTTCGGCAAAGGCTGGGGATATGTGGCGCAGTATTCGTGCCTCGATATCGGCTTGGCCGTTATAGGGATCGTGTAAGTTACCGCTGCTGTCTTGAGCGATGGCATTGATGGTTAGGTCGCGTCGGAGCAGATCTTGCTCAAGAGTAACGGTCGGTGCTGCGTCAAAGTCAAAGCCGCCGTAACCGTATCCGGTTTTGCGCTCGGTGCGGGCGAGGGCGTACTCCTCTTTAGTATGGGGGTGCAAAAACACCGGGAAGCTTTTGCCTACCTGAGTGTAGCCTTGCGCAATCATCTGCTCGGCACTGGCACCAACCACGAGGTGATCCTTATCTTTTACCTGCAAGCCGAGCAACTGATCTCGTACTGCGCCACCGACCAAATAAATTTCCAACCTGATTGTTCCTTTTCGACGTATCTATGATCCCAGACGCACGAAATGTTGCAGCGGGACTCAATATTTAGTGAGCTTGGTACCAGTATACCAATGGCGCCTTTTGACAAGCTATGGTGATCACCGTACCTTGGCTGAAGTTAACTTTCAGCGCAGTGTTGCCCATGTACAAAGGATTTTATGGACTGAATGAAAGTCCGTTTTCCATCGCCCCAAACCCCGCCTTCTTATTTCTCAGTGATCGCCACCGCGAGGCACTGGCGCACCTAACCTATGGTCTAGGTGAAAATGGCGGCTTTGTCCTGTTGACCGGCGAAGTAGGGACCGGTAAAACCACCGTATCTCGAACCCTATTTGCACAGTTACCTGACGATACCGATCTGGCCTTTATCCTGAACCCGGCATTGACTCAATTGGAGCTGCTGGCGACGGTATGTGATCAGCTTAAGTTGAGTTATCAACCAGAGCCAACTCTCAAACAGCTAACCGATAAGATTGCCGATTTCTTATTAGAAAACCATAAGAATGGGCGTAAAACCTTGTTGGTTATTGATGAGGCTCAGCACCTTGATGCCGATGTGTTAGAGCAGTTGCGCTTGCTGACCAACCTAGAAACCGACACACGTAAGTTGCTGCAGGTTATCTTGATTGGCCAGCCAGAGTTGCAGGCGTTATTGCGTCGTCAAGAGCTACGCCAGCTAGCGCAACGGATCACCGCTCGATATCACCTGTTGCCACTAAACCTTGATGAGGTTGCGGCGTATGTTAGCCATCGCTTGCATGTTGCTGGGCGCTCACAACCGCTGTTTAGGCGCAGTGCTATTAAAGCCCTGCATCAAGTCAGTGGCGGGGTGCCGCGGATCATTAACCTCATCTGCGAACGAGCCTTGATGGGAGGCTATGGTCAACAGAAGGCGCAACTTGCGGGTGTCGACATTGATGCGGCGGCGGCGGAAGTACTCGACCGACCACAAGCGAAACGTGTCCCTTGGGGCTTAGGCGTAGCGACCATTGCCGCAGCGGGGTTAGGCTTTGCGTTGGCCTATGGTTGGCAACCGTCGATGTCGCAGCCATCGTCTACTGCGGCTGTTGTCCCAGTTGCGGAGGTAACGCCGCCTATAACGGTAGCGGCACCAAAGCCGAGTGTTGATCTGGCCAGTTTTCCGAGCAGTGAGCTGTCGTCACTGCAAGCGCTGTTTCATCGTTGGCAACAGCCAGTACCGGCAACAGAGCCGTGCCGTTATGCCGCTGATTTTGGTTTGAGCTGCCTCAGTGACAATGGCAGTTGGCAACAGCTGCTACAACTTAATCGACCAGCGATGGTGACTATCAGCGATGATAGCGGCCAAATCCGCTATGGCGCGGTGCTGAGCAAAGAGCCTGAGCGTTGGTTGCTACAGTTAGGTGACCAGCAGCTGTGGGTACAACACGATTGGTTTGCGTTGCACTATCAAGGTCGATTTACCCTGTTGTGGCAACCGACTGAGGCATTACCGCGCTTGATCAGTCCAAGCGCGTCATTGGCGCAAATTCAGTGGTTAGAGAACCGGTTAGCGCAAGTGCAGCAGCGTAGTGCTCGTTTAGTCGCGAGCTTTGATAGTCAGTTAGAACGGGCATTGCGACAGTTTCAGTTAACTCAAGGGTTGAACGCCGATGGCCTTGCTGGCCGACAAACCTTAGAGCGTCTTAGTTTGCTGCTAGCTAATGTTGGTCCAACGCTTGTGCAGGAGAATCGATAATGTCGATGTTACTTGATGCGGTGCAAAGGCAGCGTCAGTCTGAACTGAATCACGACCCTGCCTTGGCAGCGATGCTACCGCGGCAAAAACCAAAGCGACAGCTACCCTGGACGTGGTTGCTACCACCGGCCGCGTTAGCTATTGGGGCGGCAGCGGGGTGGTTGTGGGCGCCAATGACAACAACTACTCCCCCCTTGAATGTACCTGCAAGCACAGCGGTGCGAGCCATTGAGCCGACGTTGGCAGCCTCAGTCGAGGCGGCAGCCGCAAACCAGTTTGAGTTAGCGCAGCGCATTGTTATGCCGTTGCCTGTTGATTTAGCTGCGCAGCGAATCACTGTAACACCTTCGATACCGGTTGCTGTTGTAGCTCAGCAACCGACTCAGTTTAATACTGCACCGCTGGAGCAAAAGCCAACAAATCAGTCTAAAGCGGTGACTGAAGAAGCTGTTGCAGAGCCAGTCAATAACGATCTGTTGGCTGCCTTAGAGCAAGCGCTGGCTGATGTTGGTGAGGAGCCGTTTGAGTCGCAACTATCTGCGCAGCACGGGCAGATGGAACGGTTGGAGCAAGAACTGACGGCAGCGGTTGAGGTAAATGCTGATGACGAACAGATAGTCATTCCCGTCGAGCCAGAAGGTAAATACGATGCAGCGGAAGACTCACTCGATAGCCTATCCCCAGATATGCAGGTAGCGCTGGAACAAGCGTTACAAAAAGTGGGGATTGAGGCGAGCGCTCCTAAAGCGGGTGAACCGATGGTGATCCCTAAGCTAGGTCAGATGCCGTGGTCGTTTCAAAAGAATCTGCCCGATCTTGATGTGACGGCTCATGTTTATGCTTCTGACGCCAGTAAGAGCTGGTTACGTGCAAACGGACAAGAGCTGCAAGAGGGGGACGAAGCGGCTCCGGGGTTGAAAGTAAAACAGATCCTCCCTAATGAGATTGTGTTGGAGATGGATAACCAAGTGTTCCGCATTCCGGCACTGGGCAGCATCTAGTTGATGCGGTGCAAGCCAAAACGGCCGCACATCTGTGCGGCCGTTTTTTTGCAAGCTGAGTTTAGCTTAACCATCGCCAAGGGATAGGAGTGTGGCATTGCCGCCGATGGCGGTGATGTTGTTGCTGATGGTTTTCTCGGTTACAAACCGGGTAAGGTAGTGTGGGCCACCGGCTTTCGGGCCAGTACCCGAAAGCCCTTGGCCGCCGAAAGGTTGCACTCCTACGACGGCGCCTATCTGGTTGCGGTTAATATAGGCGTTACCCACGTTTACCCGCCGCGCAATCTGTACCGCTGAGCCTTCGTTGCGACTGTGGATCCCCAGCGTTAAGCCATAACCGGTAGCATTGATGTCATCAATAACCTGCTGGATCTGGTTAGAGCTGTAGGTGATCACATGCAAAATCGGTCCGAACTGCTCCTGCGATAGTTGCGAGATCTTATCTATTTTGACCGCTGTTGGCGTAACAAAGTGGCCCTCAATGTCAGTAGGAATAACAGTTTGCGCAATCAGTTCACCAGTTGTGCTGATGGCCTCAATATGGGCGTTGAGTTTGTCTTTGGCAGTGGCATCAATAACGGGGCCGACATCAGTGCTCAGCAAGGCAGGGTTACCAACAGAGAGCTCGGCCATTGCTCCCTTCAGTAGGGTTAGCATTCGAGGAGCCACATCCTCCTGCACATATAACACACGTAGGGCTGAACAACGCTGGCCAGCACTTTGGAAAGCGGAGTGAACCACATCGGTAATTACCTGCTCCGGCAGTGAGGTGGAGTCAACAATCATCGCATTCTGGCCACCGGTTTCGGCCACGAGTGGCACGATAGCTCCCTCACGAGCTGCAAGCGTGCGGTTAATGTGCTTAGCGGTCGCGGTCGAGCCAGTAAAGCAGACGCCATTGATGCGCTCGTCGGCGGTCAGAATTGGTCCGATTTCGCGCCCTAACCCCGGCAGTAACTGCAATACATCAGCGGGGATCCCTGCTTGATGCGCCAACTCAGTTGCACGAAACGCAATTAGATTGGTCTGCTCAGCTGGTTTGGCAATAACGCAGTTGCCGGTGGCGAGTGCAGCGGTAACTTGGCCTAAGAAGATCGCCAATGGAAAGTTCCAAGGGCTGATGCATAAGAAGGTACCGCGTCCGTGTACGAACAGTTGGTTGAGCTCACCGGTTGGTCCAGGCATTTGTGGATCGGCGCCAATCAGCGCTCGAGCTTGAATGGCGTAGTAACGGCAAAAGTCGACCGCTTCGCGGATCTCGTCAATGCCATCTTGCAGGCTTTTTCCTGCTTCTCTGGTACATAGGCTGATCAACTCAACACGATTAAGCTCCAATAGATCAGCTAGTTTCTCTAAGGCGGTGGCACGAATATCAACGTCGCTGTTGTTCCACAGTGGAAACGCTTTAGTAGCCCGACGCAGTGCCTCTTCAATTTGTTCTGATGTGCTGAAAATCGCCGTGCCAACGCAGCTCAGATCATATGGGTTAGTGACCGTTACCGACTCGCCGTTAGTGCGTACTTCCCCACCAATGAGTGGCGCGGCTTGCCACTGGTGTTGCTCGAATTGCGCCAGCTGAGCATAAAATGGTCTAGCTTCGCTGTGGATATTGAGGTTGAGGCCACGGGAGTTGAGGCGATCACAGAAGATCTTTGCTGGCGTCATAATGCGATGGTTACCGAGGCTTGGAAAGCCGCTGAGTGTGGTTAGAGGGTGGGTAACCAAGCTCTCGATTGGGGTGTTGGGATCAACCAGTTTATGGACAAAAGAGGTGTTGGCACCGTTCTCAAGCAGACGTCGAACGAGGTAAGGTAGGAGATCTTTATGGGCGCCAACAGGCGCATATATCCGCACCTTTAAACCGTTATGTTTTTTCAGCAAGGTATCGTAGAGCTCTTGCCCCATGCCGTGCAGACGTTGAAACTCGAAGTCACGCTCACCAGCCATCGACAAAATTACTGCGGCGGTTTGGGCATTGTGGCTGGCAAACTGCGGGTAGATGTTCCCCCGAGTGGCATCAGACAACAGGTAACGGGCGCAGGCCAAGTAGGATACGTCGGTACCGGCTTTACGAGTAAATACCGGGTAGGCGTCGCTGCCGGTTTGTTGGCACCATTTAATCTCACTATCCCAGTAGGCTCCTTTCACCAAGCGGACTGGAATTAAATCGCCGTGTTCCGCCGCCAAGGTGCTGATCCACACTAATACTGGCAAGGCGCGTTTGGAATAGGCTTGCACCACCAGACCTAGGTTGCCCCAACCCTGACAGTCGTTGTGGCGGTAGATACGCTCGAACAGCTCTAACGATAATTCGAGTCGATCCGCTTCTTCGGCGTCAATCGTCATCCCCACGTCGAGGTTACGGGCGTGGCGAACAAGCTGCAGTACGGTGTCGCGTAGCTCGGTTAGTACGCGCTCGCGATTGGCGACTTCGTAGCGTGGGTGCAGCGCCGACAGCTTAATGGATATTGTTGGTCGTGGGGCTTCGCTGTTATCAAACTGCTGCGCACCTAGGGTGGTAATCGCCTGATAGTAATCGTCAAAATACTTAGCCGCATCCGCTTGCGTTAGCGCGGCTTCGCCAAGCATATCGTAGGAGTGGGTATAACCTAGTTTGCGATTATTGCGGCTCTGCTTCAGCGCTTCGTTAATGTCACGGCCAAGGACAAATTGGCGGCCCATGATTTTCATCGCTGCGTACATCGCTTGGCGGATCACCGGCTCACCAACCTTATTAACCAAACGGCCGAGTAGGCTAGCAGGTTTAGTTTCTACTGCCTTATCTAGGGTGACCACTTTGCCAGTCAACATTAGGCCCCAGGTAGAAGCATTGACCAGCAGCGAATCGCTGCCCTTAAGGTGCTTGCTCCAGTCAGCTCCAGAGAGCTTATCTTCAATTAGCGCATCAGCGGTGGCGGGATCAGGGATCCGCAATAGTGCTTCCGCTAGACACATCAGGATGATCCCCTCTTGGGTATCGAGACTGTACTCCTGCAAGAAGGCATCGATGCCAACGCTCAATCCTTTTTTATCGAATTGACGAACCTCGGTAACCATTTGATGGGCGTCGCTGGTGATTGCTTTAATATTGTTGCTGGGAACCAGCGTTATCAACTGCTCCAAGTAGGCGGCTTCATCAACACCATAGTTGCCACATACTTGCTCAAAACGTTCGGCTAGGGTGACACTGTTGCTCTGGGGATCCAGTACGCTGCTGGCTTCAAACATCGAATATCCTTCCTGATAGGCGTTCAATGAACGCACCTCCATTTTGTATACAATATATAACTTGGCTCGCAGTGTACTCGCAAAATGTGAGCTGAAACAACATTTGGCGGGTGTGTTTTGTACTTGCCTGAACATTAAATGAATCACAATGTTAAACGGCGGGATCAAAAAACGGCGCACAGTGGCGCCGTTTGGGATGATAACTAAACGAAATTCAGTTTATCGAATGTAATTGTGGTCTTTACGACGGCGAGATGGTCGTGGCAGGTAGGTAACGATAAGACCCAGAATGAAGCCGATACCGGCAATCATTGCACCCTGTTGCGACCACATAAACCGTAGATTGCTCTGCATCTCATTTAGTTGGGAGGACAAGGTTGAGTTCTCTTGCTCAAGCTCGTTGATACGAGTGCCCTGGGTAGTAACCCGTTCGCGCTGCTCCGCTAATGATTCTGCGCTCTGTTGCTTAAACAGTTCGTAGCGCTCGGTCATCTCAGTAAGCTGAGTATTGCTTTGCTCTAGTGCCAGCTCAGTTTCCGTCAGTTTCTGCTGAGTTTGCGGCAACAGGGTGCGGAAACTTGGCTTGTTTACCAAGTGCTGGGTTAAGGTCCAGCCTTCGCGGCCTTTGCCGTCTTTGACTTTGCTGTAGTCGCCAGAAACCTCATTTAGTGAGGTTACTGCATCACCAGCTTTCATACTGCCAAGAATGCGGTACTTGTTGCTGGGACCAGCCACCAAGTACACATTAATGTCTTCAGTGATGGTGAGTTCGTTGGCGTGGGCGCCGGTAAGGCTAAGCAAGGCGATAAAAGCGATGCTGATGCGTTTCAACATAATGTAAGTACCCTTTAATTTGCCCGCCCATGCTATGAAATTGGCGCTAGCGGTACAAGCGAACAAGCACAAAAAAAGGGGCTAATAGCCCCTTTTCGTTTTAGTGATTGCTGAATCACTGCATCATCGTGCGAATGATCATAAAGAACACGATAGAAAGTGCTGCGCCAGCTGGGAGGGTAACTACCCAAGAGATCACAATGTTACGTACTACGCTGATGTTCAAAGCCGCAATACCACGGGCCATACCAACACCCAATACCGCACCAACTAGGGTTTGCGTAGTTGAGATTGGCAAACCAGTACCAGAGGCGATTACAACGGTAGAGGCGGCTGCCAGTTCAGCAGCAAAGCCACGGCTAGGAGTCAGGTGAGTGATCTTAGTACCAATGGTCGCAATTACACGCTTACCAAGAATCGCAAGACCCAACACAATACCGAAGGCACCCAGAGGCAAAATCCACCACGCCAATGGTGCTTGGTCAGGGATCTCACCACCGTGGCTTACGATGGTTACAACTGCAGCTAGAGGACCAATGGCGTTAGCAACGTCGTTTGAACCGTGAGCAAACGCCATACAACAAGCGGTTACCACCATCAGCAATGCAAACACTTTTTCAACGTTAGCAAACTGTGAGTGACGGTCGGCATTGGTGTCGAACTTAACGCGACCAATGGCTACCTTACCCAGCAAGCCCACGATAGCAGCCAGTAGAATCGCTAAACCGTACGCTTCAACAGTATCGAAATGTAAGCCAACGTGCTTTAAGCCTTTCTTGATGGTTACCAAAGACATAACAAACGCGGCTAGGGCCATGTAAAACGGCACGTAGCGTTTTGCGTTCAATAGTGGCTTATCGGTATCGAAAATCAGCTTTTGCGCACTTTGGAATATTAAGAAGGCGATGATGCCAGAGATAGCTGGGGTTACCACCCAAGAGCCGACAATACCGGCAACCTTGCCCCACATTACCGCTTCCATACCAACACCCACAGCAGCGAAACCAATAATGGCACCGATGATGGAGTGAGTGGTCGAAACCGGCCAACCTAAGAACGAGGCTGCAACCAGCCAGATACCAGCAGCCAATAGCGCTGAAATAAAGCCATAAACCAACAGTTCAGGAGTATCGACGAAATACGCGCCATCAATGATCCCTTTACGGATGGTATTGGTTACTTCACCACCGGCCAGATAGGCACCAGCGAATTCGAAAACCATCGCAATCAAGATTGCTTGTTTGATTGACAGAGCACCGGAACCAACCGAAGTGCCCATTGCGTTGGCTACGTCATTGGCGCCAACGCCAAATGCCATTAAAAAGCCAAACAGTGCCGCAGCTGCAATCAGCCACGGGCCATAAGTTACTAGAACTTCAACCATGGAAGAGCCTATCTATGAACCTAAAAAAATTAACCGCAGACGGTTAGGAACGAGCCAGCATCAGTTCTAGACGAGCACCTACACGCTCGGCCAAATCAGCTAGATCACCAATCCATTCTAAAATTTTGTAAAACACCATCACGTCAATTGGGTTCAAATCGTTTTCGATAGAGAACAACTGACGACGAAGCTTCACCTGCATAGAGTCGGTATCGTCTTCGATAGCGTCTAGCTGCTGGATCAGTTCATTTACAAAGGTAACTTCACGACCACGGAATCCGCTTTCTAGCAGATCATCCATTTCGTTAATCGCTTTTTGGGCTTGCTTTACCGCATCGACACAACGTTGCACGTAGGCAATGAAGGTTTCTTGCAGTAATTCTGGAACCTGAGATTGACGACCGATAACACGACCGGCGATGTCTTTTGCTTTGTTAGCGATTTTGTCTTGCTGGGTTACTATCTCCAGCAAATCGGTACGCTGTACCGGCATGAAGATGCCACTTGGCAAGCTCATACGGATTTCGCGCTTGAGGGTATCTGCTTCTTGCTCCAACGCACTGATTTGGCGCTGGATGGTTTCAGCTTCTTCCCAACGGTTGTCCATGACCGCTTGGAAAAACGGCACCATTCTTTCTGCAGCATCGGCAACTTTGTCGATATGCTGCTCAAGAGGTTTGATCGGCGACTTTGCGAAGACGCCCAAAAAATTTACTGGCATAGCCTTAGTTCCTGCTGTGGAGCCCTATGTTAGGCGAGCGAATCATACTTACCTGAATTTGATACGCAAGATGATTTCTCATGTGCACACTGCCATATTTTATCTTATAGCGCAGCGAAGTGTTGTTTATTCGAATCGAGCGCATCGTATGGCAGAATTATTACACTGATATTACAGTTGAAACATGAACGTCATCTTACTGAAATTCTAATTAAAAATTAAAGTGTTATGGAAATAGAAATTAAACTGCTGTTACCCCCGAATTGTTGCTCTAAGCGCCTCTGTGACTGGCGCTGGCCAGCGCTTTTGGAGGCAACGAGCAACGATACTCTCGGAAATATTTATTTTGATACGGATCAACAGATCTTAAGAAAAAAGGATATGGGCCTTCGAATCCGTCGCAAAGGCACTCAACAAGAGATGACGCTGAAAACTGCTGGTGAGGTAGTTGGCGGAATGCATGCACGCCCAGAGTACAATGTTGATGTGGTTAGTGACCGTCCTGATTTGAGCCTGTTTCCCGCAGGGATCTTTGCCGATGACGAGGTGGCATTGATCAACGCCCAGTTACAGCCGCAGTTCGCCACCGACTTTGTTCGTCAAAAAGGGGAGTTGCAGATTGTCGATGCGGTCGTTGAGGTTGCCCTTGATCAAGGCGAGATCCTTGCAGGCGAACAATCTCTAACTATTGCGGAACTGGAGTTGGAGCTTATCAGCGGTGATGCCAAATCGTTGCTACCACTAGTGGCCGAAGTGATGCAGCAGCAACCGTTGCGATTGGGACTCGACTCCAAGGCTGCACGGGGCTATCGGTTAGCCCAGCTGCAACCTGCGGCAGCGGTAGTCACCCAGTGGCAAGAGACTCCTGCAGCGGTGTTGTCGGCGTGGCAACGCAACGAGGAGCGTTTGCTCTGCGGCGACCAACAAGCACTGGCACCGCTGTTGTCGTTATGGCAGCAGGCGCAGCAGTGGCAATCGCAGCCTCAGTGGCTTGCTCGTGCCCAACAGCAATTGGCGGCGAGCGAAGTGCCACAATCCACTTTGGTTGAGCTGTTACAACAACGCCAGTATGGTTTGACCCAACTGGCGCTATTAACGGCTTGGCTGCAATCGAACTAAGTTACTGTTTCTGTTGCAGCAGCCTGTCAAGTTTGGCTTCAAGTGCCGTTACTTTCTCTAAGATTTCGGCGTTTTGTTTGCGCAGCTCGCGGTTTTTGACGTTGGTGTCTGAAAAGCCAAACATACGGGTAGCAAACATGGCGCCAATGCCACCTAAAATGCCTACCCCTAAGCTAAACATAACCACTGAAACGATCCGACCACCTAAGGTGACCGGATAAAAATCGCCAAAGCCGATGGTGGAGGCGGACATCAACATCAGCCACACCGCTTCGGCATAGTTGGTGACATTCGCTCCTTCAGCACCAACTTCAAACAGGTAGGTGAGGTAGCCCAATCCAGTACACAGCATCACCATGGTCAAAATCGAGGTGATGAGTAGTGCTTTTAGGTGGTAGTTTTTCACCCCGAACTCATCGAGATGGTAAAATCCACTGCGTTCCAATACGTCTTTCAATGCCAGTGCCATGGTTATTTAAAGTGAATAGTTACATCTAGTTAAGTGCTATTTTAACGATAAAATAGAACAACTTAAACCGTTAGAATAGGTGGCTAATGAGATACGCTGAGGCAAACACCAGCGCCCCTTCAAGCGCGGCCACGCCACCGTTATTTTGCAGCTCAATCTCTTCATTGACTTTGACCTTGGCTAACACCAAGTATCGCAGTAGCGAAGAAAAGATAATCAACAATAGAATCTTGCACACCGATAAACTGAACCAAATGGCCAGATTGCTCACCGGTTCGTTGGGCGAAAAGATAGAGGACAGGCCGCTGCTGTGCATCAACAGGCCGCAAGCCAAAAGATAACCACCGTGGCGGATAGCCACTGGCATATGCCCTTGCGCTAGCGCTTGTTGTAGGCTGCCCCCTTGATTGTGACGGGAGAAACGCCACTCCAATACGCGGCTGATCAGCACCAGCAGCGTCAGTGCGGCGATGAAGTTGACCAATAGCATCGGAACCGTGCCCCAATGCAAACCATCAAACCAGACCATACTGCCTTTTAGTACCATCGCAATGGCACAAGCGACAGCACCGTCCACCAACGCCATCGCGATATTGCCTTCAAGGATCAGCTCACGCTTATCAAAGCGGTGGAGGCCCCACTTATCGTAGCTCCAGCGGCCGAGACGGATCATCAGCAGCGAGCCGATCCCAAGGGCGAGCAGCCTCAGACCATGCAATATTGGTTGATTGACCAACGGCAGCATAAACACTTCCGACAGTGCGATGGCGAGGGCAACCACACCACCAGCAACGCTTATCCCAAAGGCCACGTTGTCACGCTCAGCCAGCTCTGAAGTACTATCAACCCCACTAAACCAGCCGTGGCTATAGCGAGCAGCCACGAACAATAGCAGCACCAATACCAGATCGATGCCTTGCAGCAATAGATGCTCTGCTGACGGCAGAAGTGACAACGGCAAAATGCCTTCCATACTGCTTCCTTTCCTTAAGATGGCTCGATGGTGCAATAACCATCAAGCATAGAGGTGATGCTTAACGACTATCAAATAGTGCTTCATAGTGGGCTCGCTGCACTAAGGTTGCTACAGTGAGCTTCTGCTGTATATCAGGTTAGAATAAACAAGGCGTTAGACAATGACCAGCGTACCCCATGATCCCCAACTTAGCGCGGCACTGCAGACACAAGCCCTGCGCTTGTGGCAGCGATTGTGTCCCGACACCTTGGCACAATTAGGGGATAACGCCCACCTTCAAATCTGGCGGTTGTTGGCGCTATCGGAGTTTGTTGGTAACCAGCTGGCGCGAGACCCACAATGGTTAACCATGTTGTGGGGCGAGGGGCAGTTGCAAGCAACATTGCGTCATCCCGACTATGCCACCCAGCTCGCCGCTGAGTTAGCCCTGTGTCCCAGCGAAGCTGACGGAGCCAAAACGCTACGTCGTTTTCGCAATCGTGAGTTATGTCGTATTGCCTGTCGCGATCTACTTAACCTTGCTGATCTGAATGAATCATTAACCCATCTATCAGCCCTAGCTGAAGCAGTGGTTATTGCGGCCCGCGACTTTGTTATTAATCTGCAGGCGGTGGCATGGGGTCGAGCCAGTAACAGTGACGGCATTGAACAACCGCTGTTGATCCTTGGTATGGGTAAGCTTGGGGGAGCAGAGCTGAACTTCTCCTCCGACATCGATCTGATCTTTTGTTATCCCGAACATGGCGAAACCCAAGGTGGTCGGCGCCAATGGGACAACCAACAATACTTTATTCGCATTGGCCAGAAGTTGATTAACCTGTTGGCCAAAACTGACGTTGATGGTTTTTGCTATCGAGTTGATATGCGCCTGCGCCCTTTTGGTGAGGCGGGACCGTTAGTGGTATCGCTGGCGGCACTGGAAGATTACTACCAAGAACAGGGACGTGAATGGGAGCGCTTTGCGATGGTAAAGGCGCGGGTACTTGGTAATGACAGTGCGGCGGCAGAGGTGAATGCGATGCTGCGGCCGTTTGTGTATCGACGTTACCTTGATTATTCCGCGATTGATGCGTTGCGGCGCATGAAGGGATTGATCGAGGCGCAAATCCGTCGGCAGGCTATTCGCGATAACATCAAACTGGGTGCTGGCGGCATTCGTGAAGTTGAATTTGTGGTGCAAAGCCATCAGTTGATCCGTGGTGGTCGCGAACCTGGCTTACGGATGCAACCTTTACGGCCGGCGCTAGAGGAGCTAGAGCGCTTAGGGGTTTTAGGTGCTGGTTATAAACAGCGACTGCGGCAAGGTTATGACCTCTTGCGATCGGTCGAAAACCGCTTGCAGGCCCTCAACGATCAGCAAACTCAAACCTTGCCGAATAATCCAGACGACTTGCTTCGACTAGCGTTGGCAATGGGCGATGAAAACGCTGACCAACTGCTGGTGAAGATCGACCAAGCGATGGCCGATATTCACCAGGTATTTCGGATCACCATTGGCGATAGTGACGATGACGAGCAAGAACTCGGGGCACTGCCGTCATTGTGGCTCGATCAAAACAACAAGCTGGATGGCGAAGCGATTCTGACGGAACAACAAATCGAGCCTGAATTGTGGCCTAAGTTGCAACGCAGCCGAGATGATTTTAAACAACGTCGCTTAGGTCCTCGCGGCCGAGAAACCTTGGATAAGTTGATGCCACATATGTGGCAAGAGCTCGCTAAACGCGGCCATGCCGAAGCGGTGTGGTTGCGCCTAGAAAGTGTGCTGCTGACCATCCTAACGCGTACCACCTATCTGGAATTGTTGCTCGAAAAGGCCGGTGCACGAACCCAATTAGCTAACCTGTGTGCCAGTAGCCCGTGGATTGCTGAGCAACTGGCTCGCTATCCAGTGCTGCTTGATGAACTTATCGATCCGGTCGCATTGTACCAACCGTTACCTGCGCAGGGCTACGCTGCCGAGCTGCGTGAGTTTATGCTGCGCATTAGCGATGATGATCTGGAGTTGCAGATGGAGGCATTGCGTCAGTTTAAGCAGGCACAGCAACTTCGCATCGCCGCCGCGGACGTAACTGGCGTGCTGCCGGTGATGAAGGTTAGTGATCATCTGTCATGGTTGGCAGAAGCGATTATTGAAAAAGTAGTCGAAATGGCCTGGTATCAAATCAGCAGGCGTTTCGGGGTGCCGCATAACCTTGATGATGGTAATCGCGGTTTTGGAGTAGTGGCCTACGGTAAGTTAGGTGGGTTCGAATTAGGCTACGGCTCTGATCTTGATCTGGTGTTTTTACATCAAGCGGATGTTGGCGATACCGATGGCGATAAAGCCGTTGATGCTAGCCATTTCTACATCAAGCTCGCTCAGCGGATTTTACATCTGTTCTCAACTCGCACCTCGTCAGGGGTACTGTATGAAGTTGATATGCGCTTACGGCCATCGGGGCAAAGTGGTTTACTGGTGAGCCAAATAGGTCGCTTTGAGGAATATCAACAACGGGAAGCGTGGACCTGGGAGCATCAAGCGTTAACCAGAGCTCGCTTTGTTTTTGGTGATGACTCATTGGCGCAACGCTTTGCTCGGTTGCGTCATGGGATCTTAATGGAGCGTCGAGATCGCCAAGCGTTGCAGCTAGAGGTGGTTAAGATGCGACAAAAGATGCGCGATCACCTGAATAAATCCAATAAAGAATGGTTCGATTTAAAACAGGGTTGCGGTGGCATCACCGATATTGAGTTCATGACCCAATATCTGGTGTTGGCACACAGCGCTGAGGCCTCAGGTTTGGTGCGCTTTAGCGATAACGTCCGCATTCTCGAAGCGGCCCTGAAGGCTGAGTTGATAAGCCCCGAGCAGGCGGCGCTGCTCACCAGCACCTACATCGAACTGCGCGACGATAACCATCATCGAGTCTTGGCCGGGGATAAAGGCATAGTCCCGCTAGCGGAAAAGCCTAAAGCCTGTGAACAGGTTGCGCTGTTATGGCAGCAGATGTTCGAACATTAAACTGCATCAATTGGCGTAACAGCAAAGAGGGCTAACCTTGCGGTTAGCCCTCTTTGCTGTATCTGTTAGCGTATTAAGCAAGCTTAGGTTGCAACTGCTCTGTTTGGTTAGCGCGCTTATCAAGGCGTCCGCTAAAGCGTGTTAGTGCCAGAGCAACCAGAACTACTACTGCACCAACCCAAGGGGTATGCATCAAGCCCGCTTTATCGACGATGATGCCACCGCCCCAAGAGCCAAATGCGATGCCGACATTGAAAGCCGCGATATTCAAACCAGAAGCTACATCAACCGCATCTGGGGTGTGCTTCTCAGCCAGTTGAACTACATAAACCTGCAGTCCCGGGACGTTACCAAAGGCAAATGCCCCCCAAACTAAAATGGTCGCTACTGCTGCAATTGGGTTAACGGCAGTAAAGTTAAACACAACTAAGATGGTGGCAAGCGCCGCGAAGATAATGCTCAACGCTTTGATTGGCCCCATGCTGTCAGCCATTTTGCCGCCCCAGATGTTACCAACGGCAACCGATGCACCGTACACCAGCATGATTAAACCGATGGTGCTAGAGCTGAAACCAGATACCTGCTCTAAGATTGGAGCCAAGAAGGTAAATGCGGTAAATGTGCCACCGTAACCTAATGCAGTAATCGCATAAACCAACAATAAACGCGGTTGCAGTAATACCTTAAATTGTGAAGACAACTTCGCTGCTGGCGGTTGTTTTAGGTTGTTAGGCACTAAGATGGCGCTGCCAATAAGGGCAATTAACCCAAGTACCGCAACAACTAAGAAGGTGGTCTGCCAGCCAAATGCTTGACCAATATAGGTGCCTAAAGGTACACCGGTTACCAAAGCAACTGTTAAGCCAGTGAACATGATGGCAATAGCGCTCGCGGCTTTTTCTTTCGCGACTAAACCCGTAGCGATGGTTGAACCAATAGAGAAGAACACACCATGAGCGAGGCCAGTTAAAATGCGCGCCACAATCAAGGTGTTATAGCCCGGCGCTTGCCACGCCAGCACGTTACCAAGCACAAACAGTGACATCACTGCCAGTAGAACGTATTTTCGATTCCATTTTCCGGTGAGTGCGGTAAGCGCTGGAGCACCAATGGCAACGCCTAGTGCATATAGGCTGACAAGCAAGCCTGCAGAAGGCAATGACACGTTTAGATCGGTGGCCATGGTTGGGATTAAGCCAACGATGACGAATTCGGTAGTTCCGATGGCAAAGGCGCTTAACGTCAATGCAAGTAATGCTAACGGCATAATGATTCTCGCTGTGTAAAAGGCATCTACCCCGCGCCAACATCGACGCAGAGTTAATTTCAATGCGGCGATTATGGGTAAATTTTGTATTGTTAAAAACAGCACCTATAGCAAATTACTTTTGTTATATTTGGTGTCAATAATGGCGCAACGTGAGTACAGCCGATGCAAACACGCTCAGACGATCTTGAAATTTTGGTGACGGTAGTCGATAGCGGAGGTTTTTCCGCGGCAGCAAATGCCTTGGATATTCAAGTGGCGCGAGTGTCACGGGCAGTCAGTAAGATAGAGAAGCAGCTCGGTGTTTCTATTCTCAATCGAACCACCCGTCGAGTAGAGTTAACCGATGAGGGGCGCCAATTTGTAGATTCGGTTCGACTTGGGTTGCAGCAGATCCAAGCGGCAGAAGAGGAGCTGATCTCGCGGGGGGAGTTACCTCAAGGGCGTTTGCGTGTCGATGCCGCCAGTCCGTTTGTGTTTCATCAGTTGGTGCCGTTAATAAAGCGCTTTAACGCAACCTACCCAGATATCCAACTCGAGTTGACCTCCAATGAAGGCTTCGTCGATCTGCTTGAGCATAAAACCGATGTTGCCATTCGCATTGGCAAGCTAGCGGACTCGACCCTGCATGCCAGGCCGTTGGGCAACAGTCGTTTGTATATCGTTGCGAGCCCAGAGTACCTAGCTGGACGCGGAGTTCCACAGCGAACGGCAGAGTTGTCCAGTCACGACACCATCGGTTTCTCTGGGATCAAGGCACTGAACAATTGGCCACTGAAAGGTTTTGCATCATTAACCCCTGCATTTACCAGCAGTAACGGTGAAACCGTGCGGCAATTGGCACTAGCGGGTAATGGTATCGCCTGTTTGTCGGGGTTTATGGTTAAGCAAGATATTGAGGCCGGACGGCTTATCTCGCTATTGGAATCAGATAAGCTGGAAAACCGAGAGCGGGAGCAGATCAACGCGGTGTTCTACAAATCGTCGTCAGTGGCGCGGCGCATCTCCGCCTTTATCGACTTTATCCAGCCTAATCTTCAGCTGTAGCGGTAAAGCGTGTTTGTAGTGTGGCGGATTGCGACACCACGGCTAAGATCGAGATCCAATGCCGCCTAGCAATCAAAAAGGCTGTGTACCAATTAAGAGTTGTTCTTTCCAATGCAGTTAAAGCCCTACCGCCGTTGATCTGCTGCCGCATTGGAGCAGTCCAGCGAAGCGTTTTGGGCTGCGACCTAAGGCAAAGGGGGATTGCAAAGGGGGGCAGAGCTTTCCCTAATGCATACAAGAATGTGCCGTCGCCACCGCGACATTGTCCCCTCAAAGCACCGAAATCGGTGAAGCCAAAGGCTTAAGATAAACTTCAACAGCTAACTACGACACAGCCCCAAAAAGGCCTGCGAGTAAGCAGACCTTTTGTCGGTATTAGCTATAGCCAAGATTAACGATAAAACTCAGTTTTATCGCGGGTTCCCTCTTGGGTTTTAAAACGGCGGTGCAGCCACATATATTGTTCTGGGCGCATCCGTACCAGCTTCTCTGTCTCGTCATTACCCCGTTGAACATCCGCTTGGTCATCGCCACTTGGGAAATCGGTTAACGGCGGGTGCATCTTAATTCGATAGCCGCTGGCATCGGCTTTGCGTTCAACAAAGAACGGCAGCACTTGCGCCTTACCCATTTTCGCCAGCGCTGGCGCACCGGGGGCAGTGGAGCAGCGCAACCCAAAGAAGTTGGCAAACACGCCGCGACCGCCGGCGTCTTGATCTTGGGTGTACCACAGCACTTCGCCTTTACGCAGCGCCTTCACCATCTGCCGCACCTCTTTTTTCTTAATGAGGCCCTTATTGGAGCGCAAGCGCCCGGCGCTCTGTAGATACTCAAGTAGTGGGTTCTTATTGGGGCGGTAGACACCAACCCCTTGATGCATCTGGCCAAACACGCGAGCACCGGGCTCGAGCATTAAACAGTGGGACGCCAGCAGAATAACCCCGTGGCCGGCATCTTGAGCGGCTCGCAGGTGTTCATCACCTTCGATCTCCATATGCTGTTGAATCCGCTCATCGCTCCAGAACCAAGCGTTACCGGTATCAAATAATGCCATGCCGATCTCGTCAAAGTTGGCATCCAGTAGCTGTTGTTGTTCCGTCGCAGACATCTGCGGAAAGCAGCGCTCAATATTGCGCTGCACGGTCTTAACACGCTTAGGTTGAAATTTTTTAAAGCCACGGCCAATTCGTTGCCCCAAACTTACTTGGGTCGACAGTGGCAGTTTTACCAGCAGCTTGAGTAAACCGACCCCGGCCCATAGCAGCCAAAACTTTGGATGGAGTAAGCGGCGTTCAAATTGAGCTTCTGTAATCATGTTTGACCGATTTTAGTGGCAGAAAAATGGGCTGGAGATGCCATGGCGTAAAGCGGAACTATAGCGAAAATCACCATGTTGATGCAATTGACGACGTAGAGCTGAAGTGCAAGCTTGTGAGCAATGTATGCCGCTTCAGTGATCGCGGCAATGCAATATGGGCTAGTTACTCATTGCTGCTGTGATAAACTGAAGAATTAATCAGTTATAGCTAAAAGAGTGTGGCGATGAAAGTAGCCCTGTCGGCCTTTGAACAGGCTCAGGTATTGGTGGTTGGTGATGTGATGCTCGACCGTTATTGGGTAGGACCAACCGGTCGTATCTCTCCTGAAGCCCCAGTTCCAGTGGTTAAAGTAGACCAAACTGAAGACCGTCCTGGCGGCGCGGCGAACGTGGCATTAAACGTTGCTGCACTTGGCGGGCAAGCGCAACTAGTAGGCTTAGTTGGCGCTGATGAAGCCGCACAAGTACTGAAAGCCAGTTTAACCGGCCTTGGGGTTGAACCTCAGCTGGTCGAAGTTGCCAACGCACCAACCATTACTAAGCTGAGAGTGTTGTCTCGCAACCAGCAGTTATTGCGCCTCGATTTCGAAGAGGACTTTGGCCTAGAAGCCACGGCACCACTGAAAGCGGCCACCGAGAAAAATCTCGCTCCCAATAAAGTGATGGTATTGTCCGATTACGCCAAAGGTGCGCTAGCCCAAGTACAGGATTTAATCCAACTGGCTCGTGCTGCATCGGTACCAGTGCTTATCGACCCTAAAGGCGGCAGCTTTGAAAAGTACCGCGGTGCGACCCTGCTAACGCCGAACATGTCTGAGTTTGAACTGGTTGTTGGCAAAGTGGCCGATGAGGCGGACCTGGTCAACAAAGGCTTGGCATTGATTGAACAGTACGACTTCGAAGCGCTGCTAATCACCCGTTCTGAGAAGGGCATGACCTTACTGCGTCCTGGCCACAAAGAGCTGCACTTACCAGCAATGGCCCGTGAGGTTTACGATGTTACCGGAGCCGGTGATACGGTTATCTCTACTCTGGCTACGGCGTTGTCTTCTGGTGCGGAGCTGGATCAAGCCTGTGCCTTAGCGAATGCGGCGGCCTCGGTTGTGGTGGGCAAGCTTGGCACCTCAACGGTGTCGGCGATTGAAGTAGCGGCGATGGTGTCGGACATGCACGATGAATCAGGCTTCGGCGTGGTTAACGAAAGCCAACTGCAGCTGGCTGTCGCGGAGGCCAAAGCTCGTGGTGAAACCGTAGTAATGACCAACGGCTGTTTCGATATCCTGCATGCTGGTCATGTCTCTTATTTGGCGCAGGCGCGCAAGCTTGGTGACCGGTTGATTGTCGCAGTGAATGACGACGACTCAGTGCGTCGTTTAAAAGGCGATGGCCGCCCAGTCAACAGCGTCGATCGTCGCATGGCGGTTCTGGCGGCATTGGGGGCGGTAGATTGGGTGGTACCGTTTGCCGAAGATACGCCACAACGCCTGATAGCCCAAACCCTTCCGGATATGCTGGTGAAGGGGGGAGATTACGAAGTGGAGCAGATCGCAGGTCATCGGGAAGTGCTAGATAACGGTGGTGAGGTGAAAATCCTTGGCTTTGAAGATGGTTGCTCTACCTCGGCAATCATCAAAACCATTCGTTCTCAGGACTGATATGGTAAGCGCAAGGAAGCGCTTCACAATGCTATTATGGCCAGCCGCTTTGCTGGCCCTCCTGCCTTCACTTGGCCAAGCGATCCCCGCTCATCAAATGTGCCGCTTAGATCAGTTACAGCAGTGCCAGCTCAGTCTTGAGTGGCAACAGGTGCTAACTCAACTGTGGCCCGGGGATTATTATGGCTCGATGCGCCGCGCAGTTAAGGGGCAAGGGGGAGTGACTCTGCTGGCAGAGCACGACGCGTTAATCTTATTGAACCCGACAACGCTGCAACGTAATCACTTGGTGTTGCTGGATGAAACGCTGTACGAACGCCCCTCTCTTAGAAACTATCGCTCCACCTACTACCACGAGATAGGGCATGTTGCGACACAACACTCGCACTGGTTAGCTAGGTTACAACCACACAATTGGCCGCAGCACTGGAACCGCGAAGTGTTGGCGGATCTCTATCTCTATTGGCATCTGCTGCGAGAAGGCGCTGATGAGCAAGAGCTGTGGGCGCAATTGCATCTGCGCAATATCGGTTTGATTCAGGCCCAGCCTGATTGGCAACATTGGACTACACCGGTGTTGTATCCATTACTGCAGGACTTCGGCGCATTAAAGCAGTGGTCGAAAAGGCCATTGGAGCAATTTATCGACGCTGCGCTGGCGGATTACGATCTGTCGCCATTACAGGACTATCGCCAGTTGGGGCAGCGCCAGTTTGGGCTTACCCGCCCCAGTGTCGCACAGCCCTATCTGGGCGAACCGCATCGGCAACAATGGGCCGATATGCTCACTCCAACCCTGATTTGGCTCGGGGTCGATCTCAGCACTTACCTTAGGCGTCATCAGCTCTAGCACGCCTTACGGCATTCCGTCACTTTCGCCACTTATCGGCTATTTTTACTACCTATCGACGTTGGTATCTGCGCAATAACAGCGTCAGCGTTGAATATTTTGCATTGGCCTGTTCTTTGCTTACATTTTAGTAACAATGTGCATTTGTGGTGTCATTGAGGCCCATCCAGTAGCTGAACTTGACACCCTCCCCTCGAGCTACGATGTTTGAGGGTTAATCGATAGGAGAAACGGGTATGGAATTTTGGACAGCGATTGTTGTGATAGTAGCGATTTCAACGGTGATGGGGGTTATTCCGCAGATTATGAAGGAGCGAAATCGCTCGCGCGCCAACAAACAAAATACCGATCTCGAACAGCGTTTAGCTCAGCTTGAAAGCCATAATGAACAGCTGATGGAGCGGGTGGAGGTGTTGGAACGCATAGTTACCGATGGCAACTATGATCTGCAGCAACAGTTTCAGAAGTTAGGGTAGGAGAGCAACAATGGAGATCGGTGGCGTTTTTACATTATTACTGGTGTTTGGTTTTTTATCGTTCACGGTTTGGCTCGATTACCGTAAGTCGCAGCTAAAGATAAAGAGTGGCCGCGCCAATCTTTGGGACAAATGGTTTGGTGTTGGCGACATTAGCATGTCCGGCGATGGTACTGGGCCCGATGAGCTAACCAAAGAGCTTGCTGAGCTACGGCAGCATAATAAAAAGCTGGCAGAGCGAGTCGAAGTGTTAGAGCGGATCGTCACTGATAGTGGCTTTGAACTAGAGCAACAGATCCGCAAGCTTTAAACCGGGGGAGTTAACCAATAGTAGCCATCAGTACACTGCCTAGAATAATCCCACCAACCAAGGTAAAGACCGTGCCGCACAGCGCGTCAATCCACACCGCAATGCCTTGCAGTTTCTGCTGCATGCGCTTGCCGGTGAGGAGATAAGAGAGCAGTGCAAACCATGCAAACGACAACCCCCACAGAATCCCAATAGCTGCGCCTTTGCCTGCCATCGACATCTGCGTTGGCACTAAGCTGGTTAATAGGCTCAAGAAGAATACCAAGGCCTTTGGGTTTAATAGATTTGTAACAAATCCCTTGATGGTGGCTTGCTTAATGTTGAGGCTGTCAGCGCTCCCCTTTAGTAATGGTCCATCACCTTGCCGTAATCGACCGGGCACGGTTTTCAGCGCGCCAATCCCCAAGTACAGCAGGTAACAACCACCAGCCACTTTTAACGCTACGCCGAGCGCTGGCAGTTGTTGAATCAATACCGACACCCCAGTAATGGCAAATACTGCATGCAGCAAAATGGCGAGGGAGATCCCTAAGGCGATGGCTAGACCGGCTTTGCGGCCATGTTTACCGGCAGCTTGGACAACCAGAGCAAAGTCTGGTCCAGGACTAGCGAGAGCGACTAAATGCACTACCGCTAGGGTAGTCAGAATGGATATTTCGTTGATCACTGAAGCGACTTAATGAGGAAAAACGCCAGAGTAGCGCTGTCAGCATAAGGATGCAAAGAACAGGTCTTTGAGTGACGAAAGATGCGGCAAGCGTGACTTTTTATGCGGCCATTATTGCAACTATGTTTTTGTCGGGCTTTTCGACGTTGGCTGGTTGCTCGGCAACAGACGGGCTAACCCAAACCAGAAGCCAATCTCCAGCGCGACGCCAGCGATCAGAAGAATGATGAAGCCAGAGTGCATGCCCATGCCGTAGAAGGTGAGCGAAGCGATCAAACAAACGAGCGGCAGTAGATAACGCATGGTTAGCTCCGTCAAATCGGTTTTAGTTCAAGTTAGCAGCACAGCCCCCGAAAACAATCATTAGTAGTAACCAACTGGGTCAGCGAACTTGGCGCGCTTTCTTAGCTAACCAGCGATCGAGTTCACCAGCAAAAGCTTTGCGATCTTGTGCGCTCAGTGCTGGTGGTCCACCGGTTTGTACGCCACTGGAGCGGAGGGTATCCATAAAATCACGCATGTTGAGGCGCTGGCGGATGTTACTGGCGCTGTACATCTCACCTCGAGGGTTGAGCGCGAGGGCTTTTTTCTCAATCACTTCTGCAGCCAAGGGAATATCAGCAGTGATCACAAGATCGCCGCTTTCGACTTGAGTGACAATCCAGTCGTCGGCAACGTCAAAGCCGCTGCTGACTTGGCGAAACTGAATGTAGGGTGACGGTGGGATCCGAATGCTGTGGTTAGCAATTAGGGTGGTTTGTGTTTTAGTACGATCGGCAGCTTTAAACAGGATCTCTTTGATCACCGTTGGACAAGCATCGGCATCTACCCAGATTTTCATAGTGCGTCCACAAGAGTAAAAGCCGAATTATATCAGTATTGGTAGTGATGTTCTGCGTCCGCTGTATTGCGCGCTCGGGCCAAAGTTATGAGTAATATGGCTGCCAAAGAGTTGGCTTTGCAGTGGCAATTACAGTTGCTGCGATGATTTGTTATCAACAACTTGATTGCGCTGATAGCGACGTAAGCCGATGGTTACCGCTGCGCCAAGGTACATCACCAAACCATAGACCCCAGCGGTAATAGCGTAGTCTGGGTGGCCGAGGAACGTAATGGCGATCAACATCGACAGCGTAGTGTTTTGTACCCCGACCTCAATGGCAACGGTGGTGGTGTCGTTATTATCTAAGCTAAACAACTTACTTAAGCCATAGCCGATGGCTAAGCCGAGCAGGTTGAACGTTAAGCAGGCCAACAATAGCTGTTCGAGCATGGTTGTCAGTAAGTGCCACTCCTGCACAGTAATCGCAACAATCAGCAATATCAGCACCGCAATCGAGAAACCTCTAAACACCGGTTCGGTACGTTCAGCCCAATCACTATAGTAGTGGCGAACCACCATGCCGACGCCAACCGGCAATAACGAGATAGCAAACAGACCCAAAGCAGTATTTACTAGGGAAAACTCCACCGCCGCACCCGTGGCAAACCATTGCAACGATAAGCCCACCAACAGGGGGGCAGTAACCACACAGATGAGGTTACTTAGGGCAGTAAGCGACACGCTCAGAGCCAAATTAGCCCGCGCCAAATGACATAACAGATTGGATGTGGTCCCGCCGGGGCACACTGCCACGAGCATTAAGCCGATGGCCAGTGGTGTAGATAGGTTAAATACCACTATCACCAGTAGCGCCAGTAGCGGCAAGCCAATCACCTGCCCCAATAAGCCGGCTGCCACCGATTGCGGCAGCTTGAATAGGCGGCTGAAGTCTCGCCGATGTAGCGACAGTCCCATGCCGAACATGATCAGCGCCAGTGCTAATGGCAACAGTATTTGAGTAAGAGCAGTGGCCTGCATCAGTCGAGGAAGCTGGCGTCTTGGCTCAGCAGCTTTTGGTATAGCGGTTGGAAGTTGCCCCAAGTAACCAGTTCAGAGGCGGTGATCTGTTTGGCTTGGCGAGCGACTTCGGGGCGAATCAGCTTTAGTTCGCCTGCCGCTTGCGCCAACAGTTGACTGTGGCAGCAACTGTCCATGATGATGAAGTTGGCACAGGCTGCATCTACACTGCTGCCAACAGTTAATAGGCCGTGGTTTTGCAAGATCGCGGCACAGTTAGCGCCGAGGGAATTGGCTATGCGTTGACCTTCATCGAGTTCCATTACCACTCCGCCAAAGTCGTCGTAAACGGCGTGATTTTCAAAAAACATACAGGCGTCTTGGGAGATCGGTTGCAGTGGCTGCCCCAGTGCCGCAAAAGCACGACCGTAGCGGCTGTGGGAGTGAGCCACTGCGTTAATGCTAGGGTGCGACTGGTGTACTCGCGAGTGGATGGCGAAGGCGGCTTTATTTACCATTGCATCGCCCTCAACCACATTGCCGTGATGATCGACGCGCACTAAATGCGATGCTTTAATTAGTGAAAAATGCAATGCCAGCGGATTTACCCAAAAGGTCTCTGGTTCGACCGCATCGCGAACGGTAATGTGCCCAGCTAAGCCCTCATCGAAGCCGTACAGCGCAAATGCTCGGAAGGCGGCCGCCAATCGTTGTTTATCGTGCAGGCGCTGCTGGTAGGGATCGTCAAACTGCGGTGGTGCTAAGGTGGCACCAGTGCCTATGGTGAGGTTATTGATGGCGGCTTCGCTCATGGGTTGCTCCGTGCTATCCGTGATGCCCCTAACTAAATAGGAATGCGACTGATTTTTATACTAAGTCGTGGATGCATGAATACAAATGATGGTTATGCATGCCGATGTCTGAATTGGGCTCAGTGAAGTGTGTGGAAACTGGCCAAACTTGATCCTCACGAGCGGTTATCGCACACTGCCGCCATTTAGCTAACCCCTTTGAGCGCACACCAACCCATGACGCCATTACGCTACCTTGCCCACTATCCTGAGACCTTGCAGCAACAGGTGCAGCAGCTTATTGCCGAGCAGCGTTTAGGAGAGTGGCTCCGTCATAACTACCCGCAGCAACATCATATTGGCAGCGATAACGCGTTGCGCGATTACATCATGACTCTCAAGCAGCAATACATGAAGAAGTCAGGGCCGCTCAGTAAGGTGCAGTTCGATGGCAAGCTGCATATTGTGCATAACGCCCTAGGTACCCACACTACGGTTAGTCGAGTGCAGGGGGGCAAACTCAAAAGTAAGAATGAGATCCGCATTGGTAGCATGTTTAAGCGAGCACCAGAACCGTTGCTGCGGATGATCTCAGTGCACGAACTGGCACATTTAAAAGAGAAACAGCACGATAAGAACTTCTACGCCCTGTGCCAACATATGTTACCCAACTACCATCAATTGGAGTTGGCGACGCGGATGTGGTTAACCGAAGTGGAGTTAAATGGTCACCCCTATCAGAAATAGTAAGAGCCTACCGGAGCAGGCTCTGTTGTTAGTTGGTGTGGGTTAGGTAGCCTGCGGTTTAGATCGGCTCTCCGGCGCCACGCCAAAACTGAGTTACAACGATGGCTAACATGGGCTTACCGGAAGCTGATTGACCAGCGATTAAGTACTCACTTGGACCATAGTTGATGATCTGGCTGACTTTGCTCATGGTGAGATTGGCGTTGGTGGCTATTTGGTCGAGCGAATCGACGGGATAAGTATAGCCCGGTTCTTCCCTCTCGGGTTGATAATGGCTAACCAGATGGGCCGACGGGAAGAACACCAGTTCGTTGCTGACTTCAGCGTGAGAACCTTTCTCTTCAAGGGCTGCAGCGGCGCGGCCTAACTCCCATATCACCGTGTAACGCTGTGCTTTTCATCAGTCGGCTCCGCGTCGGTTTCAGCTTTGCGCTGCATATAACCAACCGCAATGGTGCCGTCTTGGCTGGCGGCAGTTAACCGATATAACCATGGATTTCCGTGCGCATTGATATGCAGTGCTTGTTCACCCACAACCGCTGGTGGTAGCTGCCCGGTTTGGTTTCGAACCAACCTTGCTGCTCGGCGTAAGAGGCGTATTCGGAATCGAGTTGGCGCAGCAGGGTATCGATACTGAATATCGGCGCGAAAGGGCTACCGGAATACTCAAAGGCTTGCGGGGTAGGTAGGGCATCACCGGGTTGTTTGCCTTCGCTCAGCACTACCGGCACCGGTTGATAAACACCATCATCGAAGTTAGCGCTTAATACCTTGCTACGATCGTTATCATTACTTATCTAAAATTGCTGCCACGGCTTACTGTCGTTGGTGCTTTTCAGTGTGACGACGTAGTTGGAGTCAAAGCCGCAGTTGTCGGCCTGCATGTTGACAGTAAAGGTAGCGGTAGCGGCGCCATAACGTTCCTGACTAGACTCATCGTTACGATAGCGAATTGGGTAGATCTCTTTGGTTGGGTCTCGTTTTAATTTGGTTACCGCGGTGATTTTACCATCTGTATTAATCAAGGCGTTGATCTGTCCAGGCTGATCGATAACGCAGGTAATAGGGACAAAAGCGGCTTGTGCAGCGGGCGTTAACGCAACTGCGGTCAGTAAAGCTAATGAAGTCCGTTTCATTTAAAAAAACCTTGTGAAGTACTAAACACAAAAGCATATGGCGTCACCCAGTAATGCAGCCCATAACAATTCCATGTTGCGCTGTCATTTTGCGTCCCAGCCTCACAACCGGTTTGCCGTTAGAGCTATCAATATTGGCCCTAGGGAGAGGGCTCGACGGCAACATCGTGGAAATAGTGCAGTTATTCAACAAGGCGGATAAACAATATCCAAGGCCTATAACTTTAGGTATCAATCTCTTACGCAAGGTTATGGCATTTTCTAGTGGTAAACTTGGCTATACAGGCTATCCAGTAGTCATTACAATGCGCCGCTGATTTAACCCAGAGGCAGCGGCATGAGTAATCGATTTGAACTATTGGCACCAGGTGGAGATATAGACTCTATCAAAGCGGCCATCGCAGCTGGTGCTGATGCTGTCTACTGTGGCTTAGATAAATTTAATGCCCGTCATCGTGCCGATAACCTCGATTTTGATGCACTCAATGGCGTGATCCGAGTTGCTCATCAGCACGGTTGTAAGATCTTTCTCACCCTTAACATCATTATTTTGCAGAGCGAGTTTGTCCAAATGTGGAAACTGCTCAACCTATTGCATAACAGCGATGTAGATGGGGTGATCTTGCAAGACATCGGTTTGTTTGGTTTGGTGAAGCAGCACTTTCCCCAGCTAGATGTGCACGCTTCAACCCAATCGAATACCCATAACAGCGGCCAGATTGAGTTCCTAAATCAACTTGGCGCGAGTCGGGTAAATCTGTCTCGTGAGCTTAGCCTCAAAGAGATCAAACCGTTGGCCAGCTTTGGTGCGGAGCGGGGCGTGCAGATGGAGGTGTTTGTGCATGGCTCCTATTGCATTGGCTTCTCTGGTTTGTGTTACATGAGCTCTGAGCACAATGGCTCTTCCGGCAATCGAGGTCGTTGCAGTCAGCCCTGTCGTGACCCTTACCAAACCACCGCGGCTGGCAGCGACTTCCCACTCAACATGAAAGACAACAGTGCCTTTAGCGATATGGCTGAGCTGGCGGACGCTGGGGTTTATTCATTGAAAGTGGAAGGGCGCATTAAGAAATCGCACTACGTTTACAGCGTGGTAGATCAGTGGCGCAAGCAGATTGATAACTACTGCCAAGATAAGCCGTTAGCGCAGAGTAGTGATCTGCTCTACACCGTATTTAACCGTGATTTTACTGCGGGCTTCCTCCATGGTGATATCAATCATTCGATGTACAGCAACAACCCTCGGGATAACAGCGCCTATCACTTTGCGAAGCAAGCGCAGATCAGCACCGAAGCTGAGTTTAAACAGATCAAGCGTGCGCTTTACGATGTTAAAACCGACATTATCAACCACGTTAGCGATGCCATTGCACCACTAGACATAAGTAAGCGCCCGCTAACATTGAGCCTGTCGGGCCAACACGGTGAACCATTAACGATCACACTTATCCGCGATCGTGGACAAGCTGCGCAGGTGTGGACGCTGCAATCCTCTTCAGCGTTAATCAGTGCCGATAAACGTCAATTGGATATCGATACCCTGCTACCGATCTTCAAGCCCCTTAATGACGCCAATCATCAGTTGCAACCATTGCAGCTGTTAAGCCTAGGTGAGCAGCTGTTGTTACCATTTGCTGAGCTAACCGCAATGCGTGAGCAACTGTTTACTTACCTGCGTGACGGCAAGCCGCTGCAACCAGAAGTTGCCTTACCTGCGGCGCCACAAAAGCAGACCCGAACCGAAACCGCAAAGCTGGCGGTATTGTTAAACCGAGCACCGAGTGAGGCGCTGTTGCAGCAGCCGGTTGAGCTCTACTACCAGTTACCGGAGGCGCTGGATCGCCAGTTTGATGCCATGGTTGAGCTGTTCACTGAGCAGCCGCGATTGTTGCCGTGGTTTCCAGCTATCTTACTGGGTAAACACTTCGACGCAGCTAAGCGTTTTCTTGAACGGGTAAGGCCTAGCCGGTTAGTAACCAATAACTCCGGTATCGTTAAAATTGCGCAATCATTGGGGCTTAAATGGGTTGCTGGACCGCAGTTTAACCTAACGAATAGCTATGCCTTTGAGGTGTTACAGCAGCAATTTGGTTGTGTTGGTGGCTTTCTATCTAACGAGCTAAGCCGTCGTCAGCTCTACCCGATTGCAGCACCGAAGGGGATGGATCTCTATTACAGTATTTATCACCCGCAAGCGTTGATGACCAGCCGCATGTGCTTCTTGCAACAAACCGTTGGTTGTCATAAGCCGCGCTTTACTGAGGGCTGTCTGCGTAAGTGTGATAAATCGGCGTCGTTGGTGAGCTTCAAAAACAGCAGTTTTGTAATTGATAAGCAGCGTGGTGATCACAATGTTATCTACGCCAACGATAACTTCCTTAATCTCGACGCAATAAACGACTTAAAGCAGTTGACCCACGGCTTTATCGATCTGCGCCAGATTGAGACTGGCACCCGTGTCGCCACTGATAACGCTGCAACCGTAGCGCAGTTCTTAGCGCTGTTAGCGCAGCAAGACGGGGCAGCGAGCACCTTGCAAGCGAGCATCAGCGGTAGCAGCAATAAGCAGTATCAGAAAGGGTTGTAGCGAAGCGCATGCCGACGAATGGCATCGTAGGGGCGCACATGTGCGACCGTATTTCGAAGTTAAATTTAGAAAAGGTCACTCACGAGTGCCCCTTCGGCAATACGAGGCTCTGCCAACCATTCTGCCTGCATTAGTCTGGCTCAGGCTATTCAACCGAATTGTCACCGTCGCTGCCACAACTGGCAAGCACCAGGGTTGCGGCAACGGCTGTCGCTAAGGCTTTAATCTTCAAGGTTCATCTCCAATTTGTTTGCTATAGGCAAAAGCTGCCCGAAACGCACTGATACGCTCTTGGCTTTAACGGCGCCACTCAGTTGGAGGTAGTGTGAGTTTTCACACGTTCAAAAACGGGTGTGAGAGGTCATAGGAAATGAGCACAAGCTGGCTGCATTTTGAAGCAGATCACGCCTAGCCTAACCATTTCCGTGCAGTGGAAGATATCGACTGAAATGGCTGAGTGTAGAAGCCAAAGTGGATGGGATTTTTGTAGGTGTCCGGTTACGCCTATGGCTAACCGGACTTACTAGGGCGCCGCATTCAATTGTTGTGGGAAGTCGCCCTTAGCGAAGCGCAAGCCGACGGCTCTCCGCCCCCGCTAATCTGCCAGCAGATTGATGCTGTCGCGGTAGATTGCCAACAAACGCTGGTCATCCACTGTAATCGCGACCTCTTGAGATCGGAAGTGGCTGAATTCGTCATCGTAGTATGGTAATGAATCAGTCTTTTGCACGGTCATGCCGATCATTGGCCCGCTATTTACTACCCGAACTGGGCCGCTGCGCGTACCAAATAGGGTTGGGTCGGCCACAAAGGCGACCGCTGATGGATCGTGTACATGACAACCGTCTTTGCCAAAGCGCTCACTGTAAAACTTGAGGTAGTGGCGGCTAACTTGCCAGATAAACTCTCCAGCTTCACCAGCACTATGGCGTAGTTGCTCCAGATAATCGCCGGAGAAAAACGCTTTGTGAGTCACATCGAGGCCGATAATGGTTACTGGCCAATCGGCAGTAAACACCTGATCTGCCGCATCAGGGTCGTCATGAATGTTGGCTTCAGCAAAGGGGGCAACGTTACCGAAGTTACCGTCGCTGCCAAAGGCGCCGCCCATGATGACCACCTGCTTAACGTGGTTAACGATGTCGGGGTCATGCTGCAGCGCTAATGCGATGTTGGTCAGCGGGCCAATGGCCACTAAAGTTATCTCGCCTGAGTTAGCCTTCACCTCGTCGCAGATATACTGGTAGGCAGGGCGGCTATCAATCTCAATTGGTGTATCGAGTGGGGCCTGTACATCACCTAAAGCGTGTTGACCATGTACGCATATAGTTGGCCCATTTGCTGGGCGTTGCAGTGGCCCACTGGCTCCTTCAGCAACCACGGCGCCGATAGCAAACTTGGCATTAATGAAGCAGGCGTTACGGGTGCAATCGCTAATCACACCGTTGCCATATACGGTAGTGATGGCGTGCAGTTTGATGTTGGGGTGTGCGTGGGCGAACAGTAGTGCCATTGCGTCGTCGATACCAGGATCGGTATCAAAGATGATTTTTTCAGCCATCGGAAAGCTCAAATTGATAAACGGTTTGCAACCATTATCGGCTATGCGACGCCATACCGCTGTGATCGAGCTATTACTGATTCAGCTTGGTGACCGAACTTTAGTGAAATTTTTATCAAAAAGCCTTGGTAATTAAAGACTACCAAGGCTTTGTAAACGCACTACCCAACCGCTAAGGTTGCACCATTAGTTCCGCTGCGGTAACGATCAGCTTAGGATGAACCCGTACCTTGTAGTTGGGATTGACGTAGGAGAAGTGCACGAGTCCATCGGTATCAACAAGGTAAGCCGCCGGAGCAGGTAAGATGACATTGCCGGAATCACTAAGCTTTAAGCGATCACCAAACTTGGCTTTGTAAGCGATGTTACTTGGGCCTGACAGTGTAAAGCCTAAGCCAAAGCCGATGGTGGCTTCGAGGTTGTGGTCAGACAGCAGTTGATAGTTACCTTTGCCTTCACCCTCTTTGAGATTCTCTGGAAGCTCTGGCGCAATGGCCAGCACCTGCACCCCAAGCGCCTCTAGCTCTGCTTCAATCTGCTGTAAGCCTGCCAGCTGCGCATTACAAAATGGGCACCAACCGCCACGGTAGAACAGTACCAACGACGGTTTTTTTTCCATCAGTTGATTAAGTGACAGTGATTTACCGTCGCTGTTTTGCACAGTGATGGCAGGTACTTCCATGCCATTGAGCAGCGGTGAGACTTTATCGGCGCTGTCGGCCAATGTGGCTTGGGCAGAGAAACTTAGGGCACCCACAAGGGTAAGAATTAGCGTGGTAAAAGTGAAACGGCTCATCGGGTCTGTTGTCCTTTTCAGAAGTAGGTAGTCAAAGACCGGAGCGGTGTTAGTTTTGTTGCATGTGAACTGCACCGGTAATGGTGCTGTTGCCGCTTGCTGCTAATATTGCTGGCAATTATAGGCACACAGTCTGTTATTCGGTGTCCATAAAAAGCCGCCCTAATGGGCGGCTCATTGCAGTGCGGCAATCAGTACAGATTTACTGGTGGATCTTACCGCCATAGTTGTCGGTGAGACTTTGCAGCTTGCTACCTTCGGCGTGACACTCGCCACAAGCCCAAGCGTCTTTCAAAAACGGATTCATGTATTTACCGTCATCGGTCAGCTGGCTCTTGTCGTTGTAGAGATCAATGGTGACCACGTGGGTCATCTCATCGCCGAAGGTGACCCCCGCAGAAGTTACCTTACTGGTGGCATTTTTCACTACTTCCGGCATGTGACAATCAGTACACTCGAAGCTGGCGTGGAGACCAACCATGCCACTATTGAACGCTATGCTGCTGTGACAATCGCTACACTGTTTAACCGCGCCGCTATGTTTGCCGTCGGCACTGTCTTGGTTGACGGTAGACTTGTGCGGATTGTGACAACTTGCACAGCTCATGCCTGCGTTGTAGTGCGGGTTAGTGGTCTCGCCGCTAGCAGGATCGATCCCCATGAACTCGTCGTGGGTTTGGTGGTGGCGAGTTAAACCGCCTTTGGCCGCGATGCGGCCGCCAAACTCTTCACCTTCAGGAAACGCCGTTTTGTAGCCGTTGAGGTAATTGTTACCTAAATCGCCACCAGCACGGTTGCCGTCACGGGTGTGGCACTCAGCACAGTGCATGGCCGCGCCATAGCCCATGGTTTCGCTTTGTAGTAATTCAGTTGTACGCGCTGTCGCGCTCTTGGTTATGTTGGTCTTACTTGGCGCGCTGATGTGGGCAGAGCCGGCACCATGACAGGCTTCACATTGAACGCCAGCGTAAGCAAAGTCGCCGCCCATACCGGGTAGGTCATCTTGGCGATGCTCGTAGCTGCCGCTGCTGAATGGACGCCAACCGGTGTTATGGCAGTTACCACAGTCGTAAATCATATCAACATCGTCAGCGTGGTAGCCGCTCATCTGTTGGTTATCGGCACTGCCTTCGAGGTTGTACTGAACCGCATCGCCGGTAACGATATGGCCATTAGCATCAAACCAGCGGATCTTCTTCCAGTAACCACCAGTGGTGTAGGTTACGTCATCGTAAGAATCTGGCGCACCCAAGCTATTCATGGTTGGGATTTCATTGCCGTTGTCGTCGTGATGGCGTACTAGCTGGAGGCCACCTGTGACGTCGGAGTATGGAAATTGAACCTGAGTGCCATCGCTGACTTTGCTGATCTTAAAGTTGTGGCCAGAAAGCTGATGGGTTTCGTACTCAGCGGCATGACAGCTTTGACAAGATTCTGAGCCTACGTAACTTAATACCACTTCTTCTTTGGATACCGTCACCGTTACTATGGCTGCCGTTGAGTCGGTGCCATCGCTTACTTCAAAGTCGATTGTATCGTCGCCAACGTAGTCTTGAGGATGGTATTGGATTTGGCCATTTACAATGGTGGCTTTGCCGTTTTTGGCGACAGCTGTGGTTAAGGTCAGTTCATCTCCGTCAGCGTCACTGGCAGCGCTCATTACGTCGATCATCACGGCGGTTGAGCTGGTGGTGGTAGAGGTGGCATTAGCAACAACAGGGGCGGTATTAGTAGGTACAATTACGTCGTTATCGTTGTTGTCGTCGTCACTACAACCGCCAAGTAAAGTGGCGGCTATTAGGGTGGCTAAAAGCCGGTATTGGGTTTTCATCAGTTATTCTCCTGCGGTGGACAATATCTATTTTTGTCCTGCGGTGAATATCCTCTGCCACTGATTTTTCTTCCAGATTAGTTAAATTAACAGGCCAATCAAAGTTGATAAATATTCTTATCAAATTTTATTTAAGTGTCTGTTTTATAAAGTTTTAGTTTTTGGTTGAAAGGGTAATGAATTGCATCATCTGCTCACCGCTGAGGGTAAGAAAATAGACCTTGCTCACGCTCTGTTCGACTAAACCGCTTTGCTTCAATTGGCGTAGGTGGAAGTTAAATTGGGTGTGATTCTCTACCCCAGATAAACGACATAGATCCATAAACTTTAGCTGCTTGTGTAGTGCTAATTGCTCCATTACCGTGCGCCGCATTGGATTTGCTAGCGCAGAAAAGACCTTGTTGGTTGCTGCGTTTGGTAGTGCCATTGATGGTTGTCGTTGTGCCTGAACTCGCCGCAGTGTGGTCGCTAAGGTGGGTAAGTTAAACGGCTTGGTAATGAAGTCATCGGCACCGCGTTTCATAGCATCGACCGCGGTATCAACAGTGGCGAAAGCGGTGGTAATTACAACGCCAATACTTGGTTGCAAACGGCGTAATGAGGCGATGGCCTCAACCCCGGTAACGCCTGGCATAACTAGATCAAACAGGGCGATATCAAACTTGCGGTGTTGGGCAATATCCAGTGCTTCCTCTGCGCTAAAGCATGAGGTGACGGCAAAGCCTTCGAAAGTTAACGCTTCCTCAACGGCAGCATTAAGTTGTTTGTCGTCTTCAGCCAATAGTATTGATAGAGTCATAGCGCCGTCCGAGGCAAGGTGAATTGAGCAGTTAAACCAGTGGCGCTGTTACTCAAGAGAAACTCACCCTGGTGTTGGTGGATTATCTGTTGGCAGATCGGCAGGCCTAAGCCTGTCCCTTTGCCTTGCGGCTTGGTAGTAAAAAATGGGTTGGTTGCTTGTTTTAATTGTGCTGCGGTCATGCCGCTACCCCAATCTATTATTTGTATCTGAACATACTGGCCATAGAGGGCCGCGTGGATACGGATCTTATGGGTGTCGTGGCTAGCATCGATGGCATTGCTGATGAGGTTAATGATTACCTCTTCCACCTTAATGGCATCACCAATTGCATCCAGTTCTGCAGGCACATCTACCTCTACCGCAAAGGTTTTAAGACGAAACTGCATTAACGCTAAGGCTGAGTTAACTACCTTGGCTAGGTTGATATTGGTGGGAGAACTGTCGCTTTGACGGGCGAAATGGAGCACCTCCTGGCTAATGTGGTTAGCGCGCTCAAGACCGTGCCGTATCCGATGTAATTGCCGTTGCTGTGGCTCAGAAAGATCACTTTGAGCTTCAAGTAGGTCACAGCCTAACGTGGCGTAGCTGAGCGGTGTCTTAATTTCATGGGCAACACCGGAAGCGAGTTCACCAATGGCACGGAGCTTTTCACCGCGCAACACCCGCCGCTGTTGCTCCTCAATTTGCTGCTGATGCTCTTGGTCAAATAGCTTTAATGCCTGTAACAAACTGAGCAATAATGCCAATGCACATAGCATTCGTACTATCGGTACCCATATACCCCAATCGGAAGACAGCAGTCCTGCCGCCAGAGCGTATGCCAGCAAGGATATACCGCTATAGGCGAAGGCTTGTGCCCCTTGATGGTTGCTACAGGACAGCTCGCGGGCGTAATAGATAAGCGCGATGCCAGCCAAGCCACCGCCAACCAAACCGAAGATCCCGCGGGTAAGTTGTACCGAAAGATAAAGCGAACGCTCAATTGGAAAGATTGACCAGTGCACCATTGCCGCCACCAAATACAACAGCAACAACGACGGGATAAGGTAACGCAGCCAACGTCTATGCGGCGCAGCTAAAATCTCGAGCATCTGCCAGGCAAACCAGAGCAGCGCTAAGAACGACACCAATAATTTTACGATTCGCATTACTTGTATCTCCACCCAAAGGTGCGAGAACTGATGGATATCGACCAAATTTAGATAAAGATCGGACCATTCGTGTAACGCATGGGTGAAGCCAAATAGGGCGAGAGCTGGTAATGCAGAAGCGATGGCTAGCTTACTGAATTTAAAATTGCGAAAGCTGATAACGCAGCCAATGGTGAAAAAAACCAAGCCATAAAGTAGGTAGACGTTAAATAAAATTAGCTCATTCATTTAACCATCGTAAACGTCTCACTAATTTGGCTGTGTGAGTCTGGCTCCAGTTTAGCGTTCCGTTTTTTGAATTGTGTTTAAATGGTGAGGTTTCTCTTGTTTTTCGAACCTATTGAATAGTTTTCTTCATTTGCATTGAGCTAAGTTAATACACACTCTTTGGTCGCGCTTGACTGACTAGCTTAATAACAACACCAGTGTTGACCATACCAGCGTCAAATTTGATAACGAACAAAGAAGGCCATCGCTCAATATGATGCTATTGCAGCACTAAGCGACGACGGTTGAGGCGCTATGGTGTCGACTGAACTAGCATCGAACTACACTTGGTGTGAGTACCAATAGGAGAACCAACATGAACCGATACAACAGAGTGTTACTTGCTATCGATTTCCATGACGACTGCCAAACGGTAATCGACCGTGGGCTACAAGTGGTTGCAGATAACGATGCAGAGTTGTTTCTACAGCATGTAATGGAGCCGATCACCGTAGCCTACTCCATTGAAGCGGTGGGCTTTGCCGATCAAATGGTCGAGATGAAGCAAACCATTCGAGAAAATTCAGCCAAGCAGTTACAGCATTTTGGTGAACAGCTAGGGGTTCCTGCCGAAAGACGGTTACATAGTGAAGGCATTGCTGCAGATGAGATCCATCGGATGGCAAAAGAACACAACATCGAGCTCATTATCATTGGTACTCATGGTCAATCAGGGTTGCGCTCTTTGCTTGGCTCGACGGCCAATAGCGTTCTGCACAACGTCGAATGTGATGTGTTAATGGTGCGTTTGTAACTCGAATAGCCCCAGCGCAATGACATAATGCTTTAAATACATAATCTTAGGTTGTGCTTGTGCGAGCTGAACCTAAGCGTAGAAGTATTATCGATAGATATGCTTAATTTGCTCTAGAGAATGGTTAGATTACTTAGTGAACAATGCGCAATGAGGTTAGATTCGGATGTAATTAAGCAATATTCATACGAATCGATGCTATCGATTAGCACCACTGTAAATAAAATCGCTAGTGGCTCATAAATATAAAGTGGGGATGGCGAATCAAGAGAGCTTATGATACCGTTATAATTTATATTATACTAAATTATTTGTGGTGTAATGTTAAAGTGTCGTGTATGTAATGATGTTTAGTTTAGGTAAGCAAACAAAAACCTTGTTACAACATTAACCATAACAGTGCTGTAATGTTCATAATAGATAAATCATGAATGTTAATAGCTAAAATCAGTGCTTATTTTATTATTATGAATAAGTTCTGGTAATTTAATAAGTTATTTAATGATGAATAAAAATATTCAATCTTCACTTGATGAAAAGAAAGTTATCGAGCTAAACCAGTACTCAGGGGTGCTTCGTAAAGTCGCCTGGGCTATCGAGTTTGTTGTTGTTTTCATTGGTTTATGTATCTCTGTTTTTCTGGTTCTAAACTCCGGTACGCAAACAAGTGCATTCATCCTAGCAGCACCATTCGTGATGATTTCTATCGTTGAGTTAGCGAAAATCCCTTTTGTGGTAGGCCTTTGGCATGCGCGAAAGTCATTTCCACTCTACTTGGTTATGATCACCCTGTTATGTACGCTGACCTTTGAAACCCTGCTGAACGGTTTTGAACGGGCATTCTCATCGATTAACGAAGGCATCAATATCAAAGAGATTGAGATAAGCCGACTAGAAAGCAATATCGAAGCAAACCTTAACAGTATCGATGTTATTGCTGCTGATTATAAAAATGAATCTAATAAATATGATTTAGAAGAAGCGGATATTAACGACACCTACCAACAGGCTTACACCAGTGCTGTCGAAGACAACAAAGTGAAGTCAAAAAGCATTCCAGTTTTGTTAAGTTCGCTTAATATAGCCAAACAAGAATTAATTGACTTGAAAGTAGAAAAGGCCAACCTTTTACTCGAATTAGCTCAAAAGAAAGAAGAAAAATTTAAAGATAGTATTCAGCGCCTAGATAACTCTGATAATGCAGTCAGCGATGAGCGTAAACGCTTATTATCTGAATTACAAACTCTTAAGATCGCTAAAGAGCAAGCAATTAACGATGCTAACTTCTTTACCCGTGGTAGTGTTAAAATTGAATACGACAAAAAGATCCGCTACACCAACGATCAATTAAATAATATTAACAACCGTACCCTTACCGGCGATAAGCCAGATGAACAGTTCGAATCCGTTAAGTTTCTTGATAACTATTACTCAGATCTACTGTCTATCAAAGATGATTTGATTGCACAAAAATCTGCAGCTGTTGCTAGCCTAAATAGCCAATATGTAACGGCAAGTAAGGCCAGTTACCGTCAGCTTGAGTCACTTAAGAGTAAGTTGCTAGCAAACCGTAACGCCCAGCTGGACAGCGTAGATGCAGAACGTGAGGAGTTGGATAATGAATTTAAGAATCAAAAGCTAACCATTAACTCTCTGTTAAAAGAGAATAATCAGCTGCACTTCGATATTCGCCGTACCGAGATTGAAACCAACTCACTGGCACTATCGAATCAGATCTACCGCATGGCTTCCTACATTGATAACGTCGACAACTATAAAGAGATTAAGAAAAATAGCTTAACTCTAGTTGGCTTGATTTGGTTCGGTTCGTTGGCCTTTATCGGCTCAATTACCGGCGTAGCGTTAACCCTTTCTGGACTGCATCTTAAAAGTTTGGCAGATAAAATCGCCCTGAAACGGGAGCAGGCCACTCAATTAGCTCAAGCAGATACAGCACAAGTTGCTTCAAATAGCGGTAATACTAGCGTTAGCTAAGTAGTATCGTGATTACCCAGCCGACTCATTTACACTATAAAATGAGTCGGTTTTTTAGCCTCATGTAAATTAGCTTCCCTTACTTTATCTAACCCCATTACTCGCTAATAATGTTGATTGGATATCAATAATCTAGGCGTTTCTGTCAACACTGCAGCAGCTGCATTTCGTTGCTATTATTTTTAGCTAACCACCAAATATTAATATTACTTTTAACTTTATTAACCATATTAATCAGCTAAAAAAGTGCTGTTACTTACTGGTACTGGGCTATACAAGCTGTGAATAACCATCATTTGGTGGAATATGGCAAAAGCAATGAGAGATCTAGAACTAATAGTGAGCACGTGCGACTCTAGAGGTAGTTGGCTCATCCACTTAGGGCAGTACTATGGATAGATCGAGTACGGGTTATTCCCTGGTTGAATTAGTTGTCACCATCGTGTTAATAGCCTTGTTAAGTGCTGTAGCGGTGCCTAAATTCATCTCTTTGTCGCAAGACAGCAAAGCGAGCGCCTTAGCTGGGGTAGCTAGTGCCATGCGTAGTGGTTTACAGATGATTTATGCCAAAAGCAGCGCTGTTGATCAGGATGGGGTTAGTGGCACGATAGTGATCGATGGAGTTGATATACCGCTGCATAACGGTTATCCCGCAGTGGATGGAGATGATGGATTTGAGGAAATTAACCAACAGGTTAAGGCTTGGCTTGATATCGATAGCGTCCCTCGAGATGAGGCAATCTTGAACCCAACCAACGCAACCTTCTTTACTGATAAGTCATCAGCAAGCAATTGGATTTTTATCTTTTTCACTGAAGATAGGGCGGTCAAAAGCACTAGGTTTTTATGTTATGTGCTTTACACAAATAGTGGTGACGAAGGCCCTACAGTGACCATCTACTCTTCCGATTGTTGATTTAATTAAATTGATTGCGAATTATAATTATTTAGGCACTAAAAAAGCTGATTTAACATGACATAAAGTCATTAGTTAAATCAGCTTGCAAGTCAATAAAACTTAAATTCAAGTCAGCTAGTTTTTGAGTGCTGGCTTATAGTCATGACAGTATGAGCAGTAATTTTTTTCAACTTTGTTTTGTTGGTGACAATTGGTGCAATCTACGTAACCGCCATGAATTGAATCATGCGGATTCCACTTTCCTAGATGAGCCGTGTTTTCAGCGTTCTCTTGGTATGAGCCGTGGCACTCCATACATTGTTGAGCGGTATCAAACCCTTGGTGCATACTGTCAATTTCGGTTGCACTACTCGCCGCTAATGCGACATTAGAGCTCATGATTAAGAATGACGCGAGTAAGAGGGAATATTTACTTTTAGAGGAAAATAGCATCTTAAGCTCCTTTAACTGCATGCTTAGCTGATAAATAACCGAAGGTAATGGCACGCCCTATGGATGTACCTGGTATGTGACGGGGATAGTTACCAGAGAAGAAATCTCCAGATGCATTACCAGCGGCATAAAGCCCTTTGATAGCTTCACCCTTTTCGTTTAATACCCTGCCGTTCTCATCAATAATTAGACCACTTACTGTTGCAAGGATTACACTGTTACATAGCAAGGCATAATATTTTTTACCATTAAACTCTTTCGCAAACTCCATATCACGATTGAAGTCTGCATCAACGCCTTTAAGCTTGAAGGAGTTAAATTTTTCTATTGTATTTACCAAATTTCCATTAGGAACATCTAGTGCGGCTTCTAACTCGCGTGGGCTATTCCCTTCGAATAACCATCCTTTAGCTTTTAAGGTTTCGAATGAAGCTATTGCTTTGTCAAAAATATCCTTGTTTTTTGAAATCATCGTGTCATCAAACAGCAGCCAACTCTTTTTACCTTGTGTTGCCTGTCTGTTGGTTGCGTTTGATATTGACTGGAATGCAACGTCTTCGCGAACAAAACGTTTTCCTTCATCATTAACAATGGCGTAGAGACCCATTGCTCTTAATGTACGGACCGCAGGAATATGAAACGACTCAGGGCTACCAAAAGTAAAGTTCATAACAGAATGAGGAACCGGATCCATAGCTGCGCCAACCTTTAACCCCATCATATGTCCATCACCGGTCGTTCCCCAAGAAGGGTTCCACCAAGAGGCTGATGAGTAATCTTCTGGTCGCAAAAATGCTTTCATCATTTCAGGGTTAGCATCATAGCCGCCGGAGGCAAGAATAACGCCTTTGTTTGTATTTACTTTAATGTACTCGTTATTTTCTTTGGCGATAACACCAGTTACTTGACCTGAGCCATTAGTTACTAATTGCACCGCTGGAGTACTATATTTAGTCTCGATGTTAGGGTGTTTCATCGCGGTGTTAGCGAGATCTTTGATAATTTGAACCCCAACAAAGCCACTTCTGAACTTAACATTTTTTGGCAATCCAGGAGTGTTGTAGAACATACATTCGGCATCAATTACAGGTGCACCAGTGTTCGGGTACTTAGGCTTTAATGGCATTGGAGAAATTACCACTCCTCGCTCGCCCTTATTAAACATTTTCTCCATGAAGTCAGTTGCTTCGCCTGATTTTTCTACGTATGTCCGGACTACATCTGGACCAATACGGTAGTCAGCTGAACGGTGAATTTCATCGAGCAATTCAGCTTTATTGGTTTTAATGTTTGCTTCTCTTTGGGTTCGTGAATCAACGCTACCAAAGCATTCGAAAATACCTCGACCCTTGGTCATTTTCTCAAGTAGGACAACCTTAGCGCCGTCTTCAGCTGCTTTTAGTGCTGCAATCAAACCTGCAATACCACCACCAACAACTGCAACATCAAAATCATACGATTTAGCTATTTCACTATTACTTATTTTACGATCTTCAAAGCCGATAGGGCCTTTTGGCCCTGGTGATGTACCTTTCTTGGTATAAATCGAATTTACATCATCGCCATATATTTCTTCGTAAACACTTTTTGGGTTATTTTCCATCGCGTTAGCCGAGAAAGATGTACCCATTACCGCTGCAACACTTGAAGCGCCAGCACCTTTGATGAACTTACGTCTTGATAGGTTAGCTTTTGAATTATTCATATGTATCTCCTAAAATAAATAATGCGATTTGACCTGTTAGTGATGTTTGCTTTATTAGTGGAACTGTTTTTATTATAATTTCTGTTTTGTGGTTAGTTACGTCTGCGATAGGGCATAGCAAGCCCAGCCATTAATTAATGGTAGCCGTTTCGTCCAAGGATTAAATAACACTTGGTAGTAGAGTTATATTGATTGCATCAACGGCGACACTAGTAATTAATATATTGTCGCCTTGTGTTTTTGGGCGCTGATTGGCTGATAATTTATTTGTGTAGAATAACTTTCAAGCTGCAAGTGTGTAAATGTTTCTTGGGGGTTGCAGTAGTCTGTTTTATATTTTTCTGGACAGAAAGTTATATCAATACTGTAGTTGCTATTGTTCTCGATTTAACAGGAATTCATTGATTAAATTAAATGACTCGTCAAATTTCATTTTGGACCCTAAACTGAAGCCGGAAATAGTGATTGAGTTAAAATCATTGTAGAGCTCCTCGAGCGTCATACTAATACAGTTTTTAAGGTATGGTTCATTTGAAATCGAGCTAACAATGCCTCTGGCATGTATACGATATGCATTTACAAGCCGGTGTACTTCTTTTGCTGTAGCGATATCATCATTTACGAATTCATCCTCTATTTTTTTAAAGGTTTCATTCAATTCTGACAGCGATAATTTTAGTTGGTCTAGTAAATCGTTAGAGCCAAAATGATAAACACTAGGAGTTGCAGAGATTAATGATATTCTGTCGCTATCACTATGGTTCATTGCAACTCTAACCACGTCGTACATGCAAGCAAGTACCATCTTGTCATTTGGGGCTAAGTCTTTCAGCGACAGTAAATATTGATTAAATGTTGTTATTTCATCAATATTTTTAATGTATATACCAATAATCAAGTTTTCTTTACTGTCAAAGTTGCAATACAGTGTTGATTTTGAACAGCAACAGTGTTTTGCTAGTTTTGTAAATGAAAAAGAAGAGAGGCCTTCTGTAGCAATTAATATTGCGGCATTTTTAAGTATTTTATCTTTAATGTTAGCCATACTGCCCTCTCAAATCTATAATGGATGTTATTGATATCAGATGATGGTGACAGTGACATTAATCACACTTGATTAGTACTATTTGTACTACTTTCAGTTGCTGCTGTATTGTTTCCTTTGGCGGATGCTTCGGGGCGGCGAAGAACTGTTTTTAGTTCGTTAATTTACAGCCTTAAACGTCAAGTTTGCTCGAATAAACTATCGCATTCACCTTAGCTCTTCTATATATGCTATTGATGAGAATGTGCTTAAGTCAGGCTGTTACTGCTAGCCACTCTGTATTCAAGCGATTACCACCACAGTGGTGTTGTCATGGTAGACCATATTTTTAACATTTAGAGTGCGGCATTCTCTGCCTTATATCGCGTTAACTGCAGCACCTACATAACTCAAACTGGTATGCTTTGGTCGCAGCTTGATGGGGATGATGGTGGTATTGCTGTGGATGAGGCTGGTAGATACCCACTGCTGATTCGTCCTGTCATCGTTCAACTATCTCTGCCACAGATACCCATTAGATAAATGTTCTGCTCATTTGTTAGTCACTTGCACCATCTGTTGGATTTTCAATAGCCTGCACTAATGACAACCCCGAATTGACCTCGTATAATCATCCGCTATCTACCGCAGCAGCAGTACGATGACAATCAGGCCCCTTAGCTCAGTTGGTTAGAGCGCGCGACTCATAATCGCTCGGTCCACGGTTCAAGTCCGTGAGGGGCCACCATATACAGTAAGGCGTAGCAGGTTAGTAACCGCTACGCCTTTTTTGTATCTTAATTCCTGTGTAGCAATATGTAGCGGATCGACGTTGGCATAAGGACCAAATAGGGTTAAACAACCGTAGCCTTTTGGCACTGAGTTACGAGAATAAATACTTGGACTCTCACTCTCACTCTCACTCTCACTCTCACTCTCACAGCAACCCATCTTGAGTTAACTCCGACGATACAGCGATCGCGGGAGCCACTACTGCTCGTTGGCTTTCAGAGCGCTGCCAACAAAGTATGAACACCTTCAAAGCATAAGCTTACGGGCAGTTACTGGGACAATGCCTGCGTCGAGAGATTGTTCCATTCGCTAATAATCGAGGCGAGCCAATATGAACCAATCATGAATCGTGAAACGATGCGGCAGACCGTATTTGAATATATTTAGGTTGATTACAACAGAACGAGAAGGCGCAGTGCTCTTGGCTATATCAGCCCAGAAAACGATTAACTAAAGAACAGAGCTTAGTGTGGTGCTCACTTTTACTGGCTCGAATTATTGGCTCAATATGATTGCTCTGTGTGTAATTTGATATGGGCTATGAAGCTATGGGGCTGCAGATTTCTGAGGTGAAATTGCGGCTGCTGTTGCTGGGATGGTAGGGCACTTTTGTGGCTAGATAAAAATCCACTATCGCGGGCTAGGTAACGGACTATTGAGGACGATGCGTTACAATATCGTAGCGGTGTGATACCGCCACAACATGCTGTTTTATCTTGCTTATAGTGATTGTCTTATGTCAAAAATCCCCCCCAATATCCGTATTGCTCAACTCGCTAAGATGTTGCTCGATGGCCAATGCCTTGAGAAACATGCTCTGGCCGCGCAGTTTAATGTAGACGAGAAAACCATTCGGCGTGACTTCGCTGCACTGGCGGTACTGGGTACCACCAAAACATCGGCTGGCACGGTGATGACCAACCCGCTGCACAAACAAGTAGCGCAGTTGGCTGATTTGGGCGGGTTGTCAGAATACCAGCGACTGCGCAGGTTGGCACTGGAGCGGGTCGAGTTGGATAAGCACAGCGAGACCGTGCGGCAGCGCCAGCTGGAAAAACACCGCGCTTTTGTCGACAGTATTACCGATGTGGCGAAGCCGAAGGCAGCGCAAACGCTGGAGCAAGATAAGCGGTTTATCGCACTATTTGATGCGATTGAGCGACGCCAAACGCTGAGCTTCAGCTATCGTCGGTCGGATGGGCAAAAGAAGCATTATGAAGGTGTGCAGCCCTACTTCATTCGCCGTTATGAGTCGGCATATTACGTGGTCTGCTTCCATCAGGAGATTATCAAACCATTTCGGCTTGAAGGCTTAGAGCGGTTGGTCGTGGGGGCATGTTTTCCCCTTGTGCCAGAGGTGCTCAGTCGGATCCAGGCCAGAGACACCATCTACTTTGGTAAGACGACTCCGGCCAAGATTTGGGTCGCGAACGACGCCATTCACTATTTCGAGCGTAAGCAGCTGTTACCCAACCAGCAATCCGGATTTGTGACCTTTCGAGGGGGCTACATTATCGATTGTGCCTATAGTGCTGAAGTCGAAATACTGCCGATCATCAAGCATTGGTTGCCGCGGATTAAGGTATTGGCACCGAAGGCATTGCGTGATGCCTTAATGGATGATCTACAACGCTATTTAGCCGAGCCCCAACTTGAGCCGGCGGCCAGTTGGAGCCCGAAAGAAAAGGCTGTGTCGTAGTTAGCTGTTGAAGTTTATCTTAAGCCTTGGGCTGTACCGATTGCGGTGCTTTAGGGGAGGATGTCGCGGTGGCGACGGCACATTCTTGTATCCATTAGGGGGAGCTTCGCCCCTTTTGCCTTAGGTCGCAGTCCAAAATGCTTTATTGGACTGCTCCAATGCGGCAGAAGATCAACGACGGCAGTGCTTAACCCCTTGTATCGGAGCTCGCCTAGCCGGTGAACAGTATTGGAAGAACAACACTTAGTTGCTATACAGCCAAAGAAAATGCCATAGGGTGAACACGCGTGATGAGCCGATTTTGATGTAACACTCTTGCCTTAAGCCGAGCAAGGTATTCGTCGATCCTGACGGCAAACCGCCCGTTTAGTTCCTTTTATAAATCATTACAGTGATGCCACTGCACAACTCGTTGAGTTATGCGGTGGCATCTGTATTTCTGGGCCTCGCCTCGAAAGCTCATTTATCTATGGACGCTGCATGTCCACCTCTCTGTCGCAAGATTTGCTTGCCCACAAACAAGTCAGAACATCGTGTTAATTTCATTTTTTTTCAATGAAATGGATGTCGTTCAAAGTTCTGGACGGGCAGATGAGATACAACCCTCGTTCAAATCACCATTGCCATTAAGAGGTAAGTGCAATGTTCAATAACGACATGAAAAAAGAAGCATTGGCGAAGCTAGAGAAGAGCTTCGAAAGTTATACCAGCCGCGTTGATTACGTGATGAAGCAGTCCGAGAAGCTGATGAACCTGCGGATCGACAGTGGCAAAGAGGTGATCCAGCAGGTTGAAGATTACATCAATGGCATGGCTAATACGCCGAAGTCTTTCGACAAGAGCGTGACCGAGTACAAAGCGGAGTTTCGCTGCTTCAATGAATCGCTGCAGCAAATCGAGTTGGAGGCCAGCAGTGCCGACTTTAAAGCCAAGTCAGGTGCGGCGGGTGGCGTTGCCGTTGGTGCTGGCGTTGCAGCGTTTGCGCCTACCGCGGCAATGGCGCTGGCAACGACGTTTGGCACCGCTTCTACTGGCACTGCGATAGCCTCATTAGGTGGTGCAGCGGCTACTAATGCTGCGCTGGCTTGGCTTGGCGGGGGAGCGCTAACAGCTGGTGGCGCTGGCATGGCAGGTGGACAGTTGCTACTAGGCCTAGCTGGACCTATTGGATGGGCAATTGGGGCCACATCGGTGCTTGGCGGCAGTTTCTTCATGCGTAAGAAAAACCGTGAAATTGCCGAAGAAGCCAATAACAAGCGCAAAGAAGTAGAAACCTACAACCGTGCCCTTAACGCGGCTAAGCGTGAAATCAAAGGGCTGCTTGAGCTGACTGAATCCCATGTCAAAGGGGTGAATGATCTGTTGTTTAGCCTAAGCAACGACGCACCAAAGGACTACAGCCAGTTTAATGCAGAGCAAAAAGATCAGTTAACCGCGTTGGTAAACCACATCCGCGCATTATCTGAGCTGCTTAATAAGCGCGTTTCTGCCTAATGGAACGGCAGTCGACTAAGGCTGCTCGCGATCAAGCGGTAGGCCAGGCGGCAGAAGCCGCCAATTTGTTGCGGCAACAGGCCGAACAGCAGGCGTTGAATGCTCAGCAAACTGCGTTTGCACAGGCGCAGCAACAGGTTGAGCAGGTGCGTCAATTTGTTGGATCGCCTGAGAACATCTTAGGCAGTGAATTGACTAAGCATGGCGAGATTGCTGAACAGGTCGAGATCGGCGTGCGCAACGCCCGGGCTATTATGGATGGCGAAGCGACGCCGGGCACTTTTGAAGGAGTGGGTCGACTGGCGCCAGAAGACTACCTGCTTGATGGTGCTCAGGTGCAGTCGAAATTCATTAATGGAGCCAGTAATAACCTAACTCATGTACTTGACCACATGGACAAGTATCAGGATTTTGGCCGCGATGGCTCGTTTTATCACATCCCCAAGGATCATTACGCCAACATCGAAAAAGTGATGAATGGCGACGTGCCAGAGGGGATGCATAGCCGCACCGTTTCAGCCATCCGCAGCAAGATTGACGAAATTGAAGCGCAAAGTGGTAGGCCTTTTACTGAGGTGGTGAAACCTGGACTGTCTGATTACAGCGAGGTGCAGCAAGGGCAGGTGCACAATACGTTGGAGGGTCATGATGCGGACTTAGCACAACGGCATGAACAACAAAGCGCTGAAATCCAGCAGCAGCATCAAGCCTCTTGGCAAGAAGGCGCGCAAGTTGCGGTGGTTGCTGGTGCGGTGGCAGGTGGGATCTGTTTTGGTACACAGCTCTATGCTAAATATCGCGAAGGAAAGAACCCGTTTAAGGGCGATTTGAGCCGTGACGAGTGGCGTGAAATAGGCATTGAAACCGCCAAAGGCACAGCCGGTGGTGCGGTGACCGGTGCCGCTATTTATGGTTTAACTAACTACGCAAGTATGAGCGCACCGCTGGCGGCATCGGTAGTCAGCGCGGTAAAAGGTGTGGGCTCATTAGCACTGGACTACCAGCAAGGTCGCATCGATGGCGAGCAATTTGTGGAGATGGGGTTAGCCGTCTGCGCCGATTCGGCGATTGTCGGGGTGGCTTCAGTCGCAGGTCAAGCTCTGATCCCAATTCCAGTAGTCGGGGCGGTGATTGGCTCGATGGCAGGTAAGTTGTTGGCTGACTTTGCCACCGGCAAGACAAAAGCCTTAGCTCAGCAAGCCGCGGCGGAGATGAAGGCTTTCATTGCTCAGCTGGATGCAAAATATCGGGACCTGATTGCGCAGATAGAGAACGCCTTCGCCAAGTTAGGGGCACTAACTCAGGCTGCATTTGATCCTGCCAATAATCAACGCCTAGTTGAAACCAGCTTGGAGTTGGCGCGCGCTTATGGCGTTAAGGAGTCAGCACTTATCCGTACTCACGCCGAGCTTGATGAGTTTATATTGGCTTAGCTGATTGTTCGATAAATGATGCCAGTCCATTGATGGGCTGGCCTTTTTTTAGGCTGTGTCGTAGTTAGCTGTTGAAGTTTATCTTACCCCTTCGGCTTCACGGATTGCGGTGTTTTAGGGGACTATGTCGTGGTGGCGATGGTACATTCTTGTATGCATTAGGGGGAGCTTTGCCCCCTTTGCCTTAGGTCTCAGTCCAAAACGCTTCGCTGAACTGCTCCAATGCGGCAGAAGAACAACGGCGGTAGTTAGCGCTTTCCCCTTGTATCAAAACTCGCCTAGCCGGTGCTTTAACAGCATTGGAAAGAATAACACTCAGTTGGCACACAGCCTTTTTATCCCTCAGTGGACACTCCGTGTCCGCTCTCTTGCTCGAAGATAACCCTAGCGCTCGACACTGAGCTGTTATCAACACTAAGAGTAACGGAGAGACGTATGTCTGATGTCATCACCCTAAACCGCAACCTGTTCGATCATCTGGCGAATGAGTTGCAGGTCGGGCTTATGCTGCTGGATAGCAAACAACGCCTGATCAGCTGGAATCAGCCGTTGGCACGGTATACCGGCATAGCCGCTGTGCAGGCCATCGGTAAAACGCCCAAGGAGCTGTTAAAGCGTCGAGCCGAGCAATGGGTCGTCAATAAATTGGAGCGCAAAATTGTGAAGTCCAAGCTGGGCAAGCTCTGGGAAGAGCCGAACAGTGTCTTGTTGGCTGAGCCTTGGATGAAACTGGGCGACGTTGATCTGTACCACGAGATCAGTGACGGTGAAGGCAACGAGTACAGCGCGGCCTTGGTGTATGGGATCAATGCGCTGATCAACGAAAACCAACTGCTGCACGAGGCCAACAGCCGGCTTAAACAGCAAGCCCGGCTCGACAGCTTTACCGGACTGTTAGAGAAAACCACTTGGTTGGGCCAGGTGGAGCAGGAGCTTGGATTAAGCCATCAGCAGGGGGGGCAGTCGACCCTAATGATCATGGACTTTAACGGCTTTAAACAGATCAACGATAACCACGGCCATGTGGCGGGCGATAAGGCACTTAAGTTTGTTGCCGATTTGCTCAAGCAGAACATACGCCAGCAAGATCTGGCCTGTCGCTGGGGCGGTGATGAGTTCACCCTATTGCTGCCCAATACCGAGACTGAGGATGCGCAACAGATTTTTCAGCGTTTTGCTGCTGCGGTGGAACAGCAAGCAGTCCAGGCACTGGGCTTTGAGGTGTCACTGTCGGTGGGCTTGGCGCCGTTGAGCTACCAGTTTCGCAACCCGAGTGATTGGATTAATGCCGCCGATGAAGGCCTATATCAGGCCAAAGCGGAGCGATAAAGATGATGCCGGGTATGGCGGGTCATTCAAGTTGGTGCCCCTCCAATAGCCATTAACGTTGCACCTAACGGCTGTTTAGCTACTTGAGACCGCGCTATCTGCTCATTAGGACAACGCGCTGTTATACCAAGACGTCCAGCAATAAACACTGGATGAAGAAGCGCCATAACCTGTTTTATGAGATGGAGATAAAGCGGCCAGAGCAGGCATTAGTAAGCGATACCACCTATGTACGGAGTGATGAGGGTGTCCACTATCTGTCGCTCGTTACTGACGCTTATTCACGCCGAATCATGGGCTACGAGCTAAGCCATGAGATGAAGGCAGAAGATACAGCTAAGGCACTCAACCGGGCGGTAAGGAGCTGGAGTTACTCAGATGAGTGTATTCATCACTTTGCCTAGGGTTTACTAAAGTAGGCGTGGCAAGCATTAAAGTAGTCGAACATTGGGGCTGACGATCTATTTGTTGGAGTGTTTCTGGCTGAATAATATACCGGTACAGTTGGCGCGGTGTTTCGGGATGTCCTGGCCGCTATCAAGAGCGGCCTGGGACCTTCACCTACCTTGGCGACAAGTAAGGGCGCATGTTGGCTCGAAAGTGAGTTTGCCCAGAGCCACTGTTCACCCAGCAGTAGGTGGCGGAGATACGCCGCTATCAGCGCAATAGAGACCGAGAGTTAACCGGTGATTTGACACTGACAGAGTACTACTAGCATTTGGGTTGGATCGCTCCCAGGTGCCAAACCAATGACACTCGAGTGCGAATGGACGCGTTGTATCAGCAAGGCTTTGCGCTGCGTTGTGTTTGGAGCGGTAAGCCAATAACGAACACTGGAATCTATTGTTTGCCTTAGCCAAAGACAACAATGCCAAACTAGATATGCTGCCCACCTCGGCGTGGTTAAACACTGCCAAGCAGTGGTTGCTGTTGCCGGAGTGGTAGTGGGCTCAAGAAGGTTCATCGACTAAAAAGGCGAAGTCTTCGGACTTCGCCTTTTTAGTGCTTGTTAATAATGTTTACGCCACAAACCCAACCGGGGCTTTGTGGCCTTTGTTTTTATTGATTACAGTAAGTTCTATTAGTGCTTGCTCTGCAGATAGATCCGGTTCGAGTCGCTCAATGCGGCGGCGGATCACAGCAAAGTCTCCAGTGGTTAAGAAGCTTAGCGAATCGAGAGCTCGTTGATGCTTACCATAAGCTTGTGGGCCGAATTGATTGGTGAATAACGTGCGTATAGCTTGCTTGGTTAAGTAATCGAATTGCAGCACTGCGTCAAAGCGGCGTCGAACTGCGGGGTCGAGGTGTTCTGCAAAGTTGGTGGAGGCAATCAATATGCCGTCAAAGCGTTCGATCTGCACCAGTAATTCATTCACCTGCGTCGTCTCCCAGCTGTGCTGATGGCCATGGCGGTCAGACAACAAGCTGTCGATTTCATCAAGCAATAGAATCGCACGAGATTGCCGTGCAGCAGCAAAGGCTTGCGCTAATTTGGTTTCAGTTCCACCAACGTACTTGTCGAGCAGATCAGATGCAGTTTTAGCAACAATAGGTCGTGATAATTGCTGTGCGATATAGTGCGCTAAAGCGGTTTTTCCTGTCCCTGGTGGCCCCTCTAACAACAGGTTGGCTTGGCCGATCTTTTGTACTTGGGGTAGCATTTTTTCCAATGCTGGGCCGTTGTAATTGAGTACTGCTGGGTTAAAAGATACAGCCGGTTGGTAGGTTGGTTTTGGCTTTTGCTTACTCAGCTGCAAGATAGTGCTTAGTTGGTTACCAATGAAAGACTCCGCAGCGCGACCCGATAGCATTGCAAGCTTGGCTGACTGCACATACTTGCTAAGGTGGCCCACGGTTACGGTTTGTTCTTTGGCGAGTTCAAGCAGGAATTTCTGAGACAGGCGCAGGCCGCGACTGATTTTACGAAAGCGTCTGAGCTTGAATTCGCAATTGCCAGGTTTCAGTTCCAATACCAGTCCGAAGCGACGTAAGCAGCTGTCAGGAATATCCAAAATTTCGTTGGTGATCCAGATGGCTGGCAGTGGGTTGCTCTCTAGCAACGGGTGCAACTTTGCTTTAACTGAATCACGGTTGCCTAGCGACTCAGGGAATAGGTCTTCGCATTCATCAATCAGTAACAATCCATTGGTATGCCGGCCTTGCAACCGATAGAAATTACTCATGTCGCGCAGGCGTTTATTGCCGTTGCATAGTTCGGTGCTGTCGAGATCTACACTTATGCTGTCGATGCTGAACAGTGGCCGTTTCAATGCGTTGGCTAGGGTGCAGCTAAAGCTGGTTTTGCCTGTGCCAGGAGGCCCAAACAATAGAATGTTGGCCCCCGGTTGACCCTGTTGTTGCGCACCTTGTAGATAGCGGAAGCATAATGTCGCGGTGTCTTCATCGAATGCGGTTAATGGTAAGTGCGCCGGATCGGTTACGGTCTGCATAGTGGGCACAAGCAATTTTAGTAACTGATTTCCTGGATAATTAACAATGGACCACGCTTCACTTTCATCCAGTTGAATGCAGTATTCAAAGCTGTGGTAGGAACTGCTCTGAGGCTGCTTAAGCCAATCGAGTTGTACCAGAATCGGTTGCTGTTCAAATAACTCAAGCAATATCTGTTTGTTGATGCCGCTAAGACCCGCCAGTTGAGCTAATGGCTCGCCATCTTGACCCGCCAGCATAGATTGTAGTGGCGCTGATAAAGCGGTTATTACGATCAACTCAAGGATTTGGTGCTCCAACGCCGATAGCTTTAATTCTGTGGCAACTCGGCCGATGGCGGCGAGGGCTGATTGGGTGTTGTGCGTGGCGCTGGGGAGAATCAATTTATCCCGCTGCCAAGCGGAAATGATCTGAGTTTTAAATTGATTTTTTTGTAGTGATTCGGGTAGCAAAAACAGCTGTTTGGCATCGGCAAGTTTTAGCTCGCTGAGTGCGTCTTCATCGCCGTCGCAGAAGTCTAAAATACGCTTGGCGAGATCGGCACAAAGTGGTTGTAATGCACCGCTATCAAATTGTGCATTAGTTTGAGTGGCACCTTGGGATTGAGTCACATATTACTCCATAGACATATGCTGGCTAAAGGCCAGCAAGTGCGGCGCATCGCGCCGAATGTATGACCTGCTCTTTTGTTAGATTACAACGAGCGGTCACCTATTTTTATGAGTTATACGTTCTTCCATTTTGCCTACTTGATAGCCATGCGTTCGTATTAAGGGTAAAGCAGATTAACATTAATTATTATGATAATCAGTAGTTTATTCCATGATCAATGGTCTTTATCTGTGTTTGTTTTTCATACCGCGCCACTTGCCGTCACCGCGCCTTACCAGCAGTGCTCATGCGGCTTGTGGTTCCTCAGTGGCCAAGCTATCCCTGCGGGGCCTTGGCCTTTAAGTATTGCGACACGGAAGCGCCGGTTTTGTTGGCGCCGGGGGCGAATCGTTACCAATACTCGAAACCATGTGGGCTCGGCTAGCCAGTGCGGGCCAGAGTTTCGGTAGTTTCGCTTGAGGCGGCTACGGCCATCGCGGTCTCTACGATTGTTGTGCTGAGACAAAGCGTTGCTCCTATTGAATGATTCAATGGAAGCCGTAGATCCAGTTTTCTGGTGTTGGTTTTTTCATATTATTCCATCAATTTAGCGCGAAGCCCGATGCTTTGCGGCAGCACCAGGCTTGGAGCGCTGGCTGGCCAACGTTGTTACCGCAGCCTGGCAGCGAGCACCATTGCTGCGGGGGAGGGCTCAGTTAAGGCTGGCATTTTCATTAGCTGCTTAAGAGACAGCCGACGATCGGCGCAGCGCAGAATATCAACCAGCCGCCATGGGTCATCGAACGCTTTGGTGAGCAGTTGTGCCCCGGGAGTGTCGATGTAGTCTCGGATTAATATTGAGATGTCCGGTACATCGGATATGTATGGGTAACAGTCCAATTCACACCGCCGACCAAAATGCTTTGGGTAGTCTCAGATGATCTCTTTTTAAGGGATATCCAATATCGAGGTAGGTCACTGTCGCCGTGTTGGCTGTTCATACGATAAGCACGGCATTGAATCTGAAAGCTGATACTCGGGTCAATGATGTTATACAGCGCTTTCTGTAGCTTGCTCCAAGGTTTTGACATTGGGCTTCCTTACTGGCTTTGGCTCTGTCCATTGAGCCTCCTGTTGAAACAATATAAACGTAACAGTTGATCTTGTCACTAGTGGTGTCTAGTATGGCTGTCATGAAAACGACAAATCGCTACACCTTAAATGAGTTAAGCCAGTTGGTTGAGTTGCCAACGCGCACCGTGCGGTTCTATATCCAAAAGTCGCTGTTGGCAGCGCCAGAGGGCAGTGGCCGAGGGGCCTATTACACCCAGACACACCTTGAACGTTTGCTTGAGATCCGCAAATGGCAGGATGCCGGTTTGTCGCTGGAGCGGATCAAAGAGCTGCTGTTCGATGAAGGCGACAGCAAGCCGTTGCCACCACTCAAACGGCAGCAGCCCGGCGATATTGAGGTGTGCAGCCACATCCATATCGATGAAGGGGTATCGCTCACTCTTAACCCAAGTAAGGCGGGGTTAACCCCGCAGCAAGCCAAACAACTCTCAATGGACGTGATTGAGTTGTATGAACGGATCATCGCTAAGCAGTAAGGAAACATCATGAATGCTGAAATAGGATTGTCGGCAACTACAGGCGAAGGGCTACCGCTAAAAGGAGTCAAAATTGATGCGACTCTACAAGGTATCGTGTCGGAAGTGTCTGTTACCCAGATTTATAAGAATAACGAGCCCACTAATATTGAAGCGGTTTATACCTTTCCGCTGCCAGTGGATGCGGCGTTGCTGGAATTGAGCGTTGAGATCAATGACAAACGGTTTCAAGGCCAAGTGTTGGCGGCAACCAAAGCTGAAGAGGTGTACGAAGACGCCATCGTCAGTGGTGATAGTGCTATTTTGCTGAAAAAGATTCAGCCTGGGTTGTTCAGCGTTAACGTTGGTAACCTGCTGGCGGGTGAGTCGGCCACCATCCATTTCCGTTATGCCCAGTTGCATCGGTGGCAGGGAGACCGGTTGCGCTTCTATCTGCCTACCACATTAGCACCGCGCTACGGCGCCCCTCTTGACGCTGGGCTGGCTGATCATGAGATTCCGCAGCACAGCATCAGCTGCCGGTATCCATTTTCGTTTCAATTATCCATTACCGGTGCGCTCGCAGATGCCCAATGCCATTGCCCAACTCATGCCATCACTCGCAGCATGAATGAGGAAGGTTGTCAGTTAGGCTTGCCAGAGGCGGCGAACGGCATGGATCGCGATCTCATCATCGAGGTAGAGAAACCGGCAAACTATCAAGGTGAAGGTTTTTGGGCTAAAGATGGCGAACAAATGGTGACCCTATCGTCTTTCTACCCGCAGTTACAGGCTGCGACAACTCGAGAGCCTCGCTGCTTTAAGTTGCTTGTAGACTGTTCAGGTTCCATGTCTGGCGACTCCATTCGACAAGCTCGGATGGCTCTGAGCGAAATCGTTAAGCTGTTAGGTGCAGACGATTACTTCAATATCATTCGTTTTGGCCTTCACCATCAAGCACTGTTCCCTGAGTGTATGCCGGCCGATGAAACTAACCTACTTGCGGCAGAGCAATTGTTGACTGAGTTAAATGCCTCATTTGGTGGTACAGAACTTGGCGCAGCGCTGCAGGCATGCTTTGAGCTGAAGGCTCCAGTAGGCATGGGCAACGATATCTTACTGATCACCGATGGTCAGGTCTGGGATTCTGAAAGTCTCATTATTAAAGAGGCGATCAAATCTGAGCAGCGGATATTTACTGTTGGCGTTGGCACTGCCGTCAGTGAAGCTCTGCTCAGTGAGTTGGCCACTAGCACCGGCGGTGCCAGCGAGTTCGTAACCCCAAATGAAGAGATGGGTAAGCGAATCGTGCAGCACTTTAAGCGTATCGCCCAACCGGCGCTAGCGCACAGCCAGGTTCACTACCCGAGTAAACCAAAGCGGTATTCTCCTGAACGATTGGATGGCGTATTCCTTAATGACACCGTGCATCAGTTTGCGTGGTTCGACGATACCTCCGTGGATTCCGCAAAGTTCGACGCCCAGCAGGTCAGCAATGCGGAGAAACTTTCACAGTCTGTTTTATTGCAGGAATGGTCACCAGGCAGTGACACGCTTGCTCGTTTAGCAGCTCATTCTCGGCTTAGTGCTTTGGCAAAAGATGAGGCGACGGCGTTGGCGCTGCAGTACCAGCTAGTCACGGAACATACTTATTGCGTTTGCGTAAAACACAACGAGCAACAGCAAGAGCTGCCATTACCCGAGCTACGCACAGTGCCACACGAATTACCCGCTGGGTTCAGTGGATTGGGTACGGTAGAGCTCGAGCATGTCGTTTCAGCTATGGACTCCCCTCACGATGCTAATTGCATCCCGTCCGATGGGGTAGTGTATTCATCACCTGCATCTCGCGGTGAACCTCGTGAATGTCTCGATATCACGCCATTCTTACGGTGTGAGGCCCCGGTTGATCGACACATCGGTTATTTAGCTGAATCATTAAACCGCAAGTACACCTCTACCAACAGCCTGCAGCTACCGCAGATGGATCTGGATAAGCTCTTTATCTTGGGTGAAGTCACGTGGGTGGTTGATGCGCTGGCGTCTCTGCGTTCCGGTAAGGTGACCGAAGCCCAGCTGGTAGCGGCCTGGCTCAGTGTTTATAACGAGGTGCAAAGCGGTATCCCATTAAGTCGTCACGTCACTCGATTGGTGAAACGACTCTGCCGAGAGCTGGAAGTCAGCGAGCACTTGATTGAAGCGATCCGTAATACCATGGCCAGCGCTAAAGCCAGCCACAAGCAAGGCGGCAACAAGCTTGATGAGTTGACCATTTAAAGGCTTAGTTCAGCACCGTTACATGATGAAAAAGGCGAAGCCTCTTGGCTTCGCCTTTGTATTCAAAGTGCTCATTATTGATACATGTCTATCAATACAACCAGAATGTTGTATCGGCTTAATTTAACAACTTATATGTAGTAAAAATCATTTTTACTACATATAAGTTGTTTTGATGGGCTTTTACTATATCAGTGTTGTTTTTTGTCGACATACTACTTTTATGATGATGTCTGAAGTGCATGGTGTATGAATGGAGCCGTCAATGACGCCTATCAACGAGCTCATAAAGGTATTGATCCACGCCCGGAAGCGAAAGGGGCTGGGTCAGGGCGATTTTGAATCCATGGCTGGGTTCAAGCAGCAGCAGATTTCCCGTATGGAGAAAGGCAATGACATGAAGTTGAGCAACTTTATGGCGTGGGCCGACGCTCTAGGCTACGACGTGACGTTGGTTGAGAGAGGTAAAGGAAACTCAAATGGTAACGACCATACGACTAAACATCGCGAGTCGACTAACTTAATCCATCAGATCCTTGGAAAGTCAGGGAGCGAAGAGCAATGACGCTTAAACGCCAAGAGCCGGTACAAGGGATCTCACTGCATCTGCATGGTGTTCGAGTTGGGGTTGTTGCCCGATTCGCCGGTAACAAGAATATTCTCACCTTTGATCCCGAGTATGCTGCGACCCAATCTGTTGAATTGCCAATCGTTACGCTACAGCAGCACGATTCATTCCCCTTGAATCAAAACTATCCTAGCCGGTGCTTTAACAGCATTGGAAAGAACAACACTTAGTTGGTATACAGCCCTAAAAAAGCCCTCGACCTGTGAAATCGAGGGCTTGGCGTGCCAGCGGTAGCTGGCTAACAACGCAGTGACTCTTGCTGATATCAGCGCAAGACCTTGCTTAGGAACGCTTGGGTACGAGCGTGTTGGGGATTATCAAACAGCTCTGCAGGTGGCTTGTTTTCAACAATCACGCCGCCGTCGATAAACACGACTCTATCTGAAACCTCGCGGGCGAAACCCATCTCGTGAGTAACGATCACCATGGTCATGCCCTGCTGAGCCAGATCTTTCATAACATCAAGCACATCGCCGACCATCTCCGGATCCAGTGCTGAGGTTGGCTCATCAAACAGCATCATGTCTGGCTTCATTGCGAGTGCTCGAGCGATAGCAACACGCTGCTTTTGACCACCGGAAAGGCTGTTCGGGAACACCTCTGCTTTCTCCGCCAAACCCACTTTAGCCAGCAGCTCATGCGCTTGTGCGTCGGCTTGCTCTTGGCTCATTAGCTTGAGTTTAACCGGCGCTAACGTAATGTTCTGCTTTACGGTTAAGTGCGGAAACAGATTAAAGTTCTGGAACACCATACCGACGTTTTGGCGCAGCTTATCTACGCACGCATTGGCGGCGGTAATCGATTCACCTTCAATAATGATGTCACCGCTGGTTGGCTGTTCCAACAGGTTGAGACAGCGTAAAAAGGTACTCTTACCTGAACCTGATGGGCCAATCACACTCACTACTTCACCGGCTTTGATATGCTCGCTGATGCCATTTAATACCTGGTTATCACCGTAGCTTTTATGAAGATTCTGTACCTTAATCACTTTGTTTTAGCCTTTTCTCAAACCGAGTCAACAGGAAGGTGAAGGTATAGGTCAACACCAGGTAGATGGCCGCACAGGTTAGCAGTGGGGCGACATCCTCAAAGGTTCTGGAGCGAATAATTTCTCCTGCCCGCATCAGATCTACACCACCGATAAAGCCAATTACAGCGGTCTCTTTCAGTAACACAATAAATTCGTTACCCAGCGCCGGTAATATCTTTCTGACCGCTTGCGGCATGATCACTGTGGTCATGGTTTGGGCGGCCGATAACCCAAGTGACCGGGCGGCTTCCGCTTGGCCCTTATCGACTGCTTGAATACCAGCACGAATGATTTCCGAGATGTAGGCACCGGAGTTGATCGAGAAGGCGATAATTGCGGCACTGACTTTATCTACATCCAGCGACGCCAAGATGATGAAATAGAGGATAACCAGTTGGATAACCACTGGGGTACCGCGAATAACGCCAACGTATAGATCCGCTGGCCACTTCAGGTACCATTTGCCCGACATCTTCATCAGGGTGGCGGCCACCCCGAGAATAGAACCGAACAGAGTAGCAGCAAAGGTAACCAGTAAGGTGGTCTTTAGACCTTCGAGGATCAGCAACCCGCCAATCAGCCCATCGCTACCGATGGGCGTAAAGAGTGTATCGATAAAGGCTTGCATCGGATTACTTCATGTACTGCGACAGCAGTTGTTGGTAACGGCCGTCGGTTTTCATGTTATCGAGAGTGCTGTTGATCTGGGTCAGTAGCTCATGGTCACCTTTAGCAACAGCGAAGCCGTAGTACTCCGGTGTAAACTCAACTTTGCTCGCTTTCAGCTTCGGCTTACCGGCGATGATGTTCTGTGCCGGTGCTGCATCAAACAGTACCGCGTCAACCTTGCCGTTAGCGAGCTCCATTACCGCTTCAAAGCCAGTGTTAAAAGCGCTGACATCGGTGGTGAAATCCTTCGCCATGGTATCGCCAGTAGTGCCTAACTGAACGGCAATTTTCTTACCTTTGAGCTGCTCGCTGCTGCTGAAATCAACATCGTGATGGCTTATGACCAGTTGGGTTGCTTCGTAATATGGGGTGGAGAAATCAACGTTAGCTTGACGCTCTTCGGTGATGGTCATGCCTGCGGCAATCATGTCGATTTTGCCTGCGTTTAGGGCGACTACCAGTGAGTCAAATTTCATGTCTTTGATGACGAGTTCTTTGCCGGCATCCGCTGCTACCTGTTTAGCTAGGTCGATATCAAAGCCGATGATTTCAGTGCCATTGGCGCCACCCACGTACTCAAATGGTGGGAAGGTGGCGTTGGTACCAACGATAAGTTGATTGGTTTTATCAGCGCCGCAGCCAGTTAGTGCTAAGGCGGAAAATGATAATGCAGCGATGGTCTTTTTCATGATGAAGCTCTCTTTCACAGGTATTGCGTTGCGTTGTTGCAGCGAACTATAAATACCCATGCACACCAAATCAATAGTTATTCACTAAAAGTGTATTGTTATTCGGGAGTCAATTGCTTATTTTTACACCTAAATTTAACTTTTAGTTGGCTATTGTTAATGTCCTGTGATGCTGCAAGCTTATGATTAACATTTTAAATTCTTTTTATTCAATGGTTTATTTCGAGTTGTTGCTCTAATTTGTCATTGCGGTTTAATTTTGCACCGCTGACGTAACTGAGTTGTTGGTTGTATGCATACTTATTCGTTTGCTTGTTTTTTAAACGAGGGCAAAGTAAATATTAGTGACGGCGGCTGGGGCGCTGTCGAGTTGACAACAAGCGGAGATATCAGCGGAGGAAAATCGCAGCGAAGATTGCACTTCGCTGCCGAAGGGTTAACGTTGCGCGCGCAATTGCACCCTTCCGTTATCAATACGGATGGGGAAGGTTGCTACACTGATGGTTTGATCTTGCAGGCAGTGACCGTCTTGAAGACTAAAGTGGTGACGAAACAGTGGCGAGCTGATAGTTGGTGTGCCATCGATCTCCGCCACTAAACCGCGAGACAATACATTGGCGCCGCCGATAGGGTCGTGATTATCGATGGCGTACCAGTCGCCGCTGCTTAAGCGGAAGATGGCAACTTGTTGGTTATCCACTAATGCGCAGGCACCGCAATCGATAAGGATGTCGTCGCTGGCGCAAATGTCGAGCCATTGCTTGGTAACGGTTGCTGTACTCATGAGATCTCCATTATATCGATGGTGCTGCTAGCGGGTTGGATCTGACCGCGCTGTTGTTCAAACACCACGGCGTTATCGGTCTGGTCGCTATTAATGAAGTGGGTAAATTTGCTTAGTTTATCTGGGTTTTGCAGCGTGGTAGCCCACTCGCATTGATAGGTATCCACCAGATATGCCATCTGCTGCTCCAGTTGTTCACACAGGTCGAGCTTATCTTCGATAACGACCTGCTTAAGGTAATCCAGTCCTCCTTCGAGGTTCTCTATCCAAACTGAGGTTCGCTGCAGTCGCTCAGCAGTGCGCACGTAAAACATCATTATGCGGTCGATGTAGGCGATAAGGGTGTCATCGTCCAGATCGGTGGCAAATAGATCCGCATGGCGAGGACGCATACCGCCGTTGCCGCCAACGTAGAGATTCCAACCCGCTTCGGTGGCAATAACTCCGAAGTCTTTGCTTTGGGCTTCGGCGCATTCTCGCGCGCAACCTGAGACTGCCAGTTTAATTTTGTGCGGTGAGCGAACGCCACGATAGCGATGTTCAATGGCGATCGCCATCGAGGTGCTGTCTTGAACGCCGTAGCGACACCAATTGGTGCCCACACAGGATTTGACCGTCCGCATCGCTTTACCATAGGCGTGGCCGGTTTCGAATCCCGCCGCAACCAATTGCGCCCAGATCAATGGCAACTGGTGTAACTGAGCACCGAACAGATCGATGCGCTGACCGCCGGTGATTTTGGTGTAGAGATTAAACTCCTTCGCCACTTGGCCAATCACAATCAGTTTATCCGGGGTAATCTCGCCGCCGGGAATGCGTGGCACTACCGAGTAGGTGCCGTTTTTTTGCATATTGCCGAGATAACGGTCGTTAGTGTCCTGTAGTGAAGCGTGGCTATCTTCGAGAATGTAGTCGTTCCATAATGAAGCCAGCATGGAACCCACTGCAGGGCGGCAGATCTCACAACCTCCGCCTTGGCCGCAGCGGGTTAGTAGTTCTTCAAAGGTTTTGATCTGGCGAATACGAATGACATCAAACAGTTCGGTGCGGGAGTAGGGGAAGTGCGCACATAAGTCGTTGTTGACCTCCATCCCTTTCGCAGCAAGTTGCTTGTCCAGCAGCTGCCCCACCAACTGAGTGCAGCCACCACAACCGGTACCGGCCTTGGTACAGGCCTTGAGGCTGCTGAGATCGCAACCGCCTTCGGCAATAAGACTATCGACCGCAGTGGTAATGTCGCCCTTACTTACGTCATGACAAGAGCATATTTGCGCGCTGTCTGGTAATGCATCAACTCCTGCAGCTGCGGTTGCATCGCCCTCGATCGCGGGTAACAGTATGGTTTCTGGCGGCTGTGGTAACGGCATCTCGTTGAGGCACAGTTGCAGAAAGTGGTGATAATCGCTGTTATCACCCACCAAAACTGCACCAATCAGCTTGGTACCACTGGGGTCGATCACCACTTTTTTGTAGACCTGATTGGCGTGATCGTGGAAGCAGTAGCTGAGTGAGCCGGCGCTGGTGCCATGGGCATCACCGATACTGGCGACGTCTACCCCAAGTAGTTTCAGCTTGGTACTCATGTCGGCACCGGTGAAACTAAGTTGTTGGCCAGTTAACTGGGCGGCAGCTACTTTAGCCATTTGATAACCTGGCGCCACTAAGCCGAATAATCGTTCTTGCCAGAGGGCACACTCACCGATGGCGAAGATGTTGGGGTCGCTCGTTTGGCACTGATCATTAATGACAATGCCTCCCCGTTCACCCATCTCAAGCGTGGCTTGCTTAGCTAAGGTATCTTGGGGGCGAATACCGGCGGAGAACACCACCATGTCGGTAAGCAACTCGCTGCCATCGGCAAACTGCAGCCGATAACGGCAGTCACCATCGTACGCTTCAATCTGCTGAGTCGCTTTACCGGTGTGAACCTGTACTCCCAAATCGTTGATTTTTTGCTGGAGCAAGGCTGCGCCATCTTCATCCAACTGCACTGCCATTAGCCGCGGCGCAAACTCGACCACATGGGTTTCTAGACCCAAGGTTTTGAGGGCATTGGCGGCTTCTAACCCCAATAGGCCACCACCGATCACCACTCCAACCTTACTGTTGCTGGCGGCAGCTTGGATCAGCTCAAGATCTTCAATGGTGCGATAGGGGTGGATATGCGGCTGTTCTTTGCCCGGAATAGGAGGCACAAATGGGTAGGACCCCGTAGCGAGCACCAACCGATCGTAGTGGTAGCTCTCACCGTCGCTGCAATGCAACAACTGGGCATTGCGGTCGATACTATCCACCCGGGTATTGATGTGTGCCAATACCCCATTTTTTTGGTATTCAGCTGCATCCGCCAACATTAAGCCGTTGACGCTACCATCGCTGAAATAACGAGTTAGCTGAACTCGGTCGTAAGCCAAGCGTGGCTCTTCACAAAAGACTCTTAGCTGATAGTCGTTACACTCCATCATCTGCTCAATGAAATGGTGACCAACCATGCCGTTACCGATAACGGCGACAATGGGCTTGCTCATGCGCTTTCCTTAGCCAATAGCGGCAGTGTATGCGGTAGTGATTGATGGTTGGTTTGCGCCAGTGACACCACGTCACCAACGTAGATTAGGGTTGGAGTTTGCAATTGATGACGGATTGAGTCAGTGCTCATCGCAGCAAGAGTGGTGCGAATGACACGCTGCTTTGGGCGACAGCCGTTTTCGACCAACGCGACTGGGGTGGTGTCGACCATACCGTTGCTTATGAGCTGATTGCGGATCTGTGGCAACGCATTCAGACCCATATAAAACACCAAGGTGTGGCGACAACTGGCCAAGTATGACCAATCGATCGGGTCTTCATCACTGCCGTGGCCGGTGACAAAAGTGCAGCCCTGCGACAGGCCACGATGAGTTAGTGGAATATCGGCGGCGCTGCCACAACCGCTGGCAGCAGTGATCCCAGGAATAACCTCCGCTTTGATGCCGTGCTGTTTTAGCGTTAGTAGCTCTTCGCTGCCACGGCCAAAGATAAATGGGTCGCCGCCTTTAAGACGCACCACCTTCTTGCCCTGTTGCGCCAGTGCTACCATTTTTTGCTCGATTTTATCTTGGCTTAGGCTGTGGTTATGGCGTTTCTTACCGACGTATAAGGCTTCAGCCGTTGCAGGAAACAGGCTTCTAATTGCATCACTTACTAAGTTGTCGTAAAGGATCACTTCGGCTTGCTCAATTCGGCGCAGCGCTTTCAGTGTCAGTAACTCAGGATCGCCTGGGCCAGCGCCAACAATGGCTACGGGGTAGGTAACGAGGTAAGCGGAGTGTGGCATGGCAATCTCCCTGCAGCTGCCGAACGATAGTGTCAGTGGCGTTCGCAAGAGCGGTGCCAATCGGTGATTAGCCCTATGCCTTTCTTTTTTTATTTAATAAAAACATGCATTTGAAATCTATGAGTGGCGTTAGTTATGGCAGTGACTAACCGCAGTGACACAAGTTAGTGCACCAAAGCAAAGCGGCAACTGCCCCAAAAACGTGAGTTAAATTCAATGATGGTTGTTTTGGGGCGGGAGCAAGCCATCATCAATAAAGTTAATCAATTGAATTAATTGACTAAATTTTGTTTTGTGTTGGAGGGGGAGGGGGATGATGGATTGGCCTTGTTGTTGCAACACTGCAATTATGCTGAGTAAAGACTGGATGGGTTTCAATGAGCAAAGTTCTAACCACTTGCCCCTATTGCGGTGTTGGTTGTGGCGTCGCAGTGACGGCCAATGGTGATGCTATTCAGGTTGAAGGCGACCCTAACCACCCAGCCAATTACGGGCGACTTTGTGGTAAAGGGATGCAGCTGGCGCAAACCCTGAGCCCAGCTGGGCGGTTGTTGCAGCCCCACATTGATGGCAAGCCGGAAAGTTGGAGCCGAGCAACGGCTCACATCGCCAGTCGTTTTCGCCAAGCTATTGACCGCTATGGCCCTGACTCGGTGGCGTTTTATCTCTCTGGGCAGCTACTAACTGAAGATTACTACGTGGCCAATAAGTTGATGAAGGGCTTTATTGGCAGTGCAAATGTCGATACTAACTCTCGCCTGTGCATGTCCTCGGCTGTTGCCGCCCATAAGCGTGCCTTTGGCAGCGATACGGTGCCGGGCTGTTATCAAGACTTCGAACAGGCGGATTTAGTGGTGCTGGTAGGGAGCAATTTAGCGTGGTGTCAGCCGGTATTGTTCCAGCGAATGATGGCCGCTAAAGCTAAGCGACCGCAGATGAAGCTGGTGGTGATCGATCCTCGCCGAACCGCGACCGCTGCAGGTGCAGATCTGCACCTGCCACTGCAGCCGGGCACGGATTTGGCCTTGTTTCACGGCTTACTGCGTTACCTCAGCCGCAATGCCGCTTGCACTCAGCAAGCCTTAGCTCAGCTTTCTCTGGCCCAATTGAACGACTACAGCATTGATAAAACCGCTGAGATAACTCAGCTGCCACTGGAGTCGTTAACCACATTTTTCCAATGGTTTAAGGAAACCGATAAAACCGTCACAGGCTTTTCCATGGGGATAAATCAGTCGGTTAATGGCGTTGGGCAGGGTAATGCCATTATAAATTGTCATCTGCTTACTGGGCGAATAGGTAAGCCGGGCATGGGCCCTTTTTCGATCACCGGCCAACCTAATGCGATGGGCGGGCGTGAGGTTGGCGGCTTAGCGACTAGCTTAGCTGGCCATGTCGACTTTGCTGATAGCGATAAGCGTGATGCGGTGGCAGCGTTGTGGGGCAGCGACAATATTGCAACCAGGGCAGGACTTACTGCAGTGCCGATGTTTGAAGCGATGGCGGCAGGCAAGATAAAGGTGGTGTGGATACTCGGCACCAACCCGATGGTGAGTTTGCCGGATACTGAATTGGTGCGACGAGCACTGCAAACCTGTCCAACGGTGGTAGTGAGTGATTGTGTTATTGGAACGGATACTCAACGCTATGCCGATGTGTTGTTACCGGCCAAAGGTTGGGGGGAGAAACAGGGCACGGTTACCAATTCCGAGCGCCGCATCTCACGCCAGCGTTCATTCGTCGCGGCGCAAGGGAGAGCACAAAGCGACTGGTGGGCGCTGTGTCAGGTTGCTAAGGCAATGGGGTTTGCTTCGGGTTTTGACTACCGCAATGAAGCGGAAATCTTTCGAGAACACGCGACATTATCAGCAATTAACGGCGGCCCATTTGATATCTCGGCGTTAGCACAGTTTTCTGACCATCAATATCAACAGATGGGACCACTGCAGTGGCCCCAGCCTGCAGGCAAACCGTTGCAACTGCAACCACAACGGCTCTTCAGCTCAAGCGGCGCTGGCAAAATAGTGATAGATCATCCCCAGCCACGACTAGGGCAGGGCAACTTTATTGTTAACAGCGGTCGCAACCGCGATCAGTGGCACACCATGACTCGTACCGGCCTAGCCACGACTCTTGGCCGCCATCGTCCCTATCCGCAAATCAGCATCCACCCAGATGATGCCGCCGCACTCGGGGCCCGCAGTAACGATTTACTGCAGTTGGGGTCCGATATCCTAGCACCAATAACAATAAGCCAAAGTCAGCGTCGAGGAGAGTTGTTTATGCCTATCCATTGGAGTGATAACAACAGCAGCGCTGGTAGCGTTAATCGACTCATTGATAGCCAGTATGATCCCATCTCGCAACAGCCGGGATTTAAAGGGGCGAGGGTTGAGGCAAAGGCTCAAACTGTCATGTGGTGGGGACAATTGTTATTGCCTACCGAGATCGCGCCATCACTAGCGTTAATGCGATTTTGGACCAAGCAAAAAGTGGATGAAGGCACCATTTGGTGGTTTGCGACCGATACTGACCCAGAGTGTTGGCGCCAGTGGTTAATCACCCTGCCGCAATTAGGGCGAGTGTGGGTTGATCAGCAGGGTAATGGGTTAAGCAGTGTGCTGATGCAGCAAGGGGAGCAGTTAAGTGCAGCTCTGCAACTCAGCCCGCAGCACGGCCAATTGGCGGGGGACGGTTGGCAAGAGGTGTTGGGGCAGCGACTGTCGGCCCATCTATTGCAACGGCTGTTAGTTGGCCGTGATGAACAGTTGCTTTGTGCCTGCGTCGGGCTTACTGAATCGCAGGTTGATAAGGCGATAGAAGATGGAGCGAATACAGCGGAAAAGATCACCCAAGCTTGCGGTGCTGGCGGTGGCTGTGGTGTCTGTTCAATGGAACTGCAGCAGCGCTGCGATGCGCATCAACAACGGCAAGCGGTGGTGCAACAAGGCCGAGTAGCAACGGTGATGTTGTAACCGATTATCGGGCGCAGCCGTGTTCAGCAATGATTTGCGCACTCGTTCATGAGTCAGGGGGTGGTGGGGGATTTATGCCAATGGCTCCAAACCAACAATGGCAGCCTAAGGGCTGCCATTGTTATTTCAAAAGTAATGTCTTCGACGTTATTTCTGATCTGGGCGGTTACGCTTACCCAAACCACGGACGAAGTAGCGCAGTACCTGATCGCCACACTCTTGGTAGTTGCGGTGATCGGTAGCGCGGAACATCGCTGACAGCTCTGATTTGGTGATGCGGAAGTCAGACAGCGCTAAGATCTCAATGATATCGGTATCTTTCAACTGCAGAGCAATGCGCAGTTTACGCAGTATGTCGTTATTGGAAATCCGCTGCTTACCACGCAGCAGGGTAGGTTCACGACCCTCTTGGACACCACGGTACTTAATGATCAAGCCATCTAAGAAAGCAGAGAGGGTGCGGTCGCGACATGCAACGAATCCTTGTTCGTCCTCTTTCTTCAACAAGTGGTCTAACTCTTCCTTGGTGATGGTGTAGTTCATCAACCCAAACACTTCGATCACATCTGGATTGTTGAATTTGAGGGCGTAGCGCAGTTGGCGCAGTAGGTCGTTTTGCAGCAGCATGTTGGTTCCAAAATGATAAATTCGGCGCAATTGTACTTAAATATACGCCAGCGTGTTGGATTAAATAGCAACACTTTCGAGTTGCCATACTAAACCCAGTATTTGAGTAGGGGCACTCGAGAGTGACCGAATGCCCAAAAATTAGTTTTATGGAACGGTCGCACGTGTGCGCCCCTGCGAGGGCATTAACTTATGGGAACGGTCGCACGCGTGCGCCCCTGCGAGAGCATTAACTTATGGGAACGGTCGCACGTGTGCGCCCCTACGAGAGCATTAACACTGCGCTTCGAGTTGGGCGAACGGTTGCTGCTCCTGTTGGCCGTAGTCTGGCATTTGGCGTGCCTTAACCATGGGCTTGGCAAGCCGGTAAGAAAGTGGGCACCAATCCGAGGGGTATAGCCCCTGCCTCGCAGAGGCTGTACTTGGTGCTCTAACACCGGCTCAAGCTGGCATACTAAACCCAGTATTTGAGTAGGGGCACTCGAGAGTGACCGATTGCCCAAAAATTAGTTTTATGGGAACGGTCGCACGTGTGCGCCCCTACGAGGGCATTAACTTATGGGAACGGTCGCACGTGTGCGCCTTTACGAGGGCATTAACTTATGGGAACGGTCGCACGTGTGCGCCCCTACGAGGACATTAACTTATGGGAACGGTCGCACGTGTGCGCCCCTACGAGGACATTAACTTATGGGAACGGTCGCACGCGTGCGCCCCTACGAGAGCATTAACTTATGGGAACGGTCGCACGTGTGCGCCCCTACGAGAGCATTAACTTATGGGAACGGTCGCACGCGTGCGCCCCTACGAGAGCATTAACTTATGGGAACGGTCGCACGTGTGCGCCCCTACGAGGACATTAACTTATGGGAACGGTCGCACGCGTGCGCCTCTACGAGGGCATTAACTTATGGGAACGGTCGCACGTGTGCGCCCCTACGAGAGCATTAACACTGCGCTTCGAGTTGGGCGAACGGTTGCTGCTCCTGTTGGCCGTAGCCTGGCATTTGACGTGCCTTAACCTTGGTTAACCATGGGCTTGGCAAGCCGGTAAGAAAGCGAGCTCCGATACGCGGGGTATAAGCCCAGCCGTGTTGCACTAATGCCTGCTGTAGTGGTGCCAACCATTGGGCTATCTGCTCGGGGCTTGCCATTGGCGGTGTGGCTACAGCAGCCAAGGTGGCAACGTCGCCGCGACACGCAGAGCAGTGGCCACACTGCTGCGGCGCGGCACTATCGCCAAAGTAGTCGGCTAAGGCGTGGCTCAAACACTCTGGGGTCTGCAACAAGGCGAGCATCTGTTCAATCCGCCCCACCTCGCTGTGCTCCTTACTGGCAAACTGCTGCACCAGTTGTTGCAATACAGGCTCAAGTGGTGGCAGAGGTTGTTGTACTTGATAAACCTCGGTCATCTGTTTGGTTTGCAGTTCGATCAAGCCTTGTTGTTCAAAGTAATCCAATGCGGTTAGGGCACGACTGCGCTCAGCGCCGTAACCTTGGTACAGCGCCTCGAAGTCGACCTGCCACCAGATCCGTGCTTTTTGGCAGCTGGCGAACAGCGCTTCGACAAAGTGTTTGCGCTCGCCTTGGAAACGGTTGGCTAGCTCGGTTTCAGTAACCTTAAGCTTGAACTTCACTTCGGCATAATAGCTGTATTTTGATTCGATCAGCCCCGCCATCTCGAGGTACACCAACAGGGTGCGCAGTGGCAGTGGCCGAACGTTGCTGCTAGCGGAAAGTTGGTTGGCCATCAGCTCCCATTGCGGCCCAGCTTGGCTTACCTCGGTGAGGACCCGAGCAATGCTGTCTTGTTCTGGAGTATCGCCGTAGATAAAGTTTTCCAGTACTGAGCGGTTGGCTTGGTTGGCCAGCACTAGGCACTCTGAACGTTGACCATCACGGCCAGCGCGGCCGATCTCTTGGCTGTAGTTTTCTATCGACTTGGGCAGATCGTAATGGATAACGTGGCGAATATCTGCCTTATCGACCCCCATACCAAAGGCAATAGTTGCCACAATAACCGCCAGCTCGCCGGCCATAAATTGTTGCTGAATACGCATTCGCAGCGGGTGTTCTAGCCCCGCATGGTAAGCGGCAACATGGTGGCCGGTTTGTTTAAGTGCAGTGGCAACCTGTTCAGCACTTTGTTGCTGCGTAACGTAGACGATTGCCGGTTGTTCTCGGCGGCTATCTAGATGCTGTTGCAGGTACGGAAGACGCTGCTCAGGGCTAACCGCTTCAACACCTAAATCGAGGTTACAGCGATAAAAGCCGGTAGCGGTGATGCAGCTGGGGTCAATGGCGAACTTGGCCGCCATATCGTCAATTACCTGTGGCGTAGCAGTAGCTGTAAGCAGTAATACTCGCTCGATATTAAGGCTTTGGCGGTAGTGCGGCAGCTTGAGATAGTCGGGACGGAAGTTATGGCCCCATTCGGAGATGCAGTGCGCTTCGTCGACCACCAATAAGCTGATTGGGATCTGGCCGATGAAATTACGAAAACGTTCGTTCTTGAGCCGCTCGACCGAGATCATCAAGATTTTAATCTCGCCGTCACGTACCTGACGCATCACCTGCTGGCTCTGTTCGTAGCTTTGGGTTGAGTCGATGGTGGCGGCAGGGATCCCTTTGCTGTGCAAAAAGGCCAACTGATCTTGCATCAACGCCAGTAATGGCGAGATCACCAAGGTGAGGTTTGGCAGCGCCAACGCCGGTAATTGGTAACACAGTGATTTGCCTGAGCCGGTAGGAAAGATAGCGGCGGCACTGCGGCCGGCTAGTAGATGCTCAATGGTTTGTTGTTGGCCAGGACGAAATTCGCTAAAGCCAAAGTGTTGCTGCAACAGGGAGTGAGGCATAAAAGGTCTGAGTTACCAAATTGATTGGTCAGTTTGGCGTGCAGCCGAGGCTGGGTCAAACCAACAGTCAGGCAGGGGGCTTTTATCGCACTTAACCATTACAGTGATCTGCTGCAATAATTTCACTTTAGTGTGATGTTGTTATAATGCGGCTACTTGATTAATGCTTAGGGAATTACCGTGAAAAAACTGCTTATTAAAGGACTACGACAAGGATTAGGTGGTTTGATTGTTATTGGCGATAAGCTGTCTCGGCCCAAGCCGATGCAACGTACTGCTGATAAACAGTCTCTGGTTGAGCAACAGATCGAAGGGTTAAGTTTATATCAGCTGCCTGCTTGTCCATTTTGCGTCAAAACTCGTCGGGCGATGCATCGATTAAATCTGCCAGTTACCTTGCGTAGCACCCAAGTGGGTAGCCCTTATCGCGATGAATTAGCTCAGCAAGGTGGCAAGTTAACAGTGCCTTGCTTGCGCATTGAGGAGCAGGGTGAGGTGCGTTGGATGTATGAATCTAACGACATTATTACCTATCTCGATCAGCGCTTTGGTACTCAAGCTGCCTAAGTGTCATTGCTGATTCAATTTATTTGAATGCTCTGCCGGTCGGTAGAGCGTTGCTCTTTCACCTAGATCAACTTATTCATTGCTATGCTGTGTTTAGATTAATAACAGTTAATCCAGCAGGAGCGTGACCATGAGTGAACGAATTGATGTCGCACCCGCATTGCATGCGGTGCAATTGGTAATCGAAAATGGTGAGGTTTGCCCGCAGGGCTATAAGTTTGAAGGCTTTGTCGCAGATAGCGATAACGATGGTTACAACGTTTCGTTAAGTCACGGTGCGGTTGAGTTAAGCATTGGTTTTCATAACGCTTATACCTTGAAGTCCCCTAATGACGCCGCGACCGAACGCTTTTTAGATTGCATCAATCAACTGCTTGCCGGAAAAAAGCAGGGTTGGGTGAGCCACTAATAGTTACTGAGCCTTATTCGTTCCCACCTAGGCTGGCTTAGGGAGTTGTTACTCGCCTAAGCCAACCCTATCTCTGGTGGTTTTGTGGTTACAGGTACTTAACCCAGGCCTTATTACTGCTGTGTTTGTAGCGAGCAAACGCTTTGGTTGGCCAGTACATCACCAAGGCTAGCAAAGCCGTAGTCGCCCAAATCATCCATAATGAATCAAAACCGTACATATCACCTTGGTTAGCGCCGAATATTGCCGTCATGATGCGATAGCCGATCAGCAGCACATACAGGTGCACGATGTAGAAGAACATCGGCGCTGAGCCGAAGGTGCTGAGGTAGTCAGTAGCGCGATGATGGTAACGCTCTAGCAGGCACAAAAGAGTACAAGCGATGCCAACCGTCAATAAGATGAAGTCGAGCGATGGCGGGTACTTGGTAAAGTTTAGGAATGACATCACCGTTTCAATGGTGGTGCTATGCACCTGCCATGGCGCGGTTTCGCCGTAGAGGTTGCTGCCACGCAATAGTGCTAGTAACGCTAAGCTAGCGGCGCTCAGTTGCAATAATGTGCGTTGACGCTTTGATGCTTCGACCATACGGCTAAACAGCGGCCCCATCGCAAAGCCGACTAAGATCACCCCAATCCAAGGCAATACTGGGTAAGACGCTTTAATGCGCAGCCACTCTTGATCAAGGATGAAGCCCCGATCGTGGAGGATGGTCCAAATTGTGTAACCCCATTGCTCAGGCGCAAACTGAATTGGCTCAAGCGCGTTATGGCCTGCAACAATCGCCAAGCCTAGAGCAGCAATGACTTTAAGTGGCAGTGAAGAGAGCAGTGCCAGTGCGATCATGCTCAGGCCAATCGCCCAAATTACCTGTAGATAAAGGGTTTCATAAGCACCAAACCAAGAGAAGTTGATTAGGGTCGCTTCAATAAGCACGAGCACCACACCGCGCTTAAGCAAAAATGCCCGTACATCACGGGGTTGACCGTTGGCAGGATTGGCGTACAGCCAAGCTGAAATGCCGGTCAGTAGCACAAATACTGGTGCACAAAGGTGGGCAATCAAACGGGTGAAGAACAGATCTGGATCGGTCTGATCTATGGTCATTGGATCGGTGATAACGTGATGATAGAAAAAGCGCTCGCGCACGTGGTCGAGTAGCATAATCAGCATCACTAGGCCGCGCAGGGCATCGATGGAGTGCAACCGTTTGCCAATGGAGGCAGGGCTGGTTGCTGGCACAGTAGAGTTTGGATTCACGCAGGATCCCTTTCAGTTGTCGCAAAGTCGTCTCTATGAAGGTTAATCCATAGATAAAAATGTTAGAGGTGGACTCTTAAAGTGTAATTACAGCAAACGACAACGTGGCGGAGCGCGAATGGATGTGGCAACAACGGTGCGCTGCAACAAGCAATGTAACGCTGTAGCGAGGCGAAAAGAGTGCAGCTTAACGATAACTTGAGCGACCACAATGGCCACAGCAGCCAAGCCACAGTGGTTTAGCAATAGATCTGCTAAACAGTGTCCTTGTTGGTGCTTTTTAGCTGAAACCGCATTGAATGACGTACTGTGACCAAGCTGGTGCAACTGTTCACTTAGCTGCAATACCGCATTGCTTTGGCCCACTAATAGGGTCCATACAATTAACAGTAACGGCAGAGGGCGAGAGGGCAGCATTGGGGTGGTCATTCTGGGTGGCTTAAAAGGGGCGGCTATTGTCGATGGTTCGTAGGGGGAGATCAATAATTGTTTATGGTGGAGTAGCAACAAAATGGGCGCTGTGATTATCGGCCGCCGCCGAAGCGAATCGCGGCAAATGGTAAGTTTTCCTTCCCCTAGTGAGCACTTATCGGTACCCTGCAGCGTTTATTTTTTCTACCAAGGGTATTTGCTGTGATCTCTACCGCCAACATTACCATGCAGTTCGGCGCCAAGCCGCTGTTTGAAAACATCTCCGTCAAATTTGGCGGCGGTAACCGCTACGGCTTGATCGGAGCCAACGGCTGCGGCAAATCCACCTTTATGAAGATCCTTTCGGGTGAGCTGGAGCAAAGCGCCGGTAACGTTTCTGTTGAAGCCAACACCCGTGTGGCTAAGTTGGGTCAGGATCAGTGGGCATTTGAAGAGTTCACCGTGATCGATACCGTTATCATGGGCCACAAAGAGTTGTGGGAGATAAAAGCTGAGCGTGACCGTATCTACTCACTGCCGGAGATGTCCGAAGAAGAGGGCATGAAGGTTGCTGATCTGGAAGTGCAGTTTGCCGAGATGGACGGTTATTCTGCTGAAGCCCGTGCTGGTGAATTATTAATGGGGCTTGGCATTGAAGAGTCTGCTCACTTCGGTCTGATGAGTGCCGTTGCGCCGGGTTTGAAGGTGCGAGTTTTGCTGGCCCAGATCCTGTTTGCTGATCCAGACATCATGCTGCTTGACGAACCTACCAACAACTTGGACATTCACACCATCCACTGGTTGGAAGACATCTTGAATGCCCGTCAGTGCACCATGATCATCATCTCGCACGATCGTCACTTCCTCAACTCCGTGTGTACTCACATGGCTGACATCGATTACGGTGAGTTGCGTGTTTACCCAGGTAACTACGACGAGTACATGACCGCGGCAACGCAAGCGCGCGAGCGTCTGTTGGCCGATAATGCCAAGAAGAAAGCACAGATCGCTGAGCTGCAGGGCTTCGTTGCTCGTTTCTCAGCTAACGCCTCGAAAGCTCGTCAGGCCACCTCCCGCGCTAAGCAGATTGATAAGATCCAGCTGGATGACGTTAAAGCGTCTAGCCGTCAGTCGCCATTCATTCGTTTCGAGCAAGAGAAGAAGCTGTTCCGTCAGGCGCTGGAAGTAGAAGGGTTGAGCCAAGGTTACGACGGCGAACTGTTGTTTAAAGGCCTCGACCTGAAAGTCGATGTCGGTGAGCGTATTGCTATCATTGGTGCCAACGGTGTGGGCAAATCAACCCTGCTTAACACCTTAGTGGGTAAGTTGACTCCCCAAGATGGCGACATCAAATGGTCTGAGAACAACAACATTGGTTACTACGCTCAGGATCACGCCGCTGATTTTGAAGAAGATAAGAACCTGTTTGATTGGATGGGCCAGTGGTCTACCGAAGGCGCCGATGAGCAAACCATTCGCTCCTTCTTGGGTCGTATGCTGTTTAGTCAGAACGACATCAAGAAGTCGACCAAGGTTATCTCTGGTGGTGAACAGGGCCGGATGTTGTTTGGCAAGCTGATGATGCAAAAGCCAAACATTCTACTGATGGATGAGCCAACCAACCACATGGACATGGAATCCATTGAAGCGTTGAACAACGCCTTGGAAAGCTACGCTGGTACCTTGCTGTTCGTATCGCACGACCGTGTATTCGTGTCCTCAGTCGCAACTCGCATTATCGAGCTGAAGCCAGATGGCATCACCGATTTCCACGGTACCTACGAAGAGTACCTGCGCAGCCAAGGCCTAGAAGGCTAAGGTAGATTGCGCCCATAGAAAACGGCCCGCTCATTTAGAGCGGGCCGTTTTTGTTGGTAGATGGATTGTGGTAGATGGATTGTGTTAGTTGGCTTGTAACTGATGGTGCTGCAGTAACCGCTCAATAGCGCTAACCACGTTAATGCTGGCGGACTCCATCTAGTTACGTTGATAGTTCTGCTTCATCAATAGATGCGTATTGTCACTACCGTTGTTGGCGTTATTAACTCAGCGCCTGTTATTCGGGGGTATTACTGTCGGCTTTGTGCTGCAACTGCTGGCGACGCTGCGTCAACATTTGCTGCTGTCGTTGTGCCACCTTTTTCCGCCCTTGCGCTTCCATCATTCGCAAACCACCGGTGCTAAAGGCGAAGTGTAAAATAACCAGTAGCACATCATTGGCAGAGGCCTCTTTTTCCACTAGCAGTAATTGACGATAGAGCGGTTGCAGATCATCAGCTAAGGCTTGGTTTTGTTTGGTTAAGTCGGCCGTGGCGGCATCAACTTTTTTACCACCTTGGTTGGCGTGATAGCCCTCAACAAAAGCCTTTTTAATCGCCGATATTTCGGCATTGACAAGCTGCTTATCAGTTAGCTGTTGTTGGGTTAACTCTTTCGCTATGTTCTTAATAGTCGCCCAGGCCATCTCATTGGCTGCAATCTCACGTTGACGATGTTGACGCGCTTTATAGACGGCGAACAGGGCAATGGCACACACAAAAATAATTACTGGGATTGGGTTCATGAGACTCTCAAATCGCAAGCTGGGAACAGTACTTAGTTGAATTCGCTAATGGCTAAGTTTTAATGCAGGATAACGCAGCATCTGCTCCAGTGTTAGTGTTGTAATCGACACGGCTCACAGTTATGGACGATTAGCACAGCAGAGTGTGAACAAGATTACGGTTAAATCTGGATAAAAGACGTAGCTTGATACCACTATTTATAAGCCGTGCCGATCCCAAACGGCACCAACGCAAAAGGACCTTAGGATGTCAGAGCAAGACAGCAACAACGCATTTTACGAGCGCGCGAACGAATTTATTCACGTAGCTAACAAGCACAACCAAGATCCTGAGATCAAAACTGGTGAAATCAGCGCGTCATTTATGTACGCCTTGTCTCGTTACAACGCTTGGTTTGGTTCAACTGGCTTCGCCAATGTTGACCAAATGAAAGAGAAAAAAGAAGAGATGATGGAATACTACCTAGCCGAGTATCGCAAGATGCTAGACGCGAATATGGAAGATTACATTAACAACTTCGATTTATACCGTAAGACGCAAAAGTAAGCGTGTTTCGTTATGGCAAACGCCACCGTTGTTACGGTGGCGTTTTTGTATCTGCGCTTTGAGGCAGATTAATATCCCAGTCGATCCTTTTTAGGCAGTGCACCAGATAATTGTTATTTCTAATATCGTTAATGCAGCGGTTAGGTAGATATAGACACAAATAACAAGCATGACGGCCTATGATCTTGCGCCGCATTGGAGCTATCCAGCCCAGCCCAGCGTTTTGGACTGCGACCTAAGACAAGGGGGATTCCAAAGGGGCGGAGCCCCCCCTAATGCGTACAAGAATGTGCCGTCGCCACTGCGACATCGGTAGAGCCGAAGGCTAGATATAAACCTCAACAGTTAACTGCGACACAGCCACAGTAAAGGGGGGCGAAGCTTACCCCTGTGGCGACCGTTGCCACCACGTTGGCTTAAATCGGCAATAGCTAACCACGCCCCAACTTTTGTGGGGCCAGTTCGTCACCAGCAAACGTGGCTGCAGTGGCTTTTTATAGGGTTGCTCGGTAAGGTCGATAGACTGCATGCTAACCATCAAAATAGATCATGACCATACTGACGCTACGCCCCTTGCGCGAGACTGACTTAACCACTCTGATTGAATTGGAAACTGACGCTGAGGCGATGTTCTATACTGGTTCTCCGGAGCCGAAATCGACCCAGGCGATTGAACAAAACCTGCACAAATTGCTTGCCGATTTTGAGCCGCTGCCTAAGTTTCAAAAACTGATGGCGGTGCATCCGGAACATGGCAGTATTGGCATCGCGGTAATGTACCGTGGTGAGTCCGGCGAAGCGGAGATCGGTTATATGATGCTACGCCGCTTTTGGGGCAAAGGGTTTGGTCATCATTTGGCTCAAGCGACCTTTGAGCGGGCGCAACAATGGTTTCCTAATGAGCCGTTAACTGCGCTAGTGTACGAAGATAATATCGCTTCCACCAAGGTGTTGCTGAAGCTTGGCTTTGTGATTACCAAGAGAATGGTGTGCCCAGATCGCGGCTTAAAAGATCAAAAATTAGAGTGGCATGGGCTTGAGCAGTAACAGCGGCATTCAACGCCAGTTCTACCGGCAAGGGCCGGACTATCGATTTGATGAGCAGGTTGATTTTGCTGATATCAAAAGCCAGTTTGGTTTAGCGGGCATTACCGTTGGTCGCTGGGTTGATAACCAAGAAAAACGCTTGGCAGCCAACTTGGTGTTTGATGCCTTGGCAGACTTAGCGTTTTTATTGAATGTACCGCCGCAGGTGATGGGACTCCGGCAGAGCCTTAGCTTGGCTTTTGGCCAGGGCGGTTCGCCACTTGCACAGGCGCACTACGCCCCAGCCAGCAACACCTTAGCGTTAGCTAAAAATGCCGGTGCCGGTGCGCTCGCCCACGAGTGGTGGCATGCGTTTGACCACTATATTGCCTTTCGACTTTACCCCCGTCACAGCGACGATTCCATCATGCGTAGCTTCGCCAGTGACCTTTGGTTAACTGAACGTACGCCCACAGCACATCCTCTTAACGGTCGCTTGCAGCAATTGTTTGCGACCACCTTGCTGAGTGAAGATGGGCAGACTAAGCACGACTTCGTCAGTCGTTCGGTTGCGCTGGATAAGCGCATTGGTCGTCGTTATTTCAGCCTCCCTACCGAGATGATGGCACGGGCGTTCGAAGCGACGCTGCAACAAGATAGTCGCATCAAGAATCAATATTTGGTTAGTGGTACCAAAGCAACAGAATTGGCGCAGCAGGGAGGCTTTCCTGACGTCGCGCACCTAACTCGCATCCACACCGCACTGCACGGTTATTTCACTCCGTTGGGGCAAGCGCTATCACGATAAGCTAGGTGGTTGGGGCTAAATCCTGTCGGTAAGATTCAATAGTCACGTGCCATAATTTAGGCTGTGTCGTAGTCAGTTGTTGAAGTTTATCTTAAGCCTTTGGCTTCTCTGATTTCGGCGCTTTTGAGGGAGGATGGTTGCGGTGGCACGGCACATTCTTGTATGCATTAGGTCAACGGCGGCATTGCTTAACCCCTTGTGTCGGCGCTCGCCTAGCCAGTGCTTTAACTGTATTGGAAAGAACAACAATACTTAATTGATACACAGACATAATTTAAGTTGTAACGACAATAACTCTGTTGATTTATGGAATTGATAATATCGCTTAAATGGCAGCGACAATACGGCCTAGCTATGTACTCATTATACTTAAGGCGTATGATGTATGTTATTGAATGTCGGTTGTGATGTTAATGGTCGTGGCTGCCCAGTTGTATGTTAAGGAGTGACTAATGTCGAAGGTCGACAATCTTCTCGATACCTATGAGATTACCTCTGCGGATATAGGCCTTATTCGCGAACTTGGCCAACGTGCTATTCCCTTGTTAGATGACTATGTTGATGAGTTTTATCGTTGGCTGTCTCCCCTGCCAGAATTTCGTCAATATTTTGCAGACCCACGTCGCTTAGAGCGAGTTAAAGCTGCCCAGCGCAAGCATTGGCATCAGGTATTTTTGGCTGAAGTAAACGATGAATATATCAACAGCCGCGAAACCCTTGGCAGTTCCCACGCCAAAATTGGACTTAGTCTTTCGACCTATTTTGCTGGGGTGAGTAAAAGTCTGAGTTTCTTTCAGGGGGCACTGGATAATGACCAGGCGGCCGAGCGTTTTCATCTTCAACAAATTGCCCTCACCAAGTTAGTGCACCTTGAAACCGCTGTGGTTGTTGAGGCCTACTCAACGGTTACCCAGCAAAAGATTGAACAGCAAAGCCGTTCTTTGATCGAGATGTCGACACCGGTTACCTCAATCTGGGACGGCGTATTAATGTTACCAATCGTTGGTATTCTCGATTCCAAACGTGCTCAAGATCTAATGCATACCGTATTAGCTAAGATTGGTAATACGCGTTCGAAGGTGATCATTCTCGACATTAGTGGTGTTGCTGTGGTCGATACCGCGGTCGCCAATCACATCATCAAGATCACCAAGGCATCTAAACTTATGGGTTGCAGCTGCATCGTTTCTGGGCTCTCGCCTGCAATAGCACAAACGATTGTCGAGTTGGGGATTGAGGTAGGCAGCTTAACCACCACAGCAACCTTAAGCGATGCCTTAGCCACATCATTGACCCAGATCGGCTTGAAGATCGTTGGCGAGTAAGCTCAATGTCGAATGAAAGTTCTATTGTCTTAAATAAGATTGAGAGGCGGCTAATTGCTACGGTGCAATCCACTCTTACTGATGAGGTTTTAGCCCGCTTTCAGCAGCAGCTATTACTGCGCCTAACTGAACTGCAACTGGACTACCTACTATGTGATCTTTCGGGCATAGATATCATTGATATTGAGGAGTTTGAGGCGTTAAGTAATATCTTCAAGATGGCTTCACTGATGGGCGTAAACACCATCTTGGTTGGACTTAACCCTGGGTTGGCTGCAACCATCGTGGATTTCGACTTGGACACTTCAGCATTTATGTTCGCGCGTAATATTGAACACGGCTTAGAGTTGTCCTGTCATGGCTGAGAGCGGGTTACATACTATAAGTGAAAGTCACCCGGTCTCCGATGAAGCCAGCTTTCAGGGAGCCTTACTGGAGGTAAAGCGTATGCTTCAACAGCAAGGCTTTGATTCAGTGCAGAGCGCTAAATTCCTTACCGCGGTCTCAGAGCTCGCTCGCAATATTATTAAATATGCCGGTAACGGTTGGCTCGAATTAACCCCACTGAATTATTTGAATCGAACGGGGATTCAGGTCGAAGCCATCGATTTTGGCAACGGCATTGCCAACATAGAACAAGCGATGCAGGAGCATTTCAGCTCCGGTGGCACCCTTGGACAAGGTTTACCGGGCACCCGACGATTGGTAGATGAGTTTAATATTAAATCCTCATCCCAAGGTACGCGAGTAACAGTGAGGTCTTGGTGTTAGAGAATATAATGCGATGCAGTATACGCAATCGACCTTTCCTTGATGAAGCTGTCAGTGGCGATGCCATTGTTTGTTTTGAGCATGAGCATTGGCAACTATTGGCTATCATTGATGGCGCTGGTCATGGCTGGGATGCTCACCGGTTGTCTGTGGAGATGGCTGACTATCTTGAACGACGGAGCGGCATCGAGGCGCCGCAACAAATGATCCAAGAGCTGCATCAATTAACCATGCCAAGTATTGGTGCAGCAGTTTCTATCGTTGTGATCGATACTATTAATAACAGCCTTACCTTTGCTGGCGTGGGCAATGTTTCTGCCTATCTTTTAGGGCACAAAGATCATAGCTTTCATAGCTCTGATGGCAGCGTTGGTTACAATTTGCGGCGGATTACCAGCGAACAGCAAGCCTTGCTAGCAGGAGACTGTATTGTGATGCACAGCGATGGCATTCAATCCCGTTTCTTTACCCAGTTTGATGAGAGTTGTAAGCGCTTAAATCCGGAGGACTTTGTGGACTATATCTTTGCGCACTTTGCTAAGGAGCATGACGATGCCTCCTGCTTAGTCTATCGATACTGATATGAATACCGTTGCTAAACTCACAATCTATAACTTTGATGCAATCTACAGTGTTCGCAGCAAGTTCCACCGTGTTGGGTTGTTGTGCGGATTGCAAAGTATCTACCTAACTCGGGTGGTCAGCCAGTTGTCATCACTGCTGAAATCAGCCAACTACGACCGTTTAAATGAGCCGGTTACGCTGTCTATCACTCATCAACAAACTCCGGTGGCCGCCAAGTTGTGGCTATCAATTGGTTCCAGTAATCCACTTCGTTTGCCAAGTAATGCCAACTCCTTGTTTGCTCAGGTTATTCAGCATCCTGTAGGTGATCTGCAACAGCTCCAGTTGGCCATTGGGTTGACCGCCACTCAGTCGCAGGCGTTCGAACTGAATCGAGACAAAATCCACGATTTATTCAATCATAAGAGCCGCCAAGAGCTGCTTTCTGAGCTCGAACTCAAGAATGAGTCGTTGCAAACCCAATCGCAACAATTGGCGGTTGAGGTGGAGCAGCGAACGGGCGAACTCCAACAGGCGATGATCGAAGCAGATGCGGCCAATAAAGCGAAAAGTGATTTTTTGGCTAACATGAGCCATGAGATTCGTACACCAATGAATGCCATCATTGGTATGTCGCATTTGGTGCTGCAAACTGAGTTGGAAGGCAAACAACGCAATTACATTGAGAAGGTCAACTTATCTGCTGAATCATTGCTGGGGATCATCAACGATATCCTTGATTTTTCAAAGATTGAAGCCGGTAAGCTAACCTTGGAAAAGATTCCGTTTCAGCTTGATAGTGTGATGGCTAACTTAGGTAATTTGATTAGCCTAAAAGCGGAAGAGAAGGATCTAGAGTTCCTGTTTGATATTGCTCCAGAGGTGCCACAAAGCCTGATCGGTGATCCGTTGCGGCTGGGGCAGGTTCTGATCAATCTCGCTAATAATGCGGTTAAGTTCACCGAGCAGGGGCATGTGGTGGTGCGGGTTAGATGCCCCAACAGCGGCAGTGATACCGCTCAGCTTAGCTTTTCGGTTGAAGATTCGGGTATTGGCATGAGCGCCGAGCAGCAAGCGAAGCTGTTTCAGTCGTTCTCGCAGGCCGATACGTCAACCACGCGCAAATACGGTGGTACCGGTCTGGGGTTATCAATATCGAAGAGATTGGTCGATATGATGGGCGGTGAGATCTCTGTCAGCAGCCAGCAAGGACAAGGCAGTACCTTCAAATTTAATGCTGAGCTGGCGATCGATCATGAACAGCAGCAGCGCCAACCAATACTGATTAAGCCTGCCGAGCTGGATGACTTGCGAGTGTTGATCGTCGACGACAACTTTATCGCCAACCAGATCCTATCGATGATGCTTGAGTCCTTTGGTTTTGAGGTGACATCGGTTACCTCAGGTCAGCGGGCTATAGAGGCGATGAAACAGGCGCAGCAGCCGTTTGATTTAGCCTTTGTTGACTGGAGAATGCCGGGTCTTGATGGCGTTGCAACCGCCAAGGCGCTTAAGGTGTTAGGACCGTTACCGATAGTCATGCTCACCGCCGCTAGCCTCAGCGACGTTAAGGAGCACGCGGGCAGTCCGCAACTACTTAACGGCGTGCTTAGCAAGCCGGTCTCGGCATCATCGCTATACGACACCGTGATGGAAGTGTTTGGGCTAGAACAACAGCATCGTCGCCAAGATCGTAAGACGATCAAATGCGAAAGCTTCAGCGCTAACGTGCAGAAACTGGCTGGAGCCCATTTGCTACTGGTTGAGGACAATGCCTTTAATCAGGAATTAGCAATAGAGTTTCTTACTGCAAACGGGATAACAGTCGTCGTTGCTGAAAACGGTGTCGAGGCGATTAAGTGCATTGAGTCTGAATCGTTCGATGGGGTCCTTATGGACTGCCAGATGCCGCTGATGGACGGTTTCGAGGCAACCAAACGAATCCGTGCGTTGAATGAATCATTCGCTTCCATGCCAATTATTGCTATGACTGCCAATGTAATGACTTCAGACCGAAAGCGGGTGCTCGAAGCTGGGATGAACGATCATATTGGCAAGCCGATTCGGGTTGAAGATATGTTTGCCACTATGGCTAAGTGGATCGTACCAGCAGCCCCAACTGGGCTGCCAAAGCAGCAGTTGACTGAAAGCGACAACTTGGCTGATAACTTGGTTTCGCAACTGGCTAACGTGAGTTTGATTGATAGTGATATCGGACTAATCAATACCGAACAAAACCCAAAACTCTATCGCAAATTATTACTGCAGTTTTGTGAATCTCAATCGCAGTTTGTTAGCCAGTTTGATGATGCTTTTGCACAGCAAGATTTTGTCACCTGTATGCGATTAGCACACACTATAAAGGGGTTGTTAGCTACTATCGGTGCGAACGGACTTGTAGCGCCAGCACAGGCTCTGGAGCTTGCTTGTGAACAGCAACAGTCCGATGTTGAAGTGCAGCTGGCACAATTCAAGCCAAGCATCGAACGGCTACTGCAGCAGCTGCATCAGGTTAATGTAGCAACCGCGCCTGAGGACAAGTCCGCTAAGCAACCTCTCGCTCACGCAGAGTTAGAACACAGACTGATTGAGATTATTGAATGTTGTGAACAGTTTGATTCCGCTGCGCCGGACCTGCTAGAGCAATTAGAGCAGTTTCAATTAGCGCACGAGCAACGGCAAGCCTTACGAAAAGCCTATGATCTGCTAAAAAATTACGATTTTGAGCAGGCCCAACAGTTGCTTGCAGCAATGCTTAGCCCACATTAGTTGAGCCATCATTCAGTTACATCCTAGCCGCACGAGTGTGAATCGACCCGCCTTATAGTGCATTGCTCGGAGCTGGTAGGAGAGCAGCTATCACTGCAATCTTGACCTTGGCTGCTATCGCTTCAGCTGAATAGGCAAGGCGTTATCCCATTAGCTGAAGTTACCGCTGGGTGTTTGTTACCTTGCTAATCGAGTTAACGCCGCTAGAGTATAATTAATCAGCAAGGATCAAAAACGGACGCCGCAGCGTCCGTTAGTTGCATCCCCAAGGGCAGTTAAGCGGCTTGGGTGGGGATACCGTTGCCGGTACCCTTAATGCTGTTATTCGCGTCGCAGTATACCAAGCTAGGCTGGTGTACCTTGGCGTCGGCTTCATTCATGGTCATATAGGCACAGATAATGACACGATGGCCTGGGCTTGCTTTATGGGCCGCCGCGCCGTTGACGGAGATCATCTTGGAGCCGCGCTCCCCGCTAATAGCATAGGTGCTGAAACGTTCACCATTGTCGATGTTATAGATCTCGATCTTTTCAAACGCCAAGATCCCTGCTGCATCCAGCAAATCTTGATCGATAGCACAAGAACCCTCGTATTCAAGCTCGGCATGAGTTACGCGAGCTTGATGCAATTTCCCTTTTAGCATTATTCGTTGCATTCGATACTCCACGAACAAACGTTGAACACATGTAACAATCTTGTTGACGCGACATATTAGCAGATCATTTGCTCAGATCCAGCCGCAAATTATCGATTAGGCGGGCCTTCCCAAGTTGTGCCGCTGCAAGAATAACGATTTGATTATCACCAACTTGCGCAGGTTGTAAGGTATCTGCATGACAGATCTCGAAATAATCGGGCACAAAGGCATAGGCATTCAGTGAATGCAGCGCTTGCTGTTGTAACTGCTCTCGCTGGGCTAAACCGTCGCTGTGAATGGCGGTCGCAGTGGCATCGATCACCTGTTTTAATTTAGGCGCAATAGTGCGCTGTTCATCGGTCAGGTAACCGTTGCGTGAACTTTTGGCTAAGCCATCGTCGTCGCGCACCGTATCAACCCCAACAATCTGCACCGGCATATTGAGATCTCGCACCATGGCGCGGATCACCGCCAATTGCTGGTAGTCTTTATTACCGAATAGAGCGATATCCGGTTGGACCAAGTTAAACAACTTGGCCACGACAGTCGCTACCCCTCGAAAGTGACCGGGACGGCTGTTCCCGCAGTGTAGGTCGGATATTGCCGGTACTTCAATGTAGGTTTGGCTGCCTATACCAGCAGGGTAAAGCAGTTCCACCTCAGGGGTGAACAACAGATCACAGCTGGCGTCATAGAGTTTGTTCTTATCGTCATCCAGTGTGCGTGGGTAGGCATCAAGGTCTTCCCCTTGGCCAAATTGCATGGGATTGACAAAGATGCTGCTGACCACCTTATCAGCTCGCTGGCGTGCCTGATTAACTAACTCGATGTGGCCTTGATGCAGATTGCCCATGGTCGGCACAAAGGCGACACGAAAGCCCTGTTCTCGCCACTGCAATACCAACTGATGAAGACGAGCGGGATCGGTTACGGTTTGCATAGATCGTTACCCAAAGGTGTGTTCGGCCGCAGGGAAATCACCATGGGCGACTTCATCAACAAAGGCTTGAACGGCGGTGGCGATATTGCCAGTTTGCAGCAAATAGTTTTTGGAAAACTTAGGTATATAGCCAGAGGATATCCCTAGAATGTCGTGCATCACCAAGATCTGACCGTCGGTATCTTTTCCTGCACCGATGCCGATCACAGGGATATCAAGCTGTTCGGTGATAGTGCGGGCTAATTGATGCGGTACACATTCCAGCACCAGCATCGCTGCTCCAGCCTGTTGCAGTTGCAGTGCTTCATCGATAATCGCTTGGCCAGCGTCACCACGCCCTTGAACTTTATAACCACCAAACACGTGGACCGATTGCGGCGTAAGGCCTAAATGAGCACATACCGGCACGCTGCGTTGGGTGAGAGCACGTACGGTATCGAGCAGCCATTCGCCACCTTCAAGCTTGACCATATTAGCCCCAGCACGCATCAGCTCCGCGGCATTGTTGCAGGCGCTTTCTACGGTGTGGTAGCTCATAAAGGGCATATCGGCAATCACCAGCGCGTTAGGGGCGCCTTGGACCACGCTACGGGTGTGATAAGCGATCTGTTCAACGGTGACCTTGAGGGTGTCATTGCCGCCTTGCAAAACCATGCCAAGGCTATCGCCAATCAATAATACGGGCACATTGTTCTGCTCAAACAGCGCGGCAAAACTGGCATCGTAGGCCGTTAGCGCAGCGAACTTACGTTTTTCAGCCTTATAGCGGCTGAGAGTAGAGATTGTGATGTTGTCCATATAACGATTGCCTTACTTCCATTTGGGGCACTGTTATATGACAGAAACGGGCACTATTTCAATATTGAGTTAGTGCCTTGTTACTAAATATGACGAATTAGTAGAGGGATAAGGGCTGTGGCGGGCAATTACTTACCAAGGAAACCAATGGTTTGCCGTCGGGCAACAACAGTGCTGGGGCAAGCTCGAATAAGGGCAGTAAAACAAAGATGCGCTCAGCGATACCGTAGTGAGGTACGGTTAGACGTTCACTTTCAATCTGTTGGTCGCCATACAGCAGTATATCCAGATCTAAGGTGCGAGCCCCCCAACGGCTATGCCGTTCGCGGCCTTGGTTGTGCTCAAGCTGTTGCAAATGATCAAGCAGCGCTATCGGGCTAAGGGCAGTATCAATAGCTGCCACTGCATTGCAGTAATCCGGCTGCACCATACCCGCCATCGGTGGACTACGGTACAGCTGTGAGTGGCTAACTAATGAGGTTTGTGGCAACTGCGCCAAAGCCTGAAGGGCTTGGCGCAGTTGTTGATCCGGTTGGGCGAGATTAGCGCCCAACGCGATGTAGCAACGGATCATTGTTGTGCTGGCTTAGCGTTTGGCTTGCGACGTGGGCGGCGACGGCGACGACGGTTACCGTCATTGCCTAAACTGCGTACCATCATGCGACGGCTGTGATCGTCGGCATCATTAAAGGTGGTCCACCAGCGGGCGAGTTCCAGCAGCTCTTCATCTTGCTCTGCTTCAGCACGCAGCAACAGGAAGTCGTAGGCGGCACGGAAACGTGGGTGCTCGAACATCTTGAATGCGCGGGCGCCACTACGCTTATCGAGACGACCTTGCAGCTGCCAGATCTCTTGTGCCGGCGTGGTAAAGCGACGCGGCAATGAGATGGTTTTACACTGTTTGCTGATCGCTTCACCCGCTGCAGCGGTAATGGCGTCGTAAGGCGCCATGCCTTTCTTTAGCTTAGCGTTGGCGAGGTCTTCCACCACATACCAAAGTAACGCAGCGTAAAGAAACGCTGGTGTTACCGGCTTGTCGGCGTTAACGCGGTCGTCGGTGTTAGCCAGCATCGCTTCCATTAAGCGCATAACCTTGCCGTCTTCATCGCGCTTAAGCAGGCTTTCTTGCAGTGGGAACATCGGTTCCCACAGGCCAAACTCACGCAGCATGTGGAAGTTTTCCTGGCCCTTGCCAGACATTAGCAGCTTGAGTGATTCCTCAAACAGCCGAGCCGCAGGGATGTCCGCCATCATTGGTGCCATCTTATGGATCGGCGCCGCCGTAGCTTTATCGATGCTAAAGCCCAATTTCGTGGCAAAACGGACAGCGCGGATCATCCGCACTGGATCTTCGCGGTAGCGAGTTTGCGGATCACCGATTAGGCGCAGGCGTTTGGCTTTGATGTCATCCATGCCACCAAAGTAGTCACGGACGCTGTAATCGCTGATGTCGTAATAGAGACCATTGACGGTAAAGTCACGGCGCTCGGCATCTTCGTCGATGCTGCCGTATACGTTGTCACGCAGCAGGCGACCAGCATCATCTTGCTTGGCGATTTTGGCATTGCCTGCATCGTGGTGGCCACGCAGTGTTGCTACCTCGATGATGTCACGACCAAATAGGATGTGAGCCAGACGGAATCTACGACCGACTAAACGACAGTTACGGAACAGCTTGCGGATCTGCTCTGGGGTCGCGTTGGTGGCAATATCGAAATCTTTCGGTTGCTGGCGTAGTAGTAGATCGCGTACGCCGCCGCCAACAAGATAGGCTTCATAGCCTGCTTTATGCAGACGGTACAGCACCTTGAGAGCGTTTTCGCTGATGTCGTTGCGTGAGATCCCATGCGCAGAGCGGGGAACCACCTCCAACTGCGGTTCGGCTGGCACCGGCTTGTCGCTGCCAATCAGGCGCATTGCGATGTTTTTTAGACGCTTAAGGATGGTACACCTCGTTGAATTTGGGTGATTTGGCTGAGCTTACTCAACCCTACTGTTCTGGCGCGCAATGATATACCAAGGTTGGTTAAATGATAAACCGTTATCATCGGCACGGCGCGGCCAATTGGCGTGTTGTCGGTACTCTAGTTAACTCAAAAGCAGCGACGGCATAGTTCAGTTGCTCCGCTACTGGAGCCTTATTTAGCTCGGCAGGCAATGGTTGCCCTAATAAATCTAGTGCAGTCGCCATGGTATGGCTGACATTGGTGCTATCCAGCGCTGGCGCATGATTCTGCTTGGATAGCTTGTTGCCATCGACATTGATGGCCAATGGCAAATGCAGAAACGACGGTGTTTGCCAGTTAAGCGTGTGATAGAGCGAGATCTGTCGAACCGTCGGTTCGAGCAAGTCATTACCACGCACTATCTCAGTGATGCCTTGGTCGTGGTCATCAACAACCACAGCAAGTTGATATGCATACAGCCCATCACGGCGCTTTAATATAAAGTCTTCGCTGGCGAAGGCACTGTCGGTTTCAATCTGACCTAGCAACAGATCATTAAATTGATGGCAGCCATGTTGATTAACCAACCGAACCGCACAATCCTCAGCTGGTTTAGCTAAGTTACGACAATGACGGTCGTAAATGCCACCCACGGCTTTGATCCGTTTTCGGGGGCAGTCGCAATGGTAGCTCAGCCGTTGCTCATACAACTGGGCTAGTATCGCTTCATAGCGTTCGTTTTGCTGGCTTTGGTATCGAACCGAGCCATCCCAGTGCAAACCATACTGCTCCAGTTGGTGCAATATGGTGGTTGCGGCACCGGGCACCTCCCTTGGTGGATCGATGTCCTCCATTCGCACCAGCCATTGGCCACCCAAATTACGGGCACGCAAATAGCTGCCAACTGCGGCAAGCAGTGAGCCAAAATGAAGTGGTCCAGACGGGGAGGGAGCGAAACGTCCTACGTAAGCAGGCATCAAGGAAGGCAAAGTTAAGGATGAGGGCGGGAGAGTTAGACTCTCCCGCACAGCGGCGGCTTAACCGACCAGCTGCTTCTCTTTGATCTCTGCCAGAGTCTTACAGTCGATACATTGATCAGCAGTAGGACGCGCTTCTAAGCGGCGGATGCCAATCTCAATACCGCAAGAATCACAGAAACCGAAGTCATCTTCTTGCACTTTAACCAAGGTCTTTTCGATCTTCTTGATTAACTTACGTTCGCGGTCGCGGGTACGCAATTCGAGGCTGAATTCCTCTTCTTGAGCTGCGCGGTCAACCGGATCTGGGAAATTAGCTGCTTCATCTTGCATATGGTGCAAGGTGCGGTCTACTTCCTCACGCAACTGGGAGCGCCAAGCTTCCAAGATGGTTTTGAAGTGAGCTAATTGCGTCTCGTTCATGTACTCCTCACCAGCTTTTTCCTGGTAAGGCTCCACGTTGGCGTATGCCAATACGCCGATTTTTTTGGTCTTGCCCTGCGGCATCAGGCGTCTCCTGTTTACTATATACGAGAGGCAGTTCTCTAAATTCGGGCGCTATCTATACCAGAAGGTTTGCAAATGCGCAATCGACAAAAATAGCATTGTTCGGTGAAAACTGAACAAATCCCCTAATCCTGCCGACTTCAACTGAGCGCAAATAACTGAATAAACGGTTTATATCATTACATCAATTGGCTCAATTAGGCTAATGCCCTCACTGTGTGCATGGGCGCTAACTGCATAAAATTCGACCCCTCCAGCGACAGCGTCGCGGCAAAGTTGTGCGTATTTTGGATCGATGTGCTCAGCGGGCGTTACTTTGGTTATGCCACTATGAGCCACCACAAATAGGATGCAGGCGCGACTGCCTTGCGCCACCATCGACATTAATTCGCGCAAATGCTTCTGACCACGGGTGGTCACCGCATCTGGAAAATAACCTTGGCCATCTTCGGCCAGTAATGTGACGTTTTTAACCTCTACATAGCAATCGCACAGATCACTGTTTTGCAAAAGAAGATCAATACGGCTGTTTTCTTGACCATATTTAACCTCACGTTTGATAGAGTTGTAGCCAGCCAGTTGAGGAATGAGCTTGTTTGTTAACGCTTCCTCAGCCAGATAGTTGGCGCGGCCGGTATTAACCACAATCGCATCGCCTTGGCCGTTTTCAACCCACTCCCAAGTGTGGCGATACTTCCGCTTCGGGTTGTTGGAGTCGGAATAATGCACCCGCCAGCCGGGTTCTGCACAGCCGGTCATGGCGCCGGTATTGGGGCAGTGGATGGTTATCTGAGTGCCATTCGCTAACTCAATGTCAGCCAAAAATCGTTTGTAACGTTTAATTAAACGGGCGGACTCTAATTTCGGTTCGAACTTCATCGGCTTTTTGTCTCGACTTGGTCTTTGGTGATTTAGTCACATATGAGCGCGGCATCAAAAAACGGGCAGTAAGTGATACACTCGGCGCCACATATCACCGCATTACTCAGTGATAAATCAAGGAGAATAGAGATGACCCAGGCAATGAAAGTGAGTTTGAGCCAGCAACCCGCAGCAGCACAGTGGGGGAGCGCCACTGTAAGTTTTGCGGCAGACGGCGCTCAGATCCATTTAAGCGATGGCGATCAAGCTCGCCAAATCCAAGCGGCGGCGCGTAAGTTAACTCAGCAGGGGATCAACTCCGTTAGCTTAACCGGGGAGTGGACTCAAGCTCAGCAGTGGCGCTTCGCTGCTGGCTTTGGTGGCACTATGGATGGCGGTAACATTGAGTGGGCCAACGACAACGAAGCCTTAGATGCTCGTCGTGATGCCGCGCTGTGGTTGAAGTCGCTTATCCATGCCAGCCCTGAGGCACTCAGCCCAGAAGTGCTAGCGGATGAGGTGGCCGAGCGTTTATGCGCGGTGGCTCCGGCGCACATTACCACCAAACGTATCGTTGGCGATGCACTGCTGACCGCAGGTTGGGTTGGTATTCATGGCGTTGGTCGTGGCAGCGTTCGTCCACCAGTCATGTTGGAGTTGGACTACAACCCAACTGGCGACCACGATGCGCCGGTAGCGATTGCGTTGGTTGGTAAGGGAATCACCTTTGATTCCGGCGGTTACTCGTTGAAGCCTTCTGCTAGCATGGTGAGCATGAAGTGCGACATGGGTGGGGCAGCTACCGTTGCTGCGGCTTTGAAACTGGCGATCCGTAGCGGCTTAAACAAGCGCGTTAAACTGTTTCTATGTTGTGCAGAGAACTTGGTTTCCGGTCACGCCTACAAGCTCGGCGACATCCTTCACTACAAAAATGGTACCAGCGTTGAGATCGTTAATACTGATGCCGAGGGGCGCTTGGTGTTAGCTGATGGCCTCATTGCCGCCAATGAAGCCGGTGCCGAGCGCATTATCGATGCAGCGACTTTAACCGGCGCCGCGATGACCGCCGTTGGTGGCGATTATAACGCCCTGTTTACCGTTGACGACCAAGCGGCAAGCGACGCCTTGGCTGCGGCAGCTGCCGGTGATGAAGGCTTGTGGCGTTTGCCATTGGCGCCATTTCATGCCAATAAGTGCCCATCTTCATTTGCCGATACTGCCAACAGCACCACCCAAAAAGGTGGCGGTGCCGGTGGTGCTTCCAATGCGGCGGGTTTCTTAAGTCGATTTGCTGGTGCACCAGCAAAAGGTTGGATCCATTTGGATCTGGCTGGGGTTTACTCTGAGGGTGGCAATAGCATGCATCACGATGGCGCTACCGCGCTTGGGTTGATGACGGTGACCAACCTTTTGCTACAAGATTAAAACGCTGCCCCTGCAGTCGCGGGAATAAACAACGCCACCCATTGGGGTGGCGTTGTTGTTTTGATTCAATGCTTGAAGAGATTGTGGCGAATGCGCTCTTGCAACTGCTTCTCTTCGCCCCTTTGTATCGCGACTCGCCTAGCCAATGCTTTAGCAGCATTGGAAAGAACAACACTTAATTGGTCCACAGCCTTAACTAATTACCTTCATGTGGGGCGCGGCAATAGTGCAGTGCACCAACAATGACATTAAGCGCGATCAACGGTGGGCCCCAACTCAGTAGATACTCGCCAATTTGTAACCACTGCACTCCCTGATTGCTAAAGTAGATGCCGTCAGGCGTGGTTATCAGTTCGTAGATGGTCAATAACGCTAGCATCAGCAGCGCAAACGCCAGCCCAAATTTAGCGCCTAGCCACAAACGGCTTCCCAGTAGGCGTAATTCGCCGGACTCACTCATAACACTGCCACCGTTTTATTGGTTGGTAACTCACTCCTGCTGGAGTTTGTTCGGAGATCATCAACTGCACTTCGTTGCAGTTGATAAGGATGGGTTGTTGGAGATGTTGCGTTGCCAGTGGCGATTGTTGCGCCCCTCGAAACAGGGTCAGATGTGGCCGAAAGCCGTGCTGACTTTGGTGTAAACCGTGTTTGGCTGCGTCTCGTTGTAATGCCCCAGCAAGTTGATATAACGGCGTTGGACACTCATTGCTGGTTAGCGCAAGCACTTGGGCCTTGGGCCATAGCTGCAGTTGATTCAACGACAGTTGGCACGGTGGTAGGGATAACCCTTGCCACCGTTGTAGGAGCTGTTGTTGCGCTGCGGCGCAGACATTACCAAGAAACGCCAAAGTAATATGGAAGTTACTGGCTAAAACCGGCCGGCCAGCGCCCTCCAGCTGGGTTTGTAACCGCAATAGCGGTAACTGTTGGCTGCGCGGAACCGGCACAGCGAAGAACAAACGGTTAGCCATTAGGCTCCTAACTCATGTTGGTATGCTGATATTACCTGTCAGTGCGGTAAACTGTCGGATTCTATTATCACTGCTGCGAGCCATAGCCGTTGTCGAGACTGCCCATTGAGGATCTGTTTGAACCGATCCGCACCACGCTATCAAGCCACAATCAGATCATTCTACAAGCTCCGACCGGTGCAGGTAAATCCACGGCGCTGCCGCTGGCGTTAAGTCAGTGGAATGAAATCGATGGAAAAATCCTGTTGTTGGAGCCTCGGCGCTTAGCGGCAAGGATGATCGCGCGGCGGCTGGCCAGCAGTTTGGGTGAAACCGTTGGCCAAACCATTGGTTTACGAGTGCGGGGCGAGTCTAAGGTTTCGGCGCATACCAAGCTCGAGGTCATCACCGAAGGCGTACTGACCCGTTTGATTCAACAAGACCCAGAACTCGATGGTATCGCCATGGTGCTGTTTGATGAGGTGCACGAGCGTCACCTAGCAACTGATCTGGCCTTAGCGCTGACGTTAGAGGTGCAGTCGAGCCTGCGGGACGATCTGCAAATTATGCTGATGTCGGCCACCTTAGAAGGCCAACCACTGGCGCAATTGTTGCCAAATGCGGCCTTGCTGGAAAGTCAGGGACGGAGCTACCCGGTCACTATCGAGCATGTTAGTCCCAGCAACGGGGTGCCATGGTTGGGAGAATTGGTTACTCAGGTGCAACGGCAGTTGCGGCAGCGCCATGGTAATATTTTGGTGTTTTTACCAGGTATGGCTGAGATCCGCCGCGCCCATGAACAGCTGCAATCCACGGTCAGTGACGATGTGTTGCTGTGCCCACTGTATGGTCAGCTAAGCGGTGCAGAGCAAGATGCGGCGGTACAGCCTCCGCCAAAAGGTAAACGCAAAGTGGTGCTGGCGACCAATATTGCAGAGTCGAGTCTGACTATCGATGGGATCTCGGTGGTGGTGGATTCCGGCTGGCAGCGCCGCGCCAGCATTAACTTGCGTAACGGCTTGTCGCGACTGCAAACCGCACGGATCAGTAAAGCCAATGCCGCCCAACGTGCTGGGCGTGCCGGACGTTTGATGCCCGGCCATTGTGTGCGGCTGTGGAGCGAATCGATGCAGCACGGCCTAGCTGAGGCGGATAGTGCAGAGATCAATCGCGCCGATCTGACCAGCTTGCAGCTAGAGCTAGCAGCGTGGGGCAGTGGCGCTGATGAGCTGCAATGGTTAACCTCTCCGCCACAACCAGCATTGCAACAAAGTGCGCAGCTTCTGCAGCAGTTGGCTCTGCTTGATGACCGTGGCCAATTGACTGGCTTAGGGCGACAAGTGCATGAGTTAGGTGCCGATCCTCGGATGGGGTTGATGCTGTGTAAAGCTGCTGAGCTGGAACAGGCCGGGCATGGTCGCGGCTTGGTGGCGTTAGCGGCGCTGCTGGCGGCGATTGTGGAGGAGGGCGACCCACTGCGTGGCCGTCACATCGGTGCTGATATTGGCCGCCGCATTGATGCAGCTAAGAGTGGTCGTCATGGTCAATTAGCGCAAAAGTGGCGTGGCCAACTTCAGGGTAAGTTTGCACAACAAGCAGCACACCACAGTGAAGCCGGTACGCTGTTGGCATTAGCCTTCCCGGATCGCATTGCGCTGTGTCGGGATAACGGCTTGCGCTATCAGCTGGCCAATGGCAGTGGTGCCAGCTTGAATGAAGGCGATGCCTTAAGCGGCCATCGCTTGTTGGTTATCGCCACTATGAATGAGCGTGAAGGTCGTAGCGATGGCATCATTCACTTAGCGGCTGAGCTGCATAGTGATAGCTTAGAGGCGATAGCACCACATCTATTTGTTCAGCGCCGTCAGGTTGAATTTGACCGTCACAGCGGCGCCTTAAAAGCCGAGTTGCAAACTCAACTCGGTGCATTGGTGTTGGCTCGTAAGCGTTTAACCGACATCAGTGCTGCCGATAAGCAGCAAGCGTTGTTGCATGAGGTGAGACGCCGTGGGTTGTCCTGCTTGGGGTTCAACCAGCGCAGCCAAAATTTACGTTTGCGGGTGGCGCTGGCGGCCAAGTTGATGAGCAATGAAGCGTGGCCGGATCTCAGCGATGGCGGCTTACTCGATAATCTGGATGATTGGCTGTCGCCCTACTTGGCTGGGATGAGTAAGTTTGCCGAATTAGCCAAGCTGGATCTGTATACCTTGTTGCTCAATCAAGTAGAGTACTCGCAACAGCAGTTGTTGACCAATGAGTTACCAGAGCAGTTGACGGTGCCAACCGGCTCAACGCTTACCCTTAACTACCATGCCGACGGTGTTAAATTGGCAGTACGGGTGCAAGAAATTTATGGCCAAAGCGATACGCCAAGGCTGGCCCGCGGCCAGTTACCGGTAACCTTAGAGCTGCTTTCTCCTGCCCGTCGGCCACTGCAGATCACCGAAGATCTGGCGGGTTTTTGGCAAGGAGCGTGGCAGGAAGTTAAAAAAGAGATGAAAGGGCGCTATCCCAAGCACCTATGGCCTGATGATCCGGCTAACACCTTACCGACCAGAAAAGTGAAGAAGTACAGTTAATGGCAAAGCGTCCAACCAACAGCAATCCAACCCCGCCGAAAAAGGCTGCGCCACGCAAACGCGCACCGGCGAAAAGGACACCAGCAAAAAAGCGACCCACCAAAGCGAAAGCCGGCAAACCAAGTTGGCTAAAGCGGATGTGGAGCCTGTGTTGGAAGGTGGGGCTGGTGGTCTTCAGTGCGCTGGTGATCTACGGGATCTACCTTGATGGCTTGATTGCGCAAAAGTTTGAGGGGCAGCGTTGGTATCTACCGGCACAGATTTACGCTCGACCAATGTCGCTTTTTCCTGGAGCACCAATCACCCATAGCCAGTTAAAAAAAGAGCTGGCACTGCTGGGCTATCGTAATACCGGTAAAGCCGCCAAAGAGGGCGAATACGCGGTAGCTAAAACTCGAATTCAGATCTATCGCCGCCCCTTTGATGGTCCTAATGGCCATGAGGGGCCAATGCGGGTAATGGTGCACTTCGAAGACAACCGAATCGCGCAAGTACAGCGCAGCAAAGATGGTCGAGATTTGGGTTTTTTGCAGCTGGAGCCATTATTGCTGGATCGGATCCTCACCGGTGAACGGGAAGATCGTCTATTTGTGCCACGGATCGAGATTCCAGAGCCGCTCGTCACCGCGTTATTGCGAACGGAGGACCAAGATTTCTACCGTCATCATGGCATCTCTATCAGCGGCATCGCCCGTGCAGCCTTTGCTAACATCAAAGCGGGAAAGACGGTACAGGGGGGCTCGACCCTAACCCAGCAGTTGGCGAAGAACTTCTTTTTAACCCGTGATCGAACCATTGTCCGTAAAGCCAATGAAGCCTTGATGGCACTGATTATTGATGCCCGATACGGCAAAGATGAGATCCTCGAAGCCTATCTAAACGAAGTGTATATGGGCCAAGATGGTGCCATTGCAGTGCACGGTGTCGGCTTGGCGGCTTGGCATTACTTTGGCACGCCACTCGCGGAACTGGATATGGCCCAGCAGGCGATGTTGGTCGCCTTGGTTAAAGGCCCAAGCTATTACAATCCTTGGCGTTTTCCTGAGCGGGCGCAACAACGGCGCGACCTGATCCTCAAGTTGATGATGGAGCAGGGCAGCCTCTCTTCATCGCAATACAATCAGCTTGCCAGTAGCTCACTTAATCTGCGTGATCCTAACTGGCGCCAACGGCATAAATTGCCGGGCTTCCGCACAGTTATGCAGCGCGAGCTAACCGAACGATTTGGTCCAGAAACCTTGAATGAGTCGGGCTTGAAGGTATATACCACCTTGGACCCGCTGGCTCAGCAAGCGGCGGAACGCGCGGTGCGTGAGGGGATGAAGACCCTGGCAGCCAAGCGTGATGACAATAAGCTGCAAGCGGCGATGGTGGTGGTCGATCGCTATCAAGGCGGGGTGTTGGCCGTTGTTGGCGATAAGGAGCCTAATTATAAAGGCTTTAACCGTGCCACCGATGCGCACCGACCGATAGGCTCGCTGATCAAGCCGCTGCTGTACCTGACCGCATTGAGTGAGCCGCAGCAATTTAACCTGATGACGCCCCTAAAGGATGCGCCTATCAGTTTAAAGAGCAACGATGGCCAACGTTGGCAGCCGCAAAACGTTGATAAGAAGTATCGTGGCACGGTGCCATTAAAAGAGTCGATGATCAACTCACTTAACGTGCCGACCGTTAACCTTGGTATGGCAGTGGGAATCGACGCACTTAACGACACCCTAACCCGTGCTGGCTGGACTCAACGCTTTAACAACAACCCATCGGCCTTTTTAGGGGCGATGGATGCTAGCCCGTATCAGATGGCACAGCTGTACCAAACCCTTGCCGATGGCGGCCGTTATCGTCGTTTGTACAGCATTGGTCATGTTACTGACAGTAACGGCAATCGTTTGGTTGAACAGCAACCATCGTCGCAGCAGGTGTTGTCGGAGAATGCAGCGTGGCTGACTAACTACATGCTGACCGAGGTGGTTCAGCGAGGTACCGCAAAGCGCCTTGGCCAGCAGTACCCTAATATCCTGTTAGCGGGTAAAACCGGTACCACCAGTGATGGCCGCGATGCGTGGTTTGCCGGCTTCGATGACCGCGATGTAGTGGTCACTTGGGTTGGCCGAGACGACAATAGTGCTGCCGGGCTCTATGGCAGCTCAGCAGCCCTGCCGCTTTATCAGCGCTACCTTGAGCAGCGTGAGCCATTGTCATTGGTAATGGTACGTCCGTACGAGGTCAGTGACGGTTATTTTGCCAGCGGTGGCCAAGCGGTAGCGAAACGTTGTCGTGGGGCAATTAAGGTGCCGGTCGATCAAGCCAGTTGGAATGAGCCATCTGGCTGCTCAGGTAGCGCATTAGCGACTAACGATGAGCAACCGGATAAGAAAAATTGGTTTGAGAAACTGCTGGGCTTATAAGCTCGCTAAATTGATGGCGATTAAGCCAATCGATCTGTTCGCTGCTATCCCCCTATAACAACTAGGGGGATAGCGGCATAATGCGGCTATTACGTTTTTAGCGCGAGGAAATTCCCAATGTCTTGTCACCGTATTGATGAACTTATCGAGCTATTGGATCCGGTCTGGCAGAAGAATCAACAGCTCAATCTGGTGCAGATGCTGGCACAGCTAGCACAAGAGGCGGGGTTTGAAGGGCCGTTATCGGAGCTGACCGATGATGTACTTATCTATCACCTGAAGATGAAAGAAACCGGTGCAGGTAAGATGATTCCAGGCATCGCTAAGGATTACGTTGAGGATTACGACTGGAAAGCAGCCATCCTTAAAGCGCGCGGCATTGATCCAAACGAATAAACACCAAGATGGTTCTAAATGCGCACTCTTAAGGTGCGCTTTTGGGGGGCTGTGTCGTAGTTAGCTGTTGAAGTTTATCTTAAGCCTTCGGCTTCACCGATGTCGGTGCTTTAGGGAAGGGTGTCGCGGTGGCGACGGCACATTCTTGTATGCATTAGGAGGGAGCTCCGCCCCCTTTGGAATCCCCTTGCCTTAGGTCGCCGTCCAAAACGCTTCGCTGGATTGCTCCAATGCGGCAGAAGATCAACGGTGGTAGTGCTTTCCCCTTGTATCAACACTCGCCTTTCCGGTGCTTTAACTGTATTGGTAAGAGCAACACTTAGTTGGTACACGGTCTTTTTTGTATCGATTCAGAGCGTCAGCGTGTTGGTTGGCAACCTTCAGCACGTTACACTTCGCCAAACAGACAGTGAGAATGAGCGCGTTATGCAAGGAAATCTAACCAAAATGGCCATCAGTGTGGCCCCTTTAGAGCAATTGGTGGAAGCCACCGAAGCGGCTCAGTATCAACTGCGTTTGGGCGATCAGTTGGTGCCATTGAATGAACACATTGGCAAGCCGATCTCATTGATCTACAGCGGTACCATTAACTGCACCGCCTGTGGCCGTAAAACCAACAAAAGCTACTCGCAAGGGCACTGTTTCCCCTGCATGAAAAAACTGCCGTCGTGTGACATGTGCATAATGAAGCCGGAAACCTGCCACTACGCTCAAGGTACCTGTCGAGACCCACAGTGGGGCGAAGCCAACTGTATGGTGCCGCACTACGTCTATCTAGCAAATACATCTGGGCTTAAAGTCGGTATTACTCGTCACACCCAGATCCCAACCCGCTGGCTAGATCAAGGCGCAACGGAAGCGTTGCCGTTGCTAAAGGTATCGAGTCGCCAGCTATCAGGTTTGGTCGAGGTGGCGATTGCAGAGCATGTGGCCGACAAAACCAACTGGCGGGCGATGCTAAAAGGCAATGGCGAACATATCGATTTGGTGGCCGAAGGGCAGCGCTTGCTAGCCGAGGTGCAGCCACGGTTGGAGGAGTTGGAACAGCAGTTTGGTGCAGGCTGTATCGAACGGTTAGGCGATATGCAGGTTCAGATCCAGTTTCCGGTGACGCAATGGCCGGTGAAGATCGCCTCGCATAATTTTGATAAGAACCCAGAGGTAACCGGAGTACTGCAAGGGATAAAAGGCCAGTACCTGATCCTCGATACTGGCGTTATCAACCTGCGTAAATTTACCGGTTATGACGTTGCTTTCAAACCGCAATAGGTGCTTCGAGCCGTTAATGGTGACTCTGGCGGCAGTGAATTAACTGGGTTGCTGTTGCAACGGCATCAATAGGGACATCCCAAGGCTGCACCGGCAGCGCTGGGACACGCTGCACTTCGTGGGCCAACCCAATTAGGGTTGGCCTTTGTGTTTCGGTAAAGCCGCCTAAGGTACGGTCGTAGAAGCCACCGCCCATGCCCAAACGATTTCCACCAAGGTCATAACCCACTAATGGCATAAATATCACGTCGAGTTCTTGCAACGGAATGAGCGCCGACTTATCCAACTTGGGTTCATCGATACCAAAGCGATTGGGCTGTAATGGCATTCCCGGTTGGTAGCGTTGAAAAAGCAGTTGCTGGCGATGGAAAGGGTGGATAATCGGCAAGGCGAGGGTTTTCCCCCGGGCGTGCAGTATTTCCGCCAGCAGGTGTGGGTCAAGTTCGCCATCGGCAGCAAGGTAGATAGCCACATGACTGGCGTGCTGTAACAGGCTGTGATCGGGCAGGTGCGCAGCTAGGTTGATGGCGGCGGCTCGTTGTAACTCTTGCCCTAGGCTCTGTCGAGCTTGACGTAGCTGCTGGCGTAACTGTTGTCTGGCATGCATCGACGACTCTCAGTGATTTTGAGTTTTCGTGTTATTAGTGTGCGACTAAGTGAGTCAAAGTTCCAGCATAACAGTGCTCATTTTGTTTCGTCTTGATGCTGGCCTAGACTATTTTTAGGAATGGATTGTGATTGAACGCAGAGCACAAGTGAGGGCTTATGTCAGACAATTTTGAAGCGCCATCGGCGGATAGCTTCTGGGACAAAATAAAGACCAATGTTCGCGCGATGGGACGGCAAGTGGCGGTGCAGGGGATCAGTTGTTATTTGGCTATGACCGACTCGAAAACTTCAACGGCATCTAAAGCGATTCTTGGTGGCGCACTGGCCTATTTGGTTATGCCCCTCGATGCCATTCCAGATTTCATGCTCGGGCTGGGCTATACCGACGACGCCGCGGTAATGTTGGCAGCACTTAAGGCCAGTGATGATGTGATCAAGCCTGAACACGATGAAGAAGCCGAACGAATCTACAATGAGTTGTAATGAAGCGGGTATTAACTAACGTGTTGTTGAAAATAAGCAGTTACTAACTCTTTGTAGGTCATTGGTTTAGCAAAGCGGAACCCCTGTAACAGATCACAACCCATCATGGTTAACTGTTGTTGCTGTTCTATGGTTTCAACCCCTTCAGCAACTACCAGCAGGTTGTTGAATTTACCCATCGCCATGACGATCTTGGTAACGTTCATGCAGTGCTGATCATCCATCATATTCGTGATAAAGCACCGGTCTATCTTGATCTCATCGAATGGTAGGCTATTGATGTAACGAAGAGATGAATAGCCAGTGCCAAAGTCGTCAAGCGAGATATGGAATTTGAGTGCTTTCAGCTGTTCTAACTTGGTGCGCACTGTGCTTAAGTCTGCAATTAAAACATTCTCAGTTAGCTCTAAGGTGATTTGATGATTTGGCATCCCCGATTGCTGTACTAATTCAGCAGTGCGGCTAACGAAGTTATCTTGCAACAATTGCACCGGCGAGATGTTGACTGACAACATCAATGGTTCTGCTAAGTGGCGGTTGATGCAAGCTATCTGCTTACATGCTTGGCTCAATATTAGTTCACCGATCTGGTGAATTTTTCCGTTTTTCTCGGCGATATCAATAAAGATATCTGGCTGAACAAAACCCACTCGAGGGTTATACCAACGGCATAATGCCTCCACTGCGCTGATATTACCGTTACTGGCGCTAATCTGCGGTTGAAAGTGAACCGTAAATTCCCCTTTATCGAGCGCGCTTTGCATCTCTTGTTTTAATAATAATTGCTCTTGGAATTGCTTAGTTAACTCGTCATCGAAGAAGCAAATTTGACTATTGCCGTGTTCTTTAACGCCACTTAACAGTAAATCAGCGTTGGATAGCAACTCGTCGACACCATCGCCATCGTTGGGGGAAAGCGCAACACCTACAGATAGCTTGGAATGGAGGTGGTGGCCATAGATTGTGGTAGATCGGTTACAAATTTCAAGCACCTGTTTTAGCTGCTGTCTAATTTTACTTTTATGGCTATTGACCGGTATACAAGCAATGAACACGTCATTGTCAAAGCGGCCGATGGTGGTTGCATCTTTCAAGTTGTTTTTCAGAGTAATGGCAATATGTTGAAGCAGCTTATCGGCAATATCATCACCATAGCTGTCGTTTATCTTCTTAAAATTATCAACTTCTATTCGCACTAGCGCTATTGATTGAGCCTTAGGTGCGGCGTGATCTAAGGCGGTTTGAATTTCAGTGCGAGTTCGGTAACGATTGACTAAACCGGTAAGAGCGTCATGCTCAGCTTGATGTTTTAATTGGTGCTTGTGACGATCGATCTCTTCGAGATCCTGGATGATTTGAGCTCGGTATTTGCCCAAGCGAGATTGCAAGGCACTGGCAAGCACTAAGCAGGGCAGGATTGCAATCAGTCCGATAAAAAAGCACATGCCAAAGACTTGAAAGAGTGTGGAGTAGTGTTTTTGTTGAGCTATGGCCAGTTCATCTGCAACTTGTTGCCACAATTTGCTATCAGAAAAGCTGGCGGCGATCACCCAGTTCCATTGTGAAAAATGGCGGACGTAAGCAATGTGGGACTCAAATTCATTTGGTTGTTTCGAACTAGCAAGCTGATACGCAATGAAATATTTAGAATTGCGGCTAAAGTCGCTGGAAAAGCTTATTTCTTCTCTAAATGTGTCAGCAACAGTACCGATTAAACTGTCGTCGGAGTGCGCTAGGAACTCTCCTGAATGGTTCAGCACAAAGGTTGAATCTTGGTCGGCATGATTGTCAAAGTAGAGCAATTCGAGCAGGTCTTGCTGAACCTCATTGCGGACATCACTGAGGTATTCACCAGTGCCAATGTAAGCATCTAAAGGGGCAAAATATTTGCCAAATCCAAGCTTTTCTGACTCTTTGGTTTCATTTGGTTTGGTGTACGACCATTGGTAATAGGCCTCGCCCAACTCTGATTGCCGGATAAGCTCTATGTGATTTTTAATGGACGGTATGTCCTTGTTGTCGCGAAACTCCAGCATATTGGTTCCCTCTAAATGGGGGTGTGCTGGGGCAAGCAGGTTGATACCATCCATTGTAAACATAAAGAAATAACTCTGGCCTTGGTGAAAACGCAATCCCCGAAGTGCAGAGTTAATCCTTTGAGTTAGTTCTACTTTTGTTATGTTTGGGTTGGCATTGTGAATGCCGGTAGCGATAGTATGAGCTTTATAAACACGGTCGCGGATACTGCTTCGAACAGCAACTAGCGATTTGCTTTGTGCTAACTCAAGTTGCCGAAATGTCATATCAACTTTCAGCTTAACCAGCCTTTTCTGTTCTGCCAGCAGGTTAAAGCTCAACTCTTGCTCAAGCTCGTCAAGCTTGCGTTTGCTTGCGCCTAAGCCTGTAAATATTAATGCAGTCAAAAACACCACCAATACAAATACCGGCAGTAGTCTCACCCCGCGAATGAGATTGTTCTCACTAAACAAGTGCATCAGTATCGATACCTAAAACGCATAGCAAAAGTCTAAAAAATAACCATGTATAACTACATCTTAGTGTAGGTTTTTCCGATATGGTTTATTGATGAAGCAGAAATAGATAGTGCTTATGAAGTAAGTAAGATTTCTCTTACAAAAAGCGAAGGAGGGAGGAATTAGGTGATAACCAAGAAATGTTAAGAGCTCCCCGCGGTGCCGCTGCGAAGGGTTGCCCTCGAATCCGAAAATTCAAGGCGGGTGTCCATTTGATGCTTTCGGCTTCTCGGACGTACCGAGCATGCGCAGCCGCACCTTACGAACACCCTGGGGGTAAAAGCATCGGCCAGGGACGTTATTCGCTGGCGAACACTTCAGGGAGCCTAATCAGTGTAGGAAAAAGCAAGGCATTTTCCTAACTGACAACTTCAGTCTATGAGGCTTATTGGCTCGGTTCAACTGGTTTTTTAGGGTTTGTGATACGTTCGCCCAAACGTTGCTCAATTGAGGCCTCTAGCGCTTTTAACCGTTTTTGCATTTGCATTTGTCGTTGCGCGTGTTCTAGCTGGGACTGGTCTTGTTCATGCAATAAATTCAATGCCACCATCACCGCAAGGTGCTCCATGCTAGTGGTGCCTGTCCGTTGCTTTAGCTGATCGAAACGCAGATGTAATTCGGCGGCAATCTGCTGCAAATGCTCGCGCTGCTCCGGTGGACAGGTGACGGTGTAATTACGTCCAAGTACGGAAATGTCGGTGGTGTTGGTGCTCATTGAAATACCGAATTTATGATTGAATTATTTTCCCCCACAAGCAGGCGATTAAGCAACCGGCAGTAGGTGGAGCGATCGGGTGGCTCATGATAGCATGGCTGCAGTTTTTAACCTCGGAACTTCTCTGATATGAAATCCACCTCTCCATTGCTGCTCGGTAAACTGCAAACCGCACTGGATGCAGATAAATTAGCGGTATTACCTGCTGAAATCCATGGTGTTTTAACCGGCCTTGTGTGTGGCGGTGTCACCATCGAAAACAATCAGTGGGTAAAGCCACTACTGGAACTGATCAACGATGGTGAACCATTGTCTGATACGCTGATGAACATCGTGAAAGAGCTGTACCAAGATGTGGTCAATAGCTTGGTCGATCCTGAGTTGAGCTTCTCGCCATTACTGGCGGAGGAAGATGACCCGCTAACGGATCGTCTTGAAGCCTTTATCAACTGGACCCAAAGCTTTCTAACCGGCCTTGTAATGGTCCAACCTGCGCTGGATAAGTCCTCCGCGGAGGTGCAGGAGCTTATCCAAGATCTAACCGACATCACCTTGGTTGAGTTGGAAGTGGAAGACAACGACGATAATGAAGAGGGTTTTGCCGCCTTAGTGGAACACGCCCGCATTGCCGCTTGGGAATGTTTGCGTGAGTTTCGCGGCCTAGCCGATGACGAAGATACGGAGTCTAAGACTCTGCACTGATCGCTGTACGTTAACTAATTAGTGAAGGACACCTTTGATGGATCAAGCCCTAGCCGCCTCTCATCGCCAGCAGTTGCTGGCGCAGATGCCAGAAAATTCCGTAGCTCTGGTATACGGCTCTGCTGAAGTAACCCGCTCTAACGATACCGAATATCGTTTTCGCCAAGACAGCGACCTGTTTTACCTCACCGGGTTTAATGAGCCTGATGCATTGTTGCTGTTACGCAAAGGGCAAACGCCGGAATCGGTGATATTTGTGCGTCCTCGTGACGAGATGATGGAGATCTGGCACGGCCGTCGCTTAGGCGCTGAACGTGCACCGGATGCCCTAGGGGTAGATGCGGCTTACAGCATTGATGACCTCGCTAAGGAGTTGCCGCTGCTGGTAAGCGGCTTTGATGTATTGCTGCATCGCAATGGCTTCTCCAGCCGAGAAGATGAAGCGGTAGCAAGCCTGCTTGCGACCCTCCGAGTTGGGCAGCGTCAGGGCCTTAAAGCGCTGACTCAGGTACAAGACCTCCGTACCATTTTGCACGAACTACGGCTGCACAAATCCGATGCCGAGCTTGAGTTGATGGCGACGGCGGCGCGTTTGTCTGCTGAAGGCCATACCCGAGCGATGCAGGTGTGTAAGCCAGGCATGTTCGAATACCAGCTGGAAGCGGAAATCAAACACCACTGCGCCATGAATGGAGCCTTGGAGATGGCCTATGGCACCATTGTTGGTGGTGGTGAAAACGCCTGTATTTTGCATTACACCGAAAACGAGTGTGAGCTGAAGAGCGGCGACTTGGTATTGATTGACGCTGGTGCTGAATATCGCGGTTACGCTGGTGACATTACCCGTACCTTCCCAGTTAACGGTAAGTTTAGCGACGAGCAAAAAGCACTGTACACCTTGGTTTTGAACGCTGAGAAAGCCGCGATTTCGATGCTTAAACCTGGCGTTGCCATTAAACAAGCCAATGCTAAGGTATTGGAGATCATGGTTGGCGGTTTGGTCGAACTTGGCATTATGCAGGGCGAGGTGGCTGAGCTGATCGAAACCGAAGCCTATAAGAAGTTTTACATGCATGGCCTAGGCCATTGGTTGGGCTTGGATGTGCATGATGTCGGTGACTACTACAGTGCAGATCGTACCCGGCCACTGGAGCAAGGTATGGTGCTGACCATCGAGCCGGGCCTGTATATCGCTCCTGATGCAGACGTTGATCCGAAGTGGCAAGGAATTGGAGTGCGTATCGAAGATAACATTGCCATTACTGCCGACGGCCACATCAATATGACCGCTTCGGTTGTCAAAGAAATTGCCGATATTGAAGCACTTATGGCTGGTTGAACGTCACCAAGTTAGTGTTGTTAGAAGCGAAACCGCAGCGATGCGGTTTCGCTTTTTTTAGGCTGCGTAGCAACTAAGTGTTGTTCTTTCCAATGCTGTTAATGCACCGGTTAGGCGAGTCCCGAGACAAGGGGTAACGCACTACTACCATATTGTTCTTCTGGCCCATTGGGGCAGTCCAGCGAAACGTTTTGGGCTGCGACCTGAGGTAAAGGGGCGAAGCTCCCCCCTAATGCATACAAGAATGTGCCGTCGCCACCGCGACATCGTCCCCTAAAAACACCGAAATCGGCAGAGCCGAAGGCTTGATATAAACCTCAACACTTAACTACGACACAGCTTTTTTTATCGCTTAGGTTCAACAGCGTTAACCCTTATCAACTCATGCACAACGGTGGAGTTAAGCGGTGATGGCTTCAAATGTTCTCACTCACCTGTGACTCTTCACTTGAGTTCTTTCCCTATTGTGAACACAATCGCTCAACAAGATGGATTGCTGCCGCTGCGACAGAGCTTAACTTTACCGTCAGGAAAGGGGCTCGGGTAGCGATAGTATCGATAGGCGCAGGATTAGGGGAAGCCTTTTTGACCACAAAACAGGTCGACATTGCCATTGTTGGTGGCGCCATGGCCGGGGCATGCTTAGCGCTGTCATTGGCACAGCTAAAAGGCCCCAATGGCGAACGCTACCAAGTAGCGTTAATTGAAGCCAACGAAGTTAATGGCACTCGCCACCCTGGCTATGACAGCCGCGCTATTGCATTAGCAGCAGGGTCGGTCGATACCCTTAAAGGGTTGCAGCTATGGTCTGCCATTGCCGCCAATGCCGCCACTATCGAGCGTATTGAAGTTTCCGATCGTGGCCACTTCGGTGGCGTTGCGATGACAGCGGCGGAATATGATGTCGACAGTCTTGGCCATGTGGTTGAGTTGGAGCGAACTGGCCCAGCCCTGTGGCAACGCTTAACAGAATCTACCGTTGAGTTGTATTGTCCTAATGCTTTAACTGCATTAACTCAGCGTCAGCATCAGGTGGAACTTACCCTTAACGACGGCCAACAGCTTAATGCCAAGTTGGTTGTCGGTGCCGATGGCACCATGTCACAGGTGCGGCAGCGTCTTAATATCGATTTAGAGCGTCAGCCTTATCAACAAACAGCCGTTATCGCTAACATCAGCTGTGCCGAACATGGCGTAACCGCTTACGAGCGTTTTACCAGTGAAGGCCCATTGGCTCTGCTGCCAATGAGTGACGGCCGTTATTCACTTGTATGGGTACAAAGCGATGATGAGGCGCAACGCCGTTTAGCGTTGGACGAACAAGCCTTTAAACTGGAACTGCAGCAGGCGTTTGGGCAGCGGCTGGGATTGATAGAAAAAGTTGGCGCTCGCGCTAGCTACCCACTGGCCTTGTGCAAAGCAGAGCGGGTGCATCACCACCGCAGTGTACTGATTGGTAACGCGGCCCAAACCGTGCATCCGATTGCTGGGCAAGGCTTTAACCTTGGTTTACGCGATGTGGCCACGCTGGTGGAGCAACTTGATGTTGCCCTGCAGCGTCAACAAGATCCTGGCGACTATGCGATAGTGCAAGCCTACGCTGATAGCCGTGAGGATGACCGTTCACGGGTCACCGGATTGACCGACGGCTTAGTAAAACTGTTTTCGAATTCATCGCGATTGATGGCGTTGGGACGCAATTGCG